>NZ_JAQWXX010000133.1 GCF_029254265.1 Algoriphagus sp. | reverse complement strand
TACTGGGAAGATAAGAATGAACATTATACCGTTTTAGCCATTATTCATGAATTTGATGCGCTGGAATGTTATGCCAGAAAGTGCTACTGGTTTAGCTCAGCAAATTTTTACATCAGGAAAGGGGAGGAAGAGATAGGGGCTTTTTACAATGGTGGAGTATGTCAAGCTAGTTGCATCCCAAAAAGATTTCGAAATTTTGGACAGGACTCAGATAATAAATAAGGAAAAAACTCACCATTGTCCAGATACTTTTATCAGAGGTTCAATGAATTTCAAATTAAACTCTTATGTTTAACTGACAAATTTTTCAGCAAATGCTCCAAGACCTGATCCAAGACCTCCAATCTACCTTGAAAAATTATAGCCAATTACATATTCAGGCACATTTGCCTAACCCAAAATACGAAAGACAGGCTTTCGATTCAAAGAACCTGAATTTTGCCAACACCATAGAACTGCTAAATTTAAACTGATCGAGGATTAAATGACAATCGAGGAAATATATTATTCTGAAGATATTAGTGTACGTTCTTTCAACGTCTGCAACCAAAATAACTTAAATGACTTGTCTGCGATATTAAAACATTATCGTGAGAGTGGAACTTTTGAAAATCTCAGAAATTGCGGAAAAAAGTCTAATGAAGAATTGATGGCTTTATGTGTAAAATATATTGAGTATGAAGTGAATAATTCCTTAAAACATGCCAAAATAGAAAGTCCATATATTTCTTTAATATCAAACTTAACAAGAACACAGAGAGAAATAGTAAATAGCTTTATTGAAATCAACTCAAATAATCTATCAAATAGAAGTAGAAATGCAATTTCCACCTTTCTTAATGGAAATCTGAAATTCAGAAATATTAATGAAAAAATTTTAGCAAATGAACGATTTAACATTCAGGATATAAAAAATGTTGGAACAAAATCAACAACCGAACTTAACAATTTCATTATATCAATAAAAGAATTTATTGAAAATGTTTCTATTACCAATGATGAAATTAATTTAGTTTCTTTAAAAAACAGATTTTTCATAGAAAAAAGTTTTTCAATTGCAGAGATACCAATTGATATTCTTGAGTCACTTTCTGTTTTTAAACTAACTGACTTTTTACTTAATAGGAATGCAATCTTTGAAAAGAATGAAAATATTATTTTTCAAAAGGCCTTTAAGGTATATCAAAATCAACTTGAACTAACACTAGATGAAATAGCAGAACAATTAGACCGTACAAAAGAAAGAGTAAGGCAAATTCGAAAAAGTATTTTGAAAGATTTATTCAAAAATTTCCAATTTGTTAAAAACATAGAAGATGACCTATTTCAAAAAAATAAAATTGACATAAACCAAGAAATATTATTTGTTGATGATGATCTGTGTGATTTTATAAATTATAATAATGGGACTAATTTTTCAAAAGAATTTATTTCGTACTTAATTTTTGTTTACACATTCGATAAATTTACACTGATTGGCAATGTTGAAGATGTTTTGGTGCCAAAATATTTTAATTCCAAAAACCGTCACAATTGGGAATACTTTTATTTGGTAGACAGAATAATATGTGATGAGTTTCGATTTAATGATTTTGCGGATGACATAGATAAAAGATTAAGTGAACGTATCGAGGAAACATACAGTTTTCATTTCAAAAGCTACTTAAATAATTTTGTCAAAACTGAAGATAGTTCTACAATATCATTAATATTTCCTTTAGCTGAAAGAATTATCAATCAAGAATTCGATTTATTAATTGATCTTAATGAAAATGTAACTTTTAAAAGAAATACTTTTAAGCAAATTCCTGAGTATGCAATTGAAGCTCTTGAAAAACTTGGCTCTCCTTCAAGCCTTGAGGAAATTTATAACTTAATTGAAAGAGAAAATCCTGAGGTTACAAAAAGTAAATTAGCTTTAAGGGGAACCTTACAAAGAATTCCAGAGATTATTTGTTTTGGCAGAAGTAGCACTTATGGATTGAAGAAATGGGAAAAAGAAAAAGAAGGAATTAAAGGAGGAACAATAAAGGATATTATTTTTGAATATTTACAAGATAAAACTGACCCAATTCACATTTTAGAACTACTTAATGAAGTTCACAAGTACAGAGAAAAGACTAATGCTAAAAGTATCATCGGAAATCTTAAACTTGACCCTCAAAAACAATTCATAATTTTCAACCAAAGTTTTATTGGATTAAGTGGTAAGACATATAATTCAAGCCTAACTTTTCTGCCAAAGGTTTTAGGTAGAAATATCACGAATTATATTAGTAAACAAAAATGTACTAATCGCATAACCATTGAAGAATATTTTTCTATTCAGCTTAATATAAGTCAAAAAAATATGAATTATATTATTGATTATCTAATTGAACAACAATTTGTCTTTATTGACAATCAAAACAACCTAATTATATGAAAATAAAAGAAAATAAAGTGTTACAAGAGCAAAGACTGAATGAAATATCAATGGACAAGGGTGTGGATTATGATTCTATAAAGTCACTCCTTGAATCTGTTAGAACAAAGAAGTTGCTGAAAAGAAATAATTATCATCAGCAAAAAATTAATGATGTAATTGAAAAAGCAATAAAATGAAATTTTCAAGCATTGAAATAAATAATTTTAGGCAATATTACAACACTGTAAATGTTGACCTTGAAACAAAGTATGAAAAGAACATAATAATTATTGGTGGTCGAAACGGTTACGGTAAAACAAACTTTTTACTTTCAATCGTATGGTGCTTATTTGGCGATAAGATTTCACAGATAGATGAGAATTTCAAAAAAGAGATTCAAAAGGAAAAAAACTATTCTTCTTTTATGCAACATTCAATTAATTGGACAGCTGAAAAAGAAAATAAAACCAAGTTCTCAGTAAGCATTAAAATATCAGATATCGAATTACCAGAATTAAGAATACTTAATTCAAATACAGATTCTATACTTATAAAAAGAACTTTTGATGTTGTCTCAATGAATGAAACCCTTTCAATCATTGATTTTGCTTCAACCCTTGATATATTTGATGATGAAAGTGACAAAATCAATTTTATTAACGATTACATCATTCCAATCGACGCAGCAAAATTTGTATTTTTTGATGCCGAAAAGATTTCAGAAATAGCAAATTTGTCAATAAAAGATGAAGGCAGTTTTATTAATGATGCTCTTGGAAAGATTCTTGGTTTAGATACATATGAGACTTTAATTGAGGACATTGAATTATATATTAATAGTTTGAGAAAAGAAGGAGCATCAAAAAACCTTCAAGAACAAATTATCAATAGTGAAAAAGCAATTGAAATATCAAAGGATCAAATAAATAATATTGAAGAAGAAAATGCCGAAAAACTTAAAGAAATTGATGATTTAAAGAAAAAAATCAGAGAATATGACAGTCTAATTTCTCAACATAGCAAACAAGGTAATTCTACATTTGATAGAAACTCTGTCATAGTTGAAATCGACAAATTAAAGGCTACAGAAGTTGAACTCAATGAACGGTTTAATGAATTAAGTGAAATTATCCCTCTTGCTATTCTCACTGGTAAACTTGAAGAAGTAAAAGAGCATTTGGAAATTCAAGAAAAAAACGAACTTTCACAAAACTCATCAAAGGAAAATGCGGATAAAATTGAAAACTTTATTGAACTGCTTTTCAATAAACCTCCTGAGCCAGACAATTCAACAATGTCTTTAAAGGACAAAATGTTTTATTACGAAAAAGCACAATCTTTAGGATCGCAATTATTTAAAGTGGATGGTGAATACACAGAGCTTGAATTTGAACACGATCTCAATAATTCTGAAAAGAACTTAATAGCAGATGCAATCAACTTGGTTAATACACAATCCAAAGATTTATTTGAAAATACAATTGAAGAATTTAATGATATCAAAGTAAAACTATCATATTTAAATAAAACCCTAAGTAAAGTTGACGCAGATCTTGAAGACGAATTAATTCTTGAGTATTCGTCTAAAAAAGAAACAGCAGATTATAATATTACAGAAAAAAATAGGCAAATTGGTGAGAACTATCAACAAATCACAAAGCTGAGAAGTGATATAGTAAGACTCAATCAACAATTAGTTACTCTTGTAAAGAAAGTTGATGTTAACGAAAAAAATAAATTAAAAATTCAAAAAAGCAATCAATATATTGATGTTTTAAATCAGTTCCTTGATGAACAAAAAAACAAGCATAAAGATAGCTTGGAAGAAACAATTCTTTCTGAACTCAAAACCCTTATGCACAAATTGAATAGCGATCATAATTTAACTAAATTTATTGAGGATGTCAAAGTTACAATTTTAGCTTCAGGGCAAGGAATGAAAATCACTCTTTTTGACCAAGATGATAATGAGATAAGAAAGGAAAGTCTATCATCTGGTGAAAAGCAAATTTATATCTCTTGTTTAATAAAGGCGATTTTAAAAGAATCAGTTAAAAATCTCCCCATTTTTATTGATACTCCTTTAGGAAGACTTGACGAGGAACACAGAGATAGCATTACTAAAAAATATTATCCAGCACTTTCTGATCAGGTTGTATTGTTCTCTACAAATAGTGAGATTACTCCAAAAAGGTTTAAAGAGATTTCTGGAAACATTTCAAAATCATATTTACTATTTAATGATGGAGTAAATACAAATTTAAAAAGCGGTTATTTCAGTAGTTATGAGGATTAAAATAAGCAAAGAAAACGATGAGTTGCTTTATAGAATAAAGGCTCTATATAATTTTAAGAATGATGGCATTGCGCCAAGAATAGCCTTGTCCTTTAGCTTACTTTCAGGTAAACTATTTGACTTGGAAAATGATGTGATACCTAGTTCTGATGGAAAAGAATTTCGTGACGACAAAGCATTATTTGGAACTGTCATAGGAGATGGTTCAAATCTTGTCATTTTTAAAACAATTTTTGACCAACATTACAACAAAAATACTTTTGAGGATGAATTTGGAAAACTTTTCAAACTTCATCTAAATCACGGATTAAATATATGGAATGATAAAATTGAAAGTTCGAATATTTCAAAAGGTGACCATATTGGAATACTTTTAAAATCAATTAAAAACGGGCTATCACTAAGATCAAATTCTGTTAAGATAAATAGTGGGAATGTTCAAGTAAATTCAATGAAAGAAATCATTTCCTTACTCTCATTTGAATTAGGCAAAACGGAAAGTGGTGAAATAATTGAAATCAGAATAAATGACCTGAGAGAATTTGATAACAGAAATATAGCCATTGCAGGTATGGCAGGTTCTGGCAAAACTCAACTTATGAAAGATATTCTGTATCAAATTTCTAAGAATACAAACAATGAGTTAAAGTTTATCTTTTTTGATTACAAAGGAGAAGGTAATCCATCGCAACTAAAGCCTTTTCTTGATGCAACAAAATGCGAGTTTATTGATATAGTAAATGACAGTGGTGTAAAGTTCAATCCTTTTCTATCAATCAGTTTAGACGAGAGACAACGACCTTTTAGTATTAAAGCCTTTGTTGATACAATTGCCACATTTGTTCCAAGCGTTGGTGTTGCTCAAAAAAATATTTTAACAAACGTTATTACAGACCTATTTGATAATAAAAATGGTTCTTATCCAACCATTAATGAATTATTTGAAGCAATTGAAGAATATTATGAAGAAAATAATCGAAGACCTGATACACTTTTTGCAGGTATTCAAGATTTGACAACAAATATTTTTAATTGTGATCCAAGCAATGCAAACATTTTAGATAAGAGCTTGTATTTAAATCTTCCTTCTGCTCTTTCAGACACATTGAGGCAGCTTGTAGTATTTTTGTTATTAAGATATTTCAACACTTATTTTAGCTCAACAAATGATTGCGAACCAGTCGATCATATTTTCCCACTTCGATATGTAATTGTTATTGACGAAGCACATATTTATTTGAAAAACAAAAATGCAAGAAAGGCACTTGAAGAACTTTTAAGACTTCTAAGATCAAAAGGTGTAATAATAGTAATGTTATCACAAGGAGTTGAAGATTACAAAACAAAGGATTTTGATTTTGCTTCGCAAGTGAAATTACCGATATGCTTAAATGTTCAAAACAAAGACTATAAAGCAATAAGTAATTTCGTTGGAACTCCAAGCAGCAAATACAAACTTGAAACAGAAATCAAAAAATTAGAATCAGGGAAAGGACTGATAAATATAGGTGAACCTAAAATTATTGAGTTAAGACAATGGTGGAAAACGAAAAAAGAGGAAAACATTTAATTCTAACGCTCTACAGTCACACACATCGCCAACTCACATCAGCCATATCGCAAACCAAAGCTTGGCAAAATGTGTGTTTTCCCAACCGCACAACAAAAACGACCTACAAACCAACGGACTACACTTGACCACCAGCCTCAGAAACATTATGAAGAACGTGCTCATGGAATTGAATGATAAAATACTCTTGTGCAACGGATTAGTTATTGAAACCATCAATGATGAGCTAAAAGTTGTTTATCAAGTAGAGCATTCAAGGCACCGCTCTTTTGACAATTTTATCACAAACCTTATTGCTAGGCTTATAGCCTATTGCTTCTTTGACAAAAACACATCAATCAAATATCAGCCTGTTGGATCAAATCAATAAGTCATATTTTAGAATCAAGCTCTAGTAGAAGATTCTACTTTCAATCATGTTTTTAAATCCTATAAAAAAGTCGCTCTTCACCGAATCAGGTGAACTAATCAAAAAACTGGATTGTCCGTTTCAGATTGAATGGTCTTCATTAGCTGCAAGCAAAGACGGAAAAAGTAGAGTCTGTAGCGTTTGTGATCATTCGATTGTTGACACTTCTAAACTCACTGAACAAGAATTACTCAATATCATTAAAAAAAATCCTGATGCTTGCCTAAAGGTTGATCTAAATCAAGAGAATATTAGAATTACCAACGAATGAGAAATAACATGATATCAATTAAAGGTGAGTTCACTGACTCTGGATTGCGAATCATTTACACGGCAAGAAATTCAAAAGAGATTAGGAAAGCATTTCAGTCAGGTTTTTATCCGTTAGTGAAAAAAGTGATCCCATCTACTGAAATTTTTACCAAGTACGCTGTCTTTCAACATAAGGAGACAGGTGAAGTAGATTTCACGAGTGACTATCGCTCAAATCATGATGAATTCTGGGAGCAAGTTATTCCATGGACTAACTATTACCCGTATAATTTCGAAAGCCCTTATGCAGCATATTTATTACCAAAAGACCTAAAAGTTGGAGAGCGGGTTTTGTTAGCAGACTTAATTGAGGACATTGTTGGATCACGATGGAACCAAGGAAGTAATTATCGACTAGAAAGCTGTGAAGCAGTTTGGAATGGGCAAGATTTTGAAATAGATTTTGATCTTAAAAAGGACACTTCCGTAATGATGGGTTAATCAGTTTTTAAATGATTAATAATTTAAATTTTTCAAGAGCTAATTCTAGCTTCCATTTTTCAAGGAAATTGATGTAGTCATTAAAAGATAAATTTGAATTATAAAATTCTGAATTAAACTCTTATTTTTAAGTTCCTCAATTTTTCAAGTGATAGTCTAAAAGCCCAAAAAAAAGCAGGTCAAATAGCTACCAAATAGGAAATCTACTGCCTCAAACAGAAAAAAACAATGAATTTAGATACCCAAAGTTTACAACCCATCATCAACTTCATCTGGACTGTCGCTGATGATGTGCTGATTAACAAATACTTAGAAAACCAGTACCAGGATGTAATACTCCCAATGACGGTGTTAAGAAGACTGGACTTGGCTTTGGAGCCAACCAAGGATAAAGTACTAACCACACATAACGAATTCAAAAGCAAGATTGACAATCTCTCAGGATTGCTAACAAGTAAAGAGCACGGTTCTGGATTAGCATTTTACAACACTTCTCCATACACCATGAAGAAGTTATTGGCTGACCCTAAAAACATCGACTCCAACCTGCTAGACTATCTGAATGGCTTCTCTGAAAATGTTCAAGACATTATCAGCAAGTTCAAATTCAGAAATCAACTTGAAACATTTGAAAACACAGGTATCACCTTTTCATTGATTGAGAAGTTCTGTAATCCTAAGGTAGAATTAAGCCCAGACAAGATTTCACCAATGGCAATGGGTTATATGTTTGAGGACTTAATCAGGCGATTCAACGAGAAAACCAATGCAGCAGCTGGGCGACACTTTACGCCAAGAGAAATCATTGAGTTGATGACTCATTTAGTTTATCTGCCTGTAAAGGACAAAATACAACAAGGAACATATTTAGTATATGACCCTTGTGCGGGTTCAGGCGCTATGCTTACCCAATCTAAAAAGTTTGCCACCGACCCTGATGGCGAAGTAAAATCTCAGGCCACTTTCCATTTGTACGGGCAGGAAAACACAGGCGAAATGTATGCGGTGTGTAAATCTGATATGCTACTGAAAAATGAAGACCCTGACAAAATTAAGTTTGGTTCTACTTTGAGCGAATATGGTTTTGATCCTGATTTGAAATTCAACTTTATGTTGACCAACCCACCTTACGGAACAAGTTGGAAACAAGATATTGACAATCTAAATGTAGGTGAAGGGAAAAAGAAAGCCATTGTTGATAAACGCTTCAACCTTCCTATCAGAAATTTTGATGGAGAGTTGATTGAAACCTGTTTGACATCACGAAGCAATGATGGGCAGCTCATGTTTATGCTCCACATGCTTTCTAAAATGAAAGACCCAAAAGACGGAGGCAGTCGAATTGCATCCATCCATAATGGCTCTGCCCTCTTTACAGGTGATGCAGGAAGTGGTGAAAGTGGTATCAGACAATATATACTTGAAAATGACATGCTAGAATGTATCATTCAACTACCGAATGACATTTTCTATAACACTGGTATATCAACATACTTGTGGATTATCAGCAATGTAAAAGAGGAAAAGCGAAAAGGGAAAGTTCAATTAATCAATGCCTCTTCAAAAGATTTCTTTGAAAGGAGAAATAAGAACTTGGGAGAAAAGAAAGTTGAATTGAAGCCTAATCACATCATTGACATTCAAAATCTATACTTCGGTTTTGAGGAAAATGAATACAGCAAAATATTTGATATTGCTGATTTCGGCTCTTACCAGATTCCTGTTTTTCAACCTCAAAGAGATGAAGACGGGAATATCATCAAAGACAGCAAAGAGAAGCCAAAATCAGATACAAGTTTGAAAGATGTTGAAAACGTCCCAATGAAAGAGGACATTCAATCCTATTTTGATCGGGAGGTTAAACCTTTCGTTCCTGATGCTTGGTACGAAACCAAAGGAGCAAAAATTGGTTACGAAATTCCATTCAACAAATATTTCTACGACTTCTCTGCGTTGAGAAGTTTAGAAGACATCAGTAGTGACATTTTCAAGTTGGAAGAAGAAACAGATGGTTTACTTAAAGAGATTATTGAATAATGAGCAAGGTAAAACCATATTTAGATTACTCAGATTTCGGTCAGGAATGGCTTGGTGACTTACCTGCTCATTGGAAAGCAGTACGCACTAAGTTACTTTTTGATTTGGTTAGCGAACCTGCTCCTGTAGGTAATTCAGAGGAACTACTTTCTGTTTATACTGCTTTGGGTGTTAAACCAAGAAAAGAATTAGAAGCAAGAGGAAACAAAGCTTCGAGCACTGACAATTATTGGAGAGTTGAGCAAGGCGATATCATTGTCAATAAACTATTGGCTTGGATGGGAGCTATTGGCATTTCAGAATACAAGGGAGTTACAAGTCCTGCTTATGACATTCTAAGACACAATGAAAATGTAAACCCTTACTTCTACAATTACCTCTTTAGAAACCCAATAGCAAGTAGAGAATTCAAACGACATTCAAGAGGTATAATGGATATGCGATTGAGATTATATTTCACTCGCTTTGGTGATATAAAACTGCCATATCCACCAATTGATGAACAAAATAAGATTGTTGAGTACCTACAATTCAAACTCAAAAGAATTGACCGCTTTATCCTGAAGAAAAAGCAGTTGATAAAGCTACTCAACAAGCAAAAAGAAGCTATTATCAATCAAGCCGTTACCAAAGGCTTAGACTCCAAAGCCAAAATGAAACCTTCGGGCATTGATTGGCTGGGTGATGTTCCTGAACATTGGGAGGTGAAGAAATTGAAGTATGTGGCTAATTGTTTCCCAAGTAACATAGATAAGCATTCGAAAGAAGATGAAATGCAAGTTAGGCTCTGCAATTACACTGATGTTTACAAAAATGATTTCATCACAAACAACATGGAATTAATGATTGCAACAGCCAGTAATGACCAAATTGAAAAATTCACATTATTAAAGGGTGATGTAATTATTACCAAAGATTCAGAAACAGCCGATGATATTGCTAACCCTGCTTTGGTTATTGAAGAATTAGAAAATGTGGTTTGCGGCTACCATTTATCTGTGCTACGACCTTATTCGAAATTAGAAGGGAGTTACTTACTGAGAGCACTTCAATGTAAAGCAATAAATGTCCAGTTTGAAGTTTGTTCGAATGGAGTCACAAGAGTTGGTTTGGGTGTTTATGATATGAAAAGTGCAAAAATTCCCTTACCACCAAAAGATGAACAACAGCTCATTGTAAATCATATTGTATCTGAAGTAGATAAGATTCATAAAACCATTTCCACCATCGAAAAAGAAATCACTCTCACCCAAGAATATAAAACCGCCCTAATAGCAGAAGCGGTTACAGGCAAAATAGATGTGAGAGATTTTGAGATTCCCGAGACTCAAGAAGAAGATCCCGATAGCTATCGGGATGAAGATTTGGAAGATAATCCCGATAGCTATCGGGAGAGTTTAGTAGCTGAAGATGAAGCTGATTACCAAAACGAAGAAATTGAAGAATGAAAAGTCAAGCCGAAATACAAACCATTTTGAATCAGCTTCGCTCCCAAGGTATCGAGAACGAAGTGGTAGAATTTAAAGAAGCTAAAAACCAATATGATTTCAATAAAATTGGCAAATACTTTTCTGCCCTATGTAATGAAGCGAACCTCAAAAACAAACGTTCGGCTTGGTTGGTATTTGGCATAAAAGATAAGGATAAAAGTATAGTAGGTTCGCAGTTCCGAACCAGCCGTGCTGACCTTGATAGCCTTAAAGCAGAAGTAGCTAATCATACTACGGGTAGACTTACTTTCAAGGAAATCTATGAAGTAGCAGCGCCCGAGGGAAGAGTAGTGTTATTTGAAATCCCTGCTGCCCCTAAAGGCATCCCTATTTCGTGGCAGGGGCATTATTATGGCAGAGATGGCGAAGAACTTAACGCCTTGAATCTGGAAGAAGTAGAACGTATTCGAGAGCAATCACGTGGTGAAGATTGGAGTTCTGGCATTATAGAAGAAGCATCTATTCAAGACTTATCACCCGAAGCAATTCTTAAAGCAAGAGAATCATTTAAAAGAAAAAATTCACACTTAGTTGAGGAAATTGACCAATGGAATGATGAAACTTTTCTGAACAAAGCCAAAGTTTGCATCAAAGGTAAAATCACCCGAACGGCTATTTTACTATTGGGTAAATCGGAATCGGAACACTTTATCAATCCCGCTACAGCTAAGATTTCATGGATTTTAAGAGACAAGGACAATATTGAAAAGGACTACCAGCACTTTACCTGTCCTCTTCTATTAAATACCGAAGAAGTATATAAGAAAATAAGAAATCTGAAATACCGCTATATCTCAGACGGCACTTTATTTCCCGAAGAAGTAGACCAATATGATGCCTACATAGTTAGAGAGGCTTTGAATAACTGCATTGCTCACCAAGACTACACACTAAGTGGTAAAATAAATGTGGTCGAACATGAAGATGGCAAGCTAGTGTTTATCAATTCAGGTGCATTTATCCCCTCAAGTATAGAGGATGTAGTGATTACAGATGCTCCTGAACCTACTTACCGAAACCCGTTTTTGGTGGAAGCCATGATTAACCTCAACATGATTGATGCTATTGGGAGTGGAATCAAGCGCATGTTTAATATTCAGCGTAAGAAATACTTTCCTATGCCAGACTATGAATTTACCAATGACAAGGTAAAACTGACGATTACAGGTAAAGTAGTGGATATCAACTATGCGAGAAAAATTGCTTCTGTGCCTGATTTAAGTTTAGTAGATATCATCGCCTTAGATAAAGTAGCCAAATCGAAAAAGTTAAGTGCAGCAGAAATAAAAGACCTAAAAAACAAAGGATTGATTGAAGGAAGAAAACCAAATTTCCACATATCAGTCACTGTGGCGAAAGTGACAGGCGAGAAAGCCGATTACATCAAACAAAGAGGAATTGACGATGAATACTGTCAAAAAATAATTTTGGATTACCTCAAAAAATTTAGAGAAGGAAAAAGAGAAGACTTTGAAAAGGTGCTGCTAGACAAGCTACCCGATGTGCTATCTATTGACCAGAAAAAAAACAAAGTGAGGAACATTCTCCAAAAAATGAGAAGAGAAGGCTTGATCGTGCCTGAGGGAAAGATCTGGATAATGTCTAAAGCAGAGATTTAGACATTGCTTAGACATTATTTAGACATTTAAAGGAATTGAATAAGTTTTAAAATATTGATAACCAGTAAGTTAAAATATTTTTATTAGACGAAGTTTAGATATTTTGAGATAGAAATATGGGTACAGACACCACCGAAAAGGGCTTAGAAAGTCACATCACTAGCTACTTGGTAGATAAGAATAACTATGTCCAAAGAGACAGCAAAGACTACAATAATGTGTCTTGTTTAGATGAGGCAATGTTATTTCAGTTTTTAGAAGCCACGCAACCCAAAGCATTAGAAAAACTCAAGCGGTATCATCAGGAGCTGTATCAACAGAAAATCATCAAGCGACTCAATGACCAAATCCAAGCAAAAGGTGTTATTGAAGTATTGCGAAAAGGCATTGTAGATGGCTTTACAGATACTAAACTCCGCTTGTTTTATGACAAACCTGTTTCGGGTTATAATGCCAGCGCCAATGCCTTATACCAAGCTAATACCTTTTCGGTTATTCGTCAGGTGTACTATTCCACCAAGAATAAGAACTCGTTGGATATGGTCGTTTTTATCAATGGTATGCCTGTCATCACTTTTGAGTTGAAGAACGAACTCACTAATCAAAATGTGCAACATGCTATTTGGCAGTACAAAAAGGATAGAGACCCAAACGAAGAACTGTTTCGCTTGGGCAGGTTGGTTGTCAATTTTGCAGTAGATACAGAAGAAGTCTGGATGTGTACCCAAGTAAAAGGAGAAAATTCACACTTCCTACCTTTCAACAAAGGAAATAATAACGGAGCAGGAAATCCACCAAACGGAGGCATCAAAACTGATTACCTCTGGAAAGAAATTTTAACCAAGAATAGTCTAACAGATATCATTCAGAACTTCTCGCAACTCATCACAGAAGAAAAAGAATACACAGACGATAAAGGCAAAAAGAGAACGAAGAAAGAGAAGAAACTCATCTTTCCACGCTATCATCAATTATCAGCAGTTAGAGAAATTCTTGCACATGCCCAAGAACAAGGTTCAGGGCAGAAATACTTAATTCAACATTCAGCTGGTTCAGGAAAATCAAATTCCATTGCTTGGTTAGCTCATCAGTTAATTGGCCTACATGATAAATCAGGGACAAACAACCTTTTCGATACAGCCATAGTAATTACAGACCGTAGGGCATTAGATGCTCAAATCAGAGAAAATATAAAGCAATTCCAACAAGTTGGCGGTGTAGTTGAAGCAATTACTGAAGGTAGTAAACAACTCAAAACTGCTTTAGAAGAAGGCAAGAAAATTATCATTACTACCATTCAGAAATTCCCACATATAGTTGAAGAAATTGGAGAATTGCCAGGGAACAATTTTGCCATTGTTATTGATGAAGCACACAGCAGTTTGAGTGGTCAAATGGCAAGAAAACTCAACGAATCTTTATCGAAATTGAATGATGAAGATGAATTAAAGGCAGATTTGGAAGATTATGATGAAAATGAAAGTAGTGAGGTAACAGGAGAGGATTTAATTAGAACATTAGTAAAGTCAAGAAAACTTTTACCTAATGCAAGCTATTTTGCATTCACTGCAACTCCAAAAAACAAAACCTTAGAACTCTTCGGTGTTCCTTACCAAGAAGGTGATAAAACGAAGTTTAGAGCTTTTCATTTGTACTCCATGAAACAGGCAATAGAAGAAGGCTTTATCAAGGATGTATTACAAAACTATACCTCTTACCAAAGCTTTTATGCTTTGCTAAAAAAGATAGAAGACGACCCCGAATACGATAAGAAAAGAGCACAAAAGAAACTCAAAGCTTATGTAGAAAGTCACGAACACGCCATAAAGAAAAAGTCAAAATTGATGATTGATCATTTTATGGAAAATATCATTCAAAAGAAGCGAATGGGAGGCAAAGCAAAAGCTATGATGGTAACCAGTAGCAGAAAAAATGCAGTGCAATACAAAAAGGCTTTTGACGCATATCTGAAATCAATCAATAGTCTTTACAAAGCGGTGGTAGCATTTTCAGGTGAAATTGATGGAGAGACAGAAGCAAGTTTAAATGGTTTTTCCAGTACCTCTATTCCATCAGAGTTTCAAAAGAATGAATACAGATTTCTATTGGTAGCCAATAAATATCAAACTGGTTTTGACCAACCACTTTTACATACCATGTATGTTGACAAAAAGTTAGGTGGCGTAAATGCTGTCCAAACACTTTCTAGATTAAACAGAAGTCACCCTCTAAAAAGAGATACTTTTGTTCTAGACTTTGCCAATACAGCAGAAGATATGGAAGCTGCTTTCAAACCATATTTTGAAAGTACCATTTTAGGTGAAGCTACTGACCCAAACAAATTGTTTGACTTACAAGATGCATTAGACAATTATCAAGTTTATTCTCATGAGCAAGTAGAAGAGTTCTCGAATAAGATATTGTCAAATGTACCAGTTGACCAATTACACGCTTCACTTGATGAATCAGTAGCAATATTCAGAGAAGATTTAGAAGAAGAACAACAAGCGGACTTCAGAGCGAAAGTAAAAACGTATGTTCGGCTATACATTTTCCTTTCTCAAATTGTACCATTTGAAAACCCATATTTAGAGAGACTTTATATCTTCCTAAATCATCTACAAAACAAGCTAGGTGGAGATACTTCGGTGGATTTAGCAAGAGGTGTTTTGGATAATATAGATATGGACAGCTACCGTCTGCAATTGGAATCAACAACAAATGTGGTTTTAGAACAAGGAGAAGATTTGAAACCAATTCCAACCGACATGAGAGGTGGAGTAAGTGAACCAGAAATTGACAGGCTTTCAAATATCCTTCAAACATTCAATGACCGATACGGAACTGAATTTGAAGATGCAGACAAGGTGCGACAAATGGCGGAGAACATCGCCGCTGATGTAGCTAAGAACAATGAATTGATAAGCTCTATTCAACATTCTGATGACCAGAATGCAAGAATCACAAGTGATAAGGTAGTTGGTGAAGAATTGCTCAAACACATCACTACCAACTTTGACCTTTATAAGCTGTATTCAGATAACAAAGAATTCAAAGAGGACTTCTCTGCGATGATGTTTGGAGTGGTGAAAGAGTTAATCAATAAAGGACTAAGGGGAAATCCTAATTCTTAGCACAAACTAAAACTCTTCCCATTGAATCTGAGACCTCTCATTCCAGTCAGCCTTAATTATGGCAGGTGAATATGATTTTTATAGTCATTAAGCAGTTTTCTATTCTCATTTTTTTCTTTTGATTATCATTAAGTTATGACCCAAAGCGAAAAACTAGACTTCTTAGTTTCTATTTTTCATAATTATCTAAAGAATCATCCAAATCAAATCTTTGCACTTCGGACAATATTTGATTTTCCTGAATGGAATGAGATAAATTCTAATTTTAGTTATTTGAACCTCAATTTCTCGAATATTAATTCACGTTTAATAAGAAAAGAAGGCGTCCATATTCTTGGGGATAATCATTTCAAGAAATTCTTTTATTCCTCAAATAAACTCCCTTTTAGATGGAAATGGAATAAGCAATTGGTGGAAAGGTACCTTAAATGGGCTGTTCAAAATCAATTAGTAATTCCTGAGAATCATAGTCCATTCCCTGATATGGGAATAATTTATCACCATCAATTTGTAACTAAAACATCTAGTTTAACTTTGAAGTTCTACTTCCCAAATCAGACAAAAGTAACTTTGGGTAATCAAGAAGCTTCAATATGGGAATTATCACTTATTAAGAAGCCAAAACTTAGACCTGTGTACTGAAATCCCATTTCTTCAAATCTGAAACCGTTAACTGCAACGATTTGACTAACATGGATATGCACCTCTTTAATTCTTAGCATCAGAAAAAAATTACCTAACTGAAAATCATATATTTAAATTAGAAAACTTGTAAGAAAGATTGTTACGGCAAATATTTGATTAAAATGAAAAGTCTCAAAACCTCAATCTTCGAAATTGCTTCTGAAGGAGCAGATCTTTTTTCAGAAACATTTAGAGCTACCTCAAAGCATTCAAGGATTGAAATTGAGCTTTATTGTTTTAGCATCTTTCTTCGCTTACTACATGACTCAACTGAGACAAAGATCTTTGGACCAGAATTCAAAGAAAAAGCCCAAAACGCAATTAGAATTATTCGCGACAAAAATGGTCTTCTAACCCATTACTTGGATTTAAAGAAAGAGCATAACTATTCTCTGGTAGAAAACAGAATAGAAGAATATCTACAGGACCTTAAAATCATAAAATCAACTAAAAATCACTCCCCTTATTTTGCTTACCACTATTTCTACCAAAATCCTTTTACAACAGACCCAGTCGTTGAAAATCTTGTTCCAAAAGAGTTTGAGCAACTTTTTCAAATCTACCTAGATACCACTCAAGACAAGTATTCTAGGCTACTATTAAGAATTCATGAGCTAGAGGATTTTCATTCTATTGATCAGTACCAGATAATTCTATTGCAAGGTAAAATTCATCAGCTAATATCAGAAGCCATAATGGATATACGTGGGTATAATCAAGATAAGATTTCCGAATCAGGTCTTCTTGAAATAGAAGTGTTTTTATTTTACTTGATTTCATCAATAATTGATAAGGCTAGACTTCCTTTTAAAAAAGAAGAAGTATTAAAAAATATAAGGAATTCTATTGATTTTAAGGTGTTTAGGACTTTTAAAACTCAACATTTGCTAGAACGATTCCATGTGGTAAGAAGCGTTGCTTACAGCAAAAGTTTCAAAGATTATTTTGAAGGAAACCTTGATCAAGCATTTGGAGATATTTATGCTTTTACTCTTAAGAACAACATGAAGCTGCAAGATTATGCCGTTCGTGATTTCATTGATCCAGAGATACAGTTTAAAAGTAGCCTAAATAAAATAACTGGTACTACTCATGCCTATTTAGAAGAAATACTCTTAGAGGTTGTTTGAGTGTTTTTTAAAGAAAAGTTTTAGGATGAACGCAACTAGTTACCTCGATGAATTTTGCAAAAAACTTGAAAATCCAAGATCAAACCAAAAAAATCTTTTATAAAAAGTCATATACAGCAAATATTTAACTGATGAACACACAGGATTTTATTATTGAGCTAGAAATGATAAGTCTTGAAAATCAAGGAGAAATCGTCAAGGAATTTGGTGTACTTCCTTATAAAAACTACTTAGAAGTCTTCACTTTCACTTGTTGTATTGCATTAGAGGTGTGCAAATTAATAGAGGATGAGGTAGAGCAATTGACATTTAAGCTCATGATTTACTCATTTATGGTAGAAAAAGCTCGTGATACTTATGACTTTTTTAAGACCAAAAAAAGAGTTCTCAACACTTTCATAAATGCTAGAAAGCAATACTATAGAAGAGATATTTCAGAAGTATTGAAAAGTAGCTCCACTTTCAACTTTGATTACACTTCATTCCATTTTTATAGTAAAGACATCTCTTTTGGATTTCCTGTCCAAGAGATTTTTGATGATCCCTTAATTGAAAAATATCAACCTAATCCAACTTTTGATCAATTGATGGAAAAACTCACCATTAAATCATACCATTCTTTAGTATCTTATATTTCATATTATGTGCCAACAATCAGGGGAAATAAAGGAAGATTAGATGATTGAAGAGCTAGAAAAAGTAGAAAGAGAATTTTGAAGCTATTAATTGAAAAAATTTATGCTAATATGAAAGAGGTGGAACACAAGAAGAAAGGTTTTGATAACCTGAGCAAATAAAAATTAATGAAAACTATGTTTATGGAAATTTTTATCCTTAAAGAAAAATCGGATTTTAATTAACAATTATTTATATTAGGAGCCTAAAGTAATTAAAAATGAAATAATTACCAAGCCCGAGAAATGAATTAAATACGATTAAAGGGATAAATACTAAACTATGTTTTGCAATTTTGACAGAGCTCCAGGGATAAAAAAAATTATAAAAGAAGCCATCGCTTTTGATAACACTTATTCAGATGTTGAAGAGTTTTTTAAATTCTTTTATGAAAATGATATTGCAGAAAATGATTTAGAATATGAAGCTGAATTTTTAATAACAGTTAGTAGTTTCTACAATTATGCTGCTCAAGCACGTCCTGAAAATTTTAAAAGTAGTAGAAATTCCAGAATGATTCCTATACTTGTTGATGAATATGCTGATAATTTAGAAGCATTTATTAAAGCTGTTAGAAAGTTATTTGGAATTGATTTTAAAAATCCCTACCAAAAACTTAAGGATATAAGAGAAAATTTAAATTTAAAAATTCAAAATAATGAAGCTCTAACTAAAGATGAATATATACGTTTTATTACAATATTAAATGAATACATTCAAACAAGTGGTAGAGATTCAAGTACAATAAAAAGAGTAAATAACATATTTAGCTCTACAATATTTAATAATATAATTAATATAGACATACTAACTCCATTCAATTTTGATGAAATACAGAGAATAAATGATTTAAACCGCCTAGATGAAACAAAACCAAATAAAGAGAAATCAACAATTATTACAGTTGTAACAGAGGAACTAAAATTTGCATTAACAGTGATACTGGAGGCAAAACCAATTTTAACTAATAATGTATATCGTGAGTTTTTTATATATATACATGAAATAATAAATTATCTAAAATCCTATAAATTTAGAATCAAAAATCTCAATAAACAAAAGATTACAATACGTAAAATTGAAATACTTGAATCATTTTGTAAAGGAATAATAATAATATTCTATAAATTTGCATTATCTGATAAAAATTCATTATTTAAGAATCTTATATCTTTAAGTAATTTAATTCATTCTAAACATTTTTTTTATAAGAAAAAAATAATTGACAAATATAAAAAACATGAAATATCTCAATACTATTTCAAAGAGGAAAATGGAAATATTATATTCTTTAATACAGCCAAAAATAAATATGAAGTTAGAAGAAATGTAGAATTACTAATAACAAGCATATTTCAGATTAAATTAATTGAATTTCAAATAGTGGAAACTGGAACATTAGAATATATAATAAAATATATCAGCAATTATATTGGGAGAAATTATACAAAGGATATAGATTTTTTAGATTTTTTTGATAATGATGACAATATTTCAAAAGAAAGAATAGAACATATTATCTTTACAATATCCGGAAAAAGGCTTAATGTAAATCATATTGATAATGATCGAGATTTTTCACCTTATCATAATTTCAAAAAAGCATATTTTTTTAATCCTAGTAGATCAAAATTTAAAAATCTTAAATTCTTACAAGAAAGCGAATTTGAAGGAATTCATTTTAATTATCATAATTCTGAAAAAAGAATTAGATATTATAAAAAATTAATAAAGGAGTTTGGTTTTATAACTGGAAAATATAAGTTTAGATTAAAAGATCCAAAGTTTAAAGTTAAATTTAAAATTGAGAATATAGAAAATGATTTTTTTGATTTTAGTCCTGATTTGAAAAAATTAAAAATCGAACTATTTGAAGATAATATCTTACTCAGATCTGCATATATTGTTAGCAATTTAAGTTTATTAACTGAGTTTATAGATTCTTTTAATAGTGGTAAAGAATATTTTTACACTTATAAAATAAGTAATATTCAAATCGCATATATTGAATTTACAGATAATATGCAAATAAGCGAATTATTCACCAAGATAATACAAGAAGGTGATTTATATAACGTAGTCTACAGCTCTTCTTTATATATCAATGCAGATGGGGAAGAAATAAATTACTATAATTACATTGATTTCTATGGTGATAGCGAAAATCTATTTTTAAAAGATCGAAATAGCCCTATTATTGATTCTATCGAATATGATAGACATATGTTCAAATATGACAGAAACATGTAGCTTTAATAAATAATAATTATCGATCGACCTATTAACTTTCAGTTTACCTTTAGATTTTTTGTTAAGAATTAGATATCACATAAATGACACAGATATGGTTTTAAAGAACTATTTCTATGTGCATTTTAACAAATCCATAAGACAGAAATATTAATCACCTGTCTTTTTATTTTTTCAAAATCCCCAATTTAAGGAGAGTAGAGAGTGATAATGCCTTCTAGCCCAGTAGAATTAATTTTTCTTGCTACCGCCGTATGAAAGAAATTAATTACTGAAGGTGACCTAAGTGCGTAAGCTAAAGTTTATATATCAATGTTTTACACTTTAATCATTTAAATCAAATGAAATTGGGAAATGTAAATCTAATAAAGCTAGTACTATTCTTTAGCTCATCTATTCCTAGAATTTATCTATATAAGTATTCGCAATTACCCCCCTAACTTGCATGCTTTTGAGAAATCTAAGCGCCTGCTTCTAACAGAACCCATCTTAATTTTTAAATATCCTCGCGCTGTATAAGCAGGTACTTCAAAGCCGCAGGTGTTAAAGGAATACTGATGGTCTGCATTACAGGAACTATTGTTCTGTCAAAAACACTGAAATTCTCAAAATTTCTTAAGAAAGACCTAGACTTATTATTTCAGGCAAAAAAGTCTCTTGAAGAATTTCTTCAAATTGACACAAGGCTAGATAGATATTTAATTTATTATCAAATTCCGTCCCCAATTCCGTCCCCTAAAAAAAGAAAACCCCAAATACTTTACGTATAAGGGGTTTCTTGTAGCGGGAACAGGACTCGAACCTGTGACCTTCGGGTTATGAGCCCGACGAGCTACCAACTGCTCCATCCCGCGATATATCTTTTGACTTTTGTCTAAATTGCTAATTCAAATGCCCTTCCGGCTAATTGTGATACAAAGGTAAGGACAAACTCTCAAAAATCAAGTACCTTTGTAAAAATTTTCAAAATGAGCCAAGAAAAACACCAAGCAGGATTTGTAAATATTATTGGAAAGCCAAACGTGGGTAAGTCCACATTGATGAATATCCTTGTAGGTGAGCGAGTTTCGATAATTACTTCCAAAGCGCAGACGACCCGGCACCGGATTGTTGGTCTGACAAATTCTGAAAATTATCAAATAGTTTTTTCAGATACGCCAGGAATGCTGAAGCCCCAATATGAGCTTCAGAAGAATATGATGAGTTTTGTCAATATCTCTTTAGAAGATGCCGACATCATTCTCTTCGTCACCGATCTCTATGAAACAGACACTGATATAGAGCATGTGATTGAAAAAATCAATCAATCCGGAGTCCCAGTTCTTTTGGTAATTAACAAAATTGACTTGGCAAAAGAAGGTCAATTGGAGGAAGTGACTGCTTATTGGACTTCAAGAATTAAATCTGAAGTAGTCATCCCAATTTCTGCAGTTGAAAAATTCAACATCGAGAAAATCAATCAGGAAATATTAGACCGATTGCCGGAGCACCCGGCATTTTATGACAAAGAGGAACTTTCTGATCGCTCAGAACGGTTCTTTGCCTCCGAGATCATTCGAGAGAAGATCTTCACCAACTATAAAAAAGAAGTTCCCTATAGCACTGAAGTGAGTATCGAAGACTTCAAAGAAGATGCTACTATGATCCGGATGCGAGCAAATATTTTCGTGGAGCGCGAAAGTCAAAAAGGAATCTTGATTGGTGAAAAAGGCAAAATGCTCAAAAAAGTAGGGATAGAATCCCGCGAAGAATTGGAAAAATTCTTCGGAAAGAAAGTCTTCTTAGAAACCTTTGTGAAGGTGGAGCAAGACTGGAGAAAAAATAAATCGAAACTGAAAAAATTTGGGTACGACCCAACTTGATTATGGCAAATATTGTAGCAATAGTAGGAAGACCAAATGTGGGAAAATCCACTTTGTTTAACCGACTCGTTGAAGAGCGTAAAGCGATCGAAGATAACATGAGCGGGGTAACCCGAGACAGACATTACGGCCATGCTCAGTGGGCAGGAAAATTCTTTTCAGTGATCGATACAGGAGGTTATGTCATTGGTTCTGATGATATTTATGAAGCAGAAATCAGAAAGCAAGTAAAGCTTGCTATCGAAGAAGCAGATGTGATTTTGTTTGTAGTCGATTGCCATGATGGTGTCACTGATTTGGATACCGATTTTGCACATGAACTCAGAGCGACCAAAAAGCCTGTTTACATCGTTGCCAACAAAGCAGATAATCAGGAAAAGAGCTTTATGGCGAATGAATTTTATTCCCTTGGAGTCAGTGATTATGAAGTTTTCCCGATTGCCTCCGCAAGCGGAAGTGGTACTGGTGAATTACTTGACCATGCTATCACTCAATTCGAAGAGGAAGGCGAGGAAGATCCTGATGCAGATACTCCAAAAATCTCTATTCTTGGAAGACCAAATGTTGGAAAATCATCATTTCTAAATGCACTATTAGGAAAAGAGCGTTCCATTGTCACCAACGAGGCTGGCACTACGCGGGATGCTATTCATACCAGATACAAGCTTTTTGGCCAAGATTTTATAATCACCGATACGGCTGGAATCAGAAAAAAAGCCAAAGTAACTGAAGATGTAGAGTTTTATTCAGTGATGCGTTCATTAAGAACTCTCGAAGAATCTGACGTAGTAATCATCATGGTCGATGCTACAAGAGGTCTGGAAGCACAAGATATCAATCTGATTGCCCTGGCAATTAAAAATAATAAAGGAGTGATGATCATGGTAAACAAGTGGGATTTGATCGAAAAAGATCATAAAACCATGGGAACCATCAAAGATGATATGATCGAAAGACTCGGTGAAAATAAATGGATTCCTATCATTTTCACCTCAGTAACTGAAAAGCAGCGAATCTTTCAGGCTATTGAACTCGCAGTGAAAGTCTATGAAAACAAAACCAGGAAAGTAACTACTTCAAAATTAAATGACGTAATGCTTCCGGAAATTGAAAAATATCCGCCGCCGGCTTGGAAAGGAAAATACATCAAAATCAAATATGTGACCCAATTACCAACCAAAAATCCGGTGATTGCTTTCTTCTGTAACCTGCCCCAGTACATCAAATCGCCATATACTCGGTATTTAGAAAATAGACTCCGGGAAAACTTTGATTTCGAAGGAGTTCCTGTGAAAATTATTTACAAAAACAAATAAAAATATTTTGAGCGGTTTGTTGTTTTATTGATCAAAGTAATAATATATTTGCAGCGTAACTAAGAAAACCACAAAAAATGAAAAAGGTATTTGCAATTTTCGCAATCGTTGGCCTAATGGCAACTGCATCTTGCGGCAACAAAGAAGTAACTGAAGAGACAACTGAAACAGTAGAATCTACTGAAGTAGTTGTTGAAGAGTCAATCGAAGTAGTTGAAGAAACTGCTGATTCTTCTGCTGTAATGGTAGAAGAGATTGTTGAAGAAGTTAAGTAATTAACTCTCCACTTCTAAAAAAATTGAGCTCCGGAATCCGGAGCTCTTTTTTTTGGTATTTTTAGCCATGAATAGCAGGGAAAATCTCAAACTTATATTCGGTAAACACCTCCCCAAATCCTCTATTCAATATTGTTTAGACTTATGGGAAAAAGAACCTTTCAATTTCCAGATAAGCCAGTCGAGAAAAACCAAACTTGGGGATTTTAGATATAGAAGAGATCGGAAGATTCAGACAATCACTATAAACCGAGACCTCAACCCTTATCAATTTTTACTTACCTATATTCATGAGGTTGCACATCTTTTTGCTTTCACAAGGTTTAGCATAAATATCAACCCTCATGGAGTCGAATGGAAAAGCACTTTTCAAGAATTGCTTTTCCCAATATTGAAGGATGAGATTTTTCCGATCGATATCCTGATTCCTTTGCGAAAGCACATGCAAAACCCTAAAGCCAGCTCTGCAGCAGATCTTTTTTTAATGAAAGAAATGAGTAAGTATGATCAAAAAGATGAACTTGCGGAGGATCTTTTTCTTTCAGATTTAAAACCGGGAAATCGCTTTTTACTTTCCGGAAGAGAATTTGAAAAAGGTGAGACAAGAAGGACAAGAGTCCTTTGCCTGGAAGTAAAATCCGGGAAAAAATTCCTAATCGCTCAAATGGCTAAAGTCAAACTCCAAGAATAATTAATCTCTCTGCTCTCCGATTTGATTTTCAGGCTGAGAAAAATCCTTCGGCTGCGGAAGATCACTGATAGTATTGATCCCAAAATACTCCATAAACTTCCCTGAGGTACCATAAATCAATGGCCTTCCTACTCCTTCAGACTTACCTTGGATTTCTATTAACTCTTTTTCCAATAATTTTTGGACAGAATAGTCACTGTTAACTCCTCGGATCTGTTCGATTTCACCTTTTGTGATCGGTTGTTTGTAGGCAATAATCGACAGGGTTTCCAGCTGAGCAGTAGACAATCTCTTTTGAGACTGCTGCCGCAAAAGAATACTAATTGAAGTTTGGTAGGCAGGTTTGGTCAAAAATTGATAGCCTCCACCTAGAAAATCAAGTTGAAAAGAAAAATCTTCAGACTTATATTTCTCTCTCAAATCCTTAATTGCATCAGCAACATCTTCTTTTGGCACCTCCGCTTCAAACATCTCATTGAGGCATTTTAAAATTTCCGCCTGAGGAAGTGGTACAGGTGAACAAAAGATTAATGCTTCAATATGGCGATGCAAAAAGTCCAAAACTTACTGCTTTGCCAGCTTAGCTTCGATGGAATGCATTGTATGTGGTACTGCCTTTAGTCGCTCTTTATAGATCAACTTACCAGTATCGACACACACCCCATAAGTACCATTTTTGATACGAATCAATGCATTCTCAAGATTAATGATGAATTTTTGTTGTCTTGCAGCAAGTTGATTTTGGCTCTCTCGCTCTAAAGTATCCGCTCCATCTTCTAGCAGCTTAGATGTGGAAGCAGTAAAGTCCGTACCACTGTCATTTTTCTTGCTCAAAGATTCTTTTAATATATGTAACTCTTCTTTTGCACTAGCAAGTTTACTGAGGATGATCTCTTCAAATTCTTTCAATTCCTCCTGAGAATACGCTGTTTTTTCTCCTTGACTCATAGCAAACTAGTTTTGATGAATATTATTATCGACTACCAACTCTGATAGATACCTCTAAAATACATTTAGACCTTGGATTTGCAAAAAATAAAAATTCTCTACTCGATAAAAATAAAGTTAAATAAGACTTTAAATTTTTAAATCGGGAGGCAGAAAAATTCTAATAACCTAATTATCAGATAATTTTGAAATTAACCCCAAAAAAAAAACGTTATGCAACGGCTTTTTCATCATTTAAAATTTTGTTTAGACGCTTTTCTAGGACTAGGTTTTCCACATCCATTCTGTATTTCATCTTCAGATACTGGCTTGCGTCATCAAGGGATTTGCCATTTTGAAGGCAAATAGTGTGAAGGGATTGATTAATCAGGTCTTTTTCCATGGGTGTATGTTAATTCGGAAATTAACTTAATAAAAATATTTCGAAAACAGAAAGACTTTTTTAATTTTTTTAAAAAGATGTCGCAATTGCAATGGTCTCTTTTATGACCTTAATATTCCCCTGTATATCGTAAAGTTCAACCAACAAAATATAATAACCGGGCCTTACTATTCTTCCTTGAGTATCAGTTCCCGTCCATGTGAAAAGACCATTTACACCCAATAATTCATTTTGAGCTAAAACCTGGATTAATTGACCGGAAGTAGTATATATCCGAAAGTTTCCAATCCAACCACTTTGATCGAGTTCATATCGGATACTGGTGAAAGTATTGCCATTGCTACCTTCCGGATCAAATACTTTGGGTTCGATCTGCAGAATTTCTCCGTCAAATTCATTTGAAATGAGTTGGGAATTTTTCATTCCCGGAGTAGCATACCCAGCTATTCCTGAAGCAGAATGCCAATTGGAAGGATTGGAAATCGGGCTTTCTGAGGAAATCCGCTCTAAAGAAACACCTTTAGGGTCTCTCAAAAGCGGATGGTGTAGATCTTCATTATAAGAAAATATTTCCGCCACGCTTTCCTCAGAATCCAGCAAAACCACGTTCCCACCAGAAATAGGATAGCTTGGTAACGTACTAAGCAAATGGAAGGCTCCTGAAGAGGCCAGCGGATAGTCCAGTTTTAATCGGTCAATATTCGTAGTGATTGATAAAAAGCTCTTTGGAGGGATCTGAAGCCGGTTTTCAGCAAGCCTTCTGATTTGATCTACCTCACCTAATTCATTTAGATTCGCTAATTTCCAGTCTCCGATTTCCAAATACGAATCTGTCCGATTATACAATTCCACAAATTTTGGACTTCCTGTTTTAGGGTTAAATAAAAGTTCATTGATGATTAAATCTCCTTTTTTTGCAGGAATCGGTAATATCAACTCAAAAGGATCAGAATTAGGGGATTTATTTCCACTACAATCGCTGATTCCATTTATTTCAAGCTGATAAACTTGATTCGATCTAGCTTCGGACTTTAGGATCAATTGAATGGATCGTGAGTCTAAAAATTTAACTGAGTCCAATTGAAGATCTGGCGAAAAGGAAAAATTTAAGCTAGATGCATTGGGAATGATCGGCTCTGAAAACCTCAAGTTGATCATTGTCGAATTTATGAAATATCCCTCCTCCAATCGTGGAAATTCAGAATCAGAAGTGAGATCAAAGTTGGAATTAATCTTTCCGGGAGTTCCTCTCAGCAGATCTTTAGAGGGAATAAGAAATTCAGATTGCTCACAAGCATAGAAAGGATTACTTACTTCAAGACTGTATCCTCCATTTGCAAACTCAGTCCCTCCCCAATTTGCAGTAGCATAAGTCAACTCGTCAATCTTTTCGCCCTTATCAGTTTCAATCCTCAATCGATCCCCAGAATTTAGCAAAGTAGGCCAGCTTGCCACTTCCAGAACTTTCCCATAAGGCTCAAATACTATTGCTTGATTTTGAGGAACAAGAATGAGAAACTCTCCAGGTAATATCCAAAATTCATCCAATTTCACCTGAGTTCGTGAATTTGCCCAAATAACATTTTTCAATCTAAATGGAAAATCACCCGCATGAAAAAGCTCTACATATTCTACATTGGGCAAGTCCAAATCTGCTCTTGGAGCAGGCATAATTTCATTGATTACCAATCCTTTTGCGGGAATATCGGTAGGGTCATAAAAAGTAAAATTGACCAAGGTGTCGCTAAGAAAATTACCGCTCAGATCAGGAATCTGTTTCATTTGAAGAATATAATCTTTGCCTTGAACCAAATCCTGATCAAATAACAAATAAACCAATGTATCATTCTTTAGAATTACTGATTCTGGTTCGATTCCCTCCAAATCATAGTTTACTTGAAAAAGCGGAAAGACCGGATCCAATGCTTCATCGAAAGTAAGTTCAAGTTGATTGGAGTCAAATCCTCTGATTTGGGTTAAAGCAGGCGATTTCAAATCAACCTCAAAATCCCCAAATTCAAAATCGTCCATTATCCATCGGGCAGCACTCCCTGTTCCAGCCCCGTACCGAACCTCTATTTTAAAGGTTATTTCTCTTATTGTCTTTAGAAAATCCGGGAGTTCAATTTGAAATTTCCTGAAATCTTGATTTTGATTTTCAAACTCTTGTTTACTCCCAAGTAAAGTGGGCTGTGAAAAAGATGATTGAGAGTCATTTTTCCATGAAATGTAAACTTCAGCTGATCTGGTTCCTGTTCCATTTTGAATTGATCTCGCCCAAAACTCAACTATTGGATCTTCAAAATCTTCATTTAAAAGGCTGATGGTAAGTTCCCCATTAAAAGTTGAAATGGGCTGAACTGCTATGGCTTTGGAGTTATTTCTTCCTAGGTTAGTTTGGAATATTCTTGACGAAGTTGCTCTCAATTCATTTGCTGTCCACCCTGGGAGAAACTCCATCGGGGCATTTACAATAACAAACTCTTCCTCAAAATCTTGTTTTTGATTTCCATTTTGGTCTTCATTGATTAGAAGAAGGGGAAGAAATTGGATTAACACCAATGTTAAAAAATTGATCATAAAGGAATTAGTATAAAAATTTGAACTAATCTACTAAATCAGTTTGAAATAAGTAAGAGACTTCCCCAGTTTTTTTTTCTATCTAAATGAATCAATATTTATTAGGATTAACCTGAAAATGACCGCATAGTACTTACTTTTACACCTTGAATTTTAACAACCTATTACGACCCTTTCGATGAAATTAGCAGTGGTAGGAGCTACCGGCTTGGTAGGATCCGAAATCCTTGAAGTGCTCGATGAGCACAATTTCCCTTTTGACGAACTTTTACTTGTCGCCAGTGAGCGATCAGTGGGTAAAAAAATAGCTTATAAAGACAAAGACTATACAGTTATTGGCTTAGCAGAAGCAGTATCCTTGAAACCTGAGATTGCAATCTTCTCTGCCGGTGGAAACACCTCTTTGGAATGGGCACCAAAATTTGCTGAGGTGGGCACCCTGGTCATAGACAACTCTTCTGCTTGGAGAATGGACCCTACCAAGAAATTGGTAGTACCAGAGATTAATGCCAAAGAGATTTCGAAGGAGGATAAAATCATAGCAAATCCAAACTGCTCCACGATCCAAATGGTCTTGGCTCTTGAACCTTTGCGTCAGCGCTACGGCATCAAACGGATTGTGGTATCCACCTATCAGTCCGTGACGGGCACTGGGAAGGCAGCTGTAGATCAGATGATGGCTGAGCGAGCTGGTACTACCCCAGAGATGGTCTATCCACATAAGATCGATATGAATGTTCTTCCTCACATTGATGTATTCCAACCAAATGGCTACACTAAAGAGGAAATGAAGATGATCAATGAGACCAAGAAGATTTTCTCCGACGATTCAATCAAAGTGACTGCTACCACAGTTCGAATTCCAACCATGGGGGGTCACTCTGAAGCGGTGAATGTCGAATTTAAGGAAGACTTTGATATGGCTGAAGTTCGTGAACTGCTATCAAAAGCTCCTGGTATAATCGTACAGGATGATCCAGCCAACTTCATTTACCCAATGCCGATCACTGCACATAAGAAGGACGAGGTGTTTGTGGGTAGACTTCGAAGAGACGAATCTCAACCTAATACAATTAACATGTGGATCGTTGCAGATAATCTTCGAAAAGGTGCTGCAACTAATGCTGTCCAAATCGCAGAATATGCGCTTGAAAATAAACTAGTCTAAATGGAGTTGAGCCAATATCATCGGGCTGACTTTAAACAATTTGTGCAGGATCATCTGAATGAAGATCCTGCACTTTTACTTTTTAAATATCAGGGCAAAACTGATTTTGATCTGAAAGCTGCAGTGCAGCAAATCGCTGCCCGACAAAAAGCAAAGAAAAAACTCCCCTCTTGGACCTCAAACCCTGATTTAATTTTTCCTGCAAGTGTTTCACTGGAGCAAAGCAGTTCGGAAGAAACAGCCAAATTCAAATCAAATGGACAATCAGGGCAACTTTTGATCGATCTTACCGGCGGGTTTGGGGTGGACAGTTTTCACTTGAGCAAAGGTTTTGAAAAAGCTATTTACTGCGAGCAGCAGGAAGAGCTTGCGAAAATTGCTTTTCATAATTTGGAGACTTTAACACCAGACAAATTTCAACTCGTAATTGGTGATGGATTGGATTTTTTAGCCAAATCAGAAAAGCATTTTGACCTGATCTATGGTGATCCCGCAAGAAGAGGCGATTCAAATCAAAAACTTTACAAACTTGCAGATTGCCAACCCAACGTAGTTGCTACTTGGGAGCTGATGAAAAGCAAAGCCAATTCCATTCTGCTCAAACTCTCTCCCATGCTAGATATTTCCCAAGCCTTGGAAGAGCTTCCAGAAATCCAAAAAGTGAAAATAGTTTCTGTAAAGAATGAAGTGAAAGAGCTTTTGCTGATTTGGAATAAAAACGGTATTGAAAACCCGCCCGAAATTGAAGCAATAGATCTTGGAAGAGACAAATCATCCTTTTCTTTTTCGTCTAATGAGGAAGTGAATGCTCAAGCTAGTTTTGGAGAAGCGGGAAAGTATTTGATTGAGCCTTATTCGGCGATCCTAAAAGCAGGAGCTTTCAAGACATTTGGAATTCGTTTTGGGTTAAAAAAGCTGGATGCGAATACTCACCTCTACACTTCGAATGAAGTGAATCCAGATATCCCAGGTCGAATTTTTGAGATTTTGGAGGAAATCAATCCAAAAAAGAATGAACTGAAAAAACGATTTCCAAGTGGTAAAGTCAATGTAATTACCCGAAACTATGCTTCCGGATCAGATGCTTTCAAAAAGAAATTTGGACTAAAGGATGGAGGAGATGATTTTTTAATCGGGACAAAAACAGCTAGTGGTTTTAAGGTTTTTTGGTGTAGGCTCGTTTAAAAACTATCCGTCTTTTTTAAAGAAAAAAAGTGAAGGATTTACTCCTTCACTTCTTCATAATCGACATATTCTCCGCCTTCGATATCTTTATTGCGCTTCTGTTGATGCTCCTTGGGGATGAAATCCACATGAACTCCATCTTTACTTCTGGCATTTTGTTGATGCGCACGCATTTGTTCTTTTTGCGCCTCGTTCACCTGCTGCGCAAATTTTGCCAGTTTAGTCCGCAAGAAATAGCGAATGAGTTGGCCCAAAAGCCAACCCACTCCTAGAAATATGATTAAAAACTTTAACAAGGTTTTATCTTTTTAGCTTTTCAATTTATCTACTCAAATAAAGGTTTCTCTCTGAGTATATTTTCAAGAAGTAATCATCCATCAAATCATCAATGAAGTAAATCGCTTCTCCTGTTGACTTCATTTCAGGCCCTAGTTCCTTATTGACATTCGGGAATTTATGGAAGGAGAAGACAGGTTCTTTGATAGCATAACCCTTCTTGTACGGTTTGAATTCAAAGTCTGTCACTTTTTTCTCACCCAACATCACCTTTACGGCATAGTTGACGTAAGGTTCCCGATATGCTTTGCAGATGAACGGCACTGTTCGGGAGGCTCTTGGATTAGCTTCAATGATGTAGACCTTATCATTTTTGATCGCAAATTGGATATTGATCAATCCGACTGTCTTCAAAGCCAAGGCGATCTTATGGGTATAAGTCTCGATCTGACGAATCACCAAATCTCCCAAATTATATGGAGGAAGGACCGCATAAGAGTCTCCTGAGTGAATTCCCGCAGGCTCGATATGCTGCATAATTCCGATGATGTAAACATTTTCTCCATCACAAATCGCATCTGCTTCCGCTTCAATTGCCCCTTCCAAGAAGTGATCCAGTAAGATTTCATTATTCGGAATATCCCGAAGCACATTCACTACATGCTGCTCAAGTTCTTTCTCGTTGATCACAATCTTCATCCCCTGACCACCCAATACATAGGAAGGTCTTACCAAAAGTGGGAATCCAATCGTTTTGCAAAGCTCCAACGCTTCGTCCGTATTGTGAATCGTACCAAATTCAGGATATGGAACATCTAGGTCTTTCAATAAGGTAGAGAATCTTCCTCTATCTTCTGCCAAATCAAGCGCTTCAAAACTTGTTCCGATGATCTTGATTCCGTACTTCTCCAGCTTTTCGGCCAATTTCAATGCAGTCTGACCTCCCAACTGCACGATTACTCCAAGTGGATTCTCGTGCAAAATAATCTCATAAATATGCTCCCAGAATACAGGCTCAAAGTAAAGCTTATCGGCAATATCAAAATCTGTAGAAACTGTCTCCGGGTTACAATTGATCATGATGGTCTCATAGCCGCATTCTTTTGCTGCTAATACTCCATGGACGCAGGAGTAATCGAACTCAATTCCTTGACCTACTCGATTCGGACCTGAACCTAAGACTACTACTTTTTTGCGATCTGATCTTACAGATTCATTCTCCTCTCCAAAGGAGGAATAATAATATGGAGTCTGTGCCTCGAATTCTGCTGCGCAGGTATCCACTAATTTATAAACTCTTTTAATGCCCATCTCCTTGTATCGCTTGTCAAAGACTTCGCTTTCTAAGCAATCCAACAAATGAGCGATTTGACGATCGGCATATCCTTTTCTCTTTGCCAGATCCATCAACTCTACAGGTATAGAGTCCAAATCATACTTTTCTATCTCGCCTTCCAGATGAATCAATTCTTCAATTTGCTTCAGGAACCATTTATCAATTTGCGTTAGCTCGTGGATGGTTCGGAATGAGATCCCAAGCTTGAAAGCATCATAGACATGGAATAATCTATTCCAGCTTGGATTGGCTAGGGAATAAAGAATCTTATCCTGATCTCTCAGTTCTTTTCCGTCAGCACCTAGTCCGTTTCGTTTGATTTCAAGCGATTGACAAGCTTTTTGAAGTGCCTCTTGGAAATTTCTTCCAATTCCCATCACTTCCCCAACTGCTTTCATGGAAAGTCCTAAACGTCTATCAGATCCTTTGAATTTGTCAAAGTTCCAACGTGGGATTTTTACGATCACATAGTCAATCGAAGGCTCAAAAAATGCTGAGGTTGTTCCTGTTATTGAATTTTTCAATTCATCCAAGTTGTAGCCAATGGCTAGTTTAGCAGCCACTTTAGCGATTGGATATCCAGTTGCTTTAGATGCTAAAGCCGAAGACCTGGAAACTCGTGGGTTGATCTCGATTCCGATGATCTCGGAGTTATCATGACTTACAGCAAATTGCACATTACATCCACCTGCGAAATTCCCGATGCTATTCATCATTGTGATCGCATAGTTTCGCATCCGTTGGTAAGTAGTGTCCGGTAAAGTCATCGCTGGCGCCACCGTGATAGAGTCTCCCGTGTGTACACCCATTGGATCAAAGTTCTCTATGGAACAGATCACGATCATGTTACCGATGTTGTCACGCATGACCTCAAGCTCATACTCTTTCCAACCCATGATACTTTGCTCGATAAGCACTTCATGAACTGGTGAAGCCTGAAGACCTGCGACCAACAATCTTTCAAAATCTTCTTCTTTTTCTACAAAAGCACCGCCTGCACCTCCAAGGGTATAGGAAGCTCTGATGATAAGCGGGAAACCAATCTCCTGAGCAATTTCTTTACCCTGAAGGAAGGATGTTGCAGTTGCTCCTTTACAAACTCCAACACCGATCTTTTCCATCAATGCTTTGAATTTTTCCCGGTTCTCGGCAGTATCAATCGCATCGATATCTACTCCGATCATGTGAGTATTGAATTTTTTCCAAATTCCAGCTTTGTCGCAATCAATCGCAAGATTCAAGGCAGTCTGACCTCCCATAGTAGGAAGCACCGCATCGATATCGGGATGCTCAGTCAAGATTTTAATGATTGATTTCTTTTCCAGCGGGAGCAAATACACATTGTCTGCCGTCACAGGATCAGTCATTATCGTCGCGGGATTGGAATTTATCAGCGTGACTTTAATCCCTTCTTCGCGAAGGGAGCGAGCTGCTTGAGAACCGGAATAATCGAATTCGCAAGCTTGACCGATGACGATGGGACCAGAACCAATGAGGAGAACGTGCTTGATGCTACTGTCTTTAGGCATTAGAGGGGGAGGTTGAAGAGAAAGTTTTACTTAAGTCCAAATTGGGGCAAAATTATAAAAATATTCTAAAGGGGCACGGTTAAATCTAATTTAATCCCGATTGCAAAATGTCAATTTCTAATTATCTATCTGATTATTATGGCTTTAAAATTAATCAAGCCATTAAACAGAACTATAACTAATTTTGAATGAAGGAATATTAGATTCGAATTGAAAACATCACTTACCCAGCATCAACCAGCCCCTCGGGTCTATAATAGGGGCTGATTCACTATTGATAAGTAATGGCTCTTTACCCAGCATTACTGTTTTAATTCCCTTCTCAGTTTCAATTTCAACTGGTAATTGAAAATTGATTCCCTCCAAAGAGACTTCGAATCCTTTTTTCCCTTTCTTGGCAATTTTTACTTTAGGCAAATCTGTACTGTATAGATAAAGTTGAAAAAAGCCTTCCAGATCTTTTCCAGAATAAGCTTTGACAAAATCGATAAAATCACGTGTGTTTACCTGATTTTCGTACGTAAATCGAGCGTCACTAGCAAATGCTTTCAGCATGGGAAAAAACACATCATCTCCAAGCACCCAGCGTAAAGAATGCATCACAAAGGCCCCCTTTGTATAGATATCTGAGTGATAAGCCTCTTCCTCTGTACTGTTAATAGGACTGACTACTGGTTGGGAATTTGAAATTTGCCTAAGCGTGTTTTTAGCATTTTTAAAATACGCTTCCTCTCCTCCGTGCTCCCAAAAAAACATCCAATCTCCAAAAGCAGTGATCCCTTCATGAATCCAGAAATCTGCCCAATCTCCAACGGAAACCTTATTCCCAAACCACTCATGCCCGAGTTCATGATGTAGCAAATTATCGTAATTCACATTCCCCATTCGGACATATTGAAAACTATTGCCATAAGCATTGATCGTCTGATGCTCCATACCTAGGTAAGGAGTTTCGACTATGGCGATTTTATCTTTTGGCCAAGGATAGGCTCCAAAGTATTTTTCATGAGTCTGGGCTGAAACTTTTAGGACTTCAAGAATTCCTTTTGCCTTAGCTTTATTTTCCTGCAATACCCAGATGTGCATCGGAATTTCGGCACCAGAAACTGATTTGAAATCTATTTTCTCCTCATGAAAAATCCCCATGGTAAAATTGATCCCATAGTTATTTATCGGGTAATCGGTAGTCCAATGATAGGTTAACTTTTCGCCCTCTTTCTTGATCTGATCTAATCTACCATTTGCAGCTACAAAATATGGATTAGGAACTGTCACCAAAAGATCTACCCCATTGGAAGCCTCAGAGGACGGATGATCAAGAGCAGGCATAAAGATCTTTGCACCTTCACCTTGTGAAGAAAGCCCCATCCAATGATTACCCAGCTGATCAATTTCCCAAGTAAAACCGCCCTGCCAGGGAGGATTAATGGCTATTGGCGTTTTTCCTTCATAATAGATATCCACAGCATCGCAGGTACAATCAATCACTTTAATATCCAGCAGGTCATTTTGATGTGAAAAGTCAACTTCAACCCCATTCATCCTTACACTACTCACCGTGTATTGATCGATAAGATCCAGACGAAGGATATCTAATTTCTCCGGTGCAGAGAAGGTCACAGTACTTTTGGCCTTGATACTCTGGGTTTCAGGCAAAAGCTCAATTTCCAGTCGGTAATGCTCTATTTTGAATTTTTCTTGTAGAGGGTCTATAGGGCCTCCCCAATCCCAATTTTGCGCAAAAACTAAAGAAATGGAGCAGGCTAAACAAAGAAATATTAGGAGGATTTTTCTCATATGTAAAGGTATTGAATTCGAAAGCGTGGATAAAAAAAGCGCAATTTCTTGGACCAGCTCAAATCTATTGTTCAGCTGCTATTCGATCCTTAAGCTTACCCGGAAAATCATGAAATTTTTTCATTTTAAGGGAAAGCATGATGGCTATCATTCCCAAAAGTATAAATATTAATGCTGTCATTGTTACAAGTGTCATTCCTACTACGGTTGGATTCCAAATCAACAGAAATGAAAGCACCATTCCAGCCAAACCCATATAGAGAATTGAATGGTATTCGGAGCCTATTTCTTTCAAGTTGAAGGCGAAACTGATAGCAGAAATTGATCGAAACATTACTCCAAAACCAATATACAAGGGAAGCGTCACCATAGAAAGCCCCGGGTTAGAAATCAACAACATACCGATTAAAGTACTTAAAATACCAGAGCCGAAAAACCAACCCCAGTGATCCAATTGCTTTCGATTACCCAAAGCAAAGGCTATTTCTGCAATACCCGCAATCAGAAAAGAAACGCTGAAAATTGTTGCCAAAACTAAATAGGATGCGAGTGGAGTTTGGAATACCCAAATTCCCAAAAGGATGAATATTACTCCGATAATCGTCACCAAATACCAGTGATTAATTACCTTTCGAATAGATTTTAGTGGTTGTTCCATAAGGTTTATGTTTGATGGTCGTTTTTAAATTTAAGAATATTAATTCTTACATACCTTAATTCCAATTCAACATAACCTTAAAAACCAATCCATTAAGGTTTTGTAGATTCTGATTAGTTCTAGGTTCAAAACAAAAAAACCGCCCTATTAAGGCGGTAATTTTTATTCTTCGGAATAGTTGAAGCTATCGACTTGCTCCTTTACCCAATCTTGATATTTCCCTTTACGGTACTCGATCCAATCATTTTTATACTTGGATTCTTCAATCAAGAATTTGAACCCGGTAACTGCCTTTGGCTTGCTTAATGCATTGACCAAATCCTCTGCAAGTGCTCGTTCTTTTACTTTTCGATCTACAAAGTCCTGCATCATCTGATGTTCTTGACCAGGTTCCATTTTGGTAAATTCAGCAAAATTGTCAGGATTTTCATCAATCTCATCTAAGATATCCTCTTCCTCCGGAGTGAGGTCATAATTGAAATAATCCTCATCATCTGGCATGTGGTAGATTTTCTTTTTATCGATCTGATAAAAACAAATCATTCCTTTGATTAACTGGTTAGAGATGGACTCTACCTCTTTTTCTGTAAGCGAAAGCATTGTTGTTTTAAAAGGTTTTCGGAAAAATAATCAAATTAATTACTAGCGTAGTGTTTTTTAAAATGCAATTGATGAGCCAATATAGGAGTAAATAGTGATTCTAATCAATAATTTTCTTAAGCAATTCTTGATCGAGCTCATGTCCTCCCGAAAAAAAATGCCTGTGGACTACTTTTCCTAAATCCCGAATCAGTTCTTCTTGTATTTCAATGCTTTCCGGGCTAATCAATTCATCTTTTTCACCTAGAGCTAAATTGATTTCAGTGTTCAGAAATTTTACTCTTGCATCCTCTAAAATCAGGTCAGTGGCAAAGCCTCCAGCCCACAAGACTAGACGGTCAATATTTCCCTCCCAGTTACTTGCCCATCGCGTGGCTGTAGCTGCTCCTTGAGAGAATCCCAAGACGTTTATTTTTGGTAATGTCTTAAATTTAGAAAGCAGGTCTTGAAGAAGGGAATCAAGAAAACGATGATTATTTGCAATTGCTCTTTCCCTTTCATGCCGCGTCATCCAATTAGCTCCAACTCTACCCGAAAAACCATTTAGATATTGGTAATTAGTCCCTTCGGGAGCTATAAATAAGCGGTCTGGAGAATCAAAGGCTTGAAACTTTCTGATGAAAAACTCTGCTAATTGCCCATATCCATGGAGGACAACCCAAATCTCTTTTTCCTGGAAATTGGGTTCGTGAGAGACAGCATATTGTGCCTCATATTCAAAACGAATTTGCTTTTTCAAATTAACTTGTAAGATCGTCTATCTTCAAAGGAAGCAAATTTTTAACTCCTTCGACACGGTAAACCGATTGATCAGGTCTCAAAATAAGTATTGTCATTGGTTTTCCAAATCGCTGCTCCACCTCATTGATTCCCTGAAGACACATGCCACAGGGGCTAACTGTTGCCCAATTTTGGTCTCCTTTTCGCCTTGCCACAATGGCTATAATTTGTGGAAACTGGTCCGGAAAATTCGCCCCTGCATATCCCAAGACTAGTCGCTCCGCACAAACTCCCACAGGGTAGCTTACATTTTCTTGATTGCTGGATTGTAGAATCTCCCCATTTTCCAAAAGAACTGCTGCCCCAACCTGAAAATTGGAATAAGGGGAGTAGGAATTTTCACTTACTTTTTGAGCAGCTTTTAAAAGAGATAATTCTACTTTACTCACATTGGAAGGATCTACCAACTCGATTTCTCCCTGAAGTATAATTTTTTGAGTCATTTATTGATTTTGTTAAAACCCTGAAAACGTCCAAAATACCAATTTGTTCTTTGATTTGATTAAGCAGAATTTTTTCGCTCAAAATATATTGGTCAATTTAGGGAGAGAAATCGCTAACCCATGCACACTATATTAATTCTAGGCGGAGGAAAATCTGCCACTTTTTTGATCGACTATCTTGCAGACTCTTGCTCTAAAAAAGACCGCAAGCTGATTTTAGCAGATTTGGATCCTAGCCTTGCATCCAAAAAGCTAAGAAACCGACCAAACACCGAAGCAAAAGAATTAAACATCGAAGATGAGAAGCTTAGAAAAGAACTGATCCAAAATTCAGATGTAGTCATTTCCATGCTACCGGCTTTCATGCATCCTATCGTTGCAAAAGACTGTGTTGAATTGAATAAGCATTTCTTTTCGGCATCCTACGAATCAGAGGAAATGCGAAAGCTGAAAACCGAAATCGAGTCAAGAGGACTGTTTTTTCTTAACGAATGTGGCCTAGACCCAGGGATTGATCATATGTCTGCTATGCAGATCATTGATCAGGCCAAGAAAAAAGGAGAAGAGATTATTTCTTTTAAGTCCTATTGTGGAGGGCTTTTGGCACCTGAAAGCGAGGATAATCCTTGGAAATACAAATTCACCTGGAATCCTCGAAATGTTGTGCTCGCAGGACAAGGCACCTCCCGCTACATTGAAAAAGGCGACTTGAAATTTGTACCCTATCATCAACTTTTCAAGCGACTGGAAACGGTCAAATTTGATGGCTTGGGTGAATTCGATGGGTACCCAAACAGGGATTCATTAAGCTACCGTTCAGTGTATGGCTTAGAAAAAATACCTACAATGCTTCGAGGCACCCTTCGTAGCAAAGGATTCTGCAATGCTTGGGATGTATTTGTCCAACTCGGAATGACTGATGATTCTTTCCAAATGGAATTGCCTGAAGGAACTACGCTACGCCAGTTTATGAATTCATTTTTGCCCTATGATCCAGAACTTTCAGTCGAGGAAAAACTTGGAGATATCATTACGGAAATGGATTTCCCGATTTTTGAAAAGTTACAGTGGTTAGGATTCTTCGAAGAAAAGCAACTGCCAATCACCACTGGATCGCCTGCTCAAATACTTCAAGCAATCTTGGAGAAAGATTGGGCACTTTCGCCGGAAGACAAAGATATGATCGTCATGCAACACCTCTTTGAGATCAAGACTGATGATAGCATTCAAAAGATATCCTCAAGTCTGGTTTGCTATGGTGAAGATGCTACTTATACTGCCATGGCAAAAACCGTTGGATTACCACTCGCTATCGCGGTGGACCTGTTTTTGGATCAAAAAATAAATTTAACGGGACTTCATGTGCCGGTTCTACCTGAAATCTACAATCCTATTTTAGGCAAGTTAGCCTTAGAAGGAATTCGATTTGAGGAAAAGTATCAATAGGCAGGAGGCAGTTTTCAGTTACCAGTTACCAGTTTTCAGAAAGCTGCATAGGGTCTAACTAGTTCGAATTAAAATCTAGAATCTTGGCTCTAATCTATTGGTTATTTATGCTACTCATTCGGCCTCCAATCAAATGGAGGAAGCAAGGTGGCGCCTGGAACTGCCCTGCAATCATCAGGGATGATGGCAATGTTTTGGACAAAATCAAGCTCACTATTTTTGATATACACTCGTTCCTTACTTTCCCCAGCAGCTATAAAAAAGCCCAAAACAATCTCTTCGGGGTCATCTAAGCTGATCATATTTCCCCTAATATTTGCCGGAGGAGGATCAAAAACAGATCCGCTAATTTCAGATTGTTGTTTGACTAATCGCAAAAACCGATAAGCTTCCTGGCTGACATTTAATTGACGTAAATCGATTCGATAAGTATTCACAAATCGTCTTCCATTATCAGGAATAAACCCAGCAATCAACCTGGTAGATAAACCGTTAAAGTTATCATCCGAACTGATAAAGTAGGATTGATTTCCTACAGTCTCTGTCTGAAAACAAGTGAAACAACAAGCTTTTGGTGCGGGACTTCGATCTGGAGGAGGAGTGGTATAGAGGTCTGGTCTAGTTTCCAGTACATAGGTAGCTTCTGAGTTTCTGAAATAATAGAAGTTATTCTGGTCTGCAGGATCATCGATTTCCACAATCAATTGCACGCCAGATGCATCATTTGCCTCCCCTTCAACAGGGATTCGCTGAGATTGATAGCCCAAACTTTTGATGGGAGGTGCTGCTTCTACTTTTTCAGGAAATGAGGTATATACTTTTCCATCGACCAATTGAATCTGCAAGGAATATGATCTTCCAACCACTGCTGCAAAAGTAGCTGGAGTCTCGTAATAACCTCTGTCCTCCTCATTTTCTTCCAAAAAAGTAACCTCTCCCAGATCATCTCTGACTATCACAGTTGCGCCAGTAACGGGACGAATCAATCCCTGAAAAACACTCCCGTAGGTATCTCCTCTGGTAAGTCTCACACGATGTACTCCTACTTCACTGGTGATTGTACCGTCTATGGTCAGGAATTGCTGTCCTTGTTCGATCTCAGTCTCATAAGGATCAATACAAGCCACTAGGAAGAAGAAAAATAAGTTGAGGTATCTTTTCAATATTTTATGATTAATCAGGGATTCCAGTCAATTGGGGGATTGATATTAGCTCCTTCGATCAGTCTGCAATCATCGGGAACAATAGCTACATTTTGTCTGAAATCCATTTCAGATCCTTTAATATAGATTCGCTTGTTGCTTTCTCCTGCGGCAATGAAATAACCCAAAACAACTTCCTCTGGATTATCCAGGCTAATTAAATTCCCACGGATATTCGCTGGAGGCGGGTCAAATACCGAACCGCTGATCTCAGTTTGTTGCTTAACCAGTCTCAAAAACCGATAAGCCTCTTGAGAAATACTCATCTGCTTGAGGTCGATTCGATAGGTGTCTATAAATCTCAATCCATCATCTTCCACAAAACCCACTGGAAGCTTTGTTGTCAGCCCATTAAAAGCGTCATCCTGAGCCAGAAATATGCTTTCATTGCCTACCAGTTCACTTCGGAAGCAAGTATCACAGCAATCTTTTGGTTGAGGGTCCCTACTTGGATTGGTATCAGAAGGTCTAGGAGTAAATAGATCCGGTCTGGTTTTTAAAACATAAACTGAAGGCGAATTTCTCCAGAAGTAGAAGTTATTCTGATCTGCAGGATCATCGATTTCTGCGATCAATTGTACTCCTGAACGAGGGATTGGCTCCCCTTCCACCGGAATCTGAAGTACCTGATAGCCCAGTGACTTCACTTCTGGAACAGATTTTACTCGCTCTGGGAAAGAGGTATATACCCTACCATCGTTCAGCTGAATCTGCAAGGTATAGGATCTGCCTATTATGGCTGAAAAAGATTCTGGGGAATTATAACTTCCTCGGTCATCTGCACTTTCAGCAAAGAAAGTTACTACTCCTGTTTCATCTCTGACGATGACGGTAGCACCGGTGACCGGTCTAACGAGTCCCTCAAACACGGATCCATAAGTATCACTTCTGGAAAGCTTGATCGTATGTGGTCCAGCCCCTGAAGTCACCATCCCCTCAACAGTCAAAAGCTGAACACCATCAACAGTATCTGTGGTGAAGGGGTCAATACAAGAAAACCCTATCAACACTAAAAGTATGTAGCTAAACCTTTTCATCCCTTTAAAACTTAATCGCATAGCTAATACTAGGTAATGGCACTCCAAGAATAGCCAAACGCAAGGCTTGAGGAGGTGCACCAAATTCATCTACAAAGAATAAGGAGAATGGATTTTTCCTTCCATAAACATTCAGGATTGAAAAGGTCCAATCCCCGTCATAAAACCATCCGCTACCCTTAAGCTTGAAATTCACAGCCAGATCCAGTCGGTGAAAATCCGGTAGCCGCTGTTCATTTCTACGATCGAAATAGGCCAAGGAATTTCCGGAGTAATCAAACTTTGCCTCAGGATAAGTAACCGGTCTACCGGTACTGTAACCAAAAGTCGCTGAGATCGAAGTATTGGTACTTACTTTGTAATTACCAATCAAAGTCAGGTCATGTGGTTTGTCAAAATTGGATGCAAACCATTCCCCATTATTGATGTTCTCTTCTTCGTAAGGAGTCAATACTCTTCTCAAACTTCTAGAATAGGTATAAGAAATCCACCCAGTCAATCTACCCAAGTTCTTCTTCACATAAACTTCTACTCCATAGGCTTGACCTTGTGCTGGCACAAGTTCCGTCTCGATATGATTCTGGAGAATCAAATTCGCACCATCTTTATATTCAACTACGTTTTGAATATCCTTGTAATACACCTCCACTGAAGTTTCGAAGATATTCCCTTTGAAATTTTGGTAATATCCCAAGGAAATCTGATCTACAATCTGGGGCTCCAAAAATTCATCAGCAAGCTTCCAGATGTCGGTCGGTGCAATCGTCGCAGTATTAGAAATCAAATGAATAAACTGATACATCTTATTGTATCCGACTTTTACCGAGCTGTTTTTTGAGAAGGAATACCTCATCGATCCTCTCGGGCCTAAGCCATCGAAACTGGTGATTTTTTCACCATCGCCGTACGTCGTCTCCCCAATCGCGGATCCATCGGATATGGGCTGATTCTCTGCATACTGACGGACCGTTCTTGCTCCAAGATATTGATAGGTATCATAGCGAATACCATAGGACATTCCGAATTTTTCTCCCAGTTCGAATTCATGCTGAAAGTGAAAACCTGATTCTCGTCCATATTCATCCTGAACTTTCTTTGGTAAAATATCCTGCTCAGGGCCAGTGGGGATTAATTCACCCGGCTGCAGAGTCAATTGCTTTGTATCGGCTCCGACAGTAATTCGATTGCCTTCTTTGATCAAATAGCTAGCATAGGCTTTGAACCCAAAGTCTTTAATTCCCGAATTCAAATCAAAATCATTGATGCCAGACCGATTGAAAATACTATAGTCGTACTGGGTATAATAACCAAGTATATCGAAACTCAACTTATCATTCACTTGGCTTTTCCAATTCAGGGAATGGCTATTATTTTTCCAAGAGATAGTTGTGTCTGATGCGAATGCAAAGTCATCGTAGCTGGTGTAATAGCTGTAAGTGAATTCATTTTTCTCATTGATAGGAGCAGAAATGACTAAGTTTCCATCATAGAAATTAGCCTGGCTATTTCTTAGATCCGGATTGGACAAAGCTCCTAAAAACCAATTGATATACGATCCTCTAAATCCTCCACGGATGGATACCTTGTCTTTTACAAGTGGTCCGTTGAATCCAACTTTTCCTGAATAATTACTAAGCATCAGATCACCACCCCATTTAGCAACACTTCCTGCTTTTGGAGCAATATCCAAAATTGAAGATCCTCTTCCTCCGTATCTGGATGGAATAACAGATTTGTATAGGGTTACATCATTGACCAAATCCGCATTGAAAGAGGTAAACAAACCAAATAAATGCGAAGGATTATAAATCGGAGCTCCGGCAAATTGAATCAAGTTTTGGTCAGCACCTCCACCACGCACATTGAGTCCGGCGGAGGCCTCTCCCACCTGACTGACTCCCGGCAAAGTAGCCATAGAGCGGATGATGTCTACCTCACCCAAAAATGGAGGCAGCTCCTTAATCGAGTTCATGCTAAGCGTAATTGCCCCCATATCAGTGGAACGGATATTTTTCTCTGGATCTCTACCAAAAATCACCACATCATCCAGTTGGAAATCCTCTTGAATCATCCGAATGGAGATCCTTCCATCTCCAACTGCAGTGATTGGATAGTTGATCGTCTCGTAACCCACATATCTAAAAATCAGATTATACTCTGCACGGTCTAATGTCAGTTCAAAGGCTCCGTTAGTATCAGTAATCCTATTAACATCCAATTCGGGCACAGTAACCGTAGCTCCTACCAAGGCATCTCCGGTGATTTCATCGATGATTCGACCGGAAATTTTAATTCCTTTTAACTGACCTATATCTCTACCGACAACCTCACGCTTCACTGTAGTTTGAGCCAGGGTAAGATGCGAAATCAGAAGAAATAAAATGAGTAAACTTCTTTTCATAGGTGGATGATTAAATGCCATTTGGATCAAATCTGTAAAGCTCAAGCGGGAAATCCCCAACTAAATTGATGTCCTGCTGACGTGTAAAGTAGATGAACCCACCCTGTACAAAACTTGCAGCTGTGATATTTTGGAAGGAACCCGGGATAGGATTCTTGGATACCCAGTTTGGCGTTTCTAAGTTGAATTCCCAAATCGAATTGTCTCGCTTAAAACCTCCGATGTAAGCTCTGTTTCCAATCACTTGAGCGAAGCCATAACCTAAACCAAAAGATCCGGGAAAGGTGCTGATTGAATCCCAACTGCCAGAAACAGGATCAAAGCGGTATAAGATCTTGTCAGACCCTAAGACATAAAATTTGTTTTGGTAAACAAAATAAGGATTGATATCCCCAAACTCCTGTGGGCTATCTGCTAAAGTAGTCCAAGTATCGTTGGTAGGATTGTACTTATGAAGCGCAAAAGTATTCCCTTCTTTTCCTCCCAAAACATACAGCTCGTTGGAAATTTCAAAAGCTATGGATTCCCGGCTTGGAAAAGGGAGATCTTTCAATCTCACGTAGCCTTCGGAGGTAATTCGCCAAAAGGAATTATTCATGATAAAAGGTTCTCGACCCAACTCTGCTATTCCTCCTCCTATGTAATTCGCTGTAGCAAAACCATATGATCGGGAAGAACCTGGGAAGTTTACTTCTGACCACTGATTTGTTGCTGGCTCATATCGGAAGATTTTCTCATAAAAGCGAATAAGTCTATCCGAACCCAAGCCTAAATAAAATTGATTTCCTGATTGGAAATGAATATTATCCACCAATCTCACCTGATCAGGTAAGGAAGCTAAGGCAAGATAGCTACCTGTCTGGTATTCAAAGTTGATCGGAAAAGTCAGAACTTGATCTTGAGATTCCACACGGATTGCAACACTTGAACTTCCGCTGGGTTGGGGGATTCTGACCCGAAGTCTTGATTCAAATAAATTCTCAAGTACTTGGCCTTCAACCTCTCCAAAAAACACCTTAGTATCTGAGGTAAAATTTTTCCCTAGAATAAATATTTCCTGGTTTGGAGTACCAAAAGAGGGCGAATAACTTTCGATTCCCGCCGCCAAAGTCTGAAGCTCGATGGTATTTCCAAACTCAATTCCATTTCCAATATCCATAAAGGCTTTTGCATAATAGACTTTCTGAGCCTGCAATACAGTGGTCTCACCGATAAATCGACCCGCTCCGTCTTTCTTTCCTAGGGAGATGATTACTGGTGAACTGAAATTAGGATCTTGACTAAGGTAAAACCCGTGATCTGTGGCAGTTACTGATTGATTGGTGATCAATCGGCCTAAAATACGAACTTGCTCACCGCTGGTGTAAAGTACTTCTTCAGTCACCAAAACTGTCGTTTCGGTCTCATCCTCGGTACAGCCCCAACCTATGACAAGCAGCAATAAAATGCTTAACCTGAGGTATTTTCTCATGTGGAATAATAATTGGAATTTCAAAAATAATTAAATCCACTCCCCTTCCTACAACTTATTTTTTACTTCTTGAAAAAATCAAGTTTAATGCTTCAATAAGTACTGTTTTTATTAAAAATTCAGCAAAAACCCAGTAACTACGCTACTATAACTTTCATGTGCTTCGCCAGATTCACTTTTTATTAAAATTTCCTTTTGAGTTGAAAGGGTATTCTCGAATGAAAATCCCACTATTTCTCGCTGTACTTTTTTGCCGGGACTATCTCTGACTTGATTAACCTCGTAGGGAAAAAGGCTCTTCTTTTCTGCCAATTGTAAAAAATCCTGCATCTGCCTTGGCGGTAGAATCACCCAAAAGGAGCCTCGCTGATCCAGAAGTTCTTCTACTTTTCCCAACAACTCCTCAAAGGAAAGTTGATCTGTGTGCAAGGCCTGATTTCGTTTCTGATCGGTTGATTTCAAGTGATCCGGAAAATACGGAGGGTTGCTAACAATCAGATCGAATTTCAAAGGAGTTTCAAAACCTTGAATTGGCATTTGCAAAATCCTAACTCTTTCCGAAAAAACACTTGCTTCCGCATTCCTTTTGGCCTGCTCGGCTGCATCTTGGTCTAGTTCGATTCCAAGAATTTTGGCATTCGGATAGCGCTGTGCAAGCATTAGTGCAATCACTCCAGTGCCTGTCCCGATATCTAAAATCTGCGCTGGGTCATCTTTTTTCGCTAAAGCCCCAAGGAGAACTGCATCCGTGCTGATCTTCATCGCCGTTCGATCCTGGTTGATTCGGAATTTTTGAAATTGAAACCAGCTGTTTCCCATTAGGTACGTGCTTTACTGAAAAAGCTAAGATTGAATCTTGGCTTATCATCCATCACATTGAGCTCGTCCTCGGAAACTCTTTTTACACTTTCAATTGTATAAAATGCCTTCTCATCCAGGCTTTTTACTTTTTGAATAAATTCTGTGAGCGCCTCCCGTTTCATGACAGTAAAAGTAAGCTGTACTTTTCCATAGCGTCCTTCTGCACCCACATTAGTAAATCGGAAATCCTTTTCCTTCATATATTCCATCAGCTCAGGTAAGGGATTTGGAGTGATCACCCGAACTAATACTCGCCCTAATGCAAGTTTTTCCTCAAAATACATTCCCACATAATTCCCTGTACCAAAACCAGCTGCATAAGCAATGTAAGACATGGGGTTATTGATATTCTGGAAAATCTGTCCAATCGCCAATAACCAAATCATAGATTCAAAGAATCCCAAAAATGGGACGATGGACTTTTTCCCATTCATCATAAACATGATTCGAAGAGTATTGATTGAGACATCGCCTACCCTTGCACAAAAAATCAAAAGGGGCATGATCAGATAATTGAATAATTGTTCGGAAATCCCCAGAGTTTGAAGAAAGTCTTGCATAATGGATAGAAGCTAATGAAGGACAAAATTACGACCGATTCCCGCAAAGTCGAATGAAACTTTTCCTAGATCTTCAAATCCCTTCCTGCCGACATCCCAAAATAGATAAACTGCACCGTGAAAAAGAGCATAAAAAAAATCAGAAAATTCCAGTTATTAAACAAATCGAGGGAAATCCCGAACAACATTGGGCCCAAAGCGGCTAAATAATAGCCTGAAGATTGGACCATAGCTGAGAGTTTGGCAGTGGTAGAATCTTCTGCTGTCCGCAAGGAAATCAAAGTATATCCAATGCTAAGGCTGGCCCCCATGCCGACCCCAATCAAGACCAAACAGACATAAGTGACCCATTCCTGATGAATAAACAGGCCTAAAAATCCAACAACATACATGATTCCTACAATCAAGGTGAAGGTGGACTGCTGTTGCTGTCTAATCAAAATAGCCGGCGCAAAATAAGATCCCAATAAACCGAATAACTGCATCACCGATGAGACTACTCCTGCCTCCACGGGGCTCCACCCTCTTGAAATCAGCATATCTGGAAGCCAGGCCGTCAACGTAAAGTACATGACCGATTGGCAGCCCATAAACAAGGTTACATGCCAGGCTAACTTTGATTTCCAGACATTTTTTGCAATTTTTTGATCATCGTTCAGATTTGCCTTTGGACGCTGAATCTGTGGAATCCAGATGATCAGCGCGATCAGAATAAAGACTGACCAAAACGCCAAAGATCCTCTCCAACCAAAATCAAGATCCACTGCCAAAGGAACTGATACTCCTGCTGCGATGGCTGCAAACAAGGACATCATCGTCGCCAATAGTGCGGTCATCAAGCCCAACTTCTCCGGCAACCTGAATTTGATCAATGGAATCAAGAGAACATTGGCGATCACGATCCCGATACCCGTCAATGCTGTCCCAAGTAAAAGCAATTCAATTCCTCCCAAAACCCGCAGAATCACGCCAATCGCCAGAATAATCATCCCCAAGAAAACTGCTCTTCCCATTCCGAGCTTCTTTCCGATCGCTGGCGCAAAAAGAGAAAAAGTGGCAAAAGTCAATAAAGGAAGCGTGGTGAGAAATCCTGCCAATCCATTTGAAAGGCCCAAGTCCTCTCTTATAAAAGGAATCAAGGGACCCACCGAAGAAATGGACGTTCGAAGGTTAATCGAAACAAGAAGAATCCCTGCAATTAGAAATCCTTTATTGGTGGTCGGGCTGTTCAAAGTTGAAGATTAAGAGAAAAGAGATTGGAGATTAAGGGATTTAGCAGAATCAAGAGCCAAGAGCCTAGAATTTAATTAAAACTAGTTCATCTCTAAGCTGATTACTGAAAACTGCTAACTGCCCATCGGAAACTGCTTACTTTCTACTTTCCACCAAGTCCTTCACACATTCAACCCAAGTGTCAGATGAGTTTAAGCTTGGTACCAAGTCCCAATGCTCGCCACCCAACTCCTCGAATTGTTCTTTGTATTCTTCGCCAACTTCCACGGTAGTCTCTAGACAATCTGCAACAAAAGCAGGTGAGAAGACCAGTACTTTCTTAATACCTTTTTCAGCCAATTCTTTAATAATATCCTCCGTGTAAGGCTTGATCCAAGGATCTTTCCCCAAACGACTTTGGAAGCAAGTCATGACCTTTTCCTCAGGTAATCCAAGCTTCGCCGCCACTAGCCTAGTGGTATGAAAGCACTGGGCTCGGTAGCAAAATTGATTTTTAGGACCGTATTTATTGCAGCAGCCTCCAAGCTGACAATATCCTTCCACTGAGCCTTTTCGAATCTGGCGCTCAGGAAGCCCATGATAAGAGAATAGAAACATATCGTAATCCTGCTTCGCCATCATCTCCTGACCAAGTTCGGTCCAAGCCTGAAGGAATAGTGGATGCTCTACATAATTACTGATAAAGGTAATCTCAGGAATGATCTGCCAACCTCTCGCAATCTCCATTACTCTGTCGATTACTGATCCATTGGTAGCGGAGGCATACTGAGGGAAAAGCGGAAGTACAATAATCTTCTTCACTTTGGCTTTCATCAGTTCTTCCAATCCTGATTCGATACTTGGAGATTGATAGCGCATGGCCATACTTACTAAGTACTCCTCGGGATCAAGCTTTTCGACCAATTTATCTTTCAGGTCTTGGGTGTGAAAAAGTAAAGGAGAGCCACGATCTGTCCAAAGTTTACGGTATTCGCCGGCTGATTTGGGAGCCCGAAAGGGTGCAATAATCAGATTGACGAGCATCCATCTTGGAATAAATGGAAAGTCGATGACACGGCCATCCATCAGGAATTCGCGAAGGTACTTTCGTACGTCGCCTGTCGCAGTACTATCTGGGGTGCCGAGGTTAACCAGCAGGACGCCAGTTTTTCCGGTTTTTGACATTTTATTGGGTGTTAATATCGATTCGATCAAGAGAACCCAAAATTAAGGCAGAAAGTTGGAATGCCTAGTGATTTACCTGAAGGATGTCGGGTGACCGATGCCGGATGTTAGGTGTCAGAAGTATGATTTCGAATTTTGTCATTCCCTGATATAGGTTGACCGTTTTAAAGCTACTTGAAAAATGCTAAAAACGGGAAAAAGGATCAATCCATACCGGAAGTATTCTGAAGAATTCAAGCGTAAATTGGTAGA
>NZ_JAQWXX010000131.1 GCF_029254265.1 Algoriphagus sp. | reverse complement strand
CGGGGGTTCGAATCCCTCAACTCCCACATCTTACTCGTTAAATTAAGTTTTAACTACCAATTTTCTTGGGAGTTTAGCTCAGCTGGTTCAGAGCATCTGCCTTACAAGCAGAGGGTCGGGGGTTCGAATCCCTCAACTCCCACATACGCCTTAGAAATTATTCTAAGGCTTTTTTTATGTCTAATGGGTTGTCACTTTTACATATTGCACTCCATCCAATTAGACAAGTTCTATCCGGGACACACCTGCGAAACATTAGCAGAGAGATTAAGAAAACATCTTTCTGATCACTCAGGCTTCACTACAAAAACCAAAGATTGGGCAGTAGTATATCATGAAGATTATCCAGACAAAACTTCTGCATATGCTAGAGAAAGATCTGTCAAAGCATGGAAAAGCAAAAAAATGATCGCCGAACTAGTCAACAGTTCGAAATAACATTATAAGAAGTTTAGATCAGCTGATTCTTAGCATTCCGATGCAATAGGAAGGGTCGGTGGTTCTCCCGAAAGCTTTCGGGACTCAACTCCCACATTCAATCCCGAAAATTTCGGGATTTTTTTTGCCTGATTCCATAAAAAATTAAGCTTCCCGGTTTAAACAAAATTTAGAACTTGAAGAAAATTAAATAAAAAAAGCTACTGTAAATCAATCACAGTAGCTTTAAATATTTTAATCTTCTTTTATTAAATATCAAACTTAATCCCTTGCGCCAAAGGGAGTGCTGTAGAATAATTTATCGTATTGGTCTGGCGACGCATATAGGCCTTCCAAGCATCAGAACCTGATTCTCTTCCGCCACCAGTTTCCTTTTCTCCTCCGAAAGCTCCGCCTATTTCGGCTCCTGAAGTACCGATGTTCACATTGGCAATCCCACAATCTGATCCTGAAACTGCAAGGAAGGCCTCTGCCTCTCGCATATTCAAAGTCATAATCGCAGAAGAAAGCCCCTGCGGAACTCCGTTTTGAAGAGCAATTGCCTCGGCTATCGTGTCATATTTAATCAAATAAAGTATCGGAGCGAAAGTCTCGTGCTGTACGATTTCAAAGTGATTTTCCGCTTCAAAGATAGCTGGCTTCACATAACATCCAGATTCGTAGCCTTCACCAGTTAAAACTCCACCTTCAACCACTGCTTTACCACCTTCCTCTTTTGCTTTTTCTATCGCAGCTAGATACATATCCACTGCCGCCTGGTCAATCACAGGACCTACATGATTTTTTTCATCCAGCGGATTTCCGATCACCAATTTAGAATAGGCTGCGGCTAATCTTGATTTTACAGTTTCGTAAACGGAAGAATGAATGATCAACCTTCTTGTACTAGTACATCGCTGTCCTGCAGTACCAACAGCTCCAAAAAGTGATCCTCTGATTGCAATTTCCATATCCGCATTTTCGGTGATGATAATTGCATTATTCCCGCCTAATTCCAATAATGATCTACCCAATCGCTCACCAACTGCCTTACCTACCAATTTACCCATACGAGTGGAACCAGTCGCAGAAATTAAGGGAACGCGTTTATCATGCGAAAGCAACTCTCCCACTTTATAATCTCCATTGATTAAGCAGGAAATTCCTTCTGGCATATTATGCTTTGCAAAAACTTCGGCAGCAATCAACTGACAAGCAACTCCCGAAAGAGGCGCTTTTTCGGATGGCTTCCAAACGCAGACATCGCCACAGACCCAAGCCAAAGCTGCATTCCAAGACCAAACTGCCACAGGAAAATTGAAGGCTGAAATGATCCCAACTATTCCAAGCGGATACCATTGCTCATACATTCGATGTCCGGGACGCTCCGAATGCATCGTCAGTCCATATAGTTGTCTAGAAAGTCCCACAGCAAAATCACAGATATCAATCATTTCCTGGACCTCTCCCAAACCTTCTTGATAAGATTTCCCCATTTCATAGGAAACCAATTTACCTAGGTCAGCCTTTTTTTCGCGAAGTGCATTTCCGATCTCTCGGACAATTTCACCTCGTTGTGGAGCTGGAACATTCCGCCAAGTCTCAAATGCTTTCTGAGCTTGAGTAATGATCGTCTCATAGGTTTTTTCATCAGCAACCTGAACCTTGCCAATCACCGCTCCATCGGCAGGTGACATTGAAGCAAGGTATTCTGTCTTGGAATCTATCCACTTTAGACCTGTTGAGCTTCCCAGATTTTCACCCTTCAAGCCCAAATTATTGAGTGATTCTTTGATACCAAATTGATCTTTCATAGTAATATTCCTTTTTTCTTACCCCAAAGCTAAAAAATTACAGGGAAAGGACTTTGCCAAAACCCTAATCCTTTTTTAAAAGTCGCATCGGATTGACTTTGCGAAAGTTTTTTTCAAATCTAGGACCTGCTGCCAACTTATAAATAATATTAAATCTAATATTACCTGTATTTACGGCCTGATCAAAAGACTCTACTTTGATGAGGTTTAAATTTTTGTAGACAGCATTTGCATTGATGGAAAATCGCTCGTTGTTATACCCTAAGAATGCCCTCATAGAATAGGTGGGTAGAGCTCCCCATTTTCGATATTCGATTCGATTTTCCCATTCCGCATAGCCTACACTTAAATTTATTGAACCCACAGCTGTAATAAAGAAGCCCTTTCCAAAAACCAAAGTAGCAGCAGCCCCCGTATTAGGGCCAAATTGAAAATAACTGGACCGATTAAAGTTTAAAATATCAAGGTTTTCAGTCGAAGGAAGTAATAAGGAATCACCTTTCATTGAACCTCCATAAACTTCAAAACCAAGGAATGGAGAAAAGGCCGATTTCTTTTGTATGGCAGACTGATTAAATGCTGCCGCTAATGAAATTCGTTCACCTCGAAACAAATAATGAAAATTAACCCCCACCGAATTCAACCTCATATCCTCTCTCAAATAATCCTCTGTAGAATTTTTAAGAAAATTATTCCGAATTGAGTATCCACGGTAAAACTGTCCGAAGAAATCAATTATCATCCTTCTAGGATAAACATGCGATTGAAGATCTAAAAATCTAGGCCAGTCATCGTATCGATTAGGATTTAAAAATCCTACAGGAGCGGCAAGATTCAATGTGAAATTTTGATAAGTAATACCTACCCCAAGGTTCAAACCTGAATTAGGCTGATAGACATATTTACGATTCTCATCCGGCACCCTCAAAACAAAATTGGTAAACTTTCTAGAAAGGTAGAGCCTGACGTTTATTTGTTCAGGGTGTGATTCGACAAAGGCCGTATCAAAAGTTGGCTTTGAAGTTTGTCCTTGAACACTTACAATTGATATGAGAAAAATAAAAAGAAGGGGGATTTTACTAAAATTCATCCACGGGTTTTTATAGCTGTCCAATTTGGACGAAAATTTGAGGATAATCGACAACAAAAAAAAATCCGGATCGTGATCCGGATTTTTTTTAAAACAGTTAGAGTTCGAAAAGTGATTCATTATGTACTATCAAAAAAATGAGATATGCTATAAAAGTTGTTTAATCACCGGATTTAATTTAGGACTTATCTCAATCATTACAAATGATTTAGCTGTTTTTTTTCAAAAAAAGAATAATCCGATTGCTAAGAATCCTATTTTTAGAATATTTGAATAATTCATCAAAAATCTATTTCTAAAAAGTCCAGCTTAATGATCTCTATTGTTATCCCCTGTTATAATCAAGAAAAATACCTTGAGGAAACAGTTATATCCGCATTGAAATCGACTTATCGACCAATAGAAATCATCATTGTAAATGATGGGTCCACGGATGGAAGCAAAGAATTGGCGGAGCAATTGGCAAATCAACATCAAGAGATTAAAGTACTTAATCAACAAAATCAGGGTGTAGCTGTGGCACGCAATCACGGAATTGAAGCAGCTAAGGGGATTTTTATCTTATGTCTGGATGGGGATGACCTGATTTCAGACAATTATCTGGAGGAAGCTGCAAAGATTCTCACCAATAAGCCTGAGGTAAAAGTGGTTTACTGCAAGGCTCTAAAATTCAATGAAAAAACAAAAAAGCCTTGGAATTTAAAGCCATTTAGTCGGAATCTGTTGGCAAGAGATAATATGATTTTTGTATCAGCGCTATTTAGGAAATCAGATTGGGAGGCTTGCGGGGGATTTTCTGAGGATATGCACTATGGCCGTGAGGATTGGGAGTTTTGGATTAAAATGCTGAAAAATGGTGGTGAAGTAATTCAACTTCCATTTATTGGCTTTTTCTATAGACTTACTGCTTTCAGTAAAAGAAAGAAAACTGGTACAAATGAGAAAAAAAGAGCTAGAATAGACTACCTAAATTCTAAACATCAGGATTTCTTCGAGCGAGAATTAAATGGCCCTTTAAGATTTCAACGAACCTGGTCCAAATCCTACAATTCCCTATTAAAACTCATAGGGAAACTGTAATCCTATATTTACCCTTTAAGGACCTAGTGACTACTTCAAAATTGATTTTTGGCTTAAAAAAAAATGGGAAATTCAAAATTTGAATAAATAGTTATTTTTGCGGTGAATGAATCTTTCTTTCTACTTTTTAAACCGAAGTCCAAAACCAAACAAGAAAATGTCAAGCCGCTCCTTAAAATCTACCTTTAAATCTTTCTGGAAGGAGTTTCGCTTTAATTTAAGTGCCTCAGATAGTCCGCTGTTTCAGTTTTATTATAAAAATCTTTACAGTCCAAAAAAAGGAAGTCTGGCCGATTTTATCTCCCAATATTCTATTTCAAAAGCTGGGGATTTTTTCGTTATTCAAATCGGCGCAAATGATGGCATTACTAATGACCCTATCCACAAATTTATCAAAAGAGATGGCTGGAAAGGTGTACTTCTAGAGCCGCAACCCGATGTTTTTAAGAACGAGCTTTCAAAGATTTATCATAAAAACAAAGGAATACACCCGGTTTGTGCAGCAATTGGAAATGAAGATGGGTCCCAGAAACTCTATAAAATTGGGTTTTGCGATATGAGATGGGCTACTGGCCTGGCATCTTTTTCTTTGGATAAAATCCAGTTGGCTTTTAAAAATGGCGTGGTAGAAAAGAATTGTCAAAAACTGGGTATCACAATTCCCGATTCTCCTGACGAGCAAATTTCGTATGAAGATGTAGAAGTGATTTCCCCTGAAACATTGATCAAGAAATACAATATCTCTAAAATAGACCTACTTCAGATTGATGCAGAGGGATATGATTTGGAAGTAATTCGGATTTTTGACATCGAGAAAACAAACCCACAAGCCATCATTTTTGAGAATGAGAATTTAAACTCTGCAGATTTAAAATCCTGCTATGAATTTTTAAAAGGGAATGATTACTCACTTGCAAAATTTGGAAGAGATACACTGGCTTTAAAAAATCCAACAGGTCAGTTCAGTGAGTTTTTTAAAGAGAATAAAATCTAATATTATTATCTGAATGATGCCATTAGCATTATTTGCTTTACTAGACGGTTGTCCGATGTCAGGTGACCGATGCTACCAAAATCAGGTCTTAACCTAATTCTCTAAAGGGTTAATCCATTTACTGGTATAAAAGCGGAAATAAATAAAGTCTAATTTTTGGATCAAATTTTATCCAACCCTTTCCAAAACTTCAGAAAGTAATATTTCAGAGGATTGGTATACTTCAATTGCTTCCAAGGCCGACTTGCATGAGGTCTGTGCCAAACCGGGGAATTCATCAAAACATAGTTTTCAAAATCTAATTCAATTGCTTTTTTTGAAATAAAGGTATCATACCAATCTTTTACTTCGTCAAGTTCCTTGAAATCAAATTTTTTCAAAAACTCCACAGAAAATAAGGTGCAACAAAAACTCAGGCTTCGATTCGTTTTCACAATCGAATCTTTTACCCCCTTAAATTTTAGATAGGGGAAATTCACAACTCCAGCTTCGTCCACCGTTACAGATCCCACCAAACCAACCCGTTTATTTTTCTTACAAAAATTCAATAATTCTGAAAGCGTTTCAGGCTTGACTACTACATCCGATTCAATGACTAAAAGTGGGACATCAGATTCCAAAGCTATTTTTTGAGCAGTCTGCAATACCAATTTATAATTGGGTGAGGGAGTGTCCGTCAAATCTTCCAAATGAATCAACTCATACCCTATTTCATTTTTATTTGCCTCAAGTTGGACTTTTGTTTCTTCTGTGCTGAAATCATTAAAAATAATATGTCGATGTGAAACCGATGATCCCGCTATCGCCCGAGCTGTATCCAGAGTGGTTTCTATCGAGTTTTTTACTGGAGTGATTACAAGTACTTCGGCCATGAGGATATTTTTTTTCAAAAATAGGCCTTTCCCCTCAAGGCAAAAAATAACCCCGACTATCGTCGGGGTTGAATTTCAATTAAGCTAAATCTCCCAGTGCTTTTTTGATTCGTTTTAGCGCCTCTACCAATTCCTCATCAGAAGCAGCATAAGACAATCGTACACACTCAGGCGCGCCAAAAGCAGCCCCAGTCACCAACGAAACATTTGCGATATCAAGCAAATACAAACATAGATCATCGGCATCTTTTATAGTATGGCCATGAGCAGATTTACCAAAGAAAGCCGTCACATCAGGGAAGAAATAGAATGCTCCTTCTGGAACATGAGTCTTAATACCAGGGATGTCCTGAAGTAAATCCAACACCAAAGCTCTTCTTCTGAAATACGCCTCTGCCATTTCTTTGGAAGGAGTCTGGTCGCCGGAGATCCCTGCAAGTGCAGCCCGCTGTGCAATCCCTGTACCCCCAGAGGTAAATTGACCTTGCATCTTTTCTACTGCTTTAGCAATAAAAAGAGGAGCGCAAATGTATCCCACTCTCCAACCAGTCATTGCATAACCTTTCGAGAAGCCATTAACAGTAATCGTACGATCAAACATACCTGGGAAGGATCCGATACTATAATTTTTACCCACAAAATTGATCAACTCATAGATCTCATCTGCTATCACCATGATGTTATCATGCTTTAGAATCACAGCAGCAATGGCTTCCAATTCTTCTTTGCTAAATACTGAACCGGTAGGATTACAAGGAGACGAATAAATAACAGCTTTGGTACGCGGAGTGATAGCAGCCTCAAGTTGAGCTGCAGTAGCCTTGAAATTGTTTTCTAAAGTGCCCTCAATCAATACCGGAACGCCACCGGCCAGTTTAATGATCTCTGCATAACTCACCCAGTAAGGCGAAAAGATAATCACTTCGTCACCTTCATTGATCATACACATGAACACGTTGGCGATGGAATGCTTTGCTCCAGTGGAGACTACGATATTTTCTGCTTTTGCATCAGCGATTTGATTTTCTTCACGGAGCTTTTTGGCAATAGCCTCACGCAAATCTTGGTAACCAGCTACCGGAGGATAAGAAAAGTATTTCCCTTCATCAATTGCAGCTTTAGCGGCTTCCTGAATATGTTTGGGAGTTTTGAAGTCAGGCTCGCCAAGACTTAAGCTGATGATGTCAATTCCTTGGGATTTCAGTTCTCTTGCTTTCTTAGCCATTGCAAGAGTTGCTGACTCTTCCATATTGATTATCCGATCCGATAAAATAGAATTCATTTTTTGAGAGGTTTTTTTACAAATTTCTCGAAAATAGAGAGAAGATTATAAAATCTAAACAATCTGGCTCTTTTGATGTCGAAATGTTATTTTTGAATAAAATACTCCGAAGTAAATTGCGTTTTTATCATCAATGAATAGATTTTATATTCTGTTGCTTTTTTTTGTACTGACAAGTCAATTGACTTTGGCACAAGATGAAGGTTCCAAACAAAAAGTTGACCCTGATTCCTCTGGTGTAGTCAATACCAGCTTGCTTCCTACTTCGATGCCTTTGCTGCTATTTGATGACTCTGCGGAGAAAGAGGAAAAAAAAGCGAAAAAGAAAAAGGCTAAGAAAAATATTTGGTTTGGTCTAAAAACCAAAAAGGGATACACCCGGAGAGAACTTCGTGACACGCAAATCTTTGAATTTTTCAACTATACAGACGCTACTAGGCAGCCCGATCCGTACATACGGGATATTTATTGGTTCGATCCCTCTGAGCGATCCATTAAAAAAGAGGGCTATGAAGTTGGAAAGGGCTATTTACTCCATGGCCCATATGAACGAGTGATCAATGAAGAGATCGTCGAGAAGGGAATGTATTTCTACGGCACAAAACATAAGACTTGGATGCTTTTCGACTCAAAGAATGTGCTTCAAGATAAAAATCACTTTTCGGAAGGTTGGCCAAGAGAATCCAGAATTACCTATCATAACCGGTCTTCAAATGTAATCGAGGAAATCATCCCAATTCAATATGGCTTGGAGGAAGGGAACTATTTCTTTTTCTATGAAGATGCTCAAGTAGCTGTGACAGGGGAATATGAATTTGGCGAAAAAGTAGGCCTTTGGACTGAATATTGGGACAATAACAACACCAAGGCAATTCGTAAGCGTGAAATCCAATATCAGGAGGATGCGTACACGAAAAATTTCCGCCCCTATATCCGTGCTGAGTGGGATAAGGACGGAAATCTTGTCTACAGAAAGGAGAATTAATTTTCCCTGAATTTGAACTGCTGCCCTCCTACTGAGGCTTCATACATTAGACCTCCTTTGGTTCGTGTGAAAACAGCTACTCCATCTACATATTTAGCATTTAGAGATGCTCCGGAAGCAGCGGCAACCGCAGAAACTTGAGCAGACATTTCTACTTTGTTTTCTTTAAATCGATCAAAGGCATCTTTGTCCTCGAAAAACACCACTTCACTATAAGCCTGCCCTCCTGCCTGGAATCCAATAGTGATTTGAGTCATCTTTGCAAAACCTATCATTTTCCCACCTTCAAAAGCTACTCCATTCCCTGCAGCACCTCCTATTCCTAATCCACCTTTACCAACATTGGGGAGAATAATGTAACCGTAGGAGGAATCAAAAAAATCTTGCATATCGGGATCATCTTTTAAGAAGGCAGCCTTTGCATCTTGACTATCTTCAATAATTTGATCATCCTTTTTATCACTTTGTGCAAAAATGAGTGTAACCGAAAATAAGAACAGGAGTGTGAATACAATTTTTTTCATGGTTTGAAAATCTAATAGTTTTGAATTTAATAAAAGGCATCCTCAAAGGATTTGAAGTTTAGGTTACCGTTTCTGTCTTTATAAACGCCCACAATGTCAAAACGAATATCCTTATGCCAATCAATTTGGTGAATGTATTGGTCTGCCGCTTTAATGATCAATTTACGTTTTGTCGCATCTACAAATTCTTCGGCATAGCCAAAACCAGTTCCTGAACGATACTTGACTTCTATGAAAATTAATAGCCCCTTGTGCTTCATGATTAAATCAATCTCAGCATGTCCATGTCTGAAATTAGACTCCAGATGTTCATAGCCTTTACCTTTGAGCCATTCAGCGGCTTGCTCCTCCGCATTTTTGCCGCTTTCGTTATGTTCAGCCATCTAGGATAAATGTTTAATTTTGAAAAATAAAACGTTGCTGACTCCGTAGGATTGGAGAAAAATCAACCGAAGAAAGCAGATGAATGAAATTATTAATAAAAAGACAGAATTCCGAGATCTTGGCTTGATGGATTATCAAAAGGCTTGGGATTATCAGGAAGAACTTTTTGCGGAAACTGTAGCCTTGAAAATCCAAAATCGAAAAAATGGGCTTTCAGAACAGGAGTCTACTCCCAATTACCTGCTTTTCGTCGAGCATCCACATGTCTATACATTGGGAAAAAGTGGAAAACCTGAAAACTTACTGCTTGATGAAGAGGGTTTGAAGAAGCATCAAGCCCAGTTTTACAAAATCAATCGAGGCGGCGATATTACCTATCATGGTCCAGGTCAATTGGTCGGATATCCTATTTTAGACTTGGATAATTTCTTCACGGACATTCACAAATACCTTCGCCTTTTGGAGGAATCAATAATTTTGACTTTGGGCGAATATGGTATTACGGCAGGTAGAATCGATGGTCTTACAGGGGTATGGCTGGATCATATAGCGCAAATAAACCCTAGAAAAATCTGTGCTATGGGGGTGAAATCTAGCCGATGGGTAACCATGCACGGATTTGCATTCAATGTAAATTCTGATCTGAGCTATTTTGGGCATATCATTCCATGTGGAATAGACGATAAGGCAGTCACTTCTCTAGAAGCAGAACTCGGACAAAAAATACCAATGGAGGAAGTAAAAACTAAAGTAAAAAAGCATCTCAAAGCACTTTTTGAGATGGAAATCATTTGAAAATCACATAATCGAGCCTATCGGGGTAGGATTGATTTTCAGAGATTCGAGAATATTCATCCCAACTTAAGCCTGCCGCACAGGCTATGACAAATTAAAATCACATTATAAACAGATGAAATCGAGCATGTCGTATTCGACACACAGAGGGATGATTATCCTAAATGCGAGATTCCATGTGGCCTTAAGGAAAAATTATAAACAAATGAAAAAAGACATCGATTTTCAAAAAGTCACCGGTGTAAAAATCGCAATTGCTAAAGAAGAAACCTCAAATGGTCCTGAGTGGGCTGTCTACCTCATAAATCTAAATCTGATTGAATTAAAAACTGTAATGATTACTTCCAAAGGTTATGGAGAGCTACAAGGAGAGTCCAAAAAAACATCAACTCTTAGGCACATGATTGATGAACTTGGCCCTCAGGCCGTAGCAAAAGTAGAGCCTATCGATCCTGCCCTATTTGCTCTGACAAATGAATTCTGGGTTAGTTATTACATCCTAGATCAGATTTTTGACAAAAAGTTTATCTTTACTTCAGGCAGCTTCGATCCTGGTTTCATTCAGTTGATTCCAGAGATTGGGCTGGAAGGCGTTTTACATTCTTAACTTAATTATGGCAACTTTTTTAGATCAACTTGGCGATATTCTTTTTCTAGACATAGAGACCGCCTCTTTAACAGAAAAATTTGAGGAACTACCCGAGCGACTGCAAGGTGAATGGTTAAAAAAAGAGCGATTGATTCAACCAGAGAAACCCGATCGCAATCCGGGAGACCTTTATTTTGAACGGGCTGGAATTCATGCCGAGTTCGGTCAGGTAGTTTGTATCGGAGTTGGTTATTTTCAACAGAAGAAAAAAGAAAAAAAAGTAATACTTAGATCCAAATGTATAGCACACCCACAGGAGCGGGAACTTCTTTTAGAATTCAAAGCTTTATTAGACAAGAAAAAATGGGTGATGTGCGCACACAATGGGAAGGAATTTGATTTCCCTTATTTATGCCGCAGAATGCTCATTCAAGGAATCCCTCTCCCCGAGCCTTTGCAAATAGCCGGCAAAAAGCCATGGGAACTACGTCATTTGGACACGATGGAGCTTTGGAAGTTTGGGGATTACAAACACTACACCCGACTCGAACTTTTAGCAGCTGTATTCGGTGTTCCCAGTTCAAAAGACGATCTTGATGGAAGCCATGTAAATGGCACTTTTCACCTGGAAAAAGATATTGAGAAAATCAAAAAGTACTGCCTCAAAGATGTAGAAGTCACTGCCAGAATTTATTTGGCAATGAATCCACAAGAAGAGGATTACCATATTGAAGTGCTCCAACTCAAAGATTCATCAAAAGATCACAAGAAGGATGCGCCTCAATCAGATTAAATTTTTACATTAAAACAAAAACCCTAAACATGGGAAGAAAATCAAATAAAAAAACAAGAAACAATAAATTCGGAGGTAATAAACCCGATTCAGGAAGTTTATCCAGAAGAATTCTTCAATTTTTAGATTCAAACTACGGTTCAGAATTCAATTCAAAACAAATCATCAAACGGCTGGAAATAAGAGATGCTATCTCTAAAGATGGAGTAGAGCCCATTTTGAGTCGGTTGGTTGAAGCAGGATCAGTTTCAAAAACAGCAAGAAATTATTACTCTTCCAATCAAGATCCAGATTTTATATTAGGTACGGTGGATTATGTGAATCCGAGGTTTGCCTTTATCGTCCGCGAGGAAGATCCAAATTCCCTTGGAGACATATTAGTCAAAGAAGCTGATCTAAAGCAAGCCCTTGATGGAGATAAAGTACGTGTGATGGTTTATCCTGTGAAAGGAAAAACAGGAAGAACCGAGGGGAAAGTATTGGAAGTTATCAAACGTAATCGTGATGAATTTGTAGGAAGAGTTGAGATTTCACCTCGATTTGCATTTGTAGTTCCTGATTTCAAAAAGATGCACAAAGACATCTTTGTTCATCGGGGAGACCTAAAAGGCGCCGAGCATAATGAGAAAGTAATTGTAAAACTCACCGAATGGAGAGATGGTGATAAAAACCCGACTGGCGAAGTTATTCGGGTTTTAGGTAAAGCCGGACTGCATGAAGTGGAGATTCATTCCATTATGGCAGAGTTTGGACTTCCTTTTGAATATCCGGAAGCTCCAGAAAAAGAAGCAAACGCCATCTCGGATAAGATCACTGCCAAAGATATTAAAGCCCGAAAAGACTTTCGGGGTGTGGCTACCTTTACCATTGACCCAGCCGATGCCAAGGATTTTGATGACGCAATTTCCTATCGTGAGCTTGAAAATGGAAATCTTGAAGTTGGTGTCCATATAGCCGATGTGACTCATTATGTCAAGCCAAATACAGCTTTGGAAAAGGAGGCTTACGAAAGAGCCACCTCTGTTTATTTGGTAGATCGAACCATTCCTATGCTTCCAGAGCGATTGAGTAATGGACTATGCTCCCTTCGACCAAATGAGGATAAATTGACTTTTGCTTGTGTGTTTGAATTGGATCGAGAAGCAAATGTGAAAAAACATTGGATCGGGAGAACCATCATACATTCTGACCGAAGATTTGCCTACGAAGAGGCGCAAGAAAACATCGACACTCAATCAGGTGATTTCTTCGAAGAGCTCACCTTACTAAATACCCTAGCTAAGAAAGTTCGTCAAAAACGATTCAATCATGGGGCGGTAAACTTTGAAACTGTAGAAGTCAAATTCAAACTCGATGAAGATGGCAAACCATTGGGGCTATTCATCAAGGAGCGAAAGGACATACATAAACTCATCGAAGAGTTTATGCTTTTGGCTAATAAATATGTAGCGGAGTTTGTTTTCAACAAGGGAAAAGGAAAAGACACCTTTGTGTATCGAACACACGATTCCCCGGATATGGAGCGTTTAGAAACTTTCTCAGGTTTTGCCAAGCGATTTGGCCATCAGGTAGATATTGGAGCTGAGGGAAAAATCTCTGCTGCCTTGAATAAATTGATGGAAGAAATTCAAGGGAAGCCTGAGCAAAACGTCTTGGAGCAATTGGCAATACGAAGTATGGCAAAAGCGAAATACACTACTGAGCCCAAAGGACACTTTGGACTAGCTTTCGCACATTACTCCCATTTCACCTCACCAATCCGAAGGTATCCGGACATGATGGCCCATCGTCTACTGGAACACTATCTAGAGGGAGGGAAATCTCCTGATGCAGAACCATGGGAACAAAAATGTGTACACTCCTCTGAGCGTGAAAAAAGAGCGGCTGATGCCGAGCGAGCTTCAATCAAATACAAGCAAGTGGAGTTTATGTCTTTGGCAGAAGTCAAGGATTATGACGGGATTGTCAGTGGAGTAACGGAATGGGGAGTTTTTGTGGAAATAACCGAAACCAAGTGTGAGGGAATGATTCGAGTGCAGGACATCACTGATGACTACTACGAATTTGATCAGAAAAACATGCGACTTATTGGGTCGAAAAATAAAAAAATGATCACTTTGGGAGACAAAGTAATGGTCAGAGTAGTTAATACTGACATTGATCGAAGAACTATAGATTTGGAATTTGCATCTAATGACGAAAATAAGCCACGCAAGCGCGCTCTTAGGTAAACTTGAAACTTTCATCCAGCAGCTTCCCGAGCATATCGGAACTGGAGCCGAACCCAAAGAACTTTATGAACCCATTACCTATATCCTAAGTCTGGGTGGAAAAAGAATCCGCCCACTCCTTAGCTTAATGGCTTATGGGCTTTACAAAAATGATCCTGAAACGATCCTAAGTCAATCGGCTGCCATCGAAGTATTTCACAATTTTACTTTAATGCATGACGATATCATGGACAATGCTCCACTCAGAAGAGGAAAGGCTACCGTGCATGAAAAGTGGAATGAAAATATTGCGATCCTTTCCGGAGATGTGATGCTCGTAAAAGCGTATGAATTACTGCTTGATACAGAACCAAATTTGCTAAAGGACATTATTCGCCTTTTCAATAAAACTGCCGCAGAGGTATGTGAAGGTCAGCAATTCGACATGAATTTTGAAGCCTATGAAACAGTTTCTGAAGCTGACTACATCAATATGATTAGACTAAAAACTGCTGTACTACTGGGACTTTCTCTTCAAATGGGAGCACTCTTGGCAGGAGCTGAAAAATCCGATGCTCAGAAGCTATACGACTTCGGTATGAACATCGGTGTTGGCTTTCAATTGAAGGATGACTTATTGGATGTTTTTGCAGATCAGGCAAAATTCGGGAAGCAAGTTGGTGGAGATATTATCGCCAATAAAAAAACATTTTTACTGATTAAAGCACTTGAGCTGGCCAAAGGTCCAACTGCAGAAAAGCTCAATTACTGGTTGAATCAAACGGAGTTTGATAAAGAAGAAAAAGTGAAAGCGGTAAAAGAAGTTTATGATGTATTAGGGATTAAATCTCTTACCGAGTCAAAAATGCAATTCTATTTCCAAGCAGGATTTGACCAATACGATCAGATTCATTTCAAAAACGAGTCTTACTTCCAAGAATTGAAGCAAATTACGCAGGACCTTATCCATCGCGAAAAATAATTCATGAATTTATCAATTACAGTTTTACTGATTATTCTCACAGCAGGCATCAGTATCTATGGATTCAGCAAACCTGAGTTTCTTCATCGATGGATGTTTATTCCATACCAAATAAAAAAGAAAGGGCAGTGGGATCGATTTGTAACGTCCGGATTTATCCACAAGGATTACATTCACTTACTCTTCAACATGTTTACCTTCTATTTCTTTGGTGGGGTAGTTGAGCAGGTGTTGGCTTATCGGTTTGGACCAATTTTAGGAGGAGTGGTTTTTGTGTTATTCTATATTTTAGGGATCGTGATTTCTGGTATTCCGACCTATCTCAAGAACCAAGACAACAGCTATTATAGAGCACTTGGGGCATCTGGTGGGACTTCTGCAACAGTTTTTGCCAGCATTATTATACTACCTCTATCAGATATTTGCCTTTTTGGCATCATTTGTCTTCCAGGATTTATCTTGGGTGGGCTATTCCTGATTTATTCTTATTTCAAAGGAAAAAACCAAGACGATGCTATCAATCACGATGCACATTTATATGGTGCGATTTTCGGAATTATGTTTATCCTGATCATATCTCCTTCTAGTGCTATCACTTTTTTTGATCAAATCAAGAATTATAGGCCATTCTAAAAAAAATCCCTCTCAAGTTTAATTGAGAGGGATTTGAAGTTATTTCTTTTTGTCCAGTTTGGTTTTCATTTCTTCGATGTTTAGAATCTTGGAAATTTGGTTTTTTTCAAGCTCCCTAAATCGAGTCAATTCAGCATCTATCTTTGTGACTAATTCTACTTTCACTTCCTCCGATTGATCTGTTGGCTTATAATCTCCGTTTCCAACCACACTACTTAAGTGGGCAAGTTTATTATTCAGTCGAATCGGGAAGTTTAAAGGATCCTGACCACTCTTGTTTTGAGTTTGATATAGAGTCTTTTCTATTTGATCCATCTCATCTAAAACCATCTGAAGATTGGCAGGCTTCGTTTCTAAGCTATCCATTTCAGCTCGGTAGGTTCGAATTAACTTGATTGTCTTGTGAGTCTCCGTGAGTTTGTCTCGAACACCAAGCAAGAATTCATATTGTGCCACCAAATCAGACTGAGTAGATTCATATCTAGGGTCTGCCAAAACCTCAAAAGTCTGATCTTGTGCTTCACCATCCAATGTCATTCGAACCTTGTAAGTTCCCGGTGGTACTTTTGGTCCCCGAAGACTAGCTGCCCACATAATCAACCCATCAAATCCTTCTGCGTCTTCGACTCTCAGATTCCAATTAAATTCATTGCTACCCGCCTTAACTTTCAAGGTATCTCCATCAATTCCTTTGGTAGAAAATTCTCTAAGCTTCTGATTTTTCGAATCAAAGAATTCGATTTTTAGCTCCTCTTTGGGTTCTTCTTTAAGGTATGAATAGATCAAAACTCCACCCGGACGATTTGACCCTTCAGTCAGACTTTTCCTCTTTACGCCATCTATGCGATATGAATCTTGAGGCTTAAATAGATGAAATGCTTTAGTGCCAATACTTGGATCCGCCTGATGAAGAACAGTCAAGTCATCAATGATCCAAAAAGCTCGTCCTTGAGTTGCGGCGATCAAGTTATTTTCTTTAATCGCTAGATCTGTAATAGAAACAATTGGAAGGTTTAATTGTAACGAATGCCAAGAAGCACCATCATCCTTGGAATAGTACATACCCGTTTCAGTTCCTGCATAGAGAATTCCTCGTTTTTCCGGATCCGCTCGGACCACTCTGGTAAAATGCTCCTCAGCTATTCCTGAAGTGATCTTGGTCCAAGTCTTCCCATAATCCTTCGTCTTGTACAAGTACGGCTCATAGTTACCTGTTTTATATCCTGTTGCGGCGAAATATGCTTCGGCAGGATCAAAAGGGCTTGCCTCAATACTGTTTATTTGTAGCCATTCAGGCATATCGGATGGAGTCACATTTTGCCAAGAAACTCCATTATCTTGGGTTACGTGAACCAGCCCATCGTCAGAACCTGCCCAAATCACACCTTTTTTGATTGGTGATTCGGCAGCAGTGAAGATTGTAGCATAATATTCTACTGAAGTATTATCCTTTGTGATTGGGCCTCCGCTTGGGCCAAGTTTGCTTGGATCATTTCGAGTCAAGTCAGGAGAAAAAACTTCCCAGCTTTGCCCTTCATTTGTAGAGCGGTGAAACTGATTGCTGGTGGTATACAGCATATTTGGATCATGTGGTGAGAAGAAAATCGGGAAATTCCACTGAAATCTATACTTCATGTCCTCTGCTCCATGCCCCATTGGATTGTTTGGATAGACATTCACTGATCGAGAAGTTCCATTTCTGTGATTTTCTCGAGTCAAATATCCTCCGTAAGAACCTCCATATACTATATCATTATCTTTCGGATCAGGAGCTATCCAGCCACTTTCCCCGCCTGCAGTCGGTTCCCAATCATCTTCAGAGATTGATCTACCGTCATTTCTATGTCTAATTCTAACTGTAGAATTATCCTGTTGAGCACCATAGATTCGATAAGGAAAACTGTTATCGGTAGTCACTCGATAGAATTGTGAAGTCGGCTGATTCATATAAGTTGACCAGTTTTTCCCTCCATCTTCTGAGACTTGAGCACCACCGTCATCAGCAATAATCATCCGCTGGTTGTTTTGTGGATCAATCCACAAATCATGATGATCACCATGTGGCGCATTTGCTCCTTTGAAGGTTTTTCCTCCGTCGGTTGATTTGTGATAGCTAACATTTAATACATAAACCGTTTCTTCATCCTGAGTATCAGCAAAGATTCGGGTGTAATACCAGGCACGCTGTCTAAGACTTCTATCCTCATTTACTTTCTCCCAAGTTTCTCCAGCATCTTTTGAGGTAAAGACACCTCCATTTTCATTTTCTATAATGGCGTAAAGTCGATTGGAATTGACCGGAGAAACCGAAATCCCCATGATTCCAAGTAAGCCTTCTGGAAAACCTTCATTTTGAGTCAAATCATCCCAAGTTTTTCCGCCATCAGTAGTCTTATACATCTTTGAATCAGGCCCACCACTTTCTAAACTGTAGGGAGTTCGCTTTATATCCCAAGTGGTAGCATACAAGATTTCAGGATTTTCTGAATCCATGATCAAATCAACTGCCCCTGCCACATCACTAGCAAACAACATCTTGTCCCAAGTCTTTCCTCCGTCAGTTGTCTTGTAAACACCTCGCGTATCATCTGGCTTAAAAATATCACCTAAGACAGCAGCATAAACAATGTTAGGATTGGTGGGATGAATTCTTAATCTAGAGATAAAGCGACTTTTATCCAATCCTGCACGCTCCCATGTTTTACCGGCATCTGCACTTTTCCACATACCATAACCAAAGGAAACATTCCCTCTAACGGTTTTTTCACCGCCGCCCGCATACACTACGCTAGTGTCGCTTTTAGCTACAGCTACTGCACCGATTGAACCCCCGAAATAGCCGTCTGATACTGCTTTCCAAGTTTGTCCAGCATCATAGGTCTTCCAGACTCCTCCGCCTGCTGATGCAAAATAATAAGTCTTGTCACTGCCAGGGACACCAGTCACCCCATCTGAACGTCCTCCTCTAAAAGGCCCTACTAGCCTCCATTCGAGAGCATCGTAGATCTTAGGATCTGGGACATTTTGGGCTTGTGATTCTGGGGAATAGGTGCTCCATGCTATTAAAAGCGATAGTGACCATAAGAGTAATTTCTTCATAACATTAATTTGGTGGTTATCGAAGATAGAAATTAATAGAAGTGTTTGGATCAAAAATATAAAAAATGATCAGTGGTCATTTAAATCAAATAAATGCCAAAAAAAAAGCTCCTTCAAATCAATGAAGGAGCTCACAATAATAAATAATTGGATTATTAAGCCTCTACAGGAAGAACGCTTACGTAAGATCTTCCGTCAAATTTCTTCTTGAAAGAAACAACGCCATCAGTAAGGGCGAATAAAGTATGGTCTTTACCTACACCTACATTAGTACCAGCATGATGCTTGGTACCTCTTTGCCTTACAATGATATTACCTGCGATAACTTGCTCGCTACCAAATTTCTTTACGCCAAGTCTTTTAGACTGGGAATCTCTACCGTTTCTGGAACTACCGACACCTTTTTTGTGAGCCATGGTTTTATACGTTTATAGTTTTCGTGATGAAAACTTAGAGTGAAATATTTTCGATCAATACTTTGGTGAAATCTTGTCTGTGACCATTCTTCTTCTTGTAGCCTTTTCTACGCTTCTTTTTGAAGACAATCACTTTATCACCTTTGACGTGATCCAGGACTTTCCCAGATACCTTTGCTCCAACTAGAAGGGGAGCTCCTACAGACACAGTGCCGTCAGCTTCAGCTAACAAGACCTGGTCGAATTCCACGGAAGCGCCAGTTTCTGCTGCCAACTTTGGAGCGAACACAAACTGATCTTTTGTTACTTTGAACTGCTTACCTGCGATGTTTACGATTGCGTACATGTTTTGTATGATTCTTATTATCGAATTCGGAGTGCAAATATAGGTAAGTTGTAGAGAAGAAAAAAACAGGCTTAGAAAATTTTACAATGATTTCCAGAGAGTTTTAAAAAATTCTAATTCGTTGCCTTTAAATTTCAATCAATTTACTAAAATCATATCATCAAAATTACCCGTGAATATTCTCTAGAATAACCTAAATAATAGCTGGGTCGCTGATCACCAATGTATTATACCATAGGTAATTTGAAGTTTAATTTTTGACCGTTATTCAATTTTAGCCTTGAATTTTGGTAAAAAAACTTTTATCAATTTTTTTAAAAAAATTTTACATGCCCTTAAATATCATTTACACTGTATTAATAACTTGAATTAAATAATCACATTATTATGGTTTACAGTATTTTATATGTTTTTGACTAATATTCAAAAAACACCTTAAACTGTTACTTTACGGGTTTTTTTTATCATTTTTGGTTCACATATTTGTTCTTAGGCTGTTCTGAAAAGGCAGCCTTTGCTATCCCCAGCTGAGTAAGAACGTCAAATAGTCTCCTATCTCATTAAGAATTTAAAAAGAAGTATGATGCAGAAGTATGAACCAATTTTAGAAGAGAACAAAAACCGATTTGTTTTATTCCCTATTCAACACAATGACATTTGGCAATTTTACAAGAAGGCTGAGGCAAGTTTCTGGACTGCTGAAGAAATCGACTTGGGGCAAGATTTAACAGACTGGAAAGCCTTAAATGATGGAGAACGTCATTTCGTTTCTCACGTGCTTGCATTTTTTGCAGCAAGTGACGGAATCGTAAATGAAAATCTGGCGGAACATTTTGTTGCTGAAGTACAATATACCGAAGCTAAATTTTTCTATGGATTTCAGATCGCGATGGAGAACATTCATTCTGAAACTTACAGCTTGCTTATTGATACCTATATAAAGGACGCTGTAGAAAGAGATAAACTTTTGAATGCCATCGAGCATATTGATTGCGTGAAAAAGAAAGCAGACTGGGCACTTCGTTGGATCGACAACGGAAATTTCCAGGAAAGATTAATTGCTTTTGCAGCAGTAGAAGGAATATTTTTCTCCGGATCATTTTGTTCAATCTTCTGGCTGAAGAAAAGAGGCTTAATGCCAGGTTTGACTTTTTCAAATGAATTAATCTCCCGAGACGAAGGACTTCACTGCGATTTTGCATGTCACCTATATACTCAACATGTACAGAATCAACTACCAAAGGAGACAGTAATGAAAATAATCAAAGACGCTGTTGAAATTGAAAAAGAATTTGTCACCGATGCACTTCCGGTGAGATTAATTGGAATGAACGCGGATTTGATGTGTCAGTACATTGAATTTGTAGCCGACAGATTATTAATGGAGCTCGATTGCCCTAAAGTTTGGAATAGTACCAATCCATTTGACTTCATGGATATGATTTCCCTACAAGGAAAAACAAACTTCTTCGAAAAAAGAGTTGGCGATTATCAAAAAGCCGGTGTCATGGGCTCAGCCGAAAGCAATGAAAGTTCTCGAGGCTTTACCATTGAAGAAGATTTCTAATTATACTTTTCCCATTAACCTAAAATAATACCCCTATGCTAGTAATAAAAAGAGACGGAAGGAGAGAGTCAGTACGATTCGATAAAATCACCGCGAGAATTGAAAACCTTTGCTATGAATTGGATCCAAAATTTATTCAACCTATCGAGGTGGCCAAAAAGGTAATTGATGGATTGTATGATGGTGTGACTACTACCGAACTCGACAATCTAGCTGCGGAAGTCTGTGCCTCTCTAACTGTGAAGCATCCGGATTATGCAATCTTGGCAGCAAGAATTGCAATCTCTAACCTTCACAAGACCACAAGTCAATCCTTTTCGAATACAATGAAGAGGCTTTATACTTATGTGAATCCAGTAACTGGGGAAAATGCAGCTTTGATTGATCCTGAGGTTTATGGTATCATCAAAAAGAATGCTGCTAGACTGGATGAAGCTATAGATTATAAGCGCGATTTTGATTATGATTATTTTGGCTTTAAGACTCTTGAAAGAAGTTATCTGATCAGATTAACTGGCAAAGTAGTAGAGAGACCACAGCATATGTTGATGAGAGTAGCCGTTGGTATTCATAAAGAAGACATCAATGCCGCTTTAGAAACTTACAATTTACTATCAGAAAAGTGGTTTACTCATGCCACTCCTACACTATTCAATGCCGGTACGCCAAAGCCTCAACTTTCTTCATGCTTTTTATTGACGATGAAAGATGATAGCATTGATGGTATCTACGATACGCTTAAGCAGTGTGCTAAAATCTCCCAATCTGCGGGTGGTATTGGTTTGTCTATCCACCATGTGAGAGCGAAAGGATCCTACATAAAGGGAACCAACGGAGTTTCTAATGGAATAGTACCTATGTTGAGAAACTTTGACATGACTGCTAGATATGTAGATCAAGGAGGAGGAAAGCGAAAAGGTAGTTTTGCGATTTACCTGGAGCCTTGGCATGCTGATATCAAAGATTTTCTAGAATTGAAGAGGAATCATGGTAAAGAAGAAATGCGAGCTAGAGATTTATTCTACGCACTTTGGATTCCAGATCTATTCATGAAACGAGTAGAACAAAATAAGGATTGGTCACTCTTCTGTCCTAACGAGGCTCCTGGACTTTCAGACTGTCACGGAGAAGAATTTGAAAGACTTTATGAAAAATACGAACGAGAAGGGAAGGCTCGTGAGACAATCAAAGCTCAGGAGCTTTGGTTTGAAGTTTTGGAATCTCAAATTGAGACAGGTACACCATACATGCTTTACAAGGATGCAGCGAATGGGAAATCAAATCAGAAAAACCTTGGAACAATCAAATCGTCTAACCTTTGTACCGAGATTATTGAATACACTGCACCAGACGAGGTAGCGGTATGTAATTTGGCTTCTTTAGCATTGCCAAAGTTCGTTACAATGGGTCCTGATGGAAAGCTTTTCTTTGATCATAACAAGCTTTATGAGATCACTAAAGTAGCTACCAGAAACCTCAATAAGGTAATTGATGTAAACTACTACCCTGTAGAAGAAGCGAGAAGATCAAATTTCCGTCATAGACCTATTGGACTAGGAATTCAAGGGCTAGCAGATGCATTTATCATGTTAAGAATGCCATTTGACTCTGCTGAAGCTAAAGGTTTGAATGAAGATATTTTCGAAACAATCTACTTTGCAGCAGTGGAGACATCAATGGAGCTCGCGAAAGTTCAAGGGACTTATGAGACTTACGGTGGCTCGCCTGCTTCCAAGGGAATACTTCAGTTTGACATGTGGGGAGTAACTCCAAAATCCAATCGATATAATTGGTCAGATCTGAAAGAAAAAGTGAAGAAGTATGGAATGAGAAACTCGTTGCTAGTAGCTCCTATGCCAACAGCTTCTACCTCTCAGATTTTGGGAAATAATGAGTGTTTTGAGCCTTATACCTCCAACATCTATACGAGAAGAACACTTTCGGGTGAATTCATTATCGTAAATAAGCATCTGATGAAAGATTTGATTCAGATTGGACTTTGGAATGATAACATGCGGAATAAATTGATCTCAACAAATGGCTCAGTACAATCTGTTCCTGAGATTCCGCAGCATATCAAGGATATTTATAAAACTGTTTGGGAAATTTCCCAAAAAGTAATCATCGATATGTCTGCTGATCGAGGTGCTTACATTTGTCAATCACAGAGTATGAATATCTTCATGCAGGATCCAAACTTTGGCAAACTAACTTCGATGCATTTCTATGCTTGGAAAAAAGGATTGAAAACAGGCATGTATTACCTACGCTCTCAGGCGGCTTCTGCAGCGATCAAATTCACCTTAGATAAATCACAGCTTGAGCAGCCAAAAGCAGCACCATCACCAGCTGAAGTAGCAAATAAAGAAAAACAGGATGCTATCGCATGCTCACTTGATGATCCGGAAGGATGTGAGATGTGCGGAAGTTAAAATTTAGAGTTCGTTAAATGGAAAAAGGCGTTTGAATATTTCAAGCGCTTTTTTTATATCTTTTATTCTCAAACAAAAAGTTATGACACAACAAGAAATTGAAAAGAGCCTTGAAAGACTTAATGAAAATAGTCGTCAGCTATTCGGACGAATGAGTCCCCAGCATATGGTGGAACACCTAATCATCACTTTTAAACTTTCCTCAGGAAGGGTGAGTATACCTGAATTCGAGCCGAATGCAAAACAACTAGATTACAAAAAACTACTCTTAGAAACTGATATGGAATTCCCTAAAGGAGTACATGCTCCCGGCCTACCGGAAGAGCCTATGCCGCTTCGTTTCGAATCTTTGGGGATCGCAAAAGAAAAGCTTCTAATTGCCATTCTTGAATTTCATAACCATTTCACCGTCAATGTTGGTGAAACAACTTTTCATCCAAGGTTTGGGAAATTGAATTATGGGGAATGGAAAGTATTCCATAGCAAACATCTTAAACATCATTTAGGGCAGTTTGAATAATTATGGTATTCTAAGTTCCCCAGTTTATAAGCACCTTAAGTTTAATAAAAGTCTTAAACACGCAAAAGCCAGCTATAGAGTTGGCTTTTGTGATTAAGGAGACGTCTAGGAATTGTCTGTATGTTATGGAGCTGTATTTGAAAAGGATGTAAAACCAAAAAGCCCTTTGGAGTGAACCAA
>NZ_JAQWXX010000129.1 GCF_029254265.1 Algoriphagus sp. | reverse complement strand
ACCGGATTCCCTCCATTTACAGAAAAGGGAATAGTATTCTTCGTTGCTTACGTTTTTCATCCTGCAACATTATACAGTCAGGAGGCCTTTAGCAATATGGGGTTGATCGGATGGATACGAAGAAATGGAGATAAAACGAATGTTTACACATCCTTCTAGTAGAGGAAAAGGAGTTGCCGGCAAGGTTCTATCTGAATTGGAAAAATGGGGTAAAGAATTAAGGGCAAGGAGATTCGTTTTGGAAACAGGGAAAAAGCAAGTCGAAGCCATTAGACTATACGAGAAAAGTGGATTTGTCAGAATCCCAAACTATGGACAGTACAAAGGAATTGTGAATAGTGTTTGTTTTGAAAAGAATATTTAGAAATAACTATTTCAATATCTTTATTCCAATCGCCTCAATTCCGTCAAGTTTATTTTGTCTCATGTATTGAACAAATGACACTTTTTTGGTTTCTGTATTTAATAAAAATGGAATCGTATCATATCGGGTGTAGGTATTACCGAAGCCTTTTCCGAGAGGTTTACCGGATTTTGAATCAAAAAGGGGGACGTTGATTAGCGTATTTTCTATGACCTTGTTTAATGAGTCCATTCCAATTACTCTTATATAGCAATTAGAAAAAGAATAGTTCTCGTTGAATCGAACCGCTATTAAGGTGGTTCGATTCTCGAGATCTAATTCATTTAATTCAAAGGAAATACTATCAGAGACATCCCAGCTGCCTGTTTCAATAGATTTAAAATCTTCAAAAAGCCGATCTCCTGAGCAGCTAAAGAAGGTTGAAAAAACAAATAAAATAATTGTAAATCTGATCTTATTCATTTCCGGAGGAATTGGGATTAGGACCTTGATTTTTTCTTGGAGGAAACCTTCTTTTCGCCTGAGGCTTTTGTTCTCCCGAATTATCCTGAGGAGTACTAGGCTTAGGTTTTTCTACATTTTGACGTTTTGGTTTCGGCGGATTTTGAGAAGGGGTTACATTCTCGGGCTTTGTAATAGGGGCTTGACCGCTTTGTGGATTGCGAGGCTTATTTCGGTTTTTATTTCTACGCTTTTGTGGATTTTGACCTGTCCTAGGCTCATTTTGCCCTTCACTTTTAGGCTGACTCTCTTGAGGTTTGGGCTGGTTTGAGGCAGCAGGAGCCTGATTTCTGTTGGTGGAGTCGGTATTCCGCTTATTTTTTGGTTTTTTCTTGCGCGCAGGTTTGATAGAAAACTTCTTATCCAGAAGTTCCAATTCACGAGTAGACTTAGCAGCTAAATCTTCGATATCAGTAGACTTGTCTACTTGAAGGTTAAATACTTTGATCCCTTTTTCATTTAGTTCTTGAATCTCTCTAACTCGATCGCAGGAGATCGTATGCCAATCATTATCGTTGTTGTAGCTAAACCACATCAGCTTGCGGAAAATGTCAGTTTTCTGAAGCTTAGCCGGTCCAGACTCAGTCATCAATGGTCGATCTACATTTGGAATATCCTTGATAGCATCCATGTAAGTGTCCAACTCATAATTCAAGCAGCATTTCAATCGGCCGCATTGTCCGCTTAGTTTGCCTGGATTAAGTGAGAGATTCTGGTATCTGGCAGCCGAAGTACTAACGTTTTTAAAATCAACCAACCATGTGGAACAGCAAAGTTCACGTCCGCAAACTCCGATTCCTCCAAGTCTTCCAGCTTCTTGGCGAAGGCTGATTTGCTTCATCTCTACCCGAATTCTGAATTCGCCGGCCAACAATTTGATTAATTCTCTGAAATCGACCCGCTCCTCAGCGGAATAGTAGAAAGTAGCTTTGGAATTATCTGCCTGATATTCAATGTCAGACATTTTCATTTTCAGGCCAAGCTCATCTATGATTTGACGGCAGCGATATAGGCTAGGGATTTCCCTGTTTTGGGCTTCGCCCCATCGCTCCATATCTTTTTGATTTGCTATACGATAGATTCGAAGGATATTATCATCATCTCTGATTTTTCGCTTTTGCATCTGAAGTCTGACGAGCTCCCCTTGAAGGGAAACATGTCCGATGTGGTGGCCGCTTGTCACATCTACGACTACAGGATCACCAGTATTTAGCTGGATGTAATCTACATTTCTATAATATTCCTTTCGTCCACCTTTGAATTTCACTTCAACAATGTCAAAATTATCTACCTCAGGAATACCCATATGACTTAACCAGTCAAAGGCATTCATCTTATTGCAATCGCTCGTCCCACAAGTACCGTTACTTTGGCAGCCTCCAGTTCCCCCTGAGGAAGTGGAGCAAGTACTACATCCAGCCATATTTTATATTCACAGAGTTTCCCCTGAATGATTTTGGGTTTATTTATCTATTAATTTAAGGATATCTTGTCCGATATCTTTTCGAAAATATGCTTTGTTCCAAGTGATAGAATTCACTGTACTAAAAGCATGATCAAGTGCTTCGGCTAGGGTTTTTCCCTGACCTGTAATCGCTAGAACTCTTCCTCCCTGGTTGGTTAATTCTCCCTGCGAATTAAAAGCTGTACCCGCATGGAAGATAACGCTTCCAGAATGTTCTTTTGGGAGAGTGATCGGGAATCCTTTTTCGTATGAACCAGGATATCCTCCGCTGACCATTACAACAGTCGTTGCATAATCTTTGGAAATCTCCAGATTATAATCCGCTAAAGTTCCTGTAGCGATTCCTTTCAAAAGCCCGAGGAAATCACTGTTGATTCGAGGCAGAACTGCCTCTGTTTCCGGATCTCCCATTCTGACGTTATATTCTATCACGAATGGATCACCATTGTTGTTCATTAGGCCTATAAATAAGAATCCTTTATAAGGAATTCCTTCTTTTGCCAGACCTTCAACTGTAGGCTTGACAACGCGCTCCTCAACTTTTCTCATAAAGGCCTCATCGGCAAAAATCACAGGGCTGACCGCACCCATTCCGCCGGTATTCAATCCTGTGTCGCCTTCGCCGATTCGTTTGTAATCTTTTGCCTCGGGCAAAATTTTATAGTTTTTTCCGTCTGTTGCTACAAATACGGAAAGTTCAATTCCAGTCAGAAATTCTTCAATAACCACTTTGGATGATGCTTCCCCAAATTTCTGATCCAAAAGCATTTCTTTCAGAGAGGACTTTGCTTCTTCCAACGTAAGGCAGATTAAAACGCCTTTTCCAGCAGCTAATCCATCAGCTTTGAGTACAATAGGAAGTTTTTGCCGTTCGAGATAAGCTAAACCCTCTTCCAGTTCTGAAGCAGTAAACGTCTCATAGGCAGCAGTGGGAACTCCATTTCGCATCATAAAGCGTTTTGAAAAATCCTTGCTTCCCTCAAGTGTAGCACCCAGTTGAGAAGGTCCAACTACAGGAATATCAGCAGTTTCAGGTTGGTTTTGGAGAAAGTCTACTATTCCTTTGACTAATGGCTCTTCTGGTCCTACGACAACCAATCCTATCTCTTTTGCCAAGATAAAATTTTTAATTGCCTCAAAATCAGTGATTCCAAGAGAAACGTTTATTGCAATATCGGAAGTTCCGGCATTGCCTGGTGCAACATAAAGATTGGAGCAATCGGGGCTTTGTACGATCTTCCATGCGAAAGCATGCTCTCTGCCTCCGCTTCCCAATAAGAGTATATTCATTGACTCAATTCTTTTTTAATTGGCATGTTCGGAAATAAACTTGATCCGATAGACTCGCAATTCATCTTCTGCAAAGTCCTCATCTTCCAGTTCTTCCAATGCCTCTTTAATATTATCGCTACTAGCTGTCATGAAGTAATCATGAAGGAGATCTTCTCGCTCCTCATCCATGATATGATGAATGTAGTAATCGATGTTTAATTTAGTCCCGCTGTAGATGATTTGCTCAATTTCTTGGAGCAAATCAGATAAGCTTATGTTGAGATTTTCGGCAATTTCATCCAAATCAATTTTTCGATCGATTTGCTGAATTATTGAAATTTTAACCTTCGATCTTGTACCGGAGGATTTCACGACAACATCAGCTGCAGTCTCTATTTCATTTTCCTCAACATAAGTTGCTATCAACTTCAGAAATGGAGCACCGAATTTAGCGACTTTTCCCATACCTACCCCATTGATCTGAGCAAGCTCTTCTCTAGTTGTTGGATAAACAGTTGCCATTTCCTCCAGCGAAGGATCTTGGAAGATCACATAAGGAGGTAGTCCTTTTGATTTTGCAACTTTTTTCCGCTCTGCTTTCAGTAATTCAAAAAGCTTCTCATCATAAGCGATTCCTGCATTAATTTCAATTTCAGCTTGTTCAGTTTCTACTTCAGCATCAAAATCATGGTCCTTAAATAAATCTATCGAATAAGGAGACTCCAAGAAATCTTTGCCTTTCGGTGTCAGCTTTAAAACGCCATAATTTTCAATATCTTTTTCCAGAAAATCCTTGATCATTGCTTGCCGAATCACACTTACCCAAGTTTTGGAAGTTTGATCGGCACCACTTCCAAAGATCGGTAGCTCATCATGTTTGTAGCTTTCGACGTAGTCGGTCTTTTCACCGATGAGTACACTGACCAAGTGATCTAGCCTAAAACGCTCATTAGTTTGTTTCGCTGCTTCCAAGGCTAGGGTCACTAATTCCAATCCTTCGAAAGTTTCTCGCTGACGCTTGCAATTATCACAGAATCCACAATCATCATCCATCGTTTCTCCAAAATAGTTGAGGATGAATTTTCTTCTGCAAACTCCGGTTTCAGCATATGCAGCCATTTCCTGCAAAAGTACTTTTGCATTCTCTCGCTCTGTGACAGCTTTGTCCTTGTTGAATTTGTCCAACTTGACAATGTCATCATAGCGGTAAAACATCAAACAATGACCTTCTAAGCCATCTCTACCCGCCCGGCCGGTCTCCTGATAATATCCCTCCAATGATTTGGGGACATCATAATGAATGACATAGCGTACATCCGGCTTGTCGATTCCCATTCCAAATGCAATGGTTGCCACGATGACATCCAATTCCTCATTTAGAAAATCGTCTTGGTTTTTGATTCGGACTGCTGAGTCAAGACCCGCATGATATGGAGCAGCATTAATCTGATTGACCTGAAGAAGTGCGGCGATTTCCTCTACTTTTTTTCTGCTCAGGCAATAAATAATGCCAGATTTACCTTTATGACCTTTGATGAATTTGATCAGACTTTTCTTGGAATCATTTTTCACTTTTGGACGAACTTCATAAAACAGATTGGTCCGGTTGAAAGATGACTTGAAAAGATCTGCTTCCTCCATCTGAAGGTTTCGCTGTATATCCTGTTGGACTTTTGGTGTAGCTGTAGCCGTAAGTGCAATTATGGGTAGGTTTGGACCTATTTGAGCCACAATTGCTTTGATTCTCCGATATTCCGGACGAAAGTCATGCCCCCACTCCGAAATACAATGTGCTTCATCAATAGCCACAAAACTTAATTTTGCCTTCTTTAGGAACTCGATGTTCTCCTCCTTAGTAAGCGACTCCGGAGCAACATAAAGTAGTTTTGTCTTCTGACTCAATACTTCATTTTTAACCTTTGTGGCTTCAGATTTATTGAGCGTAGAATTTAGAAAATGTGCATTGATTCCTAAAGCATTCAATTGATCTACCTGATTTTTCATCAGGGCTATCAAAGGAGAAATTACTATTGCTGTACCTTCATTCATAACCGCAGGAAGCTGATAGCAAAGTGATTTGCCTGCCCCGGTTGGCATGATTACGAATGTGTTTTTCTTATTCAGAAGGTTATCTACAATCATTTCCTGATTTCCACGGAACTGACTGAAGCCAAAGATTTTTTTAAGATCTGCTTTTACTTTTTCTTCCACAATGAAAATGAATAAGGGTGATGAAAGCCTGTCAAACAGGAATGATTAATAAGTTTTATACCTTTGTTTGACTCAGATGATAAACTCAGCCAAAATTGAATTTAGCTAAAAATATTAGAATAACAGCCACAAGAGTACTTCAAAATGAAGCTCAGGCGATACTTAATCTTATTAATTACTTGGATCATGATTTTGAAGCTTGTGTGGAGCGAATTCTCGCTTCCAAAGGGAGAGTAGTGGTCACTGGGGTTGGGAAAAGTGCAATAATTGCAAATAAAATTGTAGCAACCTTAAATTCAACCGGTACACCTGCGCTTTTTATGCATGCCGCGGATGCGATTCACGGCGACTTGGGAATGATCCAATCTGAAGATATCGTAATCTGTATCTCAAAAAGTGGGAATACGCCCGAGATAAAAGTGTTGGTTCCTCTCCTTAAAAAATCAGGATCTGTATTAGTCGGGTTAGTATCAAACACCAAAAGCTATCTTGCCGAGCATGCAGATTATGTTTTAAATGCGACGATTGGTGAGGAAGCTTGCCCTAATAATCTTGCACCTACGACTAGTACCACCGCTCACTTAGCTTTAGGAGATGCATTGGCAGTATGCCTTTTAGAAGCAAGAGGATTTACCCCAGAAGATTTTGCAAAGTTTCATCCGGGTGGATCTCTCGGAAAACAACTTTATCTGAAAGTCGAAGACGTTTTGGGAAAAGATCAGATACCAAAAGTTTCGGAAGATGCTGGACTTACGGAGGTGATCTTGGAGATTTCTGGTAAGCGCCTCGGTGCTACCGCCGTTGTGGATAAAAATGATCGTTTGGTAGGAATCATTACAGATGGTGATCTTCGAAGAATGCTTCAAAAAACACTTGATATTCAGTCGGTTAAAGCATCTGAAATCATGACTGTTAATCCCAAAACTATTTCAAAAGATGAGTTTGCCGTTCGTGCTTATAATCTCATGCGTAATCACAATATTACGCAGCTAGTAGCAATGGATGGAGATTATATTGTTGGATTTGTTCATATTCATGAATTGATGAAAGAAGGAATAGTTTAAAATGAACGGTAGACCCTATATAGTGATCATGGCTGGAGGAATCGGAACTCGAATCTGGCCGCACAGCAGAAGAAGGAGACCCAAGCAATTCTTGGATATTCTAGGTACGGGTCGTTCACTCCTTCAGATGACGTATGATCGATTCATCGAGTTTGCCGATCAGGATAGATTTGTAATAATCACATACAAAAAGTATTTGAATCTGGTAAAGGAACAGTTGCCAGATCTTGCCGATCACCAGATTTTTGTCGAGCCACTTCGGAAAAACACTGCTGCTTGTATTGCTTACGCCTCTTATAAAATCCACTCGATTGATCCTCATGCAACTTTGGTTGTTTCTCCGGCTGATCATTTGGTTTTACAAGAAGGTAAATTCGCAAAGACCATTTCCCAAGCGATTGCAGCAGCTCAGACGACTAAGCGATTGATTACGCTTGGGATTACTCCAAACCGTCCAGAGACGGGATATGGTTATATACAGTACATTGATAATCCAGATTCATCGGTAAAAAAAGTTAAAACCTTTACAGAAAAACCAAACCTGAAACTCGCAAAGACATTCCTCGATAGTGGTGACTTTGTATGGAACTCAGGCATGTTTGTTTGGAAAACCAGTAGCATAATCCATGCTTTCGAAAAGTACATGCCTGACTTGGCCGAGGTATTTGATGAAGGATTAGGGTTCTTTGGTTCTGAAAGTGAAGCTGCATTTATCTCTCGAGCGTACACCCAATTGAAGAGCATTTCGATTGATTATGGAATTATGGAGAAATCCAATCATGTCTATGTACTTCCCTCTGATTTTGGTTGGTCAGACCTTGGTTCTTGGAATAGTCTTCATGAAGTAGCGAAAAAAGATAACGAGAATAATGTGGTGGAAGCAAATGCAATGCTTTATGAAACTGAAAATTGCTACATAAAAGCCAGTCCTGACAAGCTAGTGGTCATCCAAGGCTTGGATAATTATCTGGTAAGTGAAAACGGAAATGTGCTTTTGATTTGTAAGCTGGATGCAGAGAAAAAATTCAGAGAGTTTGTCACAAGTGCAAGAAAAAAAGGCGAGGAATTCATCTGAAATCCTCGCCTTTTAGTTTAGCTTTTATAATTGGGATAGTTCATTAAACTGTGTCTAGGTTTAAATTTATGTTTCAAAGGACTGGCAGAGGAGGCCGTAGGCCGACGAAGCCAGTCCTTTGAAAACTAGTTTTTCAGAGGTATTCTTTC
>NZ_JAQWXX010000128.1 GCF_029254265.1 Algoriphagus sp. | reverse complement strand
GAAAGAATCCAAAGCCACAAACAAAAAGACCTCTACCAACTGCTTCCATCAAACTGGAAAGAATACAGCCTTACCTAAAACCTCTTAAATTCAAATATGGGTTCGTCGGATGGATACATACTTTTGATAAAAACAAATTTGAGCAGGACCCTTTTTATATTTTTGAGTTTGATTTCTATTATTATTCTCTTGGGTTAGATTCAAGTACTGCTAGATTAATGAATCAAGGGTTAGATCGAGATAATATGAAAGTTAAACTTGGTTTTAATTACCTAAAAAACACAGATGGAGATAATTTTTTTATTAGTATTTCAGACTCTCTTTTTCACAAAAGTGCTACAGTTAATAAAATGAACGGCTACTTTTTGAATTCAAATTTGAAGAATAAGCAAGAAAACTATATCTATCTAGTTGAATTTGGTTTTGAAGATTGTCCAAGTTGCTTATGATATAGTCATAGAAAATATGAGTTTCCTAAGTTTAAAAAAACATTAAATATATAGAGCTTAAATCATTCCTGGACAAAATCTTAAAGTACAACAGTTCGAGATTCTTGGGGGTTTTTTATACCAATATTTTAGTCTGGAGAAAAAGGGGATAGAAGTAGTGGTTGTTTAAAACTCCTTGTAAGTTTTCTGCTCCACTTTTTCGCCTTTTTCAGAAAAGGTCACGACATAGATAAATTGATATTCATCATCGGTAAGATTTGGATACTTTTCTCCCGATCCAATGAAAAAATTAGCCAATTCCGGGACAGTATTGCTATGTCCTACCACCAAAATATTTCCTTCCAAACCTTCTAATTTCTCCGCAAAAGCTTCCTGATCTCTTGGATCATAGCTTTCAATTTGAATTCCTGCCAAATCAGCTGTTGGCTGAGCAGTCATCCTAGTTCGCTTATAATCTGTCGAGAATATATGCTTGATTTCTTTATCGGCCAGAATTTGCGCAAGCTTTTTTGCACGGATAGTTCCAACTTGTGCCAGTTCCGGGTCAGGATCTTCCACTACCATTTTCTCGGCATGACGCACGATATAGATGGTTTTGGGTTCCGGGTTGGTTCCGCAGCTTACAAGAAAAAGACCTCCCAAGAGGAGGAGAAGTAAGTTTTTCATGATTTTTAGAAATAGGCTTCGCGAAATATAGTGGAAATATAACTCGCTTCGCTCGTTGAGACAGGTCTACGGTGAGCTGTCTCGCCCGACGGAGGAGGGCTTATTTCAATTGTATTTCTATCGTATTTCAATTTTCTATCTCCACTTTATTTCAATTTTTTTTATCCCGAAAACGTATTATCCAAATGCTGATCCTTGGCTTTTATGCTTTCAAAGTGAAGAAACTGCTCCCAGAATTCTTCCTCTGGAACCGCAGCCCGGAGATACAATTTTTCTTTTTTGATTGGGTGTTCAAAAATCAACTGGAAGGCATGCAGATTGATGCTGGCATCAGGATTTGCTTTGGCAAAGCCATACTTCAAATCGCCACGAATCGGGCAGCCCATTGAAGCTAATTGCACTCGAATCTGATGCGGACGGCCAGATATCGGACGAACTTCCAACAGCCAGTGATCATTCATAAATCCAAGCGTCTTATAATTCAACTCTGCTTTTTGGGAGCCTGGTACTTCACGGTCGTGTGCGGTGACCACATTTTTCTGCTCGTCTTTTACCAGCCAATGGGTGAGTTTTCCCATTTCTTCTTTGGGCTTTCGCTTCACGATTGCCCAATACACTTTGTGGATTTCACGCTTTCGAAAAATCTCCATCATTCGCTCTAATCCTTTGGAAGTACGGGCAAAAGCTACCAATCCGCTAACCGGACGATCCAAGCGATGAATTGGATGCAAGAATACTGCACCGGGTTTGTCGTATTTCTTTGCGATGTAATCCTTAAGGTAATCGATCAGTGTTTTATCACCAGTCTTATCTCCCTGAACGAGTATTCCCGCTGCTTTATTGACTATGATGAGGTGGTTGTCTTCATAGACCACCGTAAAAGGCTTCTTTTTCATATTGGTCCGCAATTTACGGATTTTTCGCTCCTACTATTCTTGCTTTCTTTTTTCAATTTTTTTAAGCCTTCAAATTTCATCTTTCTGATTTTAATTTCAGCTTTTCCACAATATCCTTCACAATCGACTCCGCATGCACAATGCTGTTTTCAATGAAAAATTCACGGGTATTCAATCCACCACAGACCACACCTGCGAGATAAACCCCCGGTATATTGGATTCCTGATTGTATTGATCGTAGCAAGGTTGCCGCTTTTCGTCTTCGCTCATTTCAACTCCCAATTGCTCGAGCAAGGCGAAATTGGGTTTGTAGCCTGTCATGGCTAACACAAAGTCATTTTCAATAGTCACTTCTCCTTCAGGAGTTGAAATAACCACTTCCCTTAGACGGATTTCTTTCACCTTGGATTTGGTGTAGGCCTTGATCGAACCTTCTTTGATACGGTTCATGATGTCGGGTCGCACCCAATATTTTACATTTTCATCCACTTCATCTCCCAGCAAGACCATACTGACTTCAGCTCCTTTTCGCCAAGTTTCCAAAGCAGCATCAACAGCCGAGTTTGCTCCTCCGACTACCAACACTTTTTGATCTATAAATGGCCAAGGCTCTTTATAATAGTGCATGACTTTGGGAAGATTCTCTCCCGGCACGTTCATCAAGTTTGGGAGATCGTAAAATCCGGTTGCCATCACAATTTTCTTCGTAGAATACTCGGATTTGGAGGTTTTGATTTGGAAAAGATCTTCCTCTTTAGAAAGCGTCTCCACACCTTCATATAGCTTGACATTCAGATCAAAATGGAAAAAGACCCTTCGGTAATATTCCAAAGCTTCGGTTCGTGTGGGTTTATTTCCCACGGACATGAATGGAATTCCCGCCATTTCCAATCGATCTGAAGTAGAGAAAAAAGTCATATTGATCGGGTAATTGAAGATGGAATTGGTCAAAGCGCCTTTTTCTAAAATTAGGTAGTTCAAACCTGCTTTTTTAGCTTCCACTCCGCAGGCGAGGCCAATCGGGCCACCTCCAATGATTATGAGGTCAAAATGCTCCATGTTTTTATGTTTTATTTAGGGGAAAGGAAACCGAAGTATCCTGATAATCCCTGTAGTTTAATTGAAATTGTCTTTCCTTCATTCGGACTAAGCCCGAGGCTTCCTGAACGACCGCGAGAGCCGAAACAGTTCCGTAGCTTTCTCCGATGCGTACCAATTGAGCAGATAATTCAACTTCCATATCCAGCGGTACTCCAGTTTTAGGAAGGTTTTTGAGGTCATAAGTTTGGGTTGATTTCAAACTACTCAAGAGGCTGTTTTCGTCCGGTTCGCCTTTCATGATTTCCTCTAGTTGCGCTATTGCCAAATCAGTTTTCGGCCAAGGTTCATTGAGGAGGCCATTACTCTGCCCGTGAATTCCAGGTGGAAGTTTTTCTATTTTTTCAGCATAATTGCTCAAATACCAAAGGCTTTGACTATCCGAAACCAGTAGATTGAAACCATCATATTGTGCTTGATTTTTCTGGATTTCCAGAAGATAATTCTCGGGTTGCAAATTGTTTTCCAGCCAATCTTGGACGAGTTTTCCACGGCTGATTTGTGCTATCCTTTCTGAATTGAAATCCCGGTAATTAGTTAGTAAGGCCCATCGCCCATTCGGATGAAAACCAAGCCAAGTACCTCCGCTTCGAAGATCTTTTCCTCCATAGAAGCCAGATTCCCAGCGATGCAGTCCTTGCGTGGGACGCTCAAAAAACTCATCACGATTTGCAGAGATTACCAATGGAAAATTAGGGTTGACCTGCCAGGAAATTGCTGCTAAACACATGAGCTAAAGTTAAAAGAAAAGGCCGGAAATTTCCGGCCTTTAAAATCTTTATCCAGCGTTTACTTCCGCCAAACTAGGGTAGTCAGTGAAGCCTTTTTCTCCAGGTGTATAAAAGGTGTCTTGATCAAAAGGTGCCAAATCGGCGCCTAGTTCAAATCGTTTTGGTAAGTCAGGATTTGAGATAAATGGTTTACCATAAGCCACGGCATCAGCTAAGCCTTCCAGAATAAACTTATTTCCTTTTTCCTGATCAAAACCCGCATTGATTACAAGTGTACCCTTGTACATCGGTCGGTAATGCTTGGCGATTTCAGTTACCAAATAAGGAACCTTGCTCACATCATTAAATGGTTCCGACAAGTGAAGGTAGGCTAGGTCATACTGATTTAGCTTTTCTACGATATAATCAAACGTAGGAATCGTCTCTTCATCTGCTTCCATTCCGAAAATCCCATTTAAAGAAGGATTAAGACGTAATCCGATTCGGTTTTCTGGCATTACTTCTTTGATCGCATCGATCACCTCAAAAAGGAATTTTGTTCGGTTTTCAATACTTCCTCCATATTCATCCATTCGGGTATTGCTTGAACGATTGAAAAACTGGTGGAAAAGGTAACCATTGGAAGAGTGGATTTCTACGCCGTCAAAACCACTTCCATTGCGTTTTTCGCCGCATTTTTGAAGTCAAGTACGGTTTGCTTGATTTCCGCGATAGTCATTTCTTTTGGAGTGACCGTTTCCTTAAAGCCTTTTGGAGTAAACGACTTTGCATGTGGATTGATGGCAGATGGCGCTAAAGGCAATTCGCCATTGTGAAAATCAGGGTGTGAGATTCTGCCTACATGCCAAAGCTGGATGAAGATATGCCCACCTTCTTCATGAACGGCTTGAGTTACTTTTTTCCACCCTTCGACTTGCTCTTGTGAATAGATGCCTGGTGTATTGATATAGCCAACTGCCTGCTTCGATACTTGCGAGCCTTCGGAAATAATCAAACCCGCTGACGCACGTTGCTTGTAATAATTCACATGAATATCAAAAGGAACATTTCCTTCGTTCGCAGCTCGGCTTCGAGTCATCGGCGCCATCCAGACTCTATTTGAAAGTTCTAAGTCACCAACCTTGATTGGTTGTAAAAGTGGTTGTTTGGTACTCATAATATATTCTTTGGTTTAGTTTATATGTATATCCGCAATCTTGCCAGTATGATTAAATCGAAGCAATGATGAGTCTGTCAAAGAGTTTTTGACCGAAGTATCTTCTGTTGAGCTTGTAACAAAACTCGTCTAGGTAATT
>NZ_JAQWXX010000094.1 GCF_029254265.1 Algoriphagus sp. | reverse complement strand
TGCAGAGGAGGAGGGATTCGAACCCCCGGTACCTCACGGTACAACGGTTTTCAAGACCGCCGCGATCGACCACTCTGCCACTCCTCTATTATTTGATTTGTTTTCAAGTTCGCTGCTCCCGATAGCTATCGGGACGTCCACTCTGCCACTCCTCTAATTGCTAAACTTGCGTGGTCTCGCTTGTTTAGGTTTGCAAAAGTAAGGCTATTCTTATTTTATGCAAACCCCTTTTTATGATTTTCTGCTAACCCCTTGATTTTATTAGCATTATTTTTTCATTTTTTCAAAAATTTACCAATCCACCCAAATTTTCAATGCGCTCTTGTTAACAATACCATGGCGTTTTACTACCACTGCACACTGCACACTATCAACTGCCCACTGTCTACTGCTCACTGCCTACTGCCTACTGCCCACTGCCCACTGCCTACTGCTCACTGCCCACTACTCACTGCTCACTGCCTTCTGTTCTTCCACCCATCGATTCACTACTTTTTCCAGTATATCCAATGGTAATGCGCCGTTGCCGAGAACTGTATCATGGAAACCTTTTAAATCAAATTTGTCTCCAAGCTCAGTTTCTGCATTTTTCCGAAGTTCTTGAATCTTTAGCATTCCGATTTTATAGCCTGTTGCTTGACCTGGCATGACCATATATCTTCTGACTTCTGCTTGGATTGCCCCAGGAGCAATTGATGAGTTTTCTGAGAAATACTGGATAGCATCTGCTTCGGTCCAGCCTTTAGAGTGAATACCTGTATCCACTACAAGTCTAATTGCTCTCCAGATCTCATTTACCAATCGACCGAAATCATAGTATGGATTCTGATATTGACCCATTTCTTTTGCTAAAGCCTCAGAGTAAAGCGCCCAGCCTTCTACATAGGCATTGAATCCCAATTGGGTACGAAACTTTGGAACTGATTCCAGTTCCTGAGCAATCGAAACTTGCATATGATGACCTGGATTGCCTTCGTGATAAGCTACGCCTTCCATGGTAGACTTTGGCATTGCATTCATATCCGATAAATGGACATAATAAGTCCCGGGACGGCTTCCGTCTGGAGTGCCTTGATTGTAATGTTGTGGAGCGCCGTCTTGCTCCCGAAATGCCTCAACACGTCTCACCACTAGATCTGCTTTTGGTAGGATGCCGAAGTAGTCAGGTAGTTTCTTTTTGATATCATCGAGGAATGCGGTGCTCTCATCCAGATAAGCTTGTCTTCCTTCATCTGTATTTGGGAAAAAGAACTGAGGGTCGCTATTTATAAATTTGAAAAATTCCTTCAAATCTCCTTCAAACCCAACTTGATCCTTGATCGCTAACATTTCTTCCTGAATTCGCTTGACCTCGCTCAGTCCAATCTGATGAATCTCATCTGCAGTAAGACTAGTAGTGGTTGATGTTTTTAAGCGATGTGCATAAAGTGCATTCCCCTTCTCATGTCTGCTAACGCCCGTTGGTGTCTCTTCAAGATTTGGAAGTTCGGACTCTAACCAAGTAATTAAATTCTGGTAGGCGGGTTGAAATTCGTTCACCAGATTTTCTTGAGCCTGAGTTCTAAAATCTGTGGCTTGTTCATCAGTGATTTTACCTTCTTTTTCAAGAGCCTCAATTTTGCCAAGTGCATCATTCCAGATTGCAGAATTCTCCTTTGAGTCTGTAAAAGGAGCTCCTTCAATTAAAGCCTTTGATTGGGATATTACATATTCATAAGCAAATTTTGGAGGTCGGATTCCAGCATCTGTTTGAAGTTTTGCACGATCTATCAGCTGAGAAATAGCTCTTCCGCCTTCTTTATATCTGGAAATTAAAGCTTCCATATCGCTTGCCTCATCGACTTTGTGGAAGTTGATAATCATATTCGGAAGTTGTGTATGGGGTCCAGTCATCTGGTTGAAGACATAGTTCATGCGACGAAACTCCTGATCACCTTTTTCCATTTGATATTGATAGATCCAAAGGTCATAGGAAACTTTTGCCTCCTCACTTAGTAGTTCGTAAGGGAATTTGTCCTTCATTTCTTGCACACTTGCTTCCATCCAGGCCAACTTCTTGTCCTCTGCCTCTTCGGACATATCATCAATCTCACCATATCGGTCCTTCCTGCCTTGTGCAGTAAGTTGAAGTGGGCTCATTTGAAGAAGTTCTTCGTATTCAGCATTAAACCAGTCATTGATCTCCGTATCAGGGATCATTGTTAGAGCAGGTTCGGAGCAGCTAATTAGAAAAGCAAGTCCAATGAATACAAAAAAGGAAAGGCGAATATTTTTCATAGTGTAGAGTTTGACGTTTGTAAAAATAGGGATTATTAAGAGTTAAAAATTTTCTTAGATCAGTAAGTTTGGCTTGAAGGAAGCCTAAAATTCAATAGTTTAGTGAACCACTAACCCAAACTAGCGATGATAAAGCGATCCTCAGTTAATCAGATAATTAGTTTTTTGAGCTTTTTATTTTTTTTCCAAAGCTGTGGTCTCAAGACAAATGAAGTTGAGGAATCAAATCCTTCAAGTCCTAATATTATTTTCATCTACCTTGATGATTTAGGCTATGGGGATGTCAGCGCATATGGAGCGGGCACGCTTCAGACCCCAAATATGGATATGCTGGCGAATGGAGGGATAAGATTTACTAATGGATATGCCTCTTCAGCGACTTGCACTCCAAGTCGCTATGCCATTCTTACTGGAACTTATCCTTGGCGAAATAAGAATGCTAAGATATTGCCTGGAACAGCTCCGCTATTGATTGACACTGCACAAGTGACTTTGCCAAAAATTTTGAAGGAACAAGGCTACCATACTGCAATGATTGGGAAGTGGCATTTGGGATTGGGAACTGGAGAAGTAGACTGGAATCAAGAAATTTCACCAGGGCCTAACCAAGTTGGATTTGACTATTCTCATATTTTGGCAGCTACACAGGATCGTGTTCCTACGGTATATATTGAAAATGGCAGGGTGGTTAATTTGGATCCCAACGATCCGATTCAAGTGAATTACGATCAAAATTTTGAAGGCGAGCCCACAGCAATCACCAACCCGGAAATGCTAAGTATGAAATGGCACCATGGGCATAATAACAGTATCGTCAATGGGATCCCGAGAATTGGATTTATGAAAGGCGGAGAGCAGGCCAAGTGGAGTGATGTGGATATGGCAGATCATTTCTTGGATGAGGCAAAAAACTATGTGGGTGAGCGTGCTGAATCTGGACAACCATTTTTTCTTTTTTATGCTTTGCAACAGCCACACGTACCAAGGACTCCACATCCAAGATTTGAGGGTAAGTCTGGGATGGGACCTAGGGGTGATGTGCTATCGGAAGCAGATTGGGTGATTGGAGAGTTTATTAAAACATTGGAAGAAAAAGGGCTATTGGAAAATACCTTGATTGTTTTTTCCAGTGATAATGGGCCGGTTCTCAATGATGGTTACTACGATGATGCAGTAGAGAAAATTGGAAATCATACTCCAGCCGGACCTTTGAGGGGTGGGAAATATTCACTTTTTGAAGCTGGAACTCGAGTGCCTTTTGTGACTTATTGGAAAGGAACGATCAAGCCGGGTGTTTCGGATGCTTTGGTGACTCAGATCGACTTATTGTCTTCATTAGCTGCTTTGGCAGGGAGCGGGAAAACAGTAGGCGATAGTGAGAATTTGCTAGATACTTTCTTGGGGAAAAGTCAAGAAGGGCGAGAGTCATTTGTCCTAGAAGCGACTACCAGAACAGCGCTGAGAGCAGGAGATTGGATCATGATTCCTCCTTATCCAGGTCCTGAGGTAGAGAAAAATGTGGTCATCGAATTGGGCAACAGTACCGATTATCAGCTTTACAATCTGAAAGAGGATATCGGTCAACAAAATAATCTAGCTCAATCTAATCCTGAAAAACTTCAGGAAATGATTTCTCTTTTTGAAAATATCCGTAGTCCAAATGGTCAACAGATTCAGCAGTTAGAATTAAAATAGCCCTATATAAAACAAAGTGAAAGATCTGAAAATCAGACTTTTTTTGTGGGAAACTTATTTCTCCTCTGATTTTATAGCAAGAGCCCTCCTTCGGTTTTCGCGCTCTCGGTTTTTTTCCTCTGCTAAGTCTAAACTCACATTGACTTCAAAGCAAACCAAAACAATCATGGATGTAATAAACAACCAAAGCATCAATGCAAGTAAGGTTCCGATGGATCCATAGAGTTTATTATAGCTGGAGAAATTTTCCAGATAAAAGATAAACCCGTAAAATGAAAGTGTGATTAACAAACCTGAAATTTGGGCTCCTATGGAAAAGAAATTCCACTTATCATGGACTGCAGGAGCAAATCTGAAAATGTATGCTGATGTAATGTAGAACACCAATAAGAGGATAAAAAACTTCAGGGTACTGAAAAGGAAAATCGAGAAACCACTATTGAAAATCTGCATCTCATCCAGTCGGTCAATTAGATGCCCCCCAAAGATCATAACGCTACTCGCTGTAATTATCGTAAGCACCAATGCTACTACAATGCTAACCGCTATCAATCTGGTGCCAAAGAAGCCTCTGGTTTCTTTGGTTTTATATACAGAATTGAAAGAATCCATCATGGAGACCACTCCTTGGGTAGTCGCAAACAATGCAAAAAAGAAACCGAAGGAAAGTAGGCTTTGCCTTGGTTTGGAGACGATATCCATTAGAGTTGATTCGACATTGACGTAAATGTCCTCTGGGATGATTGTCTTTACAAAAGCCAAAATATTTTCCGTGGTGACTACAGGAAAGAAGTCTTGCAGATAGGGAATCAGATTCAATAGGAATAGAATCAAAGGAAATAGAGCGACTGTATAACTAAAAGCCATAGACCCTGCCCGCTCGCTGATATCATCTTTTTTCAGCTGCTGGATAAATATCCTGGACACATCGTATAGATTCTTATCCGGATGGCCAAAATGTATTTTTTTCAAATGCCTGGCCTTCAATTGAAGGCGTATTCTCCACTTGAAAATTTTATTTCTCACAGTATTTTTGATGAGGTTGAAAAAAATGGCTTCAATAAATCTAACAAATTCTGAGGAGGGCGGGTAGGAGTATGGCTGTCTTTTTTGAGAAAGGCCAAAGTTGTCCATCCTTCTGTGATCAGTTCATCTGATTCATTTATCACCTGATATTCAAATCGGATTCGTACTCCGGGGATTGATGGGATAGTAGTCTTAATAGTCAATAGCTCATCATATTTGCCTGGTTTGAGGTAGCGAAAGTGGCTCTCCAATACAGGCATCATGATGCCGTTATCCTCCATGCCTTTGTAAGAAAAACCAGCCGATCGCATTGCTTCCACCCGAGCTACCTCAAAATACATCGCATAATTGCCGTAATAGACATATCCCATTTGGTCGGTTTCTGCATAGCGGACGCGGATTTGAGTTTCAGCTTGGAACATTTTCAATAGATTTTCGCAGCGTTCAAAGCGGCTTGGTACCTTCTGGCGTTTGCATTGTGCTGCGCAAGATTTGTGGCAAATGAGTGGTAACCTGAAAAATCCTCCTTGGCACAGAAATAAAGGAATTTATGATTTTCAGAGTTTAAAACAGCATCCAAAGAATTGATGTCAGGAAGGTTGATGGGACCTGGAGGCAGCCCCGCATACTTATAGGTGTTGTATGGGCTTTCGGTTTCTTTATGAATATTTAAGATACGCTTGAGACTAAAATCTCCCAAAGCAAAAACAAGTGTAGGATCCGCCTGAAGTGGCATCCCTAGCTTGAGTCGATTCAGATATACGCCGGCAATCTTAGGACGTTCATCTGATTTTTGACTTTCTGCCTGCACTATACTTGCTAGCGTGCTGACCTCTTTCTGAGAAAGTCCCAACTCCGCTGCTTTCTGCTTTCTGTTTTCAGTCCAAAAGCTTTGATACTCCTTATACATTCTGTCAAAAAGAGCCTCAGCACCTGTGTTCCACCATACTTCGTAGGTATTTGGAATAAACATACTCATGACTGTTTCTTCATTGAAGTCATATTTTCGAATAAATACCGAATCCTGAAGCAAGGCAAGGAATTGAGATTGGTCGATTTCCAAGTTAGTGGTGATCTTTTCGGCTAGATCTTCCTTTGTGCGCACATTATTAAATGTGATTCGGATCGGTGATTGATTTCCCGATCGAAGTTGTCGCACGAGTTGCAGATTAGTCATCTTTGGCTTGATCACATAGAGTCCCGGTTTTACAGCTTCCTGATAATCGAGCACTTTGGCTACGAAGCTAAAACTCAATACATCATTGATCACGCGATCTTCATATAGTTTGTCTGAAACTGTCTTAAAGGTCGAGTTACTCGGAATTTTTAAGGTATAGGATTGATCCGAATCGATCAGCACATTGGGGCTGAAGAATACCTGGTAGAAATAAAAACTCATCGAAATCGCAATCACGGAGACCGAAATAATGAGTACCAGGTAGATGTTTTTCTTTTTATCGCTTAGCATAACTGGGCCAAAAATAAGGATTAAACGTAGATTTTTTTTCAAATCCGGGGATGTTGGTTAATTAGGGCATCTTTTTATGATGTTTTAAAGTTTTATATGATTATCCACAATGACACAAGTAGGCAAATTAAATTGGAGTAGTAGATGTGAAAGTCAAGGTTTAGTAGTATTAGATCCGAAGGATCAAAACAATTCATAACCCTCTGTATAATTGGGAGTGAAGTCACAACAAAAAACAGGGAGCACTCATGGGGCGTTTCTTTGAAGTTTCACCCTTTCAGGGCTTTAAGGAAGGAAATTTAATGGCTGCCCTGCACTTCGTACAGGGTCATCAATGGTTTAGCTCCTCTGGAGCTACCTAAGAAGTCGATTTAAAATTTTGTAGAACTATCGACTTCACAAATCTTATTCTGCCTTCATCTAAGTACTGGCATCATTACGGATTATCATATTGTTTTTTTGATCTCTATTGAAATTCTCTAGAAAACCCTAAAGTTGTTTTCTCAACCAAAACTATTAATCAGGGCTCTTCATGAGCTGCCTTCAAAAAAAACAGACTTGATGAATTGAATTTCTGTGGATATGATTAATGGATGCTCCATTTGATTTTGTGTCTTTTTTTCAAAAGTTCATAACGATGATTTTTTCAATCTGGGACAGGAATTCGTTCCTTTGTGATTATGACTTTTTCTTCTCCAAAAAATATAATTCCAGTGACCTGCATTTTGCTTTTTCACCAGGGAAAAGTTCTTGTCGCCCAACGATCGTTAGCAATGGATTTGCCTTTATTGTGGGAGTTTCCTGGTGGAAAGGTTGAAAAAGATGAAACAGAGGAAGCCTGTATCGTTAGGGAGATTCGGGAGGAATTGGGAATTGAAATCAGAGTAGTTGAAAGACTCGAGGCATTCGATCATAATTATAATGGTCGAAAGATTATCCGATTGATTCCATTTTTGGGATATTGGGTAAAGGGGGAAATCAACCTGCTCGAGCATAGTCAAGTGACTTGGCTGGCCCAAACACAGCTAAGTGAGTTAGATTGGGCTCCCGCAGATTTGCCAATCGTTAAGCAATTGGAACGATATTGGGACAATTATCTCGAAAAAGTGCTTAATTTTCAAAATAACCATTAAATCATGGCAGCTGAATTCATTCGACTTTACGAAGAAAATCCTGATCCTAATAAAATAGCTCAAATCGTGAATGTGCTTCGGGAGGGGGGTGTTGTAATCTATCCAACCGATACTGTATATGGAATGGGATGCGACATCACGAACCTAAGAGCGGTGGAGCGGATTTGTAAGATTAAAGGGATCAACCCCAAAAAGCATAATTTTTCCATGATTTGCGCTGATCTGAGCAATATTTCACAATTCACCAGAGTAATCAGTAAGCCGGTGTTTAAGATGATGAAAAAAGCTTTCCCCGGACCGTTTACAATTATTTTGGAAGCTAGTACACAGGTGCCAAAGATACTTCACAGTAAGAAAAAGACGATTGGTATTAGGGTGCCTGATCATAATGTGCCGCGTATTCTAGTGGAGGAACTTGGTCAGCCGATTCTCACCACATCTATCCATGATGAAGATGAAGTGGTGGAATACAGCACTGATCCTGAATTAATTTTTGAGAAATATGAGAATCTAGTCGATATCGTCATTGATGGGGGGTATGGTCAAAATGTAGCTTCTACGATTCTTGACTGTACAGGAGATGAAGTTGAGGTATTAAGGCAAGGCCTGGGTAAGTTGGAAGATCTTGAATAAGATGAGTCGAATACTTGTTGATTTACATTATTTCCCGAGTTTGGAGTTCTTTGCAGCGATTCAGGGAATGGACGAATTGATTTTTTCTCCCCAAAATCAGTATCAAAGACAGTCCTATTTTAATCGTACGCGGGTAAGACTTGCTAATAAAGTGGAGACCCTGAGTGTACCAATCATCGGAAGAAGACCTAGGATCGCTCAACAAAATATTAAGATTGATTTTACTCAAGATTGGCAAAAAATTCATCTCAGAGGGATCCAAAGTGCATATGGTAAGGCGCCATTCTTCGAATTCTATTTCCCCTATTTTGAAAATTTCTTCACTAGAAAAGAGGAATCTCTATGGGACTTAAACTGGAAAATACTGACAATCTGTCTCAAATTACTAGGCTCCTCTGCCAAGATGAGAGTTTTAGAAGAGGGTGCTGATTATACGGGTATTTTAGATATAAGAGGTCAAATTAGGCCCTCAACCGATTTTTCCGAGCAAAGCTTTTATCATCCGGAGCCGTACTTCCAACTTTTTGGCTTAGACTTTGATCCCAACCTTAGCATTCTGGATTTGTTGTTTTGCGAAGGACCCGGTGCGAAAAGCATTTTATTAAAGTCTGCAAAAAAAGACTGAACATTCTTCAAAAGGATTGTGTTTTTGAAACAAATTCGGTAACATACGTACAGGATTATTAAACAATCAGAAAGGAAATAAATGGAAGCAAAATTTTCGAATAGAGTCAAAGAGGTTATCTCTCTCAGCCGCGAAGAAGCACTTCGCCTGGGACATGATTACATCGGCACAGAGCACCTCTTACTAGGGATGATTCGTGAGGGGGAGGGCGTAGCTGTTTCCATTTTAAAAAAACTTGGAGTACCCATGGATGAACTGCGAAATGCGATTGAGCGAGCAGTGAAGGGTACAGCCAATCATAATGTGAAAAATATGGCAAATATTCCGTTGACACGTCAATCGGAAAAAGTGCTTAAAATCACGTATTTGGAAGCTAAAATTTTCAAAAGCCAACTAATCGGAACGGAGCATTTGCTTTTGTCGATCCTTCGGGACGAGGATAATATCGCCACTCAAATCTTGAATAAGTTTGAAATAAACTATGATTCGGTAAAGGAAATGCTGGAAATGTCAGGTGACGGAGCTTCGCCTCGTGCACGTGCTAAAGCAGAAGATGGTGATGATGATGGTTCAAAATTGTTTGGATCATCAGGAAGTGGTTCCGGGTCTTCCAAGCCAGGAGCGGAGAAATCCAGAACTCCGGTTTTGGATAATTTCGGAAGAGATCTCACAAAGATGGCGGAGGATGATAAGCTTGATCCCATCATTGGTCGTGAAAAAGAAATCGAGCGAGTAGCTCAGATTCTTTCTAGAAGAAAGAAAAATAACCCGATTCTCATCGGTGAGCCCGGTGTGGGAAAAACTGCAATTGCAGAAGGGCTGGCACTTCGGATCGTTCAAAAGAAAGTATCGAGGGTGTTATTTAACAAGCGCGTAGTAACGCTTGATCTGGCATCTTTGGTTGCTGGCACAAAATACCGTGGTCAGTTTGAAGAGCGAATGAAAGCGGTAATGACTGAGTTGGAGAAGTCTCCAAACGTCATTCTATTCATTGATGAGTTGCATACAATAGTTGGGGCTGGAGGAGCATCAGGTTCATTGGATGCTTCAAATATGTTTAAGCCAGCTTTAGCAAGGGGTGAAATTCAATGTATAGGAGCTACCACATTAGATGAGTATCGTCAATACATTGAAAAAGACGGAGCACTTGCCAGAAGATTTCAAATGGTGATGGTGGATGCCACCACTCCTGAGGAGACGGTCCAAATTCTTCATAATATCAAAGATAAATATGAAGATCATCATAATGTCAATTATACAGATGAGGCAATTGAGGCTTGTGTGAAATTGTCGGATAGATATATCTCGGATCGATTCTTACCTGATAAAGCGATTGATATTTTGGATGAGGCGGGAGCCAGAGTACACATCAACAATATTCATGTGCCGGAGGAAATCTTGAAGCTTGAAGCGGAAGTTGAAAATATTAAAATTGAGAAAAACAGAGTTGTTAAATCTCAGAAATATGAGGAAGCGGCCCAGTTGCGAGACAAAGAAAAGAAACTTCTTGAGCAGTTGGAAAACGCTAAAAACAAGTGGGAGGAAGAAAGCAAATCAAAACGATTCACTGTAGAAGAGGATAATGTAGCTGAAGTGATCGCAATGATGACAGGTATTCCTGCTAAGCGTATTGCTCAGAAAGAGGGTGCAAAACTACTCAACATGAATACTGATCTTGCCGGAAAAGTGATCGGGCAGGAAGAAGCTATTAAGAAGTTAACCAAAGCTATTCAGCGAACTAGAGTGGGTTTGAAAGATCCCAAAAAGCCGATTGGTTCATTCATCTTTCTTGGCCCGACAGGGGTAGGTAAGACTGAATTGGCTAAGATGCTTGCAAATTACCTGTTTGATAAAGAGGATTCTCTGATCCGAATCGATATGTCGGAATACATGGAGAAATTCTCTGTATCAAGATTGGTAGGAGCGCCTCCAGGCTATGTAGGTTATGAAGAAGGTGGTCAGCTTACAGAAAAAGTGAGAAGAAAACCTTACTCGGTGGTGCTTCTGGATGAGATTGAAAAAGCACATCCAGACGTGTTTAACATCTTACTACAAGTTTTGGATGATGGAATCTTGACAGATGGTCTTGGTAGAAAAGTGGATTTCCGTAACACGATCATTATCATGACTTCCAATATTGGGGTTCGTGATTTGAAAGATTTTGGAGCAGGGATTGGCTTTTCCAGCAAAGCGAAGAGTGATAATATGGATGATGTGGTAAAATCCACCATTCAGTCAGCACTTAAAAAAGCCTTCAGTCCGGAATTCCTGAATCGTTTGGATGATGTAGTAGTGTTTAATTCCTTGACTAAGCAGGATATCTTTAAAATTATTGATATCAGCTTGGGTAAATTATTCGCTAGAATCACTGATTTGGGATACAAGATAGAACTCACTGAGAAAGCAAAAGAGTTTTTGGCAGAGAAAGGATATGACCAGCAATATGGTGCTAGACCACTGAATCGGGCTATTCAAAAATACTTGGAAGATGCTGTCGCGGAAGAGATCCTGAAAGGAGATCTTTCAGAAGGCGATATCATCCTCGCTGATTATTCCGGTGAAGGCTCGGAGCTGAATATTGTAGTCAAGAAGAAAGAAAAAGCGGAATAATCCGTGATTATATAAATGCTAAAAGCCCAAATCTTAATTGATTTGGGCTTTTCTTTTATCTAGTAAAAAACATTCTGGTGATAAATATTCCTTGACCATCTGCTGTTCCTGCATCACTTTCAACCCCGCTGGTGACAAAAGCAAGGGTCCAACCCTCGATCAGCATAGCGTTTACTTTTGAAGAGATTACAGCATCGTTTGATGCAATGTTTTGGAAGTTGATTCCAGTGGCAGAGAAGAAGTTGAGTAATTTGGTTTCTTCCATTTCATCAACGCGAAGATCTTTTCGATCTACTTCTTTCATTTCGCTTTTCTTCCCGTCGGTTCTTTCGGTAGTGAAGAATGAAGCATCCACTTCTGCCTTACTATCAATAATCCTGGACCTACCTAGACCCATCGGAACAATGGATTCAACAACCGTAATAATTTTAAATTCCTTTTTAGGACTAGAAGATTCTTGTGCTTTGCCAGCAAATGCAATAAAAAATGCTAAAATGGCAATTAGATTTTTCTTTGACATAAAGTGAATGGATTAAGGTAAACGGATAGGATTCAGAATTTTAAGTATACCACAAGACCAGATTTAATAGGTATAATATTAAATAGAAAGCACAAAAAATAAAAGAGAAACACCTAATACCAAAATCATTTTTTGGGCTTTCTCTTTACTTTCAATCTCTAATTTTCGCTTTCTCAATACTAAAGCTGCTAGGCTCAAACCTATTAACTGAAGTAATAAACTCACCCCGTTCAGTGGACCCATTGGGGCTTGAAAATGAAGCAGCTTACTGTTTAATATTGAAAGCGTGCCCAGAACTATTCCGGTGATTCCAAATAAAAAAGAGCGTTGGAGTAGCACCTCTACAGGTTGATCAGTCCATTTCATAAAGTTGATTTTTAAAAGCTGACGAAGATAGGGAAGAAATTACAAAACAGTTTTTAACTGACTTGCAAATCTATTCCAGTTCATTTAAGCTTAATTTTTTAAAGAGCTAAGATGGATTTTTGTTTTTTACGATCCTCAAAGTAGCTGGCAATTTCATCTCCGGAAAGTGCATTCAAAGTCATCTCTTTAGTAAGTCCACCTTTTCTTCCAATCAGTACTCCGTATTTCATATCTCCGTACCCGTCCATTTCATGTGCATCCGGATTAATCGATAATTTGACATTTTGCTCCATTGCATAATGAACCCAGCGCCAATCGAGATCTAATCGCCAAGGATTAGCATTGATTTCAATAACTACGTCATTTTTAGCGCAGGCATCGATTATGGCTTTATGATTTATTGGGTATCCGGCACGTCGAAGTAAAAGTCTTCCGGTCGGGTGTCCAAGAATTGTAGTGTAAGGATTTTCAATTGCTGTAATCAGACGATGCGTTGCCTTTTTGATATCCATATTTAGAATGGAATGAATGGAAGAAACCACAAAATCAAATTTGGCTAAAATATCATCTGGATAATCCAACTTGCCATCAGCCAAGATATCGCTTTCGATCCCTTTAAAAATTCGAAATGGAGCCATTTCTTTATTCAAGGCATCAATTTCAGCGTGTTGTTTCAATACTTTTTCGATCTCTAGTCCGCCCGCATAAAAGGCTGTGCGACTGTGGTCAGAAATTCCCAAATATTCAAACCCCAAGGCTTTACAATGCTCGGCCATTTGCCGAAGACTATGTTTTCCATCACTGTAAGTGGAGTGATTGTGGAGAATTCCTTTTAGATCACTTTCCTCTAATAGTCGTGGAATCGCATTGGCCTTTGCCAAAGCTACTTCGCCTAAGCCCTCACGCATTTCTGCAGGAATAAACTGTAGTTCGTTGACCTGAAAAAATTCTTCCTCTGAGTTATAATTTCTTTTGGCAAGCTTTTCAGAGATATTCTCTTTTTCATCGACTAATTCTGCCAGGTGATTTGGGGAGGCAATCAGCGAAAGTTTCTTCCAAAGAAAATCCTTCTTCGTAGTAAAATGAACTGTCATTTTTAGGTTCAGCTCTTTCAAAGTTCCTTTCCAGGAAAAAGGGCCGGATTGACTCATGTCCCAGCCTACATTTTCAAGCGATTTTAATTTTTCCTTTCCGCCAAAAAGAGAATCCAAACCTATTAAAAATTCCGCTTCCGAAATGATTTCCGTTTTTCTGGCAAAGTCACCCACAGCAGCAACCAAAGCGGAAGGATATATTTGTTTAAGGTCAGAGGTGAATTTTTCTATAGTCTCTTCAATATCTGCATAAAGCCATTTCCCTTCATTTGAGGCTTTAAATTCAAGGTTGTGGATGATGGTATCTTGGGTTTTCTCTCCGAATCCTTTTAGTTTGGCAATCTTTCCAGATTGGCAAGCTTCCATGAGTTCATGTGTGGAGGTTACTCCAAGTTCCTCCCAAATCACTTTGACTTTTTTTGGTCCAAGACCTTTGATTTGTAGAATCTCCAAGATTCCATCGGGAGTTTTTTTCAAAAGTTCATCGAGAGCGGAAAAAGTTTCATGCTCTTTGAGTTGGGAAATTGCTTCCAAAATACTTTTCCCTACTCCTGGAATTTTGGAGAGCTCCTCTGTGCTGAGATCCATAATATCCTGATCCCCACGTTCCAGAGAAGTCAGTGCGCTTTGATAGCTTCTGATTTTAAAGGAATTTTCATCATGCAGCTCCATCAATTGAATGGCGAGCTTCAGTTTTTTGAGTAATGTTTTATGATCCAAAATATTTAAAATTCGTTAGTCAATTAGACAAATGTCTTGAAATAGTGTTTCAATTTAGGTTGCTAAGCTTTAACTTAAAATTGAAATCAAAGATTTCCCAAAACCTAAATTCAAAAATAAAAATGAACTATTGGTTAGTAAAATCCGAACCAAGCTCCTATTCATGGGATGATTTGGTGGAAAAAGGCGAAGATGTTTGGGATGGGGTACGGAACTATCAGGCTAGGAATTTTCTCCGTGAAATGGAAAAGGGAGATTTGGTATATTTCTATCATAGCGGAAAAGAAAAAGCAATCGTTGGATTAGCAGAGGTTTCTGAGGAAGCATTTCCTGACCCAAAAGATTCGGATTGGGTGGCTGTAAAAATTAGGGATAAGAAAAAGTTGAAAAAACCAATCACTTTGAGTCAAATAAAATCAGAGGATCTACTTTCTGAAATGTTGCTTATCAAGCAAAGCCGATTATCAGTAATGTCTTTGACAAAGGTCGAATTTGACACTATTCAAAAAATGTGCGTATGATTAGGCTGATAGTTTTTTTGATTTTGTGCTCGGTTTCGGTTCAGGTAAATGCACAGGTAAAATTTGTCAATCGATTTGAAATTGAATCTGATTTATATGATCCTGGTTTTCAGATGAGCCCTTTACCCGATGGAATTGTTTCCTTTCGTACTATTCCTGAAAAGGCGCTGAGCTTTAAGCGGGTTTTTCAATATTTTGTATCAGATTTTAAGTTGAATACCAAGGGTGGTTTAGTTGAATTTCCGGTGAAAGAGGGTTTTGATATGCTGGGATTCGATACAGATGGCAATCAGCTTTTTGTATTATTTCAAAAAGGATATTCCCTAAGTTCAGAAAAATACATCCTTAACATCGACTTGGATTCCCAGAAGGGATTTGAATTTAATGCAGATAATCTTCTGGAAATGGATTTAATCGAATTTCTTGTAGTCAACCGGAAGGTGCTTTTTTTGGGAAATACGGATGGGCGCCCAGTGATACAGATTTACGATTTGGATAATAAAGATTTGTATACAGTGCAGGGTATTTATAATAATGATACTCAAGTTTTACAAATCAAAAAACTACCTGAACTCCAGGCAATGGAAGTTGTATTGAGCAGGAAAACACCCTATCGAGAGCGGGAAGTCAGTATTAATACCTATGATTTTTTTGGGAACCTGATTCGTGAGATCAAAGTAGATAATTTTGGAGATGAAGATCAGGAGATTCTTGATGCCCTTTTGGTACAGAAAGCAGATTATCAATCGGCTATGATTGGTGCTTTTGGAAAAGAAAAGAGTGATTCTTATCAGGGAATGTATATTATGGAAATCAATGAGTTTGGCGAGTATGAATTCAAACTTTACACCTTAGCGGATTTCCCTAATTTTTATAACTACTTAGGAGAAAAACCAAAAGAAAGGAAAGACATAGAAGTGGAGAAAAATTTGGAAAAAGGAAAAATCCCATCCATTCGAAACTACTATGCGATCAGAGATATCCAGCAAACTCCAGACGCCTATTATATCTATTTTGATCAATTCTCGATTAACAATTCGAGAGGATCGAGTAGCCTTTATTCTCCTACATCAGGCTACCGGAACAATGGATGGAGTCGAACTGGCTATGATCCCAATTTCAGGGAGTTTATTACCTCAAATGGAGGTTCTCGTCCACCTACGATCTATCAGGTAATTCCGGAATATCAATATGTCTCAGCACATTTTTCGAAAATTGCCAAAACAGGACAAGTAATTTGGGATAACGCGGCTACGTATGATGGATTGATTACTACATACCCAGAAGCATTTGGAGAGGTAGCAGTGGTAGGAGATGAGTATTATCATATGTATGTGCGGGATCTGTTGATTAAGCTCAGCTATTTTAAAAATGGGGAGAAGGTTTTCGAACACTTGGATTTTGAAATCGAACTCATGGACGAAAATGAGCGAATTGTGGAGACGAACCCTTCAAGTCTTCGGCTGGTGCATTGGTACGATCGATATTACTTACTTAGCGGAACTCAAAAGATCAGATTCCTCAAACCATCGGGTGGACAGGATACCAGAGAGGTTTATTTTTTGACCAAGGTTTTGGTCAATGGTGATTTGTATATGCCAGAAGGACCTTCGGACTAGATTTATTTTTATATTTACCCGCAAATCTACCCCATGCAAAAAAGACTAGTCTTAGACCAAGGACAGATTGAGATCGTACTCAGAAGATTCTGTCACCAATTGATCGAAAATCACGATAATTTTGACAATACCGTTTTATTGGGTTTGCAACCTCGGGGACCTATTTTGTTGGATAAAATTGTGACACTTCTTGAAGAAATCTCAGGACAGAAAGTTCCTTCAGGATACCTTGATGCCACTTTTCATAGAGATGACTTTAGAAGGAGAGATTTTCCTTTAAAAGCCAACGAAACCAAAATAGATTTTTTGGTTGAATCGAAAAAAGTAATCCTCGTCGATGATGTGCTCTATAAAGGTAGATCCGTAAGAGCGGCGATGGATGCGATGATTGCTTTTGGTAGACCTGCCAAAGTAGAATTGATGGTCTTGGTAGATCGCAAACTCACCAGAGACTATCCGATTATGCCAGATTATTATGGCGTGAGAGTTCATACCTTAGAAAGCCAATATGTAGTAGTGGAGTGGGCAGATCAGGGTTTTGAAAAAGACGCGATTTGGATCACAGAGAAAGTTAAAGCCTAATTATGTCCCAGCTCAGCACCAAACACTTACTAGGAATCAAGAATCTCACAGAGGGAGATGTACATCTTATTTTAGAAACTGCAGCCAACTTTAAAGAAGTCATCAACCGTCCGATCAAAAAGGTACCTTCACTACGGGATATCACCATCGCCAATGTTTTTTTTGAAAACTCAACCCGCACAAGGTTGTCCTTTGAATTGGCAGAAAAGAGGCTTTCTGCAGATGTAGTGAATTTTTCCTCAAGCAATTCATCGGTAAAGAAGGGGGAAACTCTTGTAGACACTGTGAACAATATTCTTGCGATGAAAGTCGATATGGTGGTGATGCGTCATTCAAGTCCAGGAGCACCCCACTTTCTTTCGCGAAATGTGAAAGCCAATATTGTGAATGCCGGAGATGGAACACATGAGCATCCTACTCAAGCCCTTTTGGACGCCTATTCAATCAAGGAGAAATTTGGAGATGTGGCAGGGAAGAAAGTCGCGATTATCGGAGATATTTTGCACTCCAGAGTAGCGCTATCGAATATTTTTTGTTTGAAAAAATTAGGTGCTGAAGTGATGGTTTGTGGACCAATCACACTGCTTCCCAAATACATTGAGAGTCTTGGGGTCAAAGTAGAATTAGATGTTAAAAAAGCACTTCAATGGTGTGACGTGGCCAATGTACTTCGAATTCAACTAGAGCGGCAACAAATCAAATACTTCCCAAGCCTTCGGGAATATTCACTCTATTACGGAATCAATAAAAAACTGCTCTCCGAATTGGATAAAGAGATTGTGATCATGCATCCAGGTCCGATCAACCGAGGAGTAGAATTGAATTCTGATGTAGCTGATTCGGATCAGGCGATTATTTTGGATCAAGTAGAAAATGGTGTGGCAGTCAGAATGGCAGTATTATACTTGCTCGCCGGTGCTAAGGGATAAAAAGATTGTGTGACCCACATCGTTCTCAAAAAATCAAAGGATGTATGAATCAGAGAAAATGATTCATACATCCTTATTTTTTATTTAGAAGTTGGAGTTATTTCTCCATTTTCCTCCTCCTACATAAAAACCTAGAGTGAATCCAAAATACTGATTACCAGCTTCTCCTATGACTTGCCCAGAGGTATTTTGGAGATCGCTTTTTGGTACAAAATTGTATTCAGCACCCATTCGGAATTTACCTAGTTCTACTCCGGCACGTACCATCGGAGCCCATTTGAAGTCTGCGTCTAAGTTTCCGATATCATCAGGATTATCAAAGTCACCATTTTTTACATCTAAATTACTCAGTGCGTAATACCCATATCCTACACCGATAAATGGGGCTACATTGCTTTTGCCATTATTGAAATAATAATCAAAGGTACCTGCAACAGAGACATTTGCAGAAACTTCCCCTTCATAGTCTTGTGTGAAATCATAATAGGTTACATCCTTGGCTATACCTGCCACTCCAAAGCGTATTCCTATATTCATTTTATTATTCAGATTGACTTTAGGTTCTAAGTTTAGAAGTGCACCAATACCTCCTCCCTGAGGAATTGCTGGTCCAATATCCATACCCATGCGGAATCTCCCCGCTTGCTGCGCGAAAGTAGTTTGTGCCAGAGCCAAAGTGAGGATAGCGATTAAGAGCTTTTTCATAGTTATTTCTGAGTTAATTTTTTTTTAAAAAGATTGATCTATCAAAAAGAAGTCCAAAATCATGTAACCTATCGATCATTCCTGTAGTTTTAGGCTCAAATCCCTTTTTTATGCTGATCGTAAATAACCTTATTAAAAAGTATGGCAAGCAAAATGCTGTCGATGACATTTCTTTTGAACTACAAGGTGGCGAGGTAGTCGGTCTTCTTGGGCCTAATGGTGCAGGGAAAAGTACTACGATGAAATGTATTGTTGGACTTCTTCGAAAAACTTCCGGTGAAATTACCCTCGGTGGGTTTGATCATTTGAGCGTTGAGGCAAAGCGGCTCTTCAGCTATATCCCTGAGACACCTTATGTATATGATCTTCTGACTGTGCGAGAGCATCTTCAGTTTATTGCCCAAGCATACAATGTGAAAGATTGGAAAAAGAAAGGTGATGATTTGCTGGATCTTTTTGAACTTGATGATAAAGCAGAAAAACTCGGGAGAGATCTTTCAAAAGGGATGCGACAAAAAGTATCTATTTGCTGTGCTTTATTGCCGGATCCGCAAGTGCTTTTCTTTGATGAGCCTATGATTGGATTGGATCCAAAGGCAATCAAAAACACAAGACAAGTTTTCAGAGAATTGAAAAACCAAGGGAAGACAATCCTTGTGAGCACTCACCTGATCGATAGTGTGGAGAGTATAGCTGACCGGATAATGATCCTGAAAGATGGTCGAATTATCGGTAATGATTCGATCTCAAATTTGAAACAACAAGCTTTACAAGGAGAGGGTACTTCTCTGGAGGATCTGTTTTTAGAACTGACCAAAGATGCGTGAGATCAAACTTCTACTGAGGAAGGATCTCCTGATTCTACTCAATAATATAAAACTCATTCTGAAAAATCCGCTGAGGCTTTTACCATATGTGGCAATAGTCGGATATTTTTCTTTTATGTACTGGCTTCGCTTGGGAAAAGGGGAGGATTCAGTGCAACAAATGCCTGAAATCGATCCTAATGCAATACCAGAGGTGAATTTCGCAGGGCAAAATATTGTAGGTGGAGTGACTATTCTGGCTCTTGCATTACTGATTTATCAGCTTTTCCGTGCTACTAAAAAGAATGTCAGCTTTTTTAAGATGGCAGATGTGAATTTGCTTTTTACTGCCCCTGTCAAACCGGAAAATCTGCTTATTTATTATATGGGAAGATCGATTCTCCCTTCCTTAGGTGGTGCTATTTTATTTACATTTTATGGTATAAGTCAAATAGCAGATAAATTTGAACTGAGTTTCGGAAATCTATTTTTTACCATTCTTGGTTTGGGCTTTTTCCTCTTTATGATCCAGCCTATACGCTTTTTGGTCTATACCCTACACACCAGGTTTGGGGTCATGGAGTACATCAAAAATGGAGTCATTGTACTTGCAATTTTACTAAGTGCTATGATTTTGATTCCGGGCTTAATGGCGGATAAATTTTGGCAAGGTATGTTTTCCTGGATTGGCTCGCCTTGGTTTGACTTCTTCCCGATCGTAGGCTGGAGTAGAGGGATCATGTCTTTTTGGGTGCATAGCAATTGGATCCTTTCCTCCGCTTTTGTAGTGCTCTATGGACTGTCCTACTTTGTGGTGTTGAAGTTGGTGATTCAGTTTTCAGGCTATTATTATGAGGATGTCCTAGAAGCGACCAAGTCCAATGAAGAAAAGCTAGAAAAAGTACGCGGTAAAAAGGAACAAAGCGAAGCGAATTTCAGCCTGAACTCGAAGAAGAAATTGGCTTTACCGGATTTTGGGCCAGGAGCAAAGGCATTTTATTGGAGGAATTATATTCATGCATCCAGACAGGATTTTCATCCTTTGTTTGGTGTTTATTCCTTGATTTTGGCAGGTTTGGGAATCCTGTTTGCAATCCTATCCTTATTTGATTGGTTTTCGCACATTGTGATTTATGTCTATTTGATTATTCTGATCTTGATATATTTCCTTGCAGGTACAGGAAGAGCGAATATAGGAGATTTGAAAAAGCCGTTTTTCTACTTGGTACCGGCCAGTTGGAGTTCCAAATTTTGGAACATGATCAAGTTGGACTTGGTGCAAATCCTTCTTTTTTGTACGGTTTTGATTGTGCCGACAGTGTTTATTGCAGGATTGGATTGGTTGGTGATTCCAAGTTTCCTTATCGGGATTTTGGCATTTTACCTGACAGGTCTTGGGATTAATTTGATTCCTCAGATTGGATTGGATGAAGGTTGGGATCGGATTTTAATCAAGCCCTTAATGATAGGAGGGATTTTGCTTTTCGGATTGGTTCCTGCTGGAGTAGCTTCGATTATTGCTTTTGTGATTAGCAAACAATTCGTTTGGGCCTTGTTGACTTTATCGGTAGGAATGACATTTATCGCTCTGATTCTGATCCATGTCACCCTTGATATTCTCAAAAGGCTTGAATTTAAGGAAATCTAATTCACAGAATTTTATTTTGTTTTAAACGAATAGAATTCCAGTACCCTAAAAAAATCCTGTAATTTTGGCCTACCAAATGTAACTGACTATGATTTACAACTCCATTATCGAAACCATCGGAAATACCCCGATGATCCGTCTCAATAAACTCGCAAAAGACATCAAAGGCGAGGTATTGGTAAAAGTCGAATACTTCAACCCGGGTAATTCCATGAAAGATCGAATGGCGATCAAGATGGTAGAAGATGCAGAAAAAGCAGGATTGCTGAAGCCAGGTGGTACAATCATCGAAGGAACATCTGGAAACACCGGTATGGGTTTGGCACTAGCTGCTGTAGCGAAAGGGTATAAGTGTATTTTCACCATGGCTGATAAGCAGTCCAAGGAGAAAATTGACATTCTAAAAGCTGTGGGTGCAGAAGTGATTGTTTGCCCAACAAACGTTTCACCTGAAGATCCTAGATCTTACTATTCAGTTGCACGAAAACTGAATGCCGATATCCCGAATTCTTTTTATCCAAATCAGTATGATAACATGTCTAATACTGCGGCTCATTACGAGACCACAGGGCCTGAGATTTGGAATGATACGGATGGGAAAATCACACATTATGCAGCTGGAGTAGGCACTGGAGGATCTATGTGTGGAACGGCAATGTATTTGAAAGAACAAAACCCGAATGTGGTAACAGTTGGAATAGATACTTATGGGTCGGTTTTTAAGAAATATAAGGAAACGGGAATCTTTGATGAGAAGGAAGTTTATCCTTATCTGACTGAAGGTATCGGAGAAGATATTTTACCCAAGAATGTCAACTTCGATATGATAGATCATTTTGTCAAAGTAACAGATAAAGATGCTGCTGTGATGACGCGCCGCTTGGCCAAAGAAGAAGGCTTATTCGTAGGCTGGTCTTGTGGATCTGCTGTTCATGGAGCGTTGGAATGGGCTAAGGAGAACTTGAAATCCGGTGATCAGATGGTGATTATCCTTCCAGATCATGGAACCCGTTATTTGGGTAAAGTTTATAATGACGAATGGATGCGGAATCATGGATTCTTAGAAAATCGAACTTACTCTACAGCAAGAGATATTATTGCGCAGCGCAATGGAAGCTATGCCCTAGTTTCTACTCAGAAGTCTGATTCCGTGAAAGAAGCAATCGGCCTGATGAATAAAACCAGCGTATCCCAAATCCCTGTTTTGGAAAATGGAGAGGTCGTTGGGAGCTTGACTGATAATAAGCTGCTGGCTAGAATCATCGAAAACCCAACACTTAAGGATGCGCATGTATCTGATGTGATGGAAGATTCGATGAAATTCGTAGCTCTGGACAGTACCTTGGATGTGCTTTCCTCGATGGTGGAAAAGGAGAAAGCTGTCTTAGTCCGAGACGCTACCAACCAAGTGCATATCATTACCAAACATGATATTTTAGAAGCCTTTACCAAATAATCAACCAAAATGGATCCCCGGAAAATTCAACAAATCATCGACGCAGGAGTTGATTTTGATATTCAGGAAATTCTTCAAAAAGCCTGGGTCTTATTCAAGACCCGGGCTTCATTTCATATTGGTTTCATGTTTATTATTGGAGCTACTCAGGCATTCTTCGCCTATTACCTAGAGGATTTCGTTTCCATTTATTCTATCCTGTTGGCTCCGGCTTTGATTGCCGGATTTTATTTGGTAGCAAATCGCTTGAGTCAGGAAGAGTACGTGGATTTCCAAAACTACTTCGATGGGTTTAAGTATTGGCTACTTGTGGTTACTATCAATTTGATTAGTGGGATTTTGACAGTTTTGGGGATTTTTGCTCTTATAGTACCGGGAATATATTTGGCTGTGGGTTATATGTTTGCCATGCTTTTTGGGATTTTCGGAGGATTTGATTTTTGGACTTCCATGGAGATGAGCCGTAAACTGGTTACCACAAATTGGTGGAAGTTTTTTGGTTTCGTTTTGATTTTGTTGCTCCTTAATATTGCGGGTCTATTGGCATTTATTGTTGGAATTTTAATCACAGTGCCAGTTACCTATTTGGCGATTTATGTTCTTTTCGAACAATTGACTGAGGATGCTGTAGATGAATCACCAGAGGGTGAAAAAACGATTACTCATTTGTAAGAATCATTGCTTCAACTCTGTTTCTCACTTTTTCACAAAACTCACTTGCTGCAGTTTCAGATTGGATAGGAGGGCTCATAGCTTGGGAAAAATAGATTCGGACTTTTCCGGGACTTAGGAGAAGTGAGCCTCTTTTCATGATTTTGTCAGCACCGATGACTGCCATGGGAAGGACGGGAATTCTGGTCTCTATGGAAAGTCTAAATGCACCTTTCTGGAAAGGAAGTAAAGTTTCTTTGGTGTCGTTTCTAGTTCCCTCCGGAGCTACGACTATTGAGATTCCTTTTTTCAAAAAAACGATCAACCGTTCTACGCTTAGTCTTCTGGATTCTGTATCTCCACGATCTACCCAGACTGCAAGCTTCCCGACAATTGTCCCAAAAACCGGAATTTTGGAAAGTTCTTTTTTTCCAATGGCTCTTACTTTTTGAGGGATACAAAGCGGAATCATTGGCGCATCGATAAATGAACGATGATTGAAAATGTAAATGTAGGAGGTGATTTTAGCGATATGTTCTAGGCCATAAACTTCAAATCGAATACCTGATAGAGCGGCCCAGATTCCTGCCCAAAGTCGAATAAATACAAAGGAGATTTTGTCTCCTCGGTCGCTAATTAAAAGCGGGACGACAATAAAAAGTCCAAACACCAGCATTAGCAAGATAAAAAGTAAGCCAGAATACAGGGTATAAATCCATTGAAAAAATTTGATCATCAAGAATTTCAGTTAAATTTAGGTTCGTAAACAATCTTTCACTCTTTGCTTGCAAGGCCCTATCCTGATAAAATCGGGATCAGGGCTTTTTTATACCATTCAAACTAGAGATTAAATTAGTTTAAATGATTTAAACCGACAAAATAATTATACATCCATTTATATAAATAATAGTTATTTTTTTTTTTTTCGTCTTAGCTAATATTTAATAAAAAAATGAAAAAAAGAAAGATAACAATTCTAGCAAGTTTAAGCTTTGTAGTCCTTGCGTTCGCTTTTGAGACACGTCTTTCATATGCTGAATCAGGAGATAAAGCATGTGTTTATACAGTTGACACTCCTGATTCGATTCGCGTCGATTGCTTTGGTTCAGGGTCAGTCTGCAATTCGGTAGCTAACTGTCCAGCGCCACAAATTGGGTTTCTATAATATCTTTTATTTTGTTTACCTTTTAATTCTTAAATTATGAAAAAGAAAAAATTAATTATTTTGCCGGTTGTATCACTTGTTTTTGCTTTATCGTTTGGCTCTAATTCCTATGCCGATGAATGGCAAACAAAGGCATGCAGACTTACTGTTGTTGATGAAGATAATGCGACAATGGAATGTGTCAGCATGGGTACTGTGTGCAGCACGATTTTTGATTGTTTCGGCATTTTCAAACCGGGACTAGGGTGAGAGAAAATCTATTCACTGAGTTTAAATTGAAGGCAGCTATCGTTTTCTGTAGCTGCCTTCTTTCTTGCACCGATGCCCGAGAACATGGTGTAAAAACCACTTTTTTTGAGGTTGAGGAGAATTCAATTTTATTCGATACGTTAGCTTTAAAAATTGATTCTTTAACCGTAGTACCCGAGACCAGTCAATTGCTCAATGGCGATAGCACCTTGTTCTTTTTTAATAAATCACTTCTTTCTTTGGAGTTTTACGGGCTATACTCTAATGATTTTGAGCGGATACGTCTGGAACCTGAAGGCCCGAACGGCCTCGGTGGCGCCAAAGGGATTTATTTTTTTTCCAACGATACCATTGTGGCTTCATATGTAAATGAGCTAATTTTATTCAATAAGGAAGGTAGGGTTTACAATCGGATCAAACTAGAATTGGACGGCTTGGGATCGTTTCCTGATCTAATGGTACAGGGAACTAAACCTGTTCTTAAATTTGGGCACAAGTTAATCGTCGCATTGTTCCCTCACCTTGATCCTTCTAATAAATCACACCTAAAAAAATGGAAATCATTTGTAGAAATTGATTTAAAAACAGGCAAGGCCATAAGTTTCGGTGATCTTCCAGAGGAAATGATTAATGATGTTTACGGAATTAATTTCTTGAACTTTTCATTCGTCCGAAATGAACAAAATGAATTAATCATCTCATTTGCTCCATTGAACGACTTATTTAAAATTGATCTGGAAAGCACTGTAAGAGTGCTAGAACGAATCAATCTTCCTAACCCGAATTTTACTAGTGCTGATAAACTTCCTGACCCAAAAAATAATGATATGAGATATGTGATGTCACACTACTTGTTTCAACCTAGCTTTGATGCGATTTACTTTAATGGTAATAATTACCTAAGGATTCTTCAGAAGCCAATTTCCGAAGACGAATTTGAAAGCATGTCTTGGGCGAAACAAAAGACTTTAATCATGTATGATACTAACTTTAATGTGCTTTACGCTAAAGATTTGAATAGTAAATCCCTGAGTTACAATATGATTTTCCCTTTGGATCATGGATATGTCTCCAGAATTACTTCTAAAGATGATGACACTTTTAAATTTCTTTTTCTTGAGAAAGGCAATTAAAAATATTCTTTTCATTTCTCTTTTCGTGTCTTTTCTTTTTTCCTGTCAAAGGGAGAAAAAGGATGATAATACAGAAAAGCTAAATGCTTATTTAGAGTCAGTTTCAAGGCGTGATTCTAAAGTTTTGTCTAAGGTTTTGGTAGTGCCGGTAGATAAGGGCTGTGGGTTTTGTGTGAATAAAATCATAGAGTTTTTAAAGGTTTTTAATGTGCCAGATGAAACGGCTATAATCTTGACTGGATCGAATGATACTCTGGTGGGTAATTTTATTTCTGAGAATGGGTTATCTGACTTTGATAGTTTGTTAAAAGACGGACAGAATTTTTTCTTCTTGAATCAATTAAGCTTTCTCACTCCTGTTCTTTATCAAAAGAATGGTGGTAGTTGGTCGAGTCTTGATTTGGTTCCAATTAATGTTGAAAAAAGCTTATTTAACCTTTTTTTTTCCAAAAACTCGAATCCGTTAGTCGATACTTTTTACACTTTAAAAGTAAGCGGTAAAATAGCAGATGTAGATTCAGTGAAATCTCAATTTTCTGTTCGCTTATCTTCTGTTCAAGGTTTTGGAGTAGATTCAACTTTCACTGTCAGTCATGGCATGAGGCAAGTGTTTGGAAGAAATCTTAGTGAAGGGGTGATCCTACAAAAAGATGCGCAATCCTTTTTTTACTATACCTATGTCTTGAACGATAGCATGTCGGCAGTGGCCACACGAAACATGCCTCAATTTAATCGCTAACAATTCATTTTTTTGTTTTAAAACCTTACCTTTGCAGTCCGTTCGGGTGAATGGGGTGAATTGGTCCCGGCTAATTCATTGATTTACAACTAAAAAACAACAGTCTGATGACCCTGAGACTGTTGGTAATTCAGGGTTAAAATTATATGTCTAACAAAGCAGAATTTAACTGGGAAGATTTCGAAACCAAAGGTTTTGGCGAGGGATATTCCAAAGCGCAACGCGAGCAGATGGCAGCAATGTACGAAGGCACGCTAAGCGAAATCACTGAAAAGGAAGTCATCAAAGGTACCGTTGTAGGTGTTAATGACAAAGACGTGATCATCAATATCGGATTTAAATCTGATGGATTGGTTCCGTTGAGTGAATTTAGAGATCTAGAGTCTATTAAGCCAGGTGATACTGTAGAAGTATTCATCGAAGAGCAGGAAAACTCATTGGGTCAGTTGATCCTTTCCCGTAAGAAGGCTAAGATCGTACGTGCATGGCAGGACATCGAAGATGCGCTTGAGAATGATAACGTGATTGAAGGTTTGGTGAAAAGAAGAACTAAGGGTGGTTTGATCGTAGATATCTACGGTGTAGAAGCATTCTTGCCAGGTTCTCAGATCGACGTGAAGCCTATCCGTGATTTCGATATCTATGTAGGTAAGAAAATGGAAGTGAAAGTGGTTAAAATCAACCACGCAAATGATAACGTTGTTGTTTCTCATAAGATCTTGATTGAGAAGGATCTAGAGAAGCAAAAAGCAGAAATCCTAAACAACCTAGAGAAAGGTCAGGTATTGGAAGGTGTGATCAAAAACATGACCAACTTCGGTGTATTCATCGATCTAGGTGGTGTAGATGGTCTTCTTCACATTACAGATATCTCTTGGGGACGTATCAATCATCCGGAAGAAGTATTGCAACTTGATCAGAAAGTTCAGATTGTGGTACTTGATTTTGATGACGACAAGAGAAGAATTTCTTTGGGTATGAAGCAGCTTTCTGCTCATCCTTGGGATTCTTTGGCAGCAAGCCTAGAAGTAGGTAGCAGAGTGAAAGGTAAGATTGTAAACGTAGCTGATTACGGTGCATTCCTTGAACTAGCTCCTGGTGTAGAAGGCTTGATCCACGTATCTGAAATGAGCTGGTCTCAGCATTTGAGAAACCCTGCCGACTTTGTGAAAGTTGGTGATGAGGTTGAAGCAGTAGTATTGACTTTGGATAAGGATGATCGTAAGATGTCTCTTGGAATCAAGCAATTGACTGAAGATCCTTGGACTAAGCAGGATATGAACACTAAATATGCGGTAGGTACTAAGCATAAAGGTGTGGTAAGAAACTTGACCAACTTCGGTCTTTTCCTTGAGTTGGAAGAGGGAATCGATGGTTTGGTTCACGTATCTGACTTGTCTTGGACTAAGAAAATCAAACACCCATCTGAGTTTGTGAAGGTAGGAGATGAGCTAGAAGTAGCTGTTCTTGAACTTGATGTAGACAACAGAAGACTTGCTCTTGGACACAAGCAATTGGAAGAAAACCCTTGGGATACTTTTGAATCTGTATTCCCAGTAGGATCTGTTCATAAGTGTACTGTCAATTCTAAGAATGACAAAGGTGCAGTTCTTGAACTTCCTTATGGACTTGAAGGATTTGCGACTATCAAAAATCTAGAGAAAGAAGATGGTTCTCAGGTTGAAGTTGGTGAGTCATTAGACTTCAAAGTGACTGAGTTCTCCAAAGATGATAAGCGAATCGTTCTTTCTCACACAGCGATGTTCAAGGAAGATGCGAAGCCTGCGAAGAAAGCTCCTAAAAAGAAGGAAGATTCTTCTGATTCAGGTTCTTCTTCTTCAGCGCCTGCTGAGAAGTCTACCCTAGGTGACTTGGATGCTCTTGCAGAATTGAAAGAGAAAATGGAAGGAAAGAAGTAATTCTTAAATTCTTAAAATAGAAACACCGGCTGAATATTCAGTCGGTGTTTTTTTTGTGCTAAGATTTTTGAGTTCAGGGCACTGATTTTTTTCGGCTTGGAGCGAATTCTTGGGGAAAAAGAATGTGACTAATAATTTTTAAATCAATAATTTTAACAATATCTTTTTCGTTCAAAATGATAGAGAGAAACACCTTTTTTAATTCTTAAAAATATAATACAACAAAGATCTATTCAACTTTCCATTCATTGTACTATGAAAAAAATAATTGTTCTAGTTTGTATACTCGGAGTACATTTTGGAGTTTTTGCCCAGTCATCTCTTGAAGTCAAAGGGTATTTTGGGATATCCAGTACTCAATTGGCAAGAAAAGCAGAAATCGTGGGAGTAGGGGGTGTTGAAATGAATACACTAAATGAGTTCGGTTTTTTACTTTCGAAAAGTATCAGTGAAAAGTTTAGATTAACTGGAGGAGTTGGATATTCCTTTGGTGAAGTCAGATTTCAGCCTCCTTTTTGTTCTAACTGTGGAGAGGAATATAATTTAGGCCAAATTTCTAATTTCAGAATGTTGTCCTTTCCCATCTATGCAGAATATACACTAGGGAGGTACTTTTATGCTGCAGCAGGACCAATCATTGATTTAGAACTCTCAAATAAGGAAACTTATTCCGATCAAAGTGGCATTGGGTATTTAATTGGTTTAGGAGCAAGATGGAAAGCTGAAAAGTTCACTTTTTCCATTTTCCCGAATTATAAAAGGCATGGTATGATTCCTTTTGATAATTCTTCAAAATTTAAACACGTTCTTCAGGAAATAGGGGTTCAGGTAGGAGTCAGGTACAGCTTCTAGCATAATTCCTACCCATTGATTCTATATTCATTCAAACCTCTTGAAAAAATAAAGCATCCCGATTTCGGGATGCTTTTTTGTTGAGGTCGAGAGCGGATTCGAACCGCTGTACAAGGTTTTGCAGACCTCTGCCTAGCCACTCGGCCACTCGACCAATCTGAATTGGAATGCAAATGTAGGTAATATCTCTATTCCTCCAAAAAAGCAATGAGATATTTTAAGTTCCTAATAAATTTTGAAACTATCCAATCCTTCAAAGTAGGTTTGAGAAAACTCTTTAAGGTTGATTTTCAGTAGTGTACGGATTTAAAGCAAAATAAGCACTATTTATAATCGTTCTAAATTAAAAATATCTCCTTTTTACTGCCCTAATATGCTGGAAATCAATTTTATATATTTTCAATTGAGACAGGTTACAAACTGTCACAACAAACGAAACCATGTTTGAAAAATTGGCTTCGGGTAGTACCTTTGCAAGGGTTATAGAAAACCATTTAAACTATTTAATTAGCTAAAATATGTTATCCAAACGCTCGTTAGTAGGGGTTCGATTGAATTTCCACACACTGGCAGTGCTATTTTTCCTCTTGATCGGAACGCAAGCTTTTGCAGCGGATCCGTCTGTGGCAAATAGTGACGAAGCAGTAGCAGCAGGTAAGACTGTGTTTAATGCCAACTGTAAGCAATGTCATAAGCTGGATCAAAAGTATACTGGTCCTGCCTTGAGAGGTGCTACAGATCGACAATCAGTTGAGCTTGTCAAAAAATTCATAAAAAATTCTGGTGCTGTCATTGCTTCAGGAGATGCCTATTATGCTGGGCTCTACAAGGAATACAATAATTTGGCAATGCCATCTCATGAGTTTTTGTCTGACGATGACCTGAACAATCTACTCGCCTATATAGAATATGGTGATGTGGTAGATCCAGCGGCAGCTGTTGCCACAGCAGGAGCTGATGGAGCTGTGGCTACAGGCGGAGGAATCCCAAGTGAGTATTTGACGGGGATCGTTGTGGTCTTGGTTTTGGTACTTCTTTTAATTCTTATTGTACTTGGATTAATAATCTCAGTCCTTACCAAATATTTGAATAAGCAAGAACTTGACGAGACAGACAAAGAATTTGTCTCGCAGAAGTTTGAGTTTGGAAAAATTCTTCGAAGTGATGGTTTTATCATTATTGTGACTGCTTTAGTAGTAGCGATGGTTGCCAAAACAGCGATTGATGGTCTTTATTCTGTTGGTGTGCAGCAAGGATATGCACCAACTCAGCCGATCGCTTACTCGCACGCATTGCATGCAGGTACTTTAGAGATTGCTTGTCAATACTGTCATACTGGAGTTGAGATCGGAAAATCCGCAAACATCCCTTCTGCAAACATTTGTATGAACTGTCATACACATATTCAGAATTTGGAAGGAAAAGAGGGTGTATCTCCAGAGATCCAGAAGATTTATGATGCAGTAGATAATAATAAACCAATTGAGTGGGTACGAGTACATAACCTTCCTGATTTGGCTTACTTTAATCACTCTCAGCACGTGAAAGTAGGTGGTATTGAATGTCAAACTTGTCACGGTCCAATCCAGGAGATGGAAGTTGTTGGGCAGCACAGTTCATTGACCATGGGATGGTGTATAGATTGTCACAGACAAACTGAAATTGCTACGGCTGGAAATGCCTATTACGATAAGTTGGTTCAACTTCACTCTGATTCTAAGGATGCTCTTAAAGTGAAAGACATCGGGGGTTTAGAGTGTGCTAAGTGCCACTATTAATTCATCATTCTATTTGAAAATTCATTCTAGATTATAATGAAGGAAACTAAAAAAACATACTGGAAAGGACTTGAGCAGCTCAATAACGATCCAGAGTTTGTAAAGAACGCTGACAAGGAATTTGTCGAGCTTCCGTCGAGTTTGAGTGAGGATGGAGGTTCTTCCAGAAGAGACTTCTTGAAAGTAATGGGATTCAGCTTAGCAGCAGCATCTCTTGCAGCATGCGAGGCTCCGGTGCGAAAAGCGATTCCTTATGTGAATAAACCGGTTGATATCAACCCATCTATTCCTAATTACTATGCTTCTACCTTTTCTACAGGTGGCGATTATGCTTCCATCGTAGTAAAGACAAGAGAAGGTCGTCCAATTAAAATCGATGGTAACGCGCTTTCGCCTGTTAATAAAGGAAAAGTAAATGCAATTGTAGAGGGATCAATTTTATCTCTATATGATAAGGAGCGTTTAGCTGGACCTTATATCAATGGTGAGAAAACTGATTGGGCTACTCTTGATGCGCAAGTGAAATCTAAATTGGCTTCTTCTGGAGCTGTGAAGATCGTATCAAACACAATTTTATCTCCTTCTACGCTTCAGGCTCTTCAGCTTTTTGGTGAGTCCTTTGGAGGTGCAGAATTGATTCAATATGACCCGATTTCAAACTTTGGAATCAAATCAGCTGCTGAGACTTTTTACGGTACAGCTGTTATTCCTTCATACTCTTTTGACAAAGCAAAGACAATCGTTTCTTTCGGAGCGGATTTCCTAGGTACTTGGATTTCACCAATTGAATTTGCAGGTCAATACGCAAAAACTCGTAAGATTAGCAAAGAGCGTCCTGAAATGTCCAGGCATTATCAGTTCGAGTCTAACCTGTCCATGACAGGAGCAAACGCAGATTACAGAACACCAATCAAAGCTTCTCAAAGTGGATTGGCGATTTTAGCTTTATATAATGCAATTGCCAAGAAAGCAGGAGCAGCTGCGGTTTCAGCGCCAGCTGTGGAGATTGCTCATCTTGACAAAGCAGCGAATGATCTTTGGGCCAGTAAAGAGGCCTCATTGGTAGTTTCAGGTTCCAATGATCCAAATGTACAGGTTGTTGTCAATGCAATAAACGAGATGCTTGGCGCTAATGGTACTACAGTTGATTTTGCAAATCCTGTTCACTTCAGAAAAGGAGATGATTCTAGAATGAATCAGTTCGTTAATGAATTGAAAGGCGGTCAAGTTGGAGCAGTAATCTTCTACAATTGTAACCCGGTTTATGACTTTTCACGTGGTGCTGAGGTTGCTGAAGGGATTGCAAAAGCTAAAGTGAGTATTGCTACCAATGGTACAATGGATGAAACAGCATCATTGGTACAGATGGTAGCTCCTGATCACCATTATTTGGAATCATGGAATGATTTCGAACCGAAGCGAGGGCATTTCTCATTGTCCCAACCTACGATTTCTCCATTATTTGATACAAGACAGGCTCAGGAGTCATTCCTTGTTTGGGCTGGATCTACCACAAATTATTACGATTTTCTTCAATCTGTTTGGGAAAATGAAGTTTTCACATTAGTGGAGACTGGTAATAACTTCCAAGAGTTCTGGGACACTACTTTATATAATGGTGTTTTGGCAATTGATTCGCCAGCATCCGCTCCAACACCTATCTCTGATGCAAGTGCAGCAGCAGCTGTCGTAGCAAAGACCTATGCGGCATCAAATGCAGGTGTTGAATTGGTTATTTATTCGAAAGTTGGAATCGGAAATGGTATTTACGCCAACATTCCTTGGCTACAGGAAATGCCAGATCCAATTACGAAGGCAACTTGGGATAACTACTTAACTGTTTCACAAAAATGGGCTTCTGAAAATGGAGTGACCATGTTTGAAGAAAATACAGGTAAGGCATCCATTACTGTAAATGGTAAGTCATTAATCGTTCCGATTATGATCCAACCAGGTCAGGCAGATGGTACTTTTGGTTTGGCTCTAGGGTATGGAAGAACAAAAGCTGGAAGAGTTGCGAATGGAGTAGGTGTAAATGCTTACGAATTATTAGACGCTTCTAAAGGCTTTGTAAATTTTGATATTACTTCAGGTGTAGAAGTTTCTGTCACAGAGGACAAATATAAAATTGCAAGAACTCAAACTCACCAAACCTTCATGGGACGTGAAAACGTCATCCAAGAAGCTACTTTGGGAGAATACAAAGAAAATGCGGGAGCAGGAAGATATCATCCTGAAATCTACAAGGATGGTGAATTCATCAAGCCCTCTAAAATATCACTTTGGAAAGGTCATCAATATAGCCAGCACCATTGGGGCCTTGCTATCGATATGAATTCTTGTATCGGTTGTAGTGCATGTTCTGTTGCTTGTCAAGTTGAAAACAACGTGGCAGTAGTAGGTAAGCAGGAAGTATTAAATAGAAGAGAAATGGCATGGATCAGAATTGACCGCTATTATTCTTCAGATGCTCCTGCTGATGATTTAAGAGGAATGGAAATCGCTGCAGATAATCCTGAGGTGACTTTTCAACCAATGATGTGTCAGCAATGTAACAACGCTCCTTGTGAGACTGTATGTCCAGTTGCTGCAACTACCCACTCTTCAGAGGGCCTAAATCAGATGACTTACAACAGATGTATTGGTACAAGATATTGTGCAAACAACTGTCCGTATAAAGTGCGTCGATTCAATTGGTTCAAATACCATGATAATAAAGACTTCGCTGGTGTCAATGTGGCTCAGAACGATGACTTGGGTAAAATGGTGTTGAATCCAGATGTGACTGTACGAGTAAGAGGTGTAATGGAGAAATGCTCCATGTGTGTGCAGCGTATTCAAGCTGGTAAACTGACAGCCAAGCGCGAAAAGCGAAAAGTACAAGATGGTGAAATCAACGTGGCTTGTGCCGTGGCTTGTCCAACAGACGCTTTGGTTTTTGGTGATATGAATGATCCAAATAGCCAAGTTTCTAAACTTCTTAAGATTGAGGATAACAGCACCTCTGCCTTGAAAGAAGTGGGAGAAGAAAGAGCATACCATGTATTGGAAGAGATCAACGTTAGTCCAAACGTTTGGTACTTTACCAAAATCAGAAATAAAGACAAAAACGAAGCGTAATCTTAATTTTATAAACTATGCAGGTTACTTCATCCGTACGAGAGCCGTTAGTTACCGGGGGTAAATCCTACCATGATGTGACACATGATGTGTCGCGTCAAGTAGAAGGCAAACCATCATTAGCTTGGTTCCTTGCTTTTCTTACCGCTGCCGGAGTATTGGCTCTAGGATCAATTGCTCTAATTGCCACCCTTTGGGAAGGAATTGGTATGTGGGGGCTAAACAAAACTGTAGGCTGGGCCTGGGATATCACCAACTTCGTTTGGTGGGTTGGTATCGGTCACGCTGGTACTTTGATTTCAGCGGTTTTGTTGCTTTTCAGACAGAAATGGAGAACATCCATTAACAGAGCTGCAGAAGCAATGACCATTTTCGCAGTTATCTGTGCGGCAATGTTCCCAGTGATTCACATGGGTCGTCCTTGGTTGGGTGCTTATTGGGCACTTCCACTTCCAAATACATTCGGATCGCTTTGGGTTAACTTTAACTCTCCGCTTTTATGGGATGTGTTCGCGATTTCAACCTATTTCTCCGTATCACTAGTTTTCTGGTATATCGGATTGATACCTGATTTTGCCACTATCCGTGACAGAGCTACTGGTTTGAGAAAGACAATTTATGGCGCACTTTCATTTGGTTGGGATGGCGCTGCAAAAACTTGGATGAGATACGAATCCGTATCCTTGATTCTTGCAGGTTTGGCTACTCCACTTGTACTTTCAGTACACACGATTGTATCCTTTGACTTTGCAACATCAGTGATTCCAGGATGGCACACTACGATTTTCCCTCCTTACTTTGTTGCTGGAGCGATTTTCTCAGGATTTGCGATGGTATTGACTTTGATGATTGTAACCAGAAAAGTCTTCAAACTTGAGGATTACATCACGATTGGTCACATTGAATTGATGAACATTGTAATCATTGTAACTGGTTCAATTGTAGGTGTTGCCTACATCACTGAATTCTTTATAGCATGGTACTCTGGAGTTGAGCCTGAATTTTATGCTTTTTACAATAGAGCGACTGGTCCATATTTCTGGGCTTATTGGACGATGATGACATGTAACGTTATTTCTCCTCAGCTATTCTGGATTAAAAAGATCAGAACTTCAATTGTTGCTACGTTTGCACTTTCTATTGTTGTAAACATCGGTATGTGGTTTGAGCGATTTGTAATTATCGTGACTTCACTTCATAGAGATTACTTGCCTTCTTCTTGGGCGATGTTCTACCCAACTTGGGCTGACGTTGGAGTGTATCTATTTACATTTGGATTGTTCTTTACCTTATTCTTCTTGTTTGCTAAATTCTTCCCTGTGATCAATATGGCTGAGGTAAAGTCTGTTTTAAAATCTTCATCTGAAAAAGTGTCTAAATAATCATGGAAAGAGATACAAATTTTGTTTTAGGAGTATTTGACGATGAGGACGTATTACTCCATGCGGTTGAGGAAGTAAGATCCAGTGGTGTAAAAATCCATGAAGTTTACTCTCCTTATCCAGTTCACGGTCTAGAGCACGTTTTAGGCTATAAAAGAAGCCGATTACCGATTGCAGCATTTCTATTTGGTATGCTAGGTACTAGTTTGGCTTTGACCATGCAGTTCTATATGATGCGATTTGACTGGCCAATGATCATCGGTGGTAAAGACTATGCTGCTTTCCCTGACTTCATTCCTGTCACCTTTGAAATGACTGTCTTGTTAGCAGCTTTCGGGATGGTTGGTGTTTTCATGATAAGTTCTAATCTGAAGCCTTGGGCTCAGCCAAGAATATTCGATGTGCGAAGCACAGATGATAAGCATATAATGGCCATAGATATTGCTAATAATTCAGCAATGGATCTAGCTAAAATTGAGGAAATTCTTAAGTCTTCTGGAGCGACAGAGGTTAATAAAAAAAGTTTTGAATAGTAAATCTGGAAATATGAAGATTACTAATACATACAATTTGCTTGGTTTTGCACTTACAGGAGTTATCCTGTTTGGTTGTAAAGCTGGGGGAGACGATCAAGGTCTAGAATATGCACCTCAAATGTATCATTCGGTAGCATATGAGCCATTGACTCAAATTACTGACGAATCTCAAGGTTCTTGGCTTTCGACTCGTGAGGATGGTAAGGGGGAATATTACAATAGTAATATTCATAATCCCAACAATATGAACATGAGAGAACCTATGCCAAATACTGTTCCTAGAAACAAGAACGGTTATTTGCCTTATCGATTAAAAGCATTTGAAGTGGATGTAGCTGGGGAGACTGTAAGAAATCCAGTTGAGCTGACTGATGATGTTTTGAAAGATGGAGAGCAATTGTTCTTAAATTACTGTTCTACCTGCCATGGAAAAGGTGGTCAGGGTGATGGTAAAGCCGGTGAGAAAATTGGCGGTGTAGCCAATCTAACTGGTGGAGCGTATATTGGTCTTCCTGAAGGACATATTTTCCATGTTATCACCAAAGGTAAAGGAAGAATGGGTGCTCATGGTTCTCAAATCTTACCAGAGGATCGATGGAAAATAGTTCACTACGTGAAACAAAAAATTCAAGGTGGTCAAGGTGCACAAACTCCTGTTGTAGCTGAGGCCGAAGTATCAACTGAAGAAACTCCAGCAAATTAATTATGGCTCACGACGCACAACACTATAATCTGGATCAAAAGTTTGAGTTCAAGGCATCGACTATGAAGTCGATCATGACAGTTTTGGTCATTGGCGCTATTTTGCTAGGCATAGGTATTGTCATGGCAATTTTTGGCGGTCATCATGAAGAGGGAGCTGAAGCAGGTGCTCATGCTTTCCATTGGTACGAGCGACTTTATGCTAACCTTTGGATAAACAATGTGTATTTCACTGGTATTGCTATTGTAGGAGTATTCTTCTTTGCTATTCAGTATGCTGCTCAGGCAGGTTGGTCAGCTCCAATTGTAAGAGTAATGCTTTCTTTTGGAAACTGGCTTCCTTATGCAGCTGTTCTTATGATTGCTACCTTCTTTTTAGCAAATCATGATTTATTTCACTGGACACATAGCTATTTGTTTGACAAAGCTTCCCCTGAATATGATAAAATCATTGATGGAAAAGGTGCTTTCTTTTACTGGCCAATGGCGAAAGGAACATTCCCTGTATTCTATATCGCTAGAATGGTTTTGTTCTTCGGATTTTGGGTGTTTTTCTTTAATAAATTGAAAAAGCTTTCCTATGCGGAGGATACCCTTGGTGGAAGTACTTCATGGTATAAAATCAGAAGCATGTCTGCTTACTTTATTATTTTCTTTGCAGTTTCATCTTCGATTTCTGCATGGGATTGGGTAATGTCAATTGACACGCATTGGTTCTCCACCCTTTTCGGTTGGTATGTCTTTTCTTCATGGTTCGTTGCTGGTTTGTCGGCAATGACTTTGCTTACCATCTTTTTGAAGGGAGAAGGATATTTAGAAATGATCAATGAAAACCACATACATGACTTAGGAAAGTTTGTGTTTGGTTTTACTATCTTCTGGACATATCTATGGTTTTCTCAGTTCTTATTGATCTATTATGCCAATATACCTGAAGAATCAGTTTATTTTATTGAGAGACTGTCAAGTGACGTGTATGGACCGTTCATTTTCGTAAATATAGGGATGAACTTTGTGTTGCCCTTCCTAGTTTTAATGACTAGAGATGCTAAAAGACATGGCGTATTCTTGAAGTTAGTATGTTCTTTGATCATTGCAGGTCACTGGGTAGATTTCTTCTTAATGGTACAGCCTGGTACTCTTGGACATAATGGAGGAGTTGGGTTCATGGAAGTTGGGATGTTCTTAGTCTACGGTTCAGCAGTGGCGTTGGTGGTGTTAGGAGGCTTAGCCAAAGGGAATTTGATTCCTAAAAATCACCCAATGCTTGAAGAGAGTTATCATCATCATATTTAATAACAGCCTAAAAAATTAAGGTATGTACGGATTTCTGATTGGAGTAGGTGTTCTATTATTACTTTCCATAATTTGGATGGTTTATAGAATCCAAACGTTGGTTTCAGTTGTAAAAGGCTCAGATAAAAAAGTAGCCTCTGGAAGTAATAAGGTGAATGCGATATTATTCGTATTGTTTTTAGTAGGTTCCGGCATTTTAATGTTCTGGTATTCTATTAAGGAGTTTGATAATTATCAGCTGCCTATAGCTTCTGAGCACGGTATGGTTACGGACAAGCTATTTTGGATTACTATGGCTGTAACAGGTGTTGTGTTTCTCATTACACACGTTTTGCTTTTTATTTTCCCTTATAAATATCAATACAGCGAGAAGAGAAAGGCCTCATTTTATCCTGATAACAATAAACTAGAAATTATTTGGACAATTGTTCCGGGTATTGTATTAGCTGGTTTAGTTATTTCAGGTTGGATGGCTTGGTCCGATATTACTGCTCCCGCTCCTGAAAAGGCTCATGTCGTTGAGATTATGGGTTATCAGTTTGCATGGGAAGTAAGATACCCTGGGACTGACAATGTACTTGGAGATTATGATTATAGATTGATTACAGCGTCTAATTCGCATGGAGTTGATTTTACCGACAAAAATTCAATTGATGATTTCCCGTCTCCAAAGGTAGTTATCCCTAAAGGAGAGCCAGTTCTCTTTAAAATCAGAGCTAGAGACGTACTTCACTCTGTTTTCGCTCCTCACATGAGATTGAAGATGGATGCGGTGCCAGGTATGCCAACCAGATTCTGGTTTGTCCCTACCAAAACTACTGCTGAAATGAGAATTGAGTTGAATGATCCTGAATTTGAATACGAAATTGCTTGTACAGAAATTTGTGGGCGAGGGCACTTCTCTATGAAGAAGGTGATTGAGGTGGTAGAGCCAGAAGCCTATCAGAAGTGGTTATCAGAACAAAAGTCTTTTATTCAGATGAATCCTTCTTTAGCAGAAGGTCTTCCAGCTGAAACAAAAGAACTTGCAGAGATTCAATTAAAGAAATAAACACAAAATTATAAAGATTATGGCTTCAGCAACTGTAGCAAATCATGACACCGCAGCACACGATCATCATGATCATGAGCATCATGATAATTTTGTAACGAAATACATCTTCACTCAAGATCATAAAATGATTGGAAAGCAATTTCTAATCACGGGTATGTTTTGGGCGATTATTGGTGGTTTCCTTTCCATTTTGTTCCGGCTTCAGCTTGGCTTCCCAGATATGGATATGTCTTTCTTAAGACCGATCTTGGGAGGTTGGATTGATGATACTGGAGCTTTGGATCCTACCTTTTATCTAGCGTTAGTCACTATGCATGGTACCATCATGGTATTCTTTGTATTGACAGCTGGATTAAGTGGTACATTTTCCAATTACCTAATTCCATTACAAATCGGAGCTCGAGATATGGCTTCTGGATTTATGAATATGCTTTCATACTGGTTCTTCTTTTTGTCCGGTGTGATCATGTTTATTTCATTATTTATTAAAACAGGTCCAGCTGGTGGGGGATGGGTTGTATATCCACCTTTATCGGCGCTAGAGCAGGCTATTCCAGGTTCAGGTTTAGGTATGACGCTTTGGTTAGTTGCGATGACTTTCTTTATTGCTTCTTCCCTACTTGGAGGTATCAATTACATCACCACAGTAATTAACCTTAGAACAAAGGGGATGTCTTTCTCAAGACTTCCGCTTACAATCTGGGCTTTCTTCTTAACTGCAGTGATTGGATTGCTTTCATTCCCGGTGTTGTTTGCAGCAGCTTTGTTGCTAGTTTTTGATAGAAGTTTCGGAACATCGTTCTACTTATCTGATATTTATATCGGTGGAGAAGCTCTTCCAAATACAGGTGGTAGTCCAGTTCTATATCAGCATTTATTCTGGTTCTTGGGACACCCTGAGGTTTATATTGTATTGCTACCAGCTTTAGGTATTACCTCTGAAGTTATAGCTACCAACTCCAGAAAACCAATCTTTGGATACAAAGCAATGATCATTTCAATGCTTGGTATTACTATCCTTTCATTTATTGTGTGGGCTCACCACATGTTTGTGTCTGGAATGAATCCATTCCTGGGATCAATTTTCATGTTCCTTACATTGATTATTGCAGTACCCTCTGCAGTGAAGGTTTTCAACTATTTGACGACACTTTGGAGAGGTAATTTGATCTTTACGCCTGGAATGCTGTTCTCTATTGGATTGGTTTCCTTCTTTATCTCAGGAGGTCTTACTGGTATTTTCCTTGGAAACTCAGCGATTGATATCCAATTGCATGATACCTATTTTGTTGTAGCACACTTCCACTTGGTAATGGGTTCTGCTTCTTTCTTCGGCTTAATGGCAGGTGTTTACCACTGGTTCCCTAAAATGTTCGGAAGAATGATGGATGCAAGACTTGGTTATGTTCACTTCTGGTTGACTTTTGTTGGAGTATACTTGGTGTTCTTCCCAATGCACTACATCGGTATTGCAGGTTTCCCAAGAAGGTATTACAGCTGGACAAACTTTGAATTTGCAAATATGTATACTGATTTGAATATGTTCGTTTCAGTAGCTGCAATCATCACTTTCGCTGCTCAGTTTATCTTCATATTCAACTTCTTCTACAGTATGTATAGAGGTAGAAAAGCTACTTTGAATCCTTGGAGATCAAACACTCTTGAGTGGACTACACCATTGTATCCAGGACATGGTAACTGGCCTGGCGAAATCCCTACTGTATACAGATGGCCTTATGATTATTCTAAGCCAGGTGCTGAAGAGGACTTTATTCCTCAGACCGTTCCTTTGTCCGCCACTCCAGAATCCAACTTGCCACATGAGCAAGAAATGGTAAAACTTGAATTGGAGATTATGAAGGAAGATGAGGAGGTTTTAGTAGCCAATGAATCTAAACACTAATAATACTATAAACAGCTTTCGCCGTGTAAATACAATCACGGTGATAGCTGTTTATTTTCTGATACTGGTTGGGGGCATCGTTAGGAGTACAGGTTCTGGAATGGGTTGTCCTGATTGGCCAAAATGTTTTGGGAGCTTGGTACCACCTACAAATGTGGATCAGCTCCCCTCTAATTATCAGGATATTTACCTTGAAAAAAGGTTAGCTAAAAACGAAAGGTTTATAGCAACACTTGAAAAGCTTGGATTCAATGATGCAGCAGAGAAAATCTCAAATGATAAGTCCATCCTGGTCGAAGAAGAGTTTAACCCCATAAAAACTTGGATTGAATATCTAAATCGATTGGTTGGTGTTGTAATAGGTTTACTGATAATCTTAACAGTTTGGAAATCATTACCTATTTGGAAGATTGACAAAACCATTCCAATTCTATCCATTACATCATTGATTTTGGTCTTGTTTATTGGATGGATTGGTTCTATTGTAGTATCGACAAATTTACTTCAGTGGATCATTACACTTCATATGATACTAGCCTTAGTTCTTGTAGGATTATTGATTATAGTAAATCATAGATCTTCAAAATTAAGTTTCCGACAAGGAGTTAATATGGATGTTCCTACCAAAGTAGAATGGATCCTTATCATTGGTATTATTCTGATGTTTATCCAGGTGGTCTTGGGTACACAGGTAAGGGAGCAAATCGATATTATATCAGAATCTATGGGGAATATGCTTAGGGATGAATGGGTTGGTTTAGTTGGTATGAATTTCCTTGTTCACCGGTCATTTTCTTTATTGCTTCTAGGAATTCATCTTTTGTATTTCTTCTGGGCCTTTAAATACACTCTCAGGAAATCTCAAGTTAATTTGTGGTCTCAAGTATTAATTGGGTTAATCATATTGGAGATAGCGACAGGAATGGGAATGGCATATTTTGGTATTCCAGCTTTTCTACAGCCAATCCATTTACTTATTGGTTCTCTTATTGTTGGAGTTCAGCTTATTCTGATTCTTCAGCTAAGAGAGCATAGACAATTTCGATTAAATATAAATTGATTATGAGGACAGTTGAAGTAACTGACCATTCGAATAGTTTTATCCTTGGAAGGATCAAAGCTTATTCTGAATTATTGAAATTCAGATTATCAGCATTGGTAACTTTCTCAGCTGTATTCGGCTACATCTTAGGGGATCGAGGGGTTTCTTTTGGTTGGTCTGGATTTCTTGGACTTGCGCTTGGAGGATTTTTAATTAGTGGTGCCTCTGGTGCTGCAAATGAGATCATGGAAAGAGATCTTGATAAGCTTATGAAGCGAACTCAGAATCGACCACTTCCCCTAAATATTATTTCTCTTCAAGAAGCCTATTGGTTTACCGCTTTGGTTGCCTTTTTAGGTATAGGTTTACTCTGGATTTTTACTAATCCTCTAACAACTGGCTTGGGAATACTAAGCATGGTATTATATGCTTTTGTCTATACCCCATTAAAAAGGGTAGGTCCTATAGCAGTATTTGTTGGAGCTATACCTGGTGCAATGCCACCTTTGTTAGGTTGGACAGCAGCGACAGGTTCTATTTCTTATGAAGCATTAATCATTTTTGGGATTCAGTTTATCTGGCAGTTCCCTCATTTCTGGGCAATTGCTTGGGTATCAGATGAGGATTATAAAGCAGCAGGTTTTAAACTTCTTCCAAGTGGGGGAGGAAAGGATTTGAATACAGCCGTTCAAATCATGATTTACACACTCTTCTTGTTACCATTAGGTTTACTACCAAGTTATTTTGGTCTTACTGGTTTGAATTCAGGAATAGTCGCTACTGTATGTGGTGTATTATTTCTAGCACAAACTTTTTCCTTAATGAGGGATTGTTCACGAAAATCTGCTTTAAAGATCATGTTTGGCTCATTCCTTTATTTGCCTATTGTGCAGATTGCTTACTTATTAGATAAAATACCACAGTGATGGAAAAGGAACTGAAGTACGTTGATTTGGTGGAACAGCCTATTTCCATGCATCCAAAGAAGTTTGCATTATGGCTTTTTATGGTGACTGTGGTGATGATATTTGCTGCTTTGACCAGTGCTTATATCGTTAGGCAGGCAGAAGGTAATTGGCTTGAGTATGATCTCCCCCAAATATTTTATTACACTTCCGCTTTAGTAGTTATTAGTAGTGTGTTTCTCCAATTTGCATATGCTTCTGCTAAAAAAGATAATATTTCAAACCTTAGGCTTGGTCTTCTAGGTGCTGTTATTTTTGGATCTGCTTTTTTAGTGGGGCAATGGTACAGTTGGGTAGCCTTAGTAGATAAAGAAGTGTTTTTCGTTGGGAATCCGGCAGGCTCATTTCTATATGTTTTTACAGGATTACATGCTGCTCACCTGATAAGTGGTGTGATATTTCTCATTATTGTATTAATTTCGACATTCAAATATAAAGTTCATTCTCAATCAATGAATACTATGGAGATGGCAACTACCTATTGGCATTTTCTTGGAGGATTATGGTTGTATTTGTTTATGTTTTTGCTTTTGAATCATTAAATTAAAACCCAGTACAAATTTATATTCTATGTCCGCGCATTCTACTGCTATTGAACTAAGCTCGAAAAGAGGCATTTGGGGAGGTGGTAACGAACCTTTCAAAGCCAGCTATGGAAAACTCATGATGTGGTTTTTCTTACTATCAGATATCTTCACCTTTGCTGCATTCCTGATTACTTATATTTCTATTCGAGTAAGTTATCCAGCATATGAAGGTTCACTTGAAGCTTTCGCAGGTTCAAACGAATATTGGCCAGTGCCTGAATTGGTTTTTGAAGCTTTGCCTTTTGTGCATGGCCTTCATGCTCCATTGATTTTCGTAGGTATCATGACCTTTATTTTGATTTCAAGTTCCGTAACTATGGTGCTTGCTGTTGAAGCTGGTCATAGAAATGACAGAGATGATGTGGTAAAATGGATGCTTTGGACACTTCTTGGAGGAATCACCTTTTTAAGTTGTCAGGCATGGGAGTGGAATCACTTTATCCATGGAACCGACACTGGTACTGTGATGACCTACGTGAATAGCTTAAATCAAGTGGTGACGGAGACAATCTATGGCGCAAACCTTACCGTGAATGAATATGGACCGGCTTCTTTCGCAAACTTATTTTTCTTTATCACTGGATTCCACGGTTTCCACGTGACCATCGGAGTGTTCTTACTTTTCCTTTGCTTCTATCAAGCAGCGGTTGGTGTATATGATCGTAGAGGTCACTATGAGATGGTAGAAAAAATTGGCCTTTATTGGCACTTTGTAGACTTGGTTTGGGTATTTGTGTTCACCTTGTTCTATCTTATCTAAGGTTAAAAAATTATTGAGCTATGCAAATTCAAGAGAATAAATCCACGCTTAACGTACTCCCAAGAGATACCGAAAAGATCAAAAAAATCTGGAAAACAGCAGGTATCCTACTCGCTATTACTGTTGTAGAATTCATTATGGCCTTTACAATGGATAGGGGTATTTTACTTTATTTCCTTTTCATGGCTTTGACTGTCTGGAAGGCTAAATATATCATGATGGAATTCATGCACCTTGGCGAAGAGGCTAAGCCTTTATTTTATTCGATCATCGTACCTTTAATTTTCTTGGTGTGGTTGGTTATCGCTTTGATGAAAGAAGGATCAGATATTTTCATGTTACGCTGGTAATTCATTAAATATTAAAAAAAAAGAAGGTTGAGGTGTGACACTTCAACCTTCTTTTTTGTTAAAGAGAAACTATGAAAGGATTGAGATTACTTCAAGGAATGGTGCTCATATGCATTTTACTTGTTCCGGTATTGATTTTCATGTTTTTGAAAGGCTTTGGAAATAATACCTATGATATTCCGGTGTTTTTCGAAAAAGGAGTAGAAAACCCATTTCTGGAATGCCCTATTGGAGATACAACACAACATTACATCCCGGATTTTACTTTTGTAAATCAATTGGGTAATCCTGTGGGTAAGGCCCAAATGGAAGGGAAAATTACAATTGTCGATTTCTTCTTTACTTCCTGTCCTTCAATTTGTCCTGTAATGTCAAGTGAAATGGAACGAGTGAATGACATGTTTCGGGATGAACCGAACGTTCAGATACTCTCCATCAGTATAGATCCAGAATTTGATACGCCTGAGATCTTGAAAGAATATGCAGACAAGCATAAAGCTCAAGCTGGGAAATGGGATTTTCTAAGTGGTGGAAAGGCAGAAACATATCAATTGGCAAAATGTGGTTTTATACTTCCAACATTGGATGGATTCGGTGTCCCGGATGACTTTGCGCACAGTGATAAATTTGTTTTGGTAGATGAGCTTGGAAGAATTAGAGGTTATTATTCTGGAACAAATCGTGAAGATGTTGATTTACTAATGTTAGAAGCGAAAATATTATTATATGGAAACGAATAGGCTAGGCTTGCTCCAAAATGAGCAAAAAGTAAAGGGATGGATAGTTGGGATTTCAATATTGATTCCAATTGTAGTTGCGGTTTTATTGTTTATGCCCTCCAAGCTTGAGCTAGGAACTGACTTGGTTTATTTTCTACCCCATCTCAATGCGATTATCAATTCCGCTGCCTCTTTAGCGCTGGTTGCAGGTGTTATTTTCATCAAACAAAATAACATTGCTTACCATAGAGCTGCGATGACGACTGCTTTTGTTTTAGGGGCAATATTTCTTGTTTCCTATGTGATTTACCATGCTACAGCAGAGAGTACTACCTTTGGTGGAGAAGGAGTAATCAGGCCAATTTATTATTTCCTTTTGATCACCCATATTATTTTGGCTGCGGTGGCCTTGTTCCCTATTCTATTTGCCTATTACTATGGATACACAGATCAGCGGGAAAAGCACCGAAAAGTAGTTAAATTTGCATTTCCGATTTGGTTGTATGTGACTGTTACAGGAGTGATTGTCTATCTGATGATATCTCCATATTACACTCATTGATTTAAAACTTAAATTCTTATGAAAAATACCCTAAGAAAAATATTCCAATATTCATTTTTAGCCTTTGCATTTCTATTAGTTCAGACTAATTCCTTTGCGCAGTGTGCGATGTGTCGCGCCTCTGTAGAAAATAATGTGAGTAATGGTGATACAAGTATCGGAGCTGGTTTGAACAATGGAATACTTTATTTATTTATTATGCCATACCTTATGGCGGCTGTAATTGGTTTCTTTTGGTATCGAGCAGCAAAAAAGAAAAAAGCCAAATTAGCAATACGCTAAATCAAAAAAGAGCAAAGTTTGATCAGGGACTTTGCTTTTTTTATTTTACATCCAAATGAGCCATGAATCCCGCAGACTGATCATCTTAATCAGTGCTTTCTTGCTTCTCGCAGTCCTAGTCTTGAATTTCTTTTTTTTCCAAAAAAGTGATGAGGAGACCTATCTCCAAGACCTTCAAGATAGAATCCAAGCGGTGGACCGTGAGTTTGATGAAGATTTCATTCAGGTTCTGATGGAATTCCGAAATGAAGACAGCCTTAGCTTCGGTAAACTTTCAATTCCAGATCATCGGCATCCCTTTTTTATTCTTAATAAATCTGGAGATTTATCCTACTGGTCTGATTTCTCACTAACCTTAGATTTTTCAAATGTTGATCTGAATAAAGATTATCAGCTTCTCAATGATCCTTACGGGACCATGCTCCTTAAAATCCGACCTATCAGAAGAAATGAGGTTAATTATGTCATAGTTCATGCCCTTCGCCTTATTTGGCCTGGAAACATAGAGAATGATTATCTCATCACTGGAGCCAACCCTGCCCTTTTCGGAAATAGCAGAATTGAAATTTTTGCTCCTGAAGAAGGAACAGGTCGATTGGTTGTTAATCCAGCTGGCATACCACTTTTCGGAGTAGATTTTTTACTTGGTTACGTACCCGCGGGGCGTATTATTAATGTGGCAATTTTGATTTTCTTCACTTCAATATTTCTGCTTTACTTTTTATTGTCTTCTGATTTTGTCCTCAAAAAATGGCGAAAGGGAAGAAAATGGCAAGCAATAGGATATGCAATCTTAGTGTTGTCAGCCTTTAGAGTGATTATGCTTTTGGTAGATTTCCCAGGGAGCTTTCTCAATATTTCCCTTTTCAATCCGAGAAATTATGCTTCTTCTTGGCTCAATCCTAGTCTTGGAGACCTTCTCCTCAATACGCTTTGCGGAGTGTTTATTTTTGGATTGATTATTTATCAACTGGCATCGAAGCAGATGCATGAGAAAATTAAGGTTTTTCAAGAACCGATAGAGGTTAAAATATTCCTTCTTATCATTCTATTTGTCAGCAGTACAAGTCTCTATTTGCTTTGGTTTCTTCCAAGAGATTTGATGCTCAATTCTCAATGGGCTTTAAATATAAGTTCTATTCCTTCTTTCGATTTGTTTAAGGGGTTGAGTTTCATTATTCTTTTTCTTTGGGGAGCAGTTTATGTCCTGCTTTCTTTGACACTTTTCAGTTTGCTTCTCAAGATCAGTACAAATAAGAAGCAGCTCTATCTGATTATTATGGGGATAGGAATTCCAGTTGGAATTACCTTATCCTTCTTTTCCACCTGGTCTGTTTTGGTTTGGGTTATTCATTTGACTTTTCTGTTTTTAATTATCCGATTAGAGCTATTTAAAAATGTTTTTCGTCTTGGCTTAGATACTTTTTTGACCTTTTTCTTCGCGTGCTTGATCTCGGCGAGTATTGTGGGTATTAGTACTTTTCAGACAGAAAAATATCAGTTGGTTCAGTCTAAGTCTCGGTTTGCCACACAAAACTTGATAGAGAATGATGTGATGACAGAGTTCTTTTTGGGAGAAATCTTTAATCGTATCAAAGAAGATTTATTTATTCAGAATAGGATTTCAGACCCACTTTTTTCTAAAGAGCCAATAGAAACTAAAATCAGAAGAATCTATTTGGATAATTATTTTGATCAGTTTGAAGTCCAGATTCGCATCTTTTCTTCCGGTGGTCAGCAGCTCCTTGGTCCTTCAGATGGCGAATCATTGGAGAATCTCAGATTGGATTACATTAAAAGTGACTTTGCAACCAGTGTCAGAGGTCTTTATTTCCTGCGTGGTAATGAAAATATTGCGGGAAACAGATTTGTGTCCTTCATTCCGGTTTCAAAAGAGAATAATCAACTTGGGACGATTTTTTTGGAGTTGAACCAATTACGGATTCAACCGAGTAGTGTTTATCCTAAATTATTGTTGGATAAAAAATACAGTGACAAGCTTGATCCAGTTCGATACGACTATGGTATTTTCAAAGAAAACCAATTGATCCGGAGTTCTGGTTCTTTTAATTTTCTCCAATTAGACATCCCAAGTGTGGTTGATCGTAATTCTTTTTTCACAGAGGGGATTCATAGCTTGGGGTATCATCACTTTGGAATAAAAAATGGAGAGGAGGTAATTGTCATTTCTTCTCCAAACAATACGATTTCTCATTTTTTTGGAAATATTTCTCTCTTCTTCGTAGTCTTTGTATTCTGTACTTTTTTCACAATTCTTATCAATACGCTTTTTAAAGGCTATCGAAGTTTTGAATTCAACTACTCTACCAAGCTCCAATTATATCTGAATTTCGCCTTCTTTTTCCCGATTATCATCATCAGCATAATCACTATAGGACTACTGGCAAATAGCTACCGAGATGATTTGGATAGGCAATACATTCAAAAAGCAACTCTAATTAGAGGGAATCTTGGGAGTTTTCTGAATAATCAAGAACCTGGATCTGTGCCCAATGATCTTCTCACTGAAGAAGTCAATAGCTTGGCAAATACTACTGCAAGTGATATTCATCTTTACGATAATGAAGGGTATTTGGAGACGACCAACCGGCCAAATATTTTTGATAAGAAAATTCTTTCTCCATTAATCAACCCTCGGGCTCTGGCTGAAATCCAGGAAAATGGTCAAAACCAATTTTTGGCAAATGAGCAGATCGGTAAACTTCGATTCAAATCTGTTTACCTCGCGATCCCCTCTTCCGGGAGCAAAGCGAATCTTGGGATCTTGGCAGTACCCTTCTTCGAGTCTGAAGCAGAATTAAACTCCTTGATTGCAGATGTGCTGAGTAATATTTTCAATGCTTTTGTGATCATTTTCATCTTGTTTTTAGTTGTTTCCTATTTCGTTTCTACAAATCTGACATTCCCTTTTAAATTATTGACGCAAAAACTCAAGACTACGAATCTTGAAAATAACGAACCCATGTACTGGGGCTCTAAAGATGAAATTGGATTGCTTGTCAATGAATACAATAACATGCTCTTCAAGCTGGAAGCGAGTAAAAAAATACTTGCATCTACAGAAAAGGAGTCTGCTTGGCGAGAAATGGCAAAGCAAGTAGCTCATGAAATCAAAAACCCACTTACTCCAATGAAGTTGACGCTTCAGCATTTGCTTCGTCTGGAGAATGACGGAAGGTTGGATGATCCAAGCAAATTAAAAAAATCACTTGAGACACTTATCCATCAGGTAGATGCCTTGAGCGGGATTGCATCCTCCTTTTCTACTTTTGCCAAAATGCCTTTGCCGAAAAATGAGTTCATGAACTTCAAATCTGTTTTACTTAAAGTTCTTGAGCTTTTTAAAAATAATCAGGAGGTAGATTTGATTTTTCAAGATGATTCCTTCACTGAAAATATTCCCATTTTGGGAGATGATAAGCTATTTGGAAGAGTGATTTCCAATTTGATTATCAATGGAGTTCAGGCCGTCCCGGATGGAAAGAGGGCTGAAATTCGAATTTGGCTTTGGTTGACTGATGAGGCAGTTTTTCTGGAAATTACGGACAATGGAAAAGGGATATCTCCAGACTTGAAAGATAAAATCTTCATTCCTAACTTTTCCACCAAATCAACTGGATCAGGTTTGGGATTGGCTATTGCGAAAAGTGGAGTCGAAACAGCAGGAGGGAAAATCTGGTTTGAAACAGAGATTGATAAAGGAACTACATTTTACCTCACCTTTCCCTTAATCAGATAACAAGCTGTTTTTAGTACCTTGGAACTAAAAGCTGATTCAGATTGAATATGCGAGTTTGGATATTTTCCTGGTTTTTACTCTTAGGTTCTTTTTCAGTAGCAAATGCTCAGGAAAAGTGTCGCTGGTATGCAGGAGGTTATTTTTTAGAACCTACCGAATTGGACTCCCTTTCAGGAATTGGAGAAAGTATTCGCGTCACTGACAAGTCCGGCAAATCGCTGAATTATCGCTTCGACCTAAGTAAAAATTTATTGCAAGTGGATTATGAAGAGAATCCTGTTCCGGATTCAATTCAAGTTTGCTTTCGGACATTCAGTATCCGGTTTGATCAGCCTGTTGCACGGAGGACCCTTATGACAGATTACGATTCCATGGCGAGATTTCAGGATGCTCAAATGGCTGAATTACCAGCTTTTGATTTTCGGGAGGAGCTTTTCCCAACTACTGATTTATACAAAAGCGGAAGTCTTACCCGTGGGATTTCCTTCGGAAATACTCAAAATGTCTTCGTTAATTCTGCACTGAATCTTCAACTGGAGGGAGCTATTTCTGAGAATTTGAATATTCGTGCCAGTATCACAGATCAGAATGTACCCTTTCAGCCCGAAGGGAATACCCAACAGATTCAAGACTTTGACAATGTCCTGATTGAACTTTACAACGAAGATTTTTCTCTTGCCGCGGGAGATGTAGTATTGCAGCAGCGACAATCTGAATTTCTTCGCTATTACAAAAATGTGCAAGGGCTTCAATTCACCACGAATTATAAGTTAAATGAAAAGTGGACCTCCAGCTCTCAAGGCTTCGCTTCGATTGCCAAAGGGAAATTTGCATCTATTCAACTTCCAATTATCGAGGGAACACTAGGTCCTTATCGCATTAGCGGGCCGAATAATGAACGGTTTGTGATTATAATGGCCAACTCTGAACGAGTCTTTTTGGATGGTAAATTGCTTCAGCGTGGATTTAATGAAGATTATGTGATTGATTATAATCAAGCTGAAATCACTTTTACTCCGAAAGTATTGATCACGCAATATTCCCGGGTTCGAATTGATTTTGAATATGCCGAGCGAAACTACAGCCGCTCAATTATTGGTGCAAATCACACCCAGACCAATGGGAAATTTGATATTTATTTGAATTATTATCAGGAAAAAGACAATCGGAACCGACCCCTTTTTACTGATTTTTCACAGCAGGAATTGGCTCTATTGGCATCTGTCGGAGATCAAACAGAGTTGGCTTTGATTCCTAGAATTGACAGTGTTGCCTTTGATCCCAATAGAATTCTATATGAAAGAATAGAAGAGGAAGGGCAAAATGGAGAAATGTTTACGTATTACCGCTATTCTTCCGATCCAGAGTTGGCGTATTTTTCACTTTCATTTTCTCAGGTAGGTCAAGGACTAGGCGATTACCGCAGGTCGAGCCAGCTTTCGAATGGTACCGTGTTTGAGTATATCCCTCGAATCAACGGAGTTCGACAAGGGGATTATTCTATTCTCACTCAACTTCCCGCGCCGGATAGCAAGCGTATGACGACGGCAGGTACACGTGTCAAATTAGGTGAATATGAAAAAGCATATACGGAGTTAGCACTTTCATCTACTGATAAAAACCTGTTTTCGGAACGTGGCGATGATAATAATCAAGGCCTAGCTTGGAAAGTAGGACTTCAATCGGAAGGAAGATCCTCTACTATTTTTAAAGGCTATACCATGAAAGGCCAAACAGAATTTGAATACAACTCTACCAATTTCAATTTCATCGATCGGTTTCGATACATAGAGTTTGACCGGGATTGGGGATTGAATCAGTCTGATCTTCGAGAAGCGGCAGCGGAGCATTTTTTTAGGGCAGGGTTAGGATTCGAAAAAGACAACTTGAATCGGTTCAATTACTTGGTTTACATGCGTAACCGTGAAAACGTTCTAAATGGAACTCAACACACTGCAAATTGGAACATCCAATTGGGGCAGAAGATCCGGGTGCGGCAAGAGTTTTTTAGATTGAATAGTGAGCTTGATAGTTTGAATTCTGATTGGACTCGATATTTGGCGAATGTCAGTTACAATTCGAAAATTCTCGTCCCGGGATATCAGTTTTCATTGGATCAAAATGCCCTTCGAAATGCTGAAACGGATTCAGTGGTCAGTACTGCAATGAATTTCAAAGAACACCTGTTTTTTTTGCGGAGCAATGATTCACTTTCATACTCTTTTTTGGCTGATGCGGCTTGGCGGGAGGATAAGGCCCCTTTTGCCGGAGAGCTTCTGAAAGATACCAAAGCCTTTACTTCCAATTTGACCTTTCGCAAGCAATGGACTCAGCATAGTTTGAGTTCTACCTTTACTTACCGTACGTTAGCCTACATCCAGAGAGATTTACCGGAAGAGCTGACTGTGATGGGAAAGTTGGATTATCAGGGAAGTATTTGGAAAAACTCCCTCCGCAATGAGGTGAGCTATGCGATTGGAAACGGTCGCGAGCTACAACGCGAGTTTGTTTTTCTTCCTGCACCAAACGGTGACGGCACGCATACTTGGCGGGATGATAATGGCGATGGGGTTCAGCAATTGAATGAGTTTTATCTTGCGATCAATCCGGAGGAAAAGCAATACATCAAGATTTTCGTCCCAACGGATACCTATATACAAGCATATACGAGTATTTTGAATTATCGCTTGCAGGCCAGATTCCCTGAAAATTGGAAGAAAGAAGCCGGTCTGAAAGCTTTTCTCCAAAAGTTTTCCAATACTACAAGTCTCTCCGTAGAGAAAAAAGTCACTTCTGATAATTTCAAGGATCGGGTAAATCCCTTTATTGGAAATCTTGACCGTGATGAAATCTTATCCCTTCGGCAAGTCATCCGAAGTAGTTTTTTCTTCAATCGAGCGGGAGCTGCCTATGGTTTTGACCTTTCGCTTTTCGATTCTCAATTCAAGCAGTTGCTTTCAGGAGGCTTTGAAGATTTGATTCAAAAGGATTGGAAATTGAACACACGCTATAATTTCAACGGGCAGACGACCTTGCGAATCATTGCAGGAACAGGAGAAAGAAGTTCGGCTTCTGACTTCCTGCAAAACCGGAACTATACTATTCAACAAAGTCAAATCGGTCCAGAATTCGCTTGGCAACCCAGTCCTTATTTTCGAACCACGATGACTTATTCTTTTTCAGGAAAAGAAAATTTGCAGAATATAGAGTTTGAAGAAACTGCTCAATTGCATCAAGTAGGAGTGGATTTACGCTACGCAAAAGCCATCCGAACCACACTTACCGGTAATCTGAAATTGATCCAAATCGATTATAACGGAGAGGTAAATTCTCCAGTGGGCTATGAAATGCTGCAAGCATTGACGCCTGGAACAAATATCACCTGGAACCTGAATTGGCTTCAGAAGATAGGAGAGGGGCTTCAGTTAAATCTGGTTTATGAGGGAAGAAATTCTCAGGGACTGGATCGGATAGTTCATGTGGGGAGAATGCAAGTTTCCGCACTCTTTTGACAAAAAAATGTAACTTTGCTCATGCTAGATAGTTGTCATACTAACTATTAAACTACTAACCAAATGAGCAAAAGTATCCTAGTCACAGGAGGTACCAAGGGAATCGGAAAAGCGATCATTTCAAGATTTGCTGCAGAGGGTTTCGATATTTTCACCTGTTCTCGAAATGCCAAAGAACTGGAAGAACTGAAAGCCCAAATAGAAAGTGAGTTTTCTGGGATTAAGGTTTTTGCGAAACAGGCAGATTTATCTCAAAAGGAAGAAGTCAAGACTTTTGCAGAATATGTGAAAGGGATTGCGATCCCCGATGTTTTGGTAAATAATACAGGTGTTTTCCTTCCGGGATCCATTCATGATGAGCCAGAAGGAAATTTTGAGCTAATGATGGAAACGAATCTTTTTTCCGCCTATCATTTGACCCGTGCTTTTGTAAAGGAAATGATAGCTCGGAAGTCAGGTTATATTTTCAGCATGGGATCCATTGCTGGAACAACTGCATATCCTAACGGAGGGAGCTATGCGGTATCAAAGTGGGCAATGCTAGGAATGACCAAATGTCTTCGGGAGGAGCTCAAGCCACATCAGATTAAAGTCACTTCCATTCTTCCAGGAGCTACCTATACAGCAAGTTGGGAGGGAGTGGATCTTCCTTTGGAGCGATTTATGAAGGCTGAAGACGTAGCTGAATGCGTCTGGGGAGCCTATAACCTTTCCCCACAATCCGTTGTTGAAGAAATAACCATCAGACCTCAATTGGGCGATATTTAAGTATTTATGGAGTCAAGCATCAAGAGTTTAGATCAAATCTATTGCGATAGCCTTACGCATTATTCTCGTCGTAAAACCATTCCCGTACAAATCGGTGATGTCATCATCGGGGGAGATAATCACATTGTGGTCCAATCCATGACTACAGTAGATACCATGGATACGATTGGTTCGGTGGAGCAGAGTATCCGAATGATCGAGAGTGGATGTGAATTGATACGGATCACAGCACCAAGTATCAAGGAGGCTGAAAATCTGAAAAACATTAAGTCTGAGCTGCGCAAAAGAGGTTACAAAACTCCACTGGTTGCAGATATTCATTTTACCCCAAATGCGGCAGAAGTTGCAGCTAGGATTGTTGAAAAAGTACGAGTAAATCCAGGAAATTACGCCGATAAAAAGAAATTTGAAGTCATCGAATACACCGATGCCAGCTATCAAGAAGAGTTGGACCGAATCCGTGAGCGATTCCTTCCTTTGGTGAAAATCTGTAAGGAAAATGGCACAGCAATGCGAATCGGTACCAACCATGGTTCCCTTTCGGATCGAATCATGAGTCGATACGGAGATTCTCCTTTGGGAATGGTGGAATCCGCATTGGAATTTTTACGAATCTGTGAAGATGAAAATTACAATCAGATTGTGATTTCGATGAAGTCATCCAATACTCAGGTCATGGTTCAAGCATACAGACTTTTGGTTCAAAAGCTGAATGAAGGTGGTTTCAAACCTTATCCACTTCATCTTGGTGTGACCGAGGCCGGTGAAGCAGAAGATGGCCGGATTAAATCTGCAGTGGGAATCGGGACATTGTTAGAAGATGGATTGGGAGATACCGTTAGAGTTTCTTTGACCGAAGATCCGGAATTTGAAGCGCCGGTTGCTAAAGCTTTGATCGATCGCTACACGCATCGCGCTCATCATGATTCGATTCGCCCGATTACAAAATATCCTATTCATCCTTTTGATCATGCGAAGCGTATGACAAGAGAAGTGTACAATTTCGGAGATCACAATGTGCCTCGGGTTATCACTGATATTTCCAAAATCAATGCGATCACTCCAAAAGAAATGAAGCAAGTGGGGCATTTTTACTTACCTGAATTGGATAAGTGGAAAATGAATGATCAGGGTTGCGACTTCGTGTATTCCGGTAAAAACGCCATCCCTTTCATGCTTCCAAATGGCATGAAAGAAATTCAGGATTTAGAAATTTGGAATCAAAGCAAAGACAGAGGAAACAAATTCCCGCTTTTTACTCTGGCAGAATTCGGAAGTACCAAAGAGTTTCATCCGGAGCTGAATTTCTTAGAAATAGCTGATATACAAATTCAAGAGGCTATTTCTTTGGTCGAAAATCGAACTGATACAGTATTGATTTTAAAGACCTCCAATAGTCATTCTATGCCGGCTTTGCGTCGTGCAATAGTAAGCCTGATGAATGCTGATGTCAAAATCCCGGTGGTTATCAAAGTAAGTTATCCTGATCAAACTGCTGACGAGACGATGCTTTATGCGGCTACTGATGTAGGAGGATTATTGATTGACGGTTTGGGCGACGGTATTTTTATTTCTTTGGAGAAAGAAAAATCGCATACCCGCGAAGAGTATTTGGACCAAATCAAATTGCATAATGCTACTGGGTTCGGTGTGCTTCAGGCAGCTCGAACTCGAATGTCCAAGACAGAATACATTTCCTGTCCTTCTTGTGGAAGAACGCTCTTTGATCTCCAGGAGACTACTGCGATGATCCGTAAGCGCACGGATCACTTGAAAGGAGTAAAGATAGGAATCATGGGTTGCATCGTAAATGGACCGGGAGAAATGGCTGATGCGGACTTTGGTTACGTAGGATCAGGAAAAGGAAAAATCACCCTTTACAAGGGAAAAGAAGTGGTAAAAAGATCTGTTCCCTCTGAGCGAGCGGTCGATGAATTGATCAATATCATCAAGGAAGATGGCATGTGGAATGATCCTGAAGAAATGTGAAACAAGTCACAAGTCTAAAGTGAGAAAGCTGAAAGGTATTCTTTGTACTTCCCTAAATAGCGTTGACCGATTGATTCACTTGGCATTCAAATCTAAAATCCTATTTCATACATCTTAAATAAAAATAAACCAATCCTTTCCTCTGTCTGTTATCACATCAAATAAAGAAATCATGTCTGAAAAAAATAAAGTTGAGGAGTTCTTCAAACTAGGTGAAGTCGGCAATTACTTCTTGAATGTTTTCAAAAAGCCAGATCCAAATAAAAAATCCAATCTCAATTTGCGAATGATGCATGGGATCAATAAGATCTCGATCATCGTATTTCTTTTTGCAATGATTTTCTGGATAGTTAAGCGCTTTATCTAATATTCAATTTGGAGTAAAATCTCGGTTTTCAGTTCATTGGTCATCTGACATCTAGCTAAACAAAAAAATAGGACTTCTGGGAATATACCCATTAGTCCTATTTTTTTATATTCACACAATGACCCTTGAATTCTATAGAGATTACTGTCTAGCGAAGGCTGGAGTGACTGAAGACACTCCTTTTAATCCCGATACACTTTGCTTCCGGGTTGGAGGTAAGATTTTTTCCATTTGCTCAATTTCGGAATTCGAATACATCAATCTCAAATGTGATCCAGAGCGAGCAGAAGAATTACGAGAGCAGTATCCGGGGATTACTCCAGGCTATCATATGAACAAGAAAACTTGGAATTCGGTCAGTGTGATCGGAAATGTTCCGGATAAATTGATTTTGGAGTTGGCAGATCATTCATATGCCTTAATTTTGAGCAGTCTCCCTAAAAAAATCCAAGTAGAAATTCGCCCATGAGTTATTTTTCTATTCAAGAAGTTTCCAAATCCTATACTGACCAACCTGCCTTATATCCTGTTTCAATTTCGCTTGAAAGAGGCGATTTCTTAAGTATAGTAGGGGAAAGCGGTTCAGGGAAAAGTACCTTACTCCGAATTATGGCTGGTTTGGAAGTGCAGGATTCCGGGCGAGTATTTTTGGGAGAAATGGAAATTCAGAGTCCTAAGCATAAAATCGTTGCTGGCTATCCAGAAATTAAATTGATTTATCAGGATTTTCACCTGTTCCCAAATTCCACCGTTGCAGAAAACATTGCTCGTCCTTTACTCCAATTTGACAAAAGCTATGCAAAGCAGCGGGTAGAGCAGTTAATTCAAATGCTAGGATTACAGCCGTTTCGAGATCGTTTTCCAAGAGAACTTTCCGGAGGGCAAAAGCAGAAAGTGGCCATTGCAAAAGCACTAAGTGTAGAACCCGAAGTACTCTTACTGGATGAACCATTTAGCTCCCTAGATACGATTCAAAAACAAGGATTGATCGCAGAGTTAAAAACTACATTGAAAGAAATGGGTACCACAGTGGTTTTCGTTACTCATGATTTAGATGATGCACTCCGATTGACCGATAATTTATTAATTCTTCAAAAGGGCAAAGTGGCCCAAGAAGGGGATTCAAGACATTTATGTGAGCGTCCAAAATCGAAATATGTGGCAAGGCTTTTCTCTTCGATAAATTCCATTTCCAAGGAAGAAAAAACTTTTATCAGGCCGGCAGATGTCAAGCTAAGAACAAGTAAAGGAATTTTAGCTCACGTGGAGGATTTGCGCTTTTTGGTGCATTTCAATTCCTTGCAAATTCGAATCAAAGAAACAGGTGAATTATGGGAAGTCGATGATCCCATGCGGAAATACCAAATTGGTGATCGTGTTTATTTGAGTTGGGATGAGGGAAAAGTGATGACACTCAAGTAAGTTTTTTTACCACCAAGCCCACGGAGGTTTTCGCGGAGGGCACTATGGATATAATTATAAAATTGGAAGATTGGAAAATTGAAAAATTCAGTCAAATATTGATTTTGTATTTGCTCTATAGGAGCGACAGTTCGGTACCCCCTTGCCTCCGTTAGTGGCTTCACTAACGGAAGAAACAACGATCAAATAGGCATTTTGCAAAAGGGGTAGGCTGTAAGCGGATTGAAAATCCTAGGATCCAGATTCGACATTACAAATGTCGAATAGCCGAAATATTAATCTTCCGCTTCATCCTCATCATGCTCGGTCATTAAATTCCCTTGAGAAAGTTCGTCTTCAGTAGCCTCTCTGACTTCCAGTACGCTCCCTTCAAAATGTAAGTCAAAATCCACCAGTGGATGATTGAAGTCCAGCAATAAATCTTCGCCCAAGTCCTTGATCACTTTTGCTTGCATAGGGTAGCCGTTCTCATCCATCAGTGGAAGGAAATTACCTTCCTCCAGCATTTCCTTTGAAAATCCCTGCTCTTTTGAAAATTGACTTTTTGGAAGTGTGATTAATAGCTCCTCACTTGCGGTGCCATAGGCATCTTCTACTTTGATGATGAAAGAAAATTGGTCTCCTTCTGATTTTTCAATTAGCAACTCTTCGAATTTTTCCGGCAAACCACTTTGTCCAAATATGAAGTAAAAAGGATCCTCTTCGTTTCGAATCTCTACGCTGAATGGTGCTGACTCAATATCGTCTGCATCTTTGCTGACTTTCAATTCGTAAGTCAATCCCACCATTGCATTTTCTGTAATTTTCATTTTCATTTTTTTATGTAATCGAAATCAAAAAGTTCTATTTAAGTATGCCGTACCGAAGTCGAATAGCCATACGTTCTTTTAAAACCTCCCATTTTCCCCTAGGAGTAGATTTTTCTAGCGGTTTAGTCGCCCTGAAGACGAAATATTGATAATCTTTTTCCTGAAAAAAGATTGGATAAGTTTCCATCTTTTCAAGATAAAATCCATTGTTAGTCAAGCTCTTGATTAATTCCCCGGAATCTAATGGCTGATCAATCACCTGAAGTTTTTCCGGTTCATTTTCGATCATCCACTGTAGGTAGCGAGGTGCTGGAATATGAATAAACACCACCGATTCGGAATGCGAGTGCTTTTGAATATTCTGAAACAATCGCGCGTGTTGATCCACCGGAATGTGTTCCAAAACATCCGGAAACACAAAAAAATCAAACTTTTTACCTGCCTTATCAAAATCAGACATATCCGAAACCTCAAATTTTAGATTCTGCTGATCCTTCCAGATTTCCTTTGCTTTTTCAACACTTTCAGGCGAAATATCCACTGCTAATACTTCCCCACTTTTTACCTGATGCGCAAGCAAATGGGATACTGTCCCAATCCCACAACCGATTTCAAGAATGGAATGATGTGATTTGAGTCCGGCAGCAACCACCTTATCGAGAATGCTTAGATGTCGGGAGTTGATCCCCGTCACTTCCTGCTTCTCGGCAAACTGATCGTAAAAGCTGATGACTTTATCCTTATTGATTTCCATCGGCTTGCTTTTTATAGGTAAAGAAAATCCCCGCAATCAAACCCGCCAAAATTAAATATTGGAAAATGATCATTGGGGTTTTGGTGGCGGTATAGCTGGTTGGTGCAAATTTGAAGATAATTTCATGCGAGCCTTCAGGGATATTCAATCCTCGAAGTAAATAATCCACTCGAATAATTTCCGCCTCTTTTCCATCTATTGTCGCAGTCCAACCCTTTGGATAGTAGATCTCAGAGAAAACTCCTAATCCAGCCTGTCGCATCGTTGCGGTATAGCTCAACTCATTTGGCAAGTAGGAATTCAAGGTAATCTGACCCATGCCTGCTTTGACATCCTCGAATTCGCTGGTGTTAACAGTAGCCAATATTTTGGTGTCGATCTCGCCAAGTTGCTCGAGTTCGGCTTGATTGCTTTGTACGCCTACAATCTCCATGGGAACCCAAGCCGGACCGTTAGCCGCTGGATTTTCAAAAACCGCATTCGCAGCCGTTCCGGCGATAATGTATTTCGTATTCAGCATATTCATAGTCTGAATTCCCTCAAAATCAAATTCACCTTCCTGAGCTTTGGTGATGAAATCATTCAGTTCAAACTGAAGTCTATTGTCCAGTAAATCCTGGTAGCGTCGAAGTTTTGCACCATGATAGCCACTCAGACTTTGAAATCTATAACTCGTGCGTGCTCCTTTTGTCAAGGATTCCGTCAGACTCAAAACCCTATAATGAGAATTATCTTTTTCAATTTCTTGCTCAGCAGGAGTGATGGCAAAGAAACTTTTGGCAGGACTAGGCTGGAAAGATTCATCATTCAGATACTGTCGATTGACAGACCAAAGATCAATCGTAACCAATGCCAGCAATCCAAGTCCAAGTACCAAATCGGATATTTTTCCCTTGATCGCAAAATAGATCAATGCAAATGCCGCGGCTAAAAATCCTAAGCTCTTCCAAGCGGAAGCCTGTAGCATGGCTTTACGATCTTGTTTTAGCGAACTTACAAGCCACTCTGGTAAGCTTTGATCTGCTGCCCCATCAAAGCGAAACATCCCTGCACCTATTGCCAAAAGAAGTAAAAGTCCACCGACAATTCCACCGGAAATCAAAAGGGCTTTCAGGTTTTTGGATTGAATCAATCGCTCCAATGAGATCATTCCTAGAACAGGAATCGCAAAGAGCGTCATTCCCAAAGCCATGGAAACTGCCCTAAATTTATTGTAGCCGGGTAGAATATCGAAAAGTAGGTAATTGAACCAACTCAGGTTTTTCCCCCATGAAAGAAGAATTGAAAAGATAATAATTGCCCCAAAGGTGTAGAGACTTTCTCTTGGTGCAGCCCAAATCCCCAATATTGCAAGGAAAACAAGAATTGCGCCCCCATAGATCGGTCCTCCGGTGAATGGTTGGTCACCCCAGTAGGTTGGTGCACCTTTGATGAACCCATTGATTTGTTGTGCATCCAATCCGTTTGCCCGAAGCGCTTTTTCGGATGCTGAGTTTTTCCCCAAAGGAGTTTGGCTGCCGCCTCCATAGAAATCAGGCACCAAAAGGGTGAGTGTTTCCAATTTTCCGTTGGACCAGGAGAATGCGTATTCCTTATCCAAGCCCGCTCCGGCATTTTCTAAAGTTGCTTCTCCTCGGGTAGAGTAAGGACTGTATTCCAAAGCAGTAGCCAAACGGCCGATATTTCCTCCAACGGCCAGTATAGCTCCCAAAATCAAAAACCCAAGGGTCTTTGAAATCTGGGCAATGCCCTCTTTTTTCCAATCAAATATCAATCGCACTAACACATAAATAACCGAGGTGAGGAGTGTGTAATAAGTGATTTGAAGGTGATTGAATTTCAGCTGGAGCAAAAGTCCCAAGGCAAGAAGTGCGGCGCCAAGGATTCGCTTTCGCTCGAAAGCCAGGTGAATACCTGCTAGAATTAAGGGAATCAGGCATACCGCCCAGATTTTGGCATTGTGGCCAGCCTCCAGACTGAGGAGATTATAGGTGTTAAACGAAAAAGCTACAGATCCTATGATCGCAAAAACAGGCCTTACCCCAAATGTCAGCAATAGCAGATACATGGAAAGCATTCCAAAAAACAAACCATTCACAGGATGTGGCAGGCCAAGGGTCAAAACTGAAATGACAGCATTGGTGATGTCACCTGGGAACTCCATGCTGATGAAATATGCCGGCATGCCACCAAACATGCTATTCGTCCAAAGCGCTTCTTCTCCAGTAGCGGCTCGGAAATCCATCGCTTCCTTTGCCGAACCTTCCCATTGGAGAATATCGCCCTGGAAGATTACCTGATCCTGAAATACAACCGGAGAAAAATAAAAGGCTACTATCGCATAGAAAATAGCAATACCTAACAAGTGGGGGAGGATGTCTTTTTTGAAATCTGGCTTCATGAAAAAGGTAATTCTTAAGGAGATCTGGATACCGACGCAAATTAGGAATTTATACCCAAAGCAAATCGAGCATGACTAAAAAGTCACTTGGGATTGATTATTTTCTGCCAGATTCAATGTGGCCAAAGAGAAAAATTCAAGATTCTACCACGAATTTAATGGTATTGAAACTAGATTTTTATTATGATAATCTGCTACGGAGGATAGTTTCCGGATGGCTGAGCCTTTCGGGATTTTCGGTTTTGAGCAGGTTTGCAAGCCGTTAAGAAAATGACTTAGCTCCCAAAGGAACGCGGGAGATCCAGTCATTTTTAGGTGCGCAAGGCGGCCCAAAATTCCGCTGTTTCCTCATTTAAAATCAATTGAAAAAGCTGCCAGCGGAAAGAAAAGACTGAGGCTCGGGGCTTTTTGGTTACTTTTTGGCCGCCAAAAAGTGACAAAGATAAATGGCTAGAATATGACTAAATGAGCTCGGAATGTTGAAACTTCGCTTTAATAAATAAGTATCCTTCTTGATAGTATAAAGTTTTAGTCCAAAACCCATTTTACTTCTTCACTAAATTCAGGGTAGAACTAAATTAAAAGCACATTAAAGAATCAAAAAAGCAAAGATCACCTTGGGATTTGATCAAACTCTCCTTTCTATCTGGATTGAAAATTTGTACTTTTGCGACAAATAGCTGAGAAATCGAATGTTTGATAATTTAAGTTTAAAACTCGACCGTGCCTTTAAAACACTTAAAGGAACCGGTAAAATCACCGAAATCAACGTAGCAAGTACGGTTAAGGAAATCAGAAGAGCCTTGATTGATGCTGACGTTAACTATAAAGTAGCCAAGGAAGTAACCGATACCATCCGTACAGAAGCACTTGGAAGAGATGTTTTGATCTCTGTTTCCCCGGGTCAATTACTGATCAAGATCACTCAGGAAGAGTTGACCAAACTTATGGGAGGATCCAAAGTGGATATCAAACTTAGCGGCGACCCTGCGGTTATTTTGATCGCTGGTTTGCAGGGTTCTGGTAAAACCACCTTTTCAGGAAAGCTAGGTAGCTTTTTGAAAAAACAAGGGCGTCAAGTCCTTTTGGTGGCTTGTGATATTTACCGTCCTGCAGCGATTGACCAGTTGAAAGTACTGGGAGAGCAGATCGGAGTAGAGGTCTATGCTGAGCCGGAGAATAAAAATGCACTTCAGATCGCCAGCAATGCGATTGCTTACGCCAAGAAAACCGGTAAGAAAACAGTCATCGTCGATACTGCAGGTCGTCTGGCCGTAGATGATCAGATGATGAATGAGATCGAGGAGCTGAAAAGAGCCTTGAATCCTTCAGAGACACTTTTTGTAGTGGATTCGATGACAGGTCAGGATGCGGTGAATACTGCGAAGACCTTTGATGAGCGATTGAATTTCGACGGGGTAGTATTGACCAAACTCGATGGTGATACCCGAGGTGGAGCGGCAATTTCGATTCGCCACGTGGTGAATAAGCCAATCAAGTTCATCTCCACAGGGGAGAAAATGGAGAATCTGGATATTTTCTATCCGGATCGTATGGCCCAGCGAATCCTAGGAATGGGTGACGTGATTTCCTTGGTAGAGCGTGCGCAGCAGTCTTTTGATGAGGACGAAGCCAAGCGAATCAATGCGAAGATCAGAGGAAATAATTTCAATTTTGATGATTTCCTTTCCCAGCTTGAGCAGGTGAAAAAGATGGGAAATATCAAAGACTTGATGGGCATGATTCCGGGAATGGGCAAAGCCATGAAAGGGCTGGATATCGATGATGACTCCTTCAAGCCGATCGAAGCGATCATCAAAAGTATGACACCAGCCGAGCGATCTAATCCTGATTTGATTGATGGAAGCAGAAGAAAGCGCTTAGCATTTGGTTCCGGTAGAACTATTGTTGAGGTAAATAATCTAATGAAGCAGTTTGGCGATATGCGCAAAATGATGAAGCAGATGAATAAGATGGGCGGAGCAAAGGCCGCTCTTGGCAAGATAATGCCGGGGATGGGAAAGCGATAAGGGGATTTAAGATTTAGGAAATCAGCACATTTGGTTCAAGTCTTCGGACTTGGACCTTTTTTTTTAAATCAGAAAGCTCAAGTCATAAAGCTGAAAAAGCGTACTTGCGAGGCTGAAAAACCACTTTATATATAATCCCTAATACTTGTTTGCGGAGAATAAAATCTCCCAATCTCTATTATTTCTTTCTCCCAAACCCTCAACTCATCCAGCGACTCATAAATTCCAAGAAGGCCTCTTTGTAATTGTCGCCCACGGTGATGGATTGGTTACCGATATTGATTACATTCTTGGATACCGATTCGATATGATCCAGTGCGACGATAAAGGAGCGATGCACCCGCATAAACTGATCGGTAGGAAGAAGCTCTTCCATACTTTTCAAACTCGTCAGTGAAAGCAGGGGATTGGGTTTTGAGATCAAATGAACCTTAACTTAGTCTTTATAGGCTTCTACATAGCTGATATCCTTCAGCATCACCTTGACCAGTTGGTATTCGACTTTTAAGAAAATATAGTCGGGAGTGCTGGATTCAGTCTTTTTTTGAGTTGAAGAATCAGTTTGATTTAGTTTTTCGAAGTAGGAAAATCCTTTCGTAGCAGCCGAGAGAAAATCTTCGTAGCTGTAGGGCTTGAGTAAGTAGTCTAAGGCTTCGACTTTGTAGCCTTCGATGGCAAATTGATGGTAAGCAGTCGCAAAAATTATTCTTGTTTTATCCGAGTTTTTCTTCCCATCAAGTACCCTGGCCAGTTCCATCCCCGACAAATCTGGCATCTGAATATCCATAAATATTAGCTGAACTTCGTTTTGGTTGATAAAGCCCAAAGCTTCGATGGCATTTGAGAACTTGCCAATTAATTTCAAAAAGGAAGTTTGCTCGATGTACTTGCCTACCAACTCTAAGGCTAAGGGTTCATCGTCTATAGCTACACAGTTGAGAATCATGATAGATCAATGGTAAGATTAACCCAATACTCCTCATTGGATTCGTCTTTACCAAACTTCAGGCGATGTTTTTCTGGGTAAAGCAGACTCAATCTTCGTTTTGTATTCACCAAACCGATCCCGTTCTCCTGGGCTTCTGGGCTATCAGGATGAAGCGGGAAAATATGATTGCGGGTTTCAAAGAATAGTGTTTCTCCCATTACTTCGAGTTTGATCAGGATCTCACTTTCTTGTTGAGAGCTCACGCCATGTTTGAAACAGTTTTCCAGAAAAGGTAGCAATAACATAGGCGCAATGACCAAATCCTCCTTTGGAGCTTCTACCTGTATATTTAGCTTTACTTTTGCCGAAAGGCGCATTTTCATCAATTCAATGTAATCGTTGATGAAATTGACCTCTTTGCTCAAAAGTGTTTCATCCTTTTGATTTTCATACAGGACATAGCGCATCATTCGGGAAAGTTTCAATAATGCTTCCTGTGCTTTTTTTACATCAAGGTTGGTGAGTGAATAGATATTATTAAGCGTGTTGAAAAAGAAATGTGGGTTGATTTGCGCTTTGAGGTAAGACAATTCAGTATTGATCCGCTGCCGATCCAGTTCTTTTCGGATGGCATCATCCTTTTGCCATTTCTGAACAGAAGCTACAGATGTACTAATCCCTAGTGAAAGCAAGAAAAGCATCAGGTGAAAAACATCTCCAAAAACCCATCTTCCATTAGGTTTGTAAGGCTTCCCAGGGTTAAATGCGTTATGCATTATTTCAGGAAGGTTGATGATATTTTCGAAGTAAATAATCAAACCGAAGTAGAATACCACTCCGATTAATAGAATCATGAGGTACATGTAAAGTTTGTCCCGCAAAAGAAACCTGGGAACCAGCACCAGCATATTGACATAAAAAATGACCGATAATAGACCTCCAAGGAAAATTTGCTTCCACCAATATTGCATCGGTACATCTACACGCCATGACAATGGGGATAAAAGTAAAAGCACAATCCCCAACATGGTCCAACCCAATATGTGGATTAGAACAGAGACTCTTTTGCTTTTATTTTGAATTGGTATCGTCATAATATTCCTAATTATTAGAGCAAGCTAAAGAAACTTTTATGTCACTATCAAACGCAATCTACCAAGAGCGCTATTTTGACGATGAACTCTTCAGTATACCTGATAAAAGTCAAATCTTTCCAAATCCCTGTTTTTATCAGGCATAAAACCCTCTTTGTCGATAAAACCGCGCTTGCGGTCTATTAGCTGGAAATACTCAAAACATTCCCTGTTTTTTTGGGGTATTAGAATCGTGAGTTACCTCATTAACCATTCGAAGGGACTCACAAATTATTCTTTCAAAGGATTTATTTATACCAACACCACATGAAAAATTTAATCAATCTTCTCGCAATCACCTTTTTCCTGGCTGTGGGGACAACTTTTGCGCAGCAAACCCCTCCGCAAACCAAACAGCCCGCGAGGATAATCGGAACGGCTAAAGATCTCAAAACAGGAGAAGCTGTAGCTTATGCAACTGCTGCACTATATAAGTCAGGGTCTGATACCAATATCGCCGGAGGAGTGGCAGATGATGAAGGAAAGTTTTTTATCGCCGGTTTTGAAGTAGGGACTTACGACTTAAAAATTAGCTTTTTGGGTTTTGAGACCAAAGTCATTAAGGGAATTGAAGTGACCTCACCTACAGGTGATGTTAACTTGGGAGAAATAACCCTTTCTGATGAAGGGGTAGCTCTGGAGGAAGTAACGGTACAAGGTCAGCGTGAATTGATTGAGGAGCGCGTGGATCGTACGATCTACAAAGCGGAAAATGATAAAACTACTGCCGGTGGTGATGCTACGGATGTATTGAGAAGAGTGCCTATGCTTTCTGTGGATTTTGACGGTAACGTATCCATGCGAGGAAGCAGTAATATTCAGGTGCTGATCGATAATAGACCTTCTGCGATTACTGCAAGTAGTATTGCAGATGCGTTGAGACAGATTCCAGCAGATGAGATCAAAGCGGTGGAGGTAATTACTTCTCCTTCTGCAAGATTTGATGCGGAAGGTACTTCTGGGGTGATCAATATCGTAACCAAAAAGAATAATTTTCAAGGGATGACTTTGAATGTTAATAGTGGCTTCGGTCTTCGAGGATCAAATCTGAGCTTGAATGGAGCCGCTAGAAAAGGGAAGTTAGGTTTCTCTTTAGGTGGATTCGGAAGAGCGGGATACAATATCAATGGTCGATTTGAAAATGAGCAATTGCTATCTAATCCCGATAATAGTATTTCAAGAATCTTACAGTCTGCAGATACGGAGAGAAGAGACCTTTTTGGTAGATATAACTTCGGTGTAGATTATGAGATTGATAAGTTCAATTTCTTGACAGGTTCGGTGAATTTTGGAGTTCGGAATTCCAATAGTAACCAAAATGATTTCTTAACTCGAAATTTCTTAAATGATCAGTTGATTAGAACTGCCCTTCGTGGTACGGATGTGGTAGATGAGTCTAATACGATTGATGTGAGTGTAAACTACACTAAGACCTTTGAGAAAAAAGGAAAAGAGTTCAGCTTGCTTACATTATATAGCAGAAATAACCGACAGAATTCCTTTGTAAACTCACTATATGAAGATGATTTGCAGACTATAGATTCTAGACTTAGAAATGACAACCCGAGCAGAAATGAGGAATTTACTGCTCAAGTTGACTTTGTAAATCCAATAGGAGATGAAGGGAAGTCGATTTTAGAATACGGTGCTAAGAATATTTTGCGAAAAGCGTACTCTGATTTTGCCTACTTCCAGGCTGATGGAGCAGATGGAGAATATGTTGAAAACCCAAACCCAAATCTTAGCAATGAATTTAGCTATGACCAAAATGTAACTGCAGGTTATGCTTCTTACATGTTTAACCTTTTGAAGAATTACACTTTAAAGACAGGTTTGAGATACGAGTACACCTCGATTAACGCAGACTTCAAAACAGAAACTACCGTAGATATCCCTTCTTATGGAACCTTGGTGCCAAGTATCAATGCGAGTAGAAAGTTGAAAAACGGAAATCTGATTAAAGCAGCTTATAATAGAAGAATTTCAAGACCTTCTTTAAGATTCTTGAACCCAAACATCGAAGCTTCTAATCCACTTCAAATTTCTCAAGGTAATCCAATTTTGGATCCTGAGTTGACAGATAATTACGAAGTAGGCTATAGCACTTTCATTAAAGGTACGGTCATCAATTTCACTTCATTTTACAGAAATACTACTGGTTCTATCCAGTCTGTTCGTACCATTCAGGATGACGGCGTGATTTTTACCACTTTTGAAAATATCGGTCGTGAGCAGGCCATTGGAGGAAGTGTGTTCTTCAATATCAATGCGAGTAACAAGCTTTCATTCAATGGTGGTTTTGATACTTACTATGCTATTTTGGATAACGGACTGACTGATCCATTGCTTGCTGCGCAAAACGAAGGTTTTGTAGTTAGCGGTAGGATGTTTGGTAACTACACACTTCCTAAAAACTGGCAGTTGCAGTTGTTCACTTTTGCTAGAGGTAGAAGAGTAGAATTGCAGGGTAGTTCAGGAGGATTTGCAGCGTACGGTTTGAGTTTGAATAAGCAGTTTGCAGAGAAAAGAGGAAGTATTGGATTTGGTGCCGAGAATTTCCTGGCTAAAGAATTCATCATCCGTAATGAAATCATCACTCCGACTATCGTACAAAACAGTACCTCTGCCATTCGTAACATGAACTTCAAGGTCAACTTCAGCTACCGAATTGGAAAGCTTAGCATGGATCAAGGAAGACCTAGAAAGCGAAAGTCTATCAATAATGATGACTTAAAAGAAGGTGCACCAGCAGGTGGCGAAAACAACTAGAATTAAACAATAAAGGGTTCCAACGAGTTGGAATCCTTTATTTCTTAAATAAAATAATAGATAGATTGGGTAACAAAAAACCCGCCTTTGAATAAAGGCGGGCTTTTTTATGAATTTCTGATTTCCTTTTAAACTGTTTTATAATTTAACCAAATGAAAACAGAATAGATGGTATTTTCAATCTACTTCGGTCTGCGGTCTTCAGTCTTCAGTCTTCAGTCTTCAAATAAATTTAATCTTCCGATATATTTCAGAAAGATAAGATTACTTATAAGTCACTTTCTTGATCGCATCAATGGTTCTTTTCACATTTGGAAGAGTAGCCTCGATGTAATTTGGAGAGTAGCTCAATGGGATATCCATGGAGTTCACTCGAATTACAGGAGCATCCAAATAGTCGAATGCATATCGCTGGAAGTGGTAAGTCAATTCTGAAGAAATACCCGCAAGAGGATTTGCTTCTTCTACAATGACTACGCGATTGGTTTTCTTTACAGATTCCAAGCAAGTAGCGTAGTCAATTGGTCGAACCGTTCTTAAATCAATCACTTCACAATCAATTCCTTCTTTTGCCATTTCTTCGGCTGCTTCCAAAGCGACTTTCATCATTTTTCCGAAGGAAATTACAGTAACATCTTTTCCTTTTCGTTTGATATCTGCCACACCAATAGGTAATAAGTATTCTCCCTCAGGCACTTCACCTTTGTCAGAATACATCACTTCAGACTCCATGAAAATCACTGGATCCGGGTCACGGATGGCTGCTTTCATCAAGCCTTTTGCATCATATGGATTGGAAGGAACAATCACCTTCAGACCTGGTGTATTTGCAAACCAATTTTCAAAATTTGAAGAGTGCGTTGCTCCCAGTTGACCTGCATTTCCGGTAGGACCTCTAAAAACTACGGGTACACTGTATGCTCCACCAGACATGGCAAGCATTTTAGCCGCTGAGTTAATGATCTGATCAATAGCGACTAAAGAAAAGTTGAAGGTCATAAACTCGATGATTGGCTTCAATCCATTCATGGCAGCTCCAACACCCAGGCCTGCAAATCCTAGCTCGGCGATTGGGGTGTCATAAACTCTTTCAGGACCGAATTCATCCAGCATCCCTTGAGACACTTTGTATGCTCCGTTGTATTCAGCTACTTCTTCTCCCATCAAAAAGACGTTTGGATCACGTCTCATTTCCTCGGACATTGCCTCTCTTAGGGCTTCTCGAAACTGTATTTCTCTCATTAGTATATGACTAAATTTTTGCTCGTAAAAATAGAAAGGAATTGACCAAAAGCAAAAATAAGCAGCTTTTAATACCTAAACGGTCATCCTAAGTAAACGGTCTTTGAATTCACGAATTCCAAAATGCCATTTCTGCTTAATTCGCGTCCATAGCCCGATTTTTTCACTCCTCCAAAAGGAAGGTGTGGATTAGAGGCTGTCATCGAATTAATAAAAACAGCTCCTGTTTCGATTTGCTCGGCTAATTTTTCACCTTTTTCCAGATTAGTTGTCCAAAGCGAACCACCCAAACCGAATTCGGAATCATTGGCAAGCAAAACTGCTTCTTGTTCATTTTCCACTTTAAAAATTAGCGCAACCGGTCCAAATAATTCCTCAGAATATGCAGGGGCATTTTTTGGTATTTCGGTTAAAATGGTGGGTTCAAAAAACGGTGAATCTTTCATTGGCTTTTTGCCTCCAAGAAGCAACTTTGCGCCTTGATCAACAGATTTTTTTACCTGTTCATAAAGCTCCATCGCTAAATCTCCCCGAGCCATACAGGCGAAGTCAGCCTCCTCATCCATAGGGTCACCTTTTTTTAGCTTAGCAAGTTCTTCAGTGAAGCTTTCCAGAAATTGATTATAAACTCCTGATTCGATAATGAAACGCTTCGCTGCGATACAGCTTTGTCCGAAATTAATCATTCGGGATTTTACCGCGGTGGCTGCCGCAAGATTTACATCTGCATCATTTAGCACTATAAATGGATCACTTCCTCCGAGTTCTAAAAGAGATTTTTTGATGTTTTTTCCGGCTTCAGATGCAACCGAAGCTCCGGCTTTTTCACTACCCGTCAGGGTTACTGCTTTGATTCTGGAGTCAGAAATCAGCTGAGTTGTAGTTTTGGAATCAATCAATAGGCTTTGAAACACACCTTTTGGAAAACCAGCGGCTGTAAAAACTTCCTCAATGGCCAATGCGCACTGAGGAACATTTGAAGCGTGCTTTAAGACTCCCACGTTCCCCGCCATCAAAGTAGGCGCAGCAAATCTAAAAACCTGCCAAAAGGGGAAATTCCAGGGCATTACTGCCATTATAATCCCGAGAGGTTGATGTTTTACCTTGGCTTTGGCACCGTCTGGTAAATCTATTTTGAGATCAGCCAAAAATGATTCGGCCTGATCCGCATAATAATCGCAGACCCAGGCACACTTTTCAATTTCAGATCTCGACTCTTTAATGACTTTACCCATCTCCAGCGAGATCAGTCGGGCATAGTTCTCTTTTTTGTCTCTTAGTCTTTGAGCGGCTTTCTTCATTAATCCAGACCTGAATTCGAAGCTTGTTTTCTTCCAATCATCGAAAGCTGCTTCACCACTGGCAAGAGCAGTCTCTATTTCCCGTTCAGTTGGGGAAGTGAATTTTTTCAGGATTTCACCTGTGTATGGATTAATTGAAGAGATTTGGGTCATTTTTCGATTGGTTTGCCTTCCTCTGTCCAAGCAGTAATACCGCCTTCAAGCATGTAAACATTTTTGAAACCGGCTGCTTTCATCAATGCACCAGCTTTTGCTGTTCGCTTGCCTGATCGACAATAGAGTAGGTAAGTTTTGTTTTTGTTTAGGCTTTCAATTTTCTGTGGAAAGCTTTCATCCAGAAAGTCAAAATTTTGAGCATTTATCAGATGTCCTTCTGCCATTTCTTCTGGCGTTCGTACATCCAAAACAGCATTTTTCTTCTTTTTTGCCATTTTTTCAAAAGTTTCCACACTGACTACAGTGGCAGAATCGGTGCTTTGAGCGAATGCAAAATTGAACTGGATAAGGAAAAGCGCGATTGCGAGGTAGAGGATTTTTGAAGTTTTCATAGCGAATAAGTTTGATGTAAAGATTTGCAATTCCATATTGAAATGAAAATTTAAACACTTTCAATTCAAATGTCCACGAAGATCGCTCTCATTTCTGACTCCCACAGTTACATTGATCACAAAACGCTTACCTATTTGCAAGATTGTGATGAGATCTGGCATGCAGGAGATATTGGTTCGATGGAAGTTATGAGGCAATTGCCTTCGGGAAAGACTATTCGAGCTGTTTTTGGAAATATTGACGATACTGAAATACAGGAAAGCTATCCTGAATGGGCTGTTTTTTCTCAGGAAGGAGTCAAAGTGGCTATGACTCATATCGGGGGAAAGCCTCCTCGATATGCGAAAGGGGTGAAACAATTTCTAAAAGAGGTTCAGCCGCAGCTATTTGTGTGCGGGCATTCCCATATCTGCAAAGTAGAATTTGATTCGACTTTAAATTGCTTGTACATGAATCCCGGTGCAATTGGGCAGCAAGGTTTTCATGTCATGCGGACATTATTGCTTTTTGATTTGGAGCAAGGCCAAGTGAAAAATCTTCGAGTGGTGGAACTAGGTAGACGGGGGAAATGAAAATAGGCCCGCTTCCATGTCCATCCCCCGAGCCTAAGTATGATAAATTTCAGAAACTTTCGGTTGAGACATTTTAAGAGTGAATTTCCACTCTGGTGGTGAATTTTGATTGGAGCTCTAAAACATTCCGTTTTAAATTACGACGGCATTGTAAAACTATTACTAGGCTATTCTTCGTTCTTTTGGCTTGGCCCAAAAGAACCAAAAAGCCAAGACATGGAAATGCTTCTCCCCACATGCCACCACCCGCCCGCTTCCATGTCCACCCACCTCAACCTAAGAATGATAAATTTCAGAAACCTTCGGTTGAGACATTCTAAGAGTGAGTTTCCGCTCTGGAGACGAATTTTGATTGGAGCTCTAAAGCATACGGTTATGAATAATCACAGAGTGGTTAAATCATTAATAGCCCCGGGGGAGGCACGAAACCCGGGGTAAATAGAAAGTGACTTGTCCTAGAATGAGTTTACGCAAACCGTAAACTATGAGTAGAGAAAAAACAAGAACAGGCGGTTCTTTAAGCCTTTCAGAGAGAGAGTCAATGATTAAAGAATTTTTGACAGGT
>NZ_JAQWXX010000089.1 GCF_029254265.1 Algoriphagus sp. | reverse complement strand
TAGTACAAACTACAAAAAATATGGTGTACAAATTCTAGAGAAATTGCTGAAAAACTAAGGTCTAATACTACTCGCCTCACTATATTTGTAATCTCAAAAGGGCTTAGATCTTTATAGACTCTAACATGCAATTAACCCATATCAGCCTGATCTTCAAGATCAATTTTATAGACTGATACCATAACGCATAAACTTAAGTTAAATAAAATCCTGAGATTGAATCCATTTTGATCTTAGGCTATTTCCTGTCCATTTACCTGTTAAGTTTCCCTTCAACATGGGACTGAAAGGGCGAAGCTCTGCACAGTCGGCAGTCAATATCGCTCAGTATAGCACTCTAAAACTTTAACCCATTAAACTTTAAACCCTTAATCTCTTAACCTTTAACCCTCATTGCTTAAGGCTTAAAGTTTAACGCTTAACACTTAACGATTTAACTCTTAACCTCTTAAACCTTTAACCTTCATTGCTTAAGGCTTAAGGCTTAAGGCTTAAGGCTTAAAGTTTAACGATTTAACTCTTAACCTTTAACCTTTAACCTCTTAACCTTTAACATTTAACGAACACCCCCTCTTTTTTAATGAGCATAACAAACGTAATCCTTTCCGGCGGTGTAGGTTCCAGACTCTGGCCTTTGTCCAGAAAAAGCAGACCGAAGCAGTATCTGCCGATTTTTGAAGGGAAAACTCTTTTTCAGAATACAGTGACACGGAATCGAGAATTCTGTGATTCTGTTTTGGTGGTGGGGAATCAAGATAATTTCGAGTTATCCCGTAGAGAATTGACTCAGGCTAATATTGATGATTATTCTGAAATAATAGAAGCCTGTCCCAGAAATACTGCGGCAGCTATAGCTTTTGCAGCATTTTCCGCTCTACCGGGAGACATTCTATTTGTAACTCCTTCAGATCATTTGATAGAATCAGGAGCAGAATATCAGAAAGCTGTGGATAGAGCTGTTACTCTTGCTCAAGAAGGATACATTGTCACTTTTGGTTTAAAACCCACTAAACCTGAAACAGGTTTTGGCTATATAGAAGCTAAGGGAGAAGATGTTAAGGGATTCCGTGAAAAACCGAATTTAGAGACCGCAGAAGAGTTTTTGAAAAACGGGAATTTTTTTTGGAACTCAGGGATGTTTTGCTTTCAAGCAGGAGTTTACCTTGAGGAATTGAAAGCTTTCGAACCGGAAGTTTACGAGACTTCCAAAACTGCCTTTGAATCAGCTTCCTCAGGTAAACTCGATTTCGAATTGTCTATGAAGATACCTTCCATTTCTGTGGATTATGCAGTAATGGAAAATACCAAGAAAATCAAAGTTGTTCTTTCCGAATTTGCCTGGTCTGATATGGGGTCTTTTGCGTCTATTTATGATCACTTCAAGAAAAAAGGTCATAAAGTAGATAGCAAAGGCAATATGGTTATTGGTACAAAGCTCCATACAGAATTTGTGGGATTGAAAAATACAATTTTTGTATATACGGAAGATGCTTTTTTAATTCTGAAAAAAGACAGGTCTCAGGATGTAAAGAAGGTTTTTGAGCGATTGGAGAAGGAGAGGCCGGATTTAGTTTAAAAGTTAATTTGTTAAGCGTTAAAATGTTAAACGTTAAAAGGTTAATTGTTAAAATGTTAAAAGTTAATTGGTTGCAAGTTAAAATGTTAAGCGTTAATTAGTTAAAAGTTAAAGCTTGGGCATTTCAATGATTAGCAGAAATTCATCTAATTTTTAAAGTTTTTAGTTTAAAACTAATTTTCATAAGACTTTGACTGGAATTGCTTCTTTTGAAGATTTAGAAATATGGAAATTGGCAAGAGAACTTTGCTCGTATGTTCGAATTTTAAGTAGGAAAGATCAGTTTTCTAAAGATTTTCGATTTTGTAGTCAGATAAATTCCGCCGCAGGGTCAATCATGGACAATATAGCTGAAGGATTTGAGAGGGATGGAAACAAAGAGTTCATCAATTTTTTATACATAGCTAAAGGTTCAAATGGCGAAGTAAGATCTCAATCTTTCAGAGCACTAGATGCAGGTTTTATTGATAGCTCAGAGCAACATGGAATTTTAAAATTGACGGAGGCATTAAAATTCAAGATTCAAGGTCTTATTCATACCCTTAAAAATAGTGGTGGTAAAGGATACAAGAAATATCCTTAAAACTAGAATTTTCACCAATCAATCTCTTAACGATTTAACAATTAACGCCTTAACGCTAAACGCTTAACGCCTTAACAGCTAACAACAAACTTTTATATGCTTACTAAATTAGAACAAAGCAAAATCGCAATCATCGGCCTGGGCTATGTAGGCTTGCCTTTAGCGGTTGCATTTGCAGAAAAATTCAAAACAATAGGTTACGATATCAATGCGGGCAGAGTAGATGAGTTGCAAAAAGGCATTGATCGGACTTTGGAAGTGGAGAATTCTGAACTTCAAAGTGTATTGGTAAAAACCTCCTTAGAACAAGAGGAAAAAGGAAAAGGACTTTTAATCACTGATGGTATAGGCCCTATTTCTTCCGCAAATATCTATATCGTTACGGTTCCAACACCTACGGATAAACACAATAGACCAGTGCTTACTCCAATGCTAAAAGCATCAGAAGCAATAGGGAAGGTGCTAAAAAAAGGGGATGTGGTGATTTATGAATCAACAGTATATCCTGGAGTGACGGAAGAAGAGTGCGTGCCTGTTTTGGAGAAAATCTCTGGTTTGAAATACAATGAGGATTTCTTTGCGGGCTATTCTCCCGAGCGAATTAATCCAGGAGATAAGGAGCATACCGTGACCAAAATATTGAAAGTAACTTCTGGATCTACTCCTGAGGTAGCTGAATATGTGGATCAATTGTATAAATCAGTGATTACTGCCGGTACCCACAAAGCTTCCTCTATTAAGGTGGCCGAAGCAGCGAAGGTGATTGAAAACTCCCAGCGGGATATCAATATTGCCTTTGTAAATGAATTGAGTAAGATCTTCAATCTTCTGGATATAGATACTCAGGAAGTGCTGGAAGCTGCTGGAACGAAGTGGAATTTCCTTCCCTTTAAGCCGGGATTGGTTGGAGGACATTGTATCTCAGTAGATCCTTTTTATCTGGCACAGAAAGCTCAGGAAATGGGTTATCATCCAGAGATTATTTTGGCTGGGCGTAGACTTAATGACTCCATGGGTAAGCATGTGGCTACGGAGACCATTAAGCATATGATGCGAAAAGATTTGAAAGTGATAGATTCCAAAGTCCTGATCTTAGGTTTTACCTTTAAGGAGGATTGCCCGGATGTTCGAAATACACGTGTGATTGATATTTACAGGGAACTTCAATCCTTTGACATGAATGTTTGCGTCTATGATCCTTGGGCAGATGTGGCAGAAGTAATGCATGAATATGGAATTGCCATTATCAATGGAGGCACCAAGCCTGTATTGGAAGATTATTCTGCTATTATACTTGCAGTAGGGCATAAAGAGTTTAAAACCTGGAATATTCAGAAATCTGATTCTCAGGTGGTGTTTGATGTGAAGGGAGTGCTTAGTAAGGAATTGGTGGATAGCAGATTATAGTCTTTTGTTTAATATATGAATATTCAAATGGTGGATCTCAGATCCCAATATGATCGAATAAAAGCTGAGGTAGATTCAGCCATTCAGGAAGTTATAGATACTACAGCTTTTATCAACGGTCCGCAAGTCAAATCCTTTGGGAATTCTTTAGCAAGTTACACTGGTGCAAAGCATGTGATTACCTGTGCTAATGGCACGGATGCCCTGCAGATTGCAATGATGGCCTTAGGATTTCAACCAGGGGATGAGGTGATTGTCCCTGCTTTCACTTATGTGGCTACGGTGGAGGTAATTGCTTTATTGGGGCTGAAACCGATTTTTATTGATGTGGTTGCGGATACCTATGAATTGGACATCGCCCAATTGGAGGATAAAATCACAGCTAGAACTGTCGGCATTGTCCCAGTTCATCTCTATGGGCAATGCTCGAACATGGAGCTGATTTTAGAATTAGCCAAAAGGCATGGTTTAAAAGTTATTGAAGATACTGCTCAGGCGATCGGAGCTGTCTTTACCTTTTCGGATGGAAGAAAAGCGCAGGCAGGAACGATGGGAGATATTGGAACTACTTCATTTTTCCCATCTAAAAACCTAGGTTGTTATGGAGATGGTGGGGCTATTTTTACCAATGATGCAGACTTGGCCAAAAAGCTTCAAATGATTGCAAATCATGGTCAGGCTAAAAAATATTACCATGAAAGTATCGGGGTTAATTCTAGGCTGGATACGCTTCAAGCGGCGATTTTGAATGTTAAACTGAAGCATCTGGATCGGTACTCTGCTTCTAGAAATGAGGTGGCAGATGCGTATGACCAAGCCTTTAAAAATCATCCGAATATCAAAATACCCAAACGGGCTACAAACTCCACGCATGTCTTCCATCAATATACGATTCAGGTGGAAGGGATAAGTAGAGATGAATTGAAGGAATATCTTGCGGAGAAAGGAGTTCCGAGCATGGTTTATTATCCAATATCGCTTCATCAGCAAGTGGCCTATCAGGGATATGGATACAATGCAGGAGATTTTCCTGTATCAGAATTACTTTGTACTAAGGTGCTTTCCCTTCCTATCCATACAGAGATGAAAATGGAAGACCAAGCATATATTATTGAAAGTATTAAAAGCTTTTTTAAATGAAGAATTATACTGCTCACGAGAGTGCCTATATCGATGAGGGATGTGAAATCGGTGAAGGAACGAAGATTTGGCACTTTTCTCACATCATGCCTAACTGCAAATTGGGTAAGAATTGCAACATAGGCCAAAATGTGGTGATCTCTCCTGAAGTTGTTTTGGGAGACAATGTCAAAGTTCAGAACAACGTTTCCATCTATACCGGAGTGACCTGTGACGACGATGTGTTCTTAGGCCCTTCTATGGTCTTCACCAATGTCATCAACCCTAGAAGTGCGGTAAACCGAAAGTCTGAATATGCCAAAACTCATGTAGGCAAAGGCGCCAGCATAGGAGCTAATGCGACTATTGTCTGCGGCCATGATATAGGGAATTACGCATTTATCGGAGCAGGATCAGTAATTACCAAAAATGTCCCAGCTTATGCGTTGATGGTAGGAAATCCAGCTAAGCAAATAGGATGGATGAGTGAATATGGAAGCAAGTTGATTTTTGATGAGCAGGGGAAAGCTAATTGTGAAGCGACCGGAGATCAATACGAATTGAAAAACAATCAAGTAACCAAACTTTAAAAATGAAGAATTTTGCATTGATAGGTGCAGCAGGATACATTGCTCCACGACACATGAAAGCTGTGAAAGATACCGGGAATGTACTTTTGGCAGCTTATGATAAGTTTGACAGCGTAGGGGTGATGGACAGCCATTTCCCGGATGCTGATTTTTTTACTGAGTTTGAGCGCTTCGATCGACATATCGAGAAACTGAAGCGATCGGATCGTAAAATTGATTACGTCAGCATCTGCTCACCAAATTACCTACATGATTCTCATATCCGATTTGGATTGAGAGTAGGCGCCAACGTCATTTGTGAGAAACCTTTGGTGCTCAATCCATGGAATATTGATGCCTTGTCGGAGGTAGAAAAAGAACATGGCACTCGGGTGTATAACATCCTCCAACTGAGATTGCATCCCGCGATCATAGCGCTCAAAAAGCAAATAGAAGAAGGGCCAGCAGATAAAATATATGATGTTGACTTGGCTTATATTACTTCTAGAGGGCACTGGTATTATACTTCCTGGAAAGGAGATGTTAGTAAGTCTGGCGGAATCGCTACCAACATTGGCGTACACTTCTACGATATGTTGACTTGGGTATTTGGATCAGTGAAAAAGAATGTCGTCCATGTGCATACTCATGATCGAGCAGCAGGTTATTTCGAATTGGAGCGGGCGAGAGTTCGTTGGTTTTTGAGTATCAATGCAGATACGTTACCAGATGCAGTAAAGGCAAAAGGAGGGAGAACCTTTCGTTCACTGACTATGCAAGGGACAGAAATAGAATTCTCTGATGGATTCACCGAACTTCATACGCATTGCTATCAGCATATATTAGATGGACATGGATTTGGCTTGGAAGAAGCACGACCAAGTATAGAAATCGTACAACACATTAGGCATGCAGAACCTATCGGTCTAAAGGGAGATTATCATCCTCTGGCAGCTGGAGAATTGGCTAAGCATCCTTTTGATAAAAAATAATTAATGGATGTATTAAGTCTCATAGGTAGAAAAGAGGAGCTATTTGGAAATGATATTTCAAAAAATGAAAATGAATTATCAGCAATAGTTTCTAACTCTCGCTTTTTGGTTTTAGGTGGTGCTGGATCAATAGGTCAAGCAGTAACTAAAGAGATTTTTAAACGGAACCCAAAAAAACTTCATGTTGTAGATATAAGTGAAAACAACATGGTTGAATTAGTTCGTGATATTAGAAGTACCTACGGCTATATTGATGGTGATTTTCAGACTTTTGCTCTTGATATTGGTTCTTTGGAATATGATGCTTTTATAAAATCTGATGGGGGATTTGACTATGTACTGAATCTCTCTGCTTTAAAGCATGTAAGAAGTGAAAAAGACCCTTTCACACTTATGAGAATGATTGATGTCAATGTTTTTAATACAGATAAGACAATCAAACAATCTATTAAGAACGGAACCAAAAAATATTTTTGTGTCTCTACTGACAAAGCAGCAAACCCAGTAAATATGATGGGGGCATCCAAGCGTATTATGGAAATGTTTCTGATGCGTAGGAGTGAGGCCATATCTATTTCTACTGCCCGGTTCGCTAATGTTGCTTTTTCAGATGGTTCTCTTCTTCATGGATTTAACCAGCGTATACAAAAGAGACAGCCAATAGTGGCACCGTCTGACGTAAAACGTTATTTTGTTACTCCCCAGGAATCAGGAGAGCTTTGTTTGATGTCTTGCATTTTCGGAGAAAATCGAGATATCTTTTTCCCAAAATTAATCGAGAGTTTACATTTGATTTCGTTTGCAGACATAGCTGTTAAATATTTGGACCAATTGGGATATGAACCATACTTATGTGATTCTGAAGAGGAAGCACGAAAATTGGTAAACACATTACCACAAGATAAAAAGTGGCCTTGTTATTTCACCGTAAGTGATACAACCGGAGAAAAGGATTTTGAAGAATTTTATACTGATCAGGAAACCTTGGATATGGATCGATTCCAAAATCTTGGTGTAATTAAAAACAAACTTAATATTGAAGTTGAGAAACTGGATTTGTTCCAAAAAACAATTTTGTCTCTTAGAGAGGCTTCAGAATGGTCTAAGACTGATATAGTTGATCTTTTTCATAAAATGATACCTGATTTTGGGCATAAGGAAACGGGGAAATATTTAGATTCCAAAATGTAATGAATACGATTCAGGAGACGATAGCCTTTATTCGAGAAATCTTTCATACCAATGATTTTATACCATTGCATGAACCTCGTTTTTGCGGAAATGAAAAAAAGTATCTTAATGATACAATAGATTCTACTTTTGTTTCTTCAGTGGGAGCTTATGTAGACAAATTTGAAGGGATGATGAAAAATATCACCTCAACTCAAAAAGCAGTAGCTGTAGTTAATGGAACAGCTGGAATACAAGTAGCCCTTCGCTTGGTCGGAGTAAATTCAGGAGATGAAGTTCTTACTCAAGCTTTGACTTTTGTCGCCACTGCAAATGCAATAGCTTACAACGGGGCAAGTCCTATTTTCTTGGATGTTGATCAAGATACGATGGGGCTATCTCCGACTGCAGTTAGTGATTTTCTTGAAGAGTATGGTGAATTGCGCCAGGGCGGTTGTTATAATAAAAAAACAGGAAAGAAAATTTCTGCCTGCTTGCCTATGCATACCTTCGGATTTCCGGTGCGGATTGAAGAATTGATTATTATTTGTAAAAGATGGAAAATTCCAGTAGTGGAGGATGCGGCGGAGTCATTAGGTAGTGAATTTATGGGGAAGCCAACTGGAAGCTTTGGCCAATTAGGTGTTTTTTCTTTTAATGGAAATAAAATTGTTACCTCTGGAGGAGGTGGAGCTATAGTCAGCAATTCAATAGAATTAGGTGAAAAAGCTAAATACCTTACGACAACCGCTAAAATGCCTCACCCTTATGAGTATTATCATGATGAATTAGGATATAATTTTAGAATGCCTAACCTCAATGCTGCATTAGCTTGTGCACAATTGGAGAATTTGGATAGTTTTTTAGAGGATAAAAGAAACCTATCGCTTCAGTATAAAAGCTTTTTTAATAGTCAAGACATAAAATTCCGGACAGAAATGCCAAATACTAAAGCTAATTATTGGCTGATGTGTTTGGAACTCGAGAATAGAAAAGATAGAGACTCTTTTTTGAAAGAAACTAATGAATCAAAAGTGATGACCCGTCCAATTTGGCAATTGATGTATCGTTTACCAATGTTTGATTATTGTCAAAGAGATGATCAAAAAAATGCGGAGTTTTTGGAAGACCGAATAGTGAATATACCAAGTAGTGCCAGGAAGTGAAGTTATCCTAGTCGGATATTCAGGTCATGGGTTTGTTGTGGCTGATGCAGCCCTTGAGTCAGGGTTGATTTTGTTAGGTTACACAGAGATAAATGAACAATCTCTGGACCCCTTTAATTTGAAATATTTAGGAGATGAATCGGATCCTAATTTTAAAGAATGGGAAACTGATAAAAAATTTATTTTAGGAATTGGTGACAATAAGATTCGACAGAAAGTAGCTAATTATATTTTGTCGAAAAATATGGAGTTTTTAAATGTAATTCATCCATCAAGCTCGATTTCAAAAACCTTTACAATGGGTATTGGGAATTTCATATCTAAAAACGTTTCAATAAACCCACTGGCAAGGATTGGTGACCTGTGTATTATTAACACAAGTGCAGTGATCGAGCATGAGTGTTCAATAGGAAATGCGGTACATATAGCTCCTGGTGCAGTCTTGGCAGGTAATGTAAGTGTAGGAGACCTTAGTTTTATAGGTGCGAATTCCGTGATAAAACAGGGTATCAGGATTGGGAGAAATGTTGTAGTTGGGGCCGGGAGTGTGGTTATTAAAAATATAGGTGATAATGAGACTGTGGTAGGTAATCCAGCAAAATAAATCCAATGAGTAAAGAAATTAATTTTAAAGGAAGGGTAATAAACAAAGAAGCAAGTATTCTTGAGGCTATGAAGTTGATGGATCAAATTGACCATAAACTTTTAATTATTACTGATGAAAATCTTTTTTTAGGACTTTTAAGTGCAGGTGATATTCAAAGAGCAATAATTAGTGATAAGCCATTATCTACTCCTGTAGCTGACATAATGAGATCAAATATAAGAGTGGCTTCTCCTAAAGATTCTTTAGAAGATATAAAGGTATTAATGTTAAAATTTAGAATGGAGCTTTGCCCTGTTCTTGATGGAGAACATAACATACTTAATATTTATTTTTGGGAGGAATTATTCGAGGAAGAGAAACCACATCCAAAATCCTATTTTGATTTGCCAGTTGTGGTTATGGCAGGTGGTTTTGGTACTCGAATGAAACCACTTACTAATGTTTTGCCTAAACCGCTGATTCCCGTAGGTGATACCACTATTTTGGAGCAAATCTTTAAAAGGTTTTATAAACATGGAAGTAGTAGATTTTATCTTTCTGTAAATTACAAAGCTGATTTAATTGAATATTATATCAAAAATCAAAATTTACCCTATCAAATAAGCTATTTTAAGGAGGAAAAGCCTATGGGGACTGCGGGAAGTATGTCTTTGTTGAAAGGTAAAATCAATGAAACATTTTTTGTAAGCAATTGTGACATTATTGTTGACCAAGATTATTCTGAAATTTTAGACTATCATAGGTCCCATAAAAACGAGATTACCATTGTAGCGGCAATGAAGAACTATCCAATTCCGTATGGAACTATCGAAACGACAAAAAAAGGTAAACTAGTTAAGTTAAGCGAAAAGCCTGAATTAACTTTTAAGATTAATAGTGGTATGTATATTTTAGAGCCTCATTTACTTGATGAAATTCCAGATGATACCTTTTTTCATATCACACATTTAATTGAAAAAGTCAAGGATAGAGATGGAAGTATCGGGGTTTTTCCAATCAGTGAAAAATCTTGGAAAGATATCGGAAATTTGGAGGAGTACTACAAGACCATTAGTTTTCCTTGAACAGGTTTCCAATTAGAGTTTTAGCTCTATTTAATTCTGTAAAGGAGAAGGGCTTTTACCATTTACTTTCAGCTAACTACCTTATTAGATTTTTAGGTTTTGCCTCCCAACTTATTGTTGCATGGATTATAACTACGGAGGACGTTGGTAGAATAAAAGTAATGCAATCGTATATGAGTGTTTTCGTTGTTTTGGCTAGTTTTGGCTTCAATGTTTCTATACTTAAATTGTGTTCAGAGGATCGAAGTGAAAAGCAAAAAAACTATCTTTTTAGAAAAGGGTTGACTTATTCTCTTGTTTCTCAGATATTAACTATCGCACTTATCTTTTTTTTAGTGTATTTCGAATTGTTATCCCAAGATTTTATAATTAATAAGGTTTTTTTAGTTTATGCACTCGGTTTAGCACCATTAGTTTTAGACGGTATAATTTTAGCTTACCTTCAATCCATGAAACGTATTAAGGAATATGCAAATGTTCAGATTATTTCTAAGCCGATTTCAATAGTAACTATAGTTATTTTTACCTATTATTTAGGTCTTTTTGGGTATGCAATAGGTATTGCAATGAGTTACTTTTTTACCCTTCTTTTACTTTTTTATCGTAATAAAAATTTTATTTTAGGGCAATTTGAATTAGTTGAAAATCCTTTTGAGGCACACAGTTATTATGCTCTATATTCTACATTAACAAATTTTGTTGGGATAGTGTTAATATCTATTGATATTTTTTTTCTCAATTATTTTTTATCAGATAGAGTAGAGTTAGGCTTTTATAGTTTTGCTACCATATTTATAGGGATGTTAGGTGTTGTTACTCGTAGTATTTTACAAATAAGTCACCCTCATTTCTCCGAAAAGGCGAGTGATTATTCTAAGTGGATTACCTCATTTCGTAAGTATCAAAAACTTATGAATATAGTATTGATAGTTATGTTTGGGGTTTCCAGCGTATTAGTTCCTATTTTTATGTACTTCGTTTTTGACGGTCGATATATGAACTCCATACAGTTTTTCTTAATCCTTGGTATAGCATGGCTTTTTAGGGATTTAAGCGCATTTAGAGGCAGTGCACTATTTGGATTAGGCAAACTAAAGTTGAATTTTGTGACAAATATCTCTTCACTTATCTTTCATTTAGGTTTTATTTATTTTGGTTTTCAAATTATGGGTATTTATGGTGTTGCAATTGGTATGATTCTTGGAGCTTGTTCTACATATTTTTTAAGTTTAATCGTTTTTAGAAGTGTATTAAGGCAAATTAGGTTGTGAAGTTTCTAGTTTATTTATTCTATAAACTTGTTTTGATGCATCTACCGAGGTCTGCTTCTAAATATGGGGGGAAATATTTCAATTTAATGAGGGTTTCTGCGTTTAAAATTATTTTAAACGCAGAATCTAAAGGGATTACCATTGAATCAAAAATTAACTTAGGCTTGAAAAGAAATGTTAAAATGGGCCATCACTCAGGTTTAGGACACAAGTTGAAATTTGGTAGAGATCTTAACATTGGTGAATATGTAATGATTGGTCCAGAAGTTATAATCTTTGGTCAAAATCATGAATTTAGAAACTTGAATGTTCCTATGTCAAGACAAGGATACAAAAAATCGAATACTTTGATGATCGAAGATGATGTATGGATCGGAGAAAGAGTAATTTTAAATGCAACTGTATCAAGAATCGGTACCGGCTCTATAATAGCTGCAGGTTCTGTTGTCACTAAAGATGTAGACCCATTTAGTATTGTAGGTGGTAATCCTGCAAAATTTATTAAAAGTCGATTGGGTAGTTAAATGAAAATACTTTTTATAGGAGATTGTAATCATCAATTATTAGTATCCTTTATAAGGACTATTAGTTCTTTAGGAGTTTTTCATTTTTCCGCTTTTAGCATTACAAAAATAAAGATTGAATCCCAATTTTTATATTCATCTGTAAAGTATGCAAGGTCATTTAATAATATTTATAAAAGTAAGTGGTTTCGAAAATTAATTTACCCTGTTGATATTTTTTATAGATTTTTGGCTCTTAAAAATGATTTTGATTTTATACATATTCATTCCTTAAAGTTACAGTATTTTTTTATTTGGCCACTTTTGATTTTGAGTAGAAAGAAAATTGTTATATCAATTTGGGGATCTGAAGTACTTAGAGCAAGTAATTTTAGGATCTTCCTTTTAAAATATATGTATCATAAGGCTGATTTTATTCATTGCACCAACCCGATATTAATTGAGAATTTTTGCCAGCGTTTAAATCTTCCCTATTCTAAATTTGTTGCTATACCCTTTTTTCTTAAAAATTTAAAGATAATTGATGAAGAGAGAAGTAATAGGTTTGAAATTAAATCCAAGTTGGGTTGGAACAGAGGGAAAATTCAATGTACCATAGGATATAATTATAATTCTGGTCAGCAACACTTGGCAATTCTTGATCAATTTAGAGAAATTGATTTCATTGATAAAACTGAACTCATTTTGCCATTAACTTACGGATCTTCAGATGGGAATAGGGAGACTATAATTGAAAATGCTCAAAGTCTGAGTTGTACATCAGTTATTTATCAATCTTTTTTGTCGGAAAGAGATTTGGCTCTTATACGATTGGGAACTGATATTTTTATTAACCTGCAAATAACAGACCAATATTCTGCATCAATGGTAGAAGCCCTCTATGCCGGAAGTATTGTTATTACTGGATCATGGTTACCATATGATTCATTGAAAGAAGTGGGGGCATTTTTTGTAGAGATAGATAAGGTTAGTGATCTTCGTGATGCGCTAAGTAATATATTTAAAAACTGGGAATTTTATGCCAAAAGGGCGTTTGAAAGCAAGGAATCTGTCGCAAAGCTTTTTGGTGAAAAGACTACTTTCAACAAATGGGATGAATTCTATAAATCTATAGTGGATTAATGTTACTTACTATAGTCTTTCTTTTACTTCTATGTGTGCTATACTTTAAGTATAAACTAAAAATTCTTATTTATTGGCCTTTATTAATGCTCCTGTTAGCATTTATTTACCCTTTTATCACGGATGTTAATTCTTCTATTAGTCCTGAATCAAACTTATTTACTGTTGTTTTAACCCTTTCAACTAGAGTTCTATTGGTAGTTATTTCTCTGATTCTAATATTCAAAAATGGTTCTAGTAATCTTTTTGTTTCTATTATTAGCTTTTTGTTTTATGTTTTTGTATTAAGCCTTTTTTCTAAGGATTTATTTGGGTCTTGGACACGACTTTTAATTGTTGGTTCAAATTTCTTGATTATTCCGGCTTCCATTTACTTGTTTAAGGATAAGTTAAATCGTGATTTTTTTTTTAAAGTACTCACGATTACCAATGTTTTAGCTATTATTTATATTCTTTTTTGCTCATATTTTAAGATAGGATTCGTAGTTTATGGGAATGAGACTTTACATTACGGTGGACTTTTCTTTTTTGGCTTGTATTTTTTCGTATTTTCAATTCCACTGTTTCTATTACACCTTCGTAGTAAATTTAATCCATTTTTAGTGCTGATTGTATTTGCTGAAACTGCTTTGATTGTATTAAGTTTGAAAAGGACTTATTTAATTCTTCTTGCTGTTTTTGGCTTTTTTTATTTAATTCTTATTTTGTTTTCAAATAAAAGGAGTATTAGTCTTTTAACTTTTATAATTTTAGGAAGTTCATTTTATTATTTTTATGAAGATATTGTTGAACTTCAAGAAACTCGAAATAAAGTTTTGACAACTGATTCTTTGGAGGAGGAAGGAAGGTATTTGGAATATTTGGTTTTTTTTGATGAAAGAATTAATCAGTTTTCTTACAAATCTTTAATTGGGCAGAATCCATTCGTTAATACAGGGGATTTTGGAAAAGACAATGTTTATCAGTTAAATACAAGAGATAGATCTTTACATAGTGATTACGCTGAATATCTGTATGGAATTGGCATTTTTGGAATTATTTTACTCTTTTTTATTTTCATGAATTTGTTTTTCGTCATTAAATCCTCATCTAAGTTTGCTTTTAGTTCACCGATCAAACGTGATGCATTTCTTTTCTGTATTGGTTACTTAATTGTTCTACTGATAAGTCAGGGGGTTGACGGATTGTACGTTTATTGGGCAAGAACACTCCCTTTTTGTATTATTGGCGTTCTTATTGCTGAAATTAATGATACTGAAAGTTGATTTTATTATTATGAATATTGTAGTTATCGTTCCCGTCTATAATGAAGCTAGTTTTCTTGACGCTTTTATCGAATCTATTATAAACCAGACTTTTGTTCCGTTAGAGGTGCTTTTTGTTGATGATAATTCTACAGATGATTCATCTGTTATCATAAAAAGATATGCAAAAAAGTATTCGTTCATTGATTATTGTTTTCATGAATCCGGTGCATACAAGCTTCAAGGAACTAAAGTTATTAATGCTTTTAATTTTGGTCTGAAGTTTATTGACATTCAAAAGGTTGATATTATTTCAAAAATTGATGCTGATTTGGAGTTGCCCTTAAATTATTTTGAAAAAATCAGTAATAGCTTTCAATCTGACGAGAGAATAGGAGTTTCAGGTGGTAGGATACTTGAGTTACATAATGGAATTTGGTCAGCTACTCCACAGGCTGATTATCACATTAGGGGGGCTTTGAAATCTTATCGTGTAGAATGTTTTACTGAAATTGGTGGCCTAAAACCCATTTTAGGCTGGGATGGATTGGATGAGATGACAGCGTTTTATAAAGGCTGGAAATCAAAAATAGTTGATAGTGATGTAAAACATTTTAGGCCAGCCAATTCAGATTATAATAAGGTTGATATAGCTTTTAAAATGGGCAGATCTAATTATATGAATGGGGGAAATCTGTTTTTAGCCTTGCTTCGGACAGTTTTTAAAATTTTCAAAAAAAAGAGTTTCACTTATGGTATTTCGTTCTTGAAAGGATATTTGAATGGTTTGAATTCTAATGAGGCAAGATATGTTGATGATGATTTTGCGGATTTTATTAATAAATTTCATCTTCGTCGCATAATTAGATTATGAGGATTCTTATAGATATCAATCATCCCGCACATGTTCATTATTTTAGGAATTTTATATTTCGAATGAATGATCTTGGTCATTCTTTTTTTATTGTTAATCGAGATTCTATTATGATTAACCAATTGCTTAATGAATATGGATTAGCACATAGAGTAAGATCCTCTCGACCTAAGAAGAATTCTTTTGTTAATTCATTGGTTTATCTATTTAGGATGATTTTTGATGTATTTCGCTATTCTCAAGGTAAAAAGATTGACTTGTATTTAGGATTTGCATCCCCTGCTTGTTCAATTGTAGGTTGGTTAAGGAGAAAGCCTGTCATTTTAATTGATGATACAGAACATAACTCCACGAATCATTCAATTTATTTACCCTTTTGTTCGGTAGTCCTTACACCTTTTTATTTTACCAAAAAGCTTGGAGCTAAGCAAATTTCATTTCAGGCATTTGTTGAACAATTCTATATAAATTCTGATTTTAATCCCACAAAAATTCTTAAAGAAAAATCTTATTGCTTAATTAGATTTATTTCTTATGATGCCCGACATGACTCAGAAGTTAAAGGAATTATATCGTATGAAAATAAATTGAAATTAGTTAATAATCTATCAAAGAAGATAAGAGTTTATATTTCATACGAAGGTGATGAAATTGATGAAGTGCTTGGGGGATTCCATTTGGACATAAAACCATCTCAGATGCATAGTGTAATAGCAGGGGCTTCCTTATTTATCACTGAAGGTGCTACAATGGGGATTGAAGCAGGTTTAATGGGTGTTAATTATTATTATATTAATCCACTTAAAGTAGGAAATGTAACTTTTCAAGCTCAAAAATTTAATAATGCTCATGAAATTGATGGTAATATTTTGGCTGAAAATATCGATGAGGTTGATTTCAAGGATAGGGATTTTGATCAACAAGAATTAATTGAAAATTCAACTATTAACCCTACTGATTTTTTAATTTGGTTTGTAGTTAATTTTCCTGAATCTAAAGATATTATGCTTAAAGACTCTACATATCAATATAACTTTTCATAGATTTTTAATTTTATTTTTATGGTATCATATCCAGTTGTTACAAGTAAAATGGAAAGACGCAAGAACTTAGTGCTTAATAAAGCAGGTCAAGGAGTTTTGGATTTGTGTTCCGATTATTTTGATCTGGACTCCTCCAATGTCTATGTTTTGTCGACAGGTAATTATTTCAATTTGGAATTGCTTTCTCAGTCTGATTTTCAAGGGATATTAAATCTTTCTCGTCTTAATGATTCTCGCAGAGTAAATAAATTCTTGGAGGTTTTAAATTCCAAATTAGTTGATGGTGGCATTTTTGTAGGTTGTGTACAAACTTATTCAAACAGACGAAAAAGTTTGATTTCAAAATATATTTTTCCGATTAATTATTTTGTGTATTTCTTTGATACATTGTTTCATAGAATACTTCCTAAGCTGAAGCTAACACAACGTATGTACTTTTACCTTACTAAAGGTAAGGGAAGGATGCTTTCAAGGGCTGAGATGTATGGGAGGTTGTATTCATGTGGTTTTGAAGTCCTGAACCAAGTTGAGGCAAATGACAAACTATATTTTGTTGCAAGAAAAATTTCTGAACCTACTTTTGACTCAAGTCCGACTTATGGTCCATTTATAAAATTAAAACGTGTTGGTAAAGGTGGAGAAATATTTAAGGTATATAAACTCCGAACCATGTATCCCTATGCTGAATATCTTCAAGACTATGTTTATAAGAACAATGAATTGGATGAAGGAGGGAAGTTTAAAGATGATTTTCGCGTATCTCCTTTAGGAAGTTTTTTACGAAAGTTTTGGATTGATGAACTTCCAATGTTTTGGAATTTGATAAAGGGAGATATGAAGCTTATTGGCGTGCGTCCCTTAAGTAAACATTATTTTAATCTTTATACAGTGGAAGTTCAAGAATTGAGAACGAAGGTTAAGTCTGGACTCATACCGCCTTTTTATGCGGACATGCCTAAAACTCTTGATGACATTATACTATCTGAAAAGAAATACCTTGAATTGTATGCCAAAAATCCTTTTAAAACTGATATCAAGTATTTTTTTAAAATCTTTTCAAATATTTTATTCAGAGGTGCAAGGAGTAAGTAGCTAGAAAGAATACATTACTTTCAATGAAAAATTTAGATTGAATGAGTTCTCATTATTTGAGAACTCATTTTCGTTTAAGGGGTTAGAGGAATACCAGTTTACATTATTTGAGGAAATCAAATTAAGGGTGGGAGAAAAATAAAGAGATTTATATTGATAGTCTATTCCTGCAGAAAACACCAAGTCAATCCATTTCTTATAAAGATCGTTTGATACTGATGCATTATAGTAAAAATGGGGGTCCTGTTCTAATCTGGTAAAACCCACATAAGCTCTATTGATACCTTCAAAGACACTTATTCTTAATAACTGTTGATTCCCACTATTATTCAGACTTGAGCCCAAAATTTGTCCTTTGTTGGTTAAACCGTGGCTTACTTGTCCATTGTAGTATATATTTACTGACCTATCTAAGCCACCATATCTTGTTAATCTGTTGATTGAATTCTTTGTTTGAACCATTTCGGTCTCAAACCCTAGGGTATACCTTGAAGAATTTAACTTCACATACTTAGCTAGACCTAAAATGTAACCCCTAGAGTGTTCTGGATTTAAGACAGCATCTCTCCAATTCAAGGCATGATCGTTTCTTAGGTATTCGCCATAAAATTCAAATCCAATTTTTGGAAAATACCATCGAAAAAACACACCTAAATGCTGGTCCTCTCTTAATAAAATATTTTCAACGTTTCCAACACCTTCTTTCGGGAAAGGGTCGAATAAAGGGAACCAAGCTCTAAAGCCATCCTCCATATCTTTTCTGTAAACCTGGAATGTCCGACTGCCTCCAATGGACAATCCCTTAATCCATTTTGGCGAATAGCTCAATGATATTCCTGTGAAATATCTCCATGTATCATTATCTTTTTCTCCAAAGAGGTCCTGAGCTTTACCATCACTGTAGTAACTCAATTCTGACCCATCTAATTTCCCAGCAAAGTATTGTCCCTCAAAATTTCCAAGAAATGTCTTAGCTGGTTTCACAGTTTTTATTGTCGCATGTAAAAAACCCGGAGCGTTGTTACTTATTAATAGGGCATTTGATTTACTGGGCCCCCACCAAATGTTTTCTGAAGAAACTCCTGCTTGAAAACTCCCAAAATTCATCATTATGTTAGAATTGCCAGAAATAAATTCGGTAATTGATTCTTGTCCATGACGGACGGGGTTATCAATTCCCAAAATATCTCTTTTTCTCAACTCAAAATATGAGCTAGGAGCATTCTCGGGGTATTCTGAAAAAGGAAGGTTTTGGGAATAGAAAAGTTTGGGGTATAACTGAATTGATAGTCTGCCATACTTCAAATAAATTCCGGAAGAGAGAATAAACTGAAAACCTTTTGCAGGAATCATAGCTCCATCATTACCTCCAAAAGGGCGATTTAGATTATACTTTGAATCAATAAAAGCTGGTAAAACGTATAATTCCCCACGACCTTTTTTGCCAAATTCATTTACGTTTGACAATAAAATACTTTCAAGTTTTGATAGGCTTCCATTAGTAGAGTTGTACTTTTCTAAATTTAGTGGGCCATAACTGAAACTGAAAACACTTGAATCTTGATTAGAAACTTGCTCTCGCCGTAATAGGTCATTTAAATTACTCAAATTTAAAGGAATGTTTTGTCCTTTAAGAAAAATTGGAATTGATATAAAAGCTGTTAAAAATATAATTTTTTTGAACATTCGAATTTAAATTCTAAGACTTAGCTATCGATTCAAAGATATTTATTTCCTTTTCATTTTCAGCGAAATTCCCTTCCTTTTAGTTTTGATTTTTGTTTCTTTGCCTTAAGATTTATTATTTATGTACTTACTACTATCTTTTTTAACCGCTTTTGCAACAGGAATACTAGTTTTTCCCGTCCTTATTAAACTTTTAACTAAGTATAATTTTTCTGAAGTCCCTGGTGGTAGAAAGATTCATACATCAATAGTTCCTTCAATGGGAGGAATTGCCATTAGTCTTTCAGTTGCCATTTCATTAGCGATTTGGTCTTGGCAATACAACATTCCAGATATACGCTATCTCCTTGGAGCGGTTTCTCTGATGTTTTTCGTAGGCTTTCGGGATGATATGGTGGAGCTAAAAGCATTTCATAAAATTTTGGGGCAGCTGATTGCAGTAATTCTGGTCGTTGTGATTTCGGATATCCGAATCAAGGATCTTCATGGATTTCTGGGGGTTGGGGAACTGAATATTATAATTAGTTATTTTTTTTCAGCTTTTGTGCTTCTGGCATTGACGAATGCTTTTAATCTTATAGATGGACTTGATGGTTTAGCGGGGATTATTGCTATTATTGTTTTCACTTGTCTTGGAAGTTGGTTTTTGATACAGGGCCTTGAAAGTTATGCTTTATTGTCCTTTACTTTCTTAGGAGCTGTGATTGCCTTCTTGTTCTTTAACTGGCATCCGGCAAAAATCTTTATGGGGGATACAGGTTCTCTTACTCTGGGCTTTACCATGGGAGCTTTGATTATCGCATTTATGGAAACCAATGCTGCCCTTCCGGAGGATAATTTCTGGAGATTCACACCGGTCTTTACCGCCGGAATCACCTTAATGATTTTCCCGCTGTATGATATGGCAAGAGTTTTTACTAAGAGGGTTAGTAAAGGCCAATCTCCTATGACTCCGGATAAAAGTCATGTGCATCATTTTTTGATGAGAATGGGGCTCAAGCATAATCAGGTAGCGCTTATTTTGGGTGGATTGCAGTTGAGTTTTATTGTTTTGATTTTTCTTATGAAAAATTTTTCAGATCATTTAGCACTTCCAATCATTTCTGTAATTGTGCTATTATTGGGCTATAGACTTGATCAGATTACTGTTAAGTATGTGAAGAAAAAAGTAAAAAAAGAGCCTAAGATTCTTGAAGACAAGGGTTTAGTTAAAAAGAGAATAGAATCAAAAATTGTAGATCGGGAAGGTTTCAAAGATTCCCGTATAAATATGAATTAAGAAAATCCTGATGATTCAAAAAACAAATTAAAGCCCGTCAAGGGCTATTTTTGTTTCTTGTAATTGATGGTTTGGTTTTTGATAGTATTGATTTTACCTTTAGAAAGGTTCTTGTTCACCCGATTATAAGAATGTCATTCAAATTTCCACTATCGTTTCCTGTTTTTGAAGGGAATGAAAAAAAATATTCCAATAAAGCGATTGAGGCTGGTCATCTAGCCACTTATGGAGAATTTATCCCCAAATTTGAGCGAAAGCTTGCGCGGGAAATGCATTCTCATCAAGCGGTAGCTTTAAACTCCGGTACTTCTGCTTTACATCTGGCAATGGTCCTTTTGGGAATTGGTCCAGGAGATGAAGTAATCTGTCAATCATTCACTTTTTGTGCTTCAGCCAATCCCATCGTTTATTTGGGAGCGAAGCCGATTTTTATAGACAGTGAAAAGGATACCTGGAATATGTCTCCTGAATTGCTTGAGGATGCTATCCTTAGTAGGATAAATGAGGGTAAAAAACCAAAGGCAATAGTTACGGTCCATCTTTTTGGAATGCCTGCCAAGATGAATGAGATCTTGGAAATTGCCGGAAAATATCAAATACCTGTTTTAGAAGATGCTGCTGAAGCAGTTGGATCCAAATACTTTGGGAAATTCTGCGGAGCTATTGGTAAAATCGGTGTTTACTCTTTTAATGGAAATAAAATAATCACTACCGGAGGTGGTGGTGCATTGATATCAGATGATGTCTTTTTAATAGAAAAGGCAAAGTATCTATCCACTCAGGCCCGTGAGGATTTGCCCTATTATCATCATTTGGAGATAGGGTTCAATTATAAAATGAACAACCTCGCCGCTGCAATTGGTCTAGCTCAGCTTGAACAATTGAATGCCTGGGTGAAAAAAAGAAGGTTGATAAATCAAAGATACAGGGAGCTTTTGGACGGATTTCCGGGGATTACCTTTCAGGAGGAGCAAGAGGGATCTTACTCAAATTATTGGTTAAGTACTATTTTGATTGATCCGGTTACTACCGGTATGAATAATGATAAGCTTCGGGTGATATTTCTAAAAAACGATATTGAAACGCGTTTTCTTTGGAAACCACTTCACTTGCAGCCTGTTTTCCAGGATATGCCATATTATGGAGGAAATGTTTCTGAAAACCTGTTTAAAACCGGACTCTGTCTGCCTAGTTCAGTGACTCTTACTCTTGATGATCAAAAACTGGTCGTCTCCCACATAGAAAAAGAATTAATTAAAACCTTTGGGTGAGTGAATTATAGAATTTTTTTCAAAAGGATATTGGATGTTTTAATTTCCCTTGGGCTATTTCTTGTCCTTTTCCCAATATTTGTTTTGATCGCAGTTACCCTGATCATTCACCATAGAGGTAATCCCTTTTTTGGGCAGTCTAGACCTGGACTTGCCGGTAAACCTTTCCAGATTCTCAAATTCAAAACCATGCGGGACAAATATTGTGAGGAAGGAAGAATGCTTTCTGATGAGCTGAGGATTACTGCATTGGGTAAAATCATAAGAAAGACATCTTTGGATGAAATTCCCCAGCTTATCAATGTGCTTAGAGGTGATATGAGTCTGGTAGGTCCAAGACCACTGCTGGAAGAGTATCTTCCTTTGTATTCACAGGAGCAATCCAGAAGACATGAGGTAAAACCAGGAGTGACGGGTTGGGCACAGATCAATGGTAGAAATGCGATCAGTTGGGAAAAGAAATTTCAATTGGATGTATGGTATGTGGATAATCTCTCATTATGGATTGATTTAAAAATCCTATTCATAACATTTTTTAATGTCTTGATGGGAAAAGGGGTGTCCCAAAAAGGAGAGGTGAGTATGAAAAGATTTACAGGGAGATCAGTAGCTTAATTGATTTGGGGTATCAAATAAAACAGATTTAGATTCTGTTATTTGGAATTAAAGGCTAGTAATTTTTTTAGTTATAAGTATATTTGACAGATTATTTTAAGAATCAATAAAAATTTGATTAATTTGCGTCATATTTTATAATCCCTGAGTAAAATTTAATCTTCCTATTTGAATAAATTTCTACTATGAATTTTTTAACCCGGCTTAAGATTCTACCTAGGTGGATAATTGCATCTTTAGATTCCTTAATTCTTTTTTATTGCGCCCTCTTTTCATATCTGGTTCGTTTTAATTTTGAATTGGCTTTAATAGAGCAAAATGATGCTTTAGCAGGAAGTTTTACATTTATGATTGGCGGTTTGCTGGTAATGCAAAATACCAGAAGCTACGAAGGGATTGTTCGGCATACCGGTTTTCGGGATGGCTCCAATATTTTCAAGACAGTTGTTATCAATTTCGTTCTCTTCCTATTCTTGAATTTTTTTCGGGGCAATTTCTTAAATGACCGATTTTTACTTCCAACCTCTGTTTTAATTATAGCAAGTTTGTCCTCCTTATTCATGTTGATCTTTTATCGACTGTTGGTTAAGGAATTATTTGTTTACCTGAAAAACGGATTCTTAGTAAAAAACCTTAAAAACGGAGTGATCTTCGGAGCAGGTGAAGCAGGGATTATTGCACAGGAAGCGATCAAAAGAGACAGAGAAAGTGTTTTTAATACAATTGCTTTTTTGGATGATGATCCAAAAAAAGAGGGTAAGAATATTGATGGCAAACGAATCTATAAAGGTCTGGAAGACTTAGAAACTCTTGTTTCAGATTTCGGGATTACTGAATTGATTATTGCAGTCCGTGACCTATCGGTTCAGCGGAAAAATGAAATTATTGACGAATGCCTAAGGCTAAATGTTTCTGTCTGTATAGTACCTCCTGTAGATCAGTGGATCAATGGTGGTTTGACTGCAGGTGCTATTCGAGAAGTTAAGATTGAGGATCTTTTAAGTAGAGAACCGATTTTATTGGATAACCCTAGAATTCATCAGGACTTACAAGGAAAAGTAATCTTGGTTACCGGAGCTGCCGGTTCCATTGGTTCTGAGATCTGTAGACAGATTAGCCATTACGAACCAAAACTTCTTATCCTGTTTGATATTGCAGAGTCTGCGCTATATGATGTGCAGCAGGAATTCAAGGAAAATCATGCACACTGCCCAATAAAAATTGTTTTGGGGGATGTGAGAAACAAGAAAAAAGTCAAAGAGGTATTCAAATCCTATAAGCCTCAAGTTGTATTCCATGCTGCGGCCTACAAGCATGTGCCTATGATGGAAAATTATCCTGAGGAGGCTGTACATTCCAATATTCTAGGAACAAAATTACTTGCTGATATAGCAGTATTAGCTCAGGTGGAAAAGTTTGTATTTGTGTCCACAGATAAAGCTGTAAACCCAACAAATGTAATGGGTGCCAGTAAGAGAGCTGCCGAAATGTATGTTCAGGCATTGAATGAATACTTGGAGAGAAATCATAAAAAATATCATACAAAGTTTATTACCACTCGTTTCGGAAATGTGCTTGGATCAAATGGTTCGGTGATTCCGCTTTTCAAAAAGCAGATCATGAATGGAGGTCCGATTACTGTTACTCATCCTGATATCACCAGGTATTTTATGACCATACCGGAAGCCTGTCAACTGGTTCTTGAAGCTGGAATCATGGGTGAAGGTGGGGAGATTTATATTTTTGATATGGGTGAACCTATCAAAATATTGGATCTGGCTAAAAAGATGATCCAACTTTCCGGAAAGAAAATTGATCATGATATTAAGGTTGTATTTTCTGGTTTAAGAGAAGGGGAGAAGCTTTTTGAAGAGTTATTGAATGATTTTGAAACAGTTAAAATCACCCATCACCCTAAAATTAAAATTGCACAGGTACCGCCTTCATCTTATCATAAGATTGATGGGCAGGTTGAACTTTTTATGGATATGATCGGGAAAAACTCTGATGATCAATTGGTGAGTCACTTGAAGTCTATAGTTCCTGAGTTTATTTCCAACTCTTCCAGATTTGAAGTTTTGGATAGAATGAATTGAAAAAAAGTATCAAGTACCTAGTATGAGATAAATGAAATTAGCCGCTTTAATAAAAGAGCGGCTTTTCTTTTTTCCTTTCTGAATTCCTATGTCTTGATACATGTTATCAAAAAATCTTGTTTTTTGTCTGTAGCCTCTCCTTTCTTTTTAAGGTTCTCCCTTATTAGTGGAGGTCGGTTTTTATATGGCTAATAAGTATTTTTCAACACCTCGATTTCACCAAATATCATTTGATTTTAGCTTTAAAATATTCCGTTTTGAAATGACGACAGTACGGTCAGACCATTACTAGCTTATTCTTTGTTCGTTTGGCTTGGCCCAAAAGAAGGGCTGAGCGTGAAGTAAATACCCAGTGGGTATTTATAGCGAAGAGCCAGGTATGAGCTAGGTGCTTAGTCGCCGGCCCAGATTCCTATCGGGGCTTCTCCCCACATGCCACCGCCGGCCCGCTTCCATGTCCACCCACCGCGCCCTACGTATGGTAAATTTCAGAAACCTTCGGTTGAGACATTCTGTAATTCAATTTCCGATCTGGAGGTGGAATTTGATTGAAGATCCAAATCATACCATTGAGAATGACCACAGAGTGGTCAAATATTAGTAGCCCCGGGTGAGGTACGAAACCCGGGGTTGAAAGAAATAAGATTATTGGTCTCCCGCGCAGGATTTACTGACTTGTCCTAGAATGAGTTTACGCAAACCGTAAACTATGAGTAGAGAAAAAACAAGAACAGGCGGTTCTTTAAGCCTTTCAGAGAGAGAGTCAATGATTAAAGAATTTTTGACAGGT
>NZ_JAQWXX010000073.1 GCF_029254265.1 Algoriphagus sp. | reverse complement strand
AACTTATTTATTGTCGCCAAATTTTGGCGTTTACTTTCTGTTTTTGTTTAGGTAACAGCGATAAAAGGCTCCTTTATGTTGCTGATATCTTTTATAGGTCATCAAATGGAGATTTAATATTCATAATTGATTTAATGGATACATGCGTATAGATTTCGGTAGTCTTGCTGCTTTTGTGACCTAACAATTCTTGAATATACCGAAGGTCTGTGCCACTTTCCAATAAATGAGTAGCATAACTGTGACGAAGCCAATGAAGAGTAGGCTTTTGTTTGATGTTGGCTTTAGTTACTGCCTGGTTCATCACGTTTTCAAGACTTTTACCCGAATAGGCTTTCCCCGCTACTTGTCCCTCAAACAAATAAACCTTTGGCTTTTCATACTGGTAGTATTCTCGAAGTAAGCTCACTAGCTTTTCACTGATCGGCACCATCCGGTCTTTCTTTCCTTTTCCTTGATTTACGCGAAGCATTCCCCGAGTGGAATCAATATCCTGTGGCTTCAAATTCAGCAGTTCTGATCTCCTCAGCCCACACGCATAGATAAGCGAAAGCATCGCTCGGTGTTTGATGTTTTGATGGGATTCCAGGATTGCTTTCACTTCCTCTTTCGATAATACATGTGGTAATAGTCTTGGGTTTTTTGGACGTTCTATAGCCACTGGTTCCAGTTTTCGCTTTAGTCTGTTCGAAAAGTACAGCTTCACGGCATTGATCACCAAGGATTGAAATGAAGCAGAATAATTTCTACTAATGATATAATCTTTATGAAAGGATTCCAAATCAGCATTGGTGATTTCTTCCGGATTTTTGTTGCCGGTAAATCGCAAAAACAAACTCAGGCTCTGCACATAATTTTTGATGGTCGATTCCGAATAGCGCCTGTTTCGCATCCAGTCCTGAAATTTAGAAATTTCCAACTGCGTAGCAGGATCAATAGCTGGGAGTGAAGCATGTGCCGGCTCGGGCATTTTCACCTTTTTGAAGTCGGAATAGTCCAGCCAAGCTTTTCCCTGAAAGACAGGTAAGAGTTGAGAAATAACATCTTCGGAATAGGGGATAATCCATGCTTTTTGCTGGATAGACCAAGACCAGGATGGAAGGGTTTTCACCAGATCAATCAGTGTCTGATCAAAAGGAAAGGATAAAAGGACCACTGGCCTCTTTCTGATTTCGCCGTTTCGAATAAAAACTGTTTTCATGATTGATCCTTAAAAAGTTTCCTAAAGTATGTAAAAAGCAGTTCAAAAAAAATCCCTCAGATTGCTCCAAGGGATTTGTAAGTATTCGAAGTTCTGAATAGTGATGTTTACCCCAAGCACTTGTAGTAACGGTATCTCTATTCTCTTAATCTCTAATCTCAAACTTATAATGACGAATGCCGAATATCGAAGTTTAAGAAGCATGAGCCTCAACCCAAACCCTCGCATTCACAAAAGCTTCCATCCACGGCGTAAAATCATCGTTTCGATCCATCGGATAATGCGCCCAGTTCCAAGGCTTCAGGCTTCGCTCTATATGTGGCATAATCGCCAAGTGACGTCCATCGGCTGAGGCGATACCTGCTGTGGCATGATCAGAACCATTTGGATTGCCCGGATAGGCTTCGTAGCTGTATTTCATCGCGAAGTTGTATTCGCTTTCTGCTTGAGGAAGTGAGAATTTTCCTTCCCCGTGCGCCAGCCAAACACCCAAACGCTGTCCACTCAAAGAACCGAGCATCACAGAGCTGTTTTCCGGAATAGTCACATTCACAAAAGCAGATTCAAACTTATGGCTTTCATTGTGGAGCATTTTCGGTTTTTCTGCATGATCAGGAGTCACCAAGCCTAGCTCAATCATCAATTGACAACCGTTGCAGACACCGAGACTCAAGGTATCAGGTCTTGCATAGAAGTTGTCCAATGCTTGCTTTGCTTTTGGATTGTACAGGAATGCCCCGGCCCAGCCTTTGGCAGAACCTAATACATCCGAGTTGGAGAAGCCACCTACGAAGACAATCATTTGTACGTCTTCCAGATTTTCACGACCAGCGATCAGGTCGGTCATGTGCACATCTTTCACTTCAAATCCTGCCAACCAAAGGGAATAAGCCATCTCACGATCGCCATTTACGCCCTTTTCCCGGATAATTGCTGCCTTCGCTTTTCCTTTTTTCGTACGGAAAGGATCAAGTCCAGCTGCCTCAAAACTTCCCTTCCAACCTTCAGCAAAAGAATAGGAAAGCGGCTGGTTTTTATAATTATCAAATCGAGCTTTTGCTAGTCTTTCACCACTTTGCTTGCGGTCAAGCAGATAGGAAGATTGATACCAAACGTCTCGCAGCTCTGCTACATTAAGGCTTAGATTTTTTCCTTCGAAAGTCAAAACGCCGGAATCAGTAACGGTAGCCAGCTCCACGTAATCTACATCTGCCTCGACAAGTAAACTTTCTACGGCATTGTCATCAGCTACTTGAACCAGGATTCCCGGATTCTCCGCGAAAAGTGCTTTTACTAAATCAGTTTCTTCCAATCGATCCAGCTTGACATCCAATCCGATCTGAGTAGAAGGGAAGCACATTTCCAATAATGCAGTGATCATTCCACCCGAAGAAATATCGTGTCCAGCCAATATCCAAGTCTGATCGATCAGATCCTGAACGGCCATAAAGGCTTTTGCGAAATAAGCAGCATCACTTACAGTTGGAGTTTCAGTACCCACTTTATTCAAGGTCTGATAGAAGCTAGAACCGGCAAGCTTGAAACTGTCTTTAGAAAAATCAATGTACAAGATTTTGCTGCCTGCGATTGGTTTCAAAGCAGTTTTCACAGTTTTCTTCACATCGCTGCATTCGCCGACGGTGGAGATGATTACTGTTCCTGGAGAGTAAACTACTTTACCATCCGGATACTTTTGAGTCATGGAGAGTGAATCTTTTCCTGTTGGGATATTCACGCCCAATTCGATAGCAAACTGTGAAACAGCTTCCACAGCTCTATACAAACGATCATTTTCACCTTCATTTTTCGCTGGCCACATCCAGTTGGCAGAAAGGGAAATTCCCGCCAAGCCATCTTGAATCGGTGAAAAAACCAAGTTGGTCATTGCTTCAGCGATTGCCAATCGGCTACCTGCCTCAGGATCTGCCAAAGCCGCAACCGGTGCATGACCTATGGAAGTTGCGATTCCTTTATTTCCGGTGAAATCTAAAGCCATTACCGCCACATCATTAAGAGGCAATTGGATTTCTCCTACGGTTTGCTGGGTAGCTACACGGCCAGTTACGGAGCGATCGACTTTATTGGTCAACCAGTCCTTGCAGGCCACTGCCTCCAACTGTAGTACTTCACGGATATAGCCGAGAATCAATTCAGGATTGTAGTTTGCTTCCGCAAAGTTTGAATGAGAAGTCTGATCTTCCAGCACTGTCTTTGGCGATGAGCCAAACATGTAGGATAGATTCCAATCGACCGCTTTTTCCCCGGTTTTTTGATTTTCAAATTTGAAATGCATGTCCCCGGTCGTCTCACCCACCACATAGAATGGCGCGCGTTCACGATCAGAGATTTGATGCAGCATGTCTACGTCTTTTTTACCGACTACCAATCCCATTCGCTCCTGAGACTCATTTCCTACAATTTCTTTGGCAGAAAGCGTAGGGTCGCCTACAGGAAGTTGGTCGATATGAATCGTACCTCCGGTGCTTTCCACCAATTCAGAAAGACAGTTCAAATGTCCACCTGCACCGTGATCATGAATAGAGATGATCGGGTTATTATCGCTCTCAGCCATGGCACGGATCACATTGGAAACTCGCTTTTGCATTTCTGGATTCGAGCGCTGGATCGCATTGAGTTCGATCGCGTTGGAAAGTTCGCCGGTATTCAAGGATGAAACAGCAGAACCGCCCATTCCGATTCGGTAGTTATCACCACCCATGATCACGATCTGATCACCGGCTTTTGGTTCTTTTTTCTTGGTGTATTTGGCATTGGTAAAACCAACGCCGCCAGCTAGCATGATAACTTTATCGAAGCCATGCTGCTTTCCGTTTTCCTCATGCTCAAATGTCAAAACTGATCCACAGATAAGCGGTTGACCGAATTTGTTTCCAAAATCCGAAGCTCCATTGGAAGCCTTGATCAGGATATCCATTGGGGTTTGATACAACCAAGGTCTAGGCGCAAGATTGGATTCCCAGCTTCTGCCTTCAGCAGATCTTGCATAGGAGGTCATGTAGACTGCTGTTCCAGCTAAAGGAATGGAGGCAGTTCCGCCAGCCATACGGTCTCGGATTTCCCCACCTCCACCTGTTGCAGCTCCGTTAAACGGCTCTACTGTGGTTGGGAAGTTGTGAGTTTCTGCTTTTAGGGAAATGACCGTGTCAATCTCCCGAGTTTCGAAAAAGTCTGCCTTATCAGCAGTTTTTGGAGCAAATTGTTGTGCTTTCGGTCCATCCACGAAAGCCACGTTGTCTTTGTAAGCCGAAGCAATCCGATTAGGATGTGCTTTGGAAGTTTCTTTGATAAGTTGGAAAAGTGTTTTTGGCTTTTCTTCTCCGTCAATGATGAATGTACCATTGAAGATTTTGTGCCGGCAATGCTCTGAATTCACCTGAGAGAATCCAAATACTTCGGAATCTGTCAAAGGTCGCTCAAGCTGTTTAGATACGTTTTCTAAGTAATCTACTTCTTCCTGACTCAGCGCCAGACCTTCTGCTTTATTGTAAGCAGCAATATCTGTGATCGCCTTGATAGGCTCAGGCTGTAGGTGAATATCGAAGATTTCCTGGTCCAAACCCTCATAGCTTTTTTGAAGCATCGGGTCAATTTCATCACCCTCTTTCATTGGGAAAAATTCCTCGATCCGCTGAATTCCATGAATCCCCATGTTTTGGGTGATTTCCACGGCGTTTGTCGACCACGGCGTGATCATTTCTTTCCGTGGTCCAGAAAACATTCCTGAGACCGAATTTCCTGAAAGTGGCTTTGCTTCTGCAAAGAGCCAAATCAGTTTTTGGATGTCTTCAGGTGCTAAAGGTTGAGGAGTTTGAACTGCGTAAACGAGTTGCTGAGGGGATTCAAAGAAGAAAATCATGTCCTTTGGATGGTAAGGTGCAAAGGTAAGGAATTGAGAATTTAGAAGGAAATGGAAATGTTATTAGAAATTCGATTGAAATAGACCTTCCTGTGGTAGTTGAAATAGGATAGAAATACACCTCGCTTCGCTTGGGGAAATAAAATAGAAATACATCTCGCTACGCTCGATGAAATAGTATTTCGCGAAGCCTATTTCGCCGAAGGCTTATTTCAGCGAAGCTGTATTTCCTGAAAAGCTATTTCGATATATACGTTACCGTTTCTTCTATCAATTGCCCATGCCCAACCGGCAAGGTGATTAATTCGAGGTGGGGGATTTTCGAGCTGAAGCGTTTTAGGTTTTCGCCTTTGATCATTTTATCAAATTCTCCTATATATAATGTGATTGGAGTTTTTCGGTTTCTAATCTCTGTAATGATTGTGCCTAGTTGTGGTTGGAATCCACCGAAGACCCGCCAAGTCAAATAAACCTGCGCTCGCTTGGATCGGGTTTTCATCTCGTTTTTTACGAATTTGGTTAAGCTACTTTCCACTAAACCGACCTGTTCCAGATTTTCTATAATTTTGAAAAAACGGTTTGGTTTGAAAATTACACTTCGGAAAGACTGGTGCAAAAAACTCGGGTAACTGTTAAGACTGTACCAAAGGCCTGTTTTGATTCCATCAGGTGCCAATAATTTAAGACTCTTTACTTTTTCTGGAAGGAGTTCATAGGTAATCAAAGAAAATTTTCCTCCCATACTATACCCGATCAAGTGGAACTCCGCGAATTCTTCTTTCCTCATCAGCTCGCAAATTATTTCCTTCCAAATCGATTTGCTTAAAGTGAGATTAGGGTCTCTCCAAGCACTACGACCATGATAGAAGACATCAATGAAAATGAATTTCCTATGTTCATTAAGTAAGGATTCGAATGGAAGCATATCCTCGTGACTTTGACCAAAGCCATGAAAAATTAAAAAAATATCATTTCCATCACCTTTAGTGGCGTAAGCAAGTTTTCCCCATTTCGTTTTTAGGAAATTCATCTGGATTAATAAAATTTCATTTGGTAGTCAATAAAATGTCGAAATTAACTAAATATTTTTATTTCAAACACAACACAATATTTCGAATTAGGGGCGAAATATCCGAAAACGATCAGTTTCTAATATTAAATAGATGCTAACTCAGAATAAAATTTCTTAAAAAACTTCAGAAACTTTGAACCTTCTCAAAGTTTCCATAGTTTTGACCTCGAATTTAAGAGAATTTTGAGATGAGAGAAAGGATTTTAGAGTTAGCCGGAGAGCAATTTACCCGATTTGGTGTCAGGACTGTCACGATGGAGGATATTGCAAGGCTTGCTGGAATTTCCAAAAAGACGATTTACCAGGAGTTTAAGGATAAGAAAGATTTGGTAAAAGAAGCTTTCAAGCTTATTCTAGAAAGAGACAAAGAACAGCTTCAATTTATTGTTGACTCAGAGGATCGAGTGATTGAGCACTTGGTGAAATCTTCACAAACCATGCGGGAGCGTTTAGAGCATATGAATCCAATCGCAATTCTGGAAGTTCAGAAATATTTTCCTGATGCTTGGGCTGAATTTGAATCTTTCAAAGAGGATTTTGTATTGAAAGACATATATAATGTAATAGAGCGCGGGAAGACCTTAGGCTATTTTCGCCCCGAAATAGATTCCATGATTCTAGCACGGCTTCGTGTAAACCAAGTTTCCTCAGTATTCGACTCGGGTATGCAAGGTCGGACAGGGCTTGAAGTTTTAAATATGCAGCTGGAGCTTATGGACCATTTTCTACATGGGATTTTTACAGAAAAAGGAAGGTTAGCATACAATCAGAAAAAAGAAATTACCAACTAATATGAGTTCATTTAAAAACCTAATTGTAGCAGTTTTATTGATTGCTGCTATTCGCCAACCAGTATCAGCCCAAGAAGTGGTACAGCTCAATCTAAAGCAAGCTTTGGAATATGCTTTGGAAAATAATGTAGATGCGAAAAATGCGAGACTCGAATTATTGATCGCAGAGACTACTGTAAAAGAAGAATTGTCGAAAGGTCTTCCTCAACTCAACGGTTCTTTCAATTTGAATTACAATCCTGAAATTCAGGTCATCTTTCTTCCCAATGAACCTCCTTTTGGAGATCCTACTATTGATTCAGATGTGATTCCGGCACGATTCGGGGTCAGCTATCAATCAGGTTTGGGAGTGACTGCCAGCCAGATGATTTTCGACGGTTCATTCTTCGTAGGATTGAGAGCATCCAAAACCCTTCGCGAGCTGACCGAATACGATCGAATCAAAACCGAAAATGATGTGCTTCTGACTGTAAAGAAGGCCTATTTTGGAGTTTTGGTAAATAAAGAGCGGATTAAATTGGCCCAGGCAAACCTTTCCCGGATCGATTCACTTTTGCAGGAAACCAAAGTGCTTAATGAAGCAGGTTTTACCGAAAAGATTGATGTTTCTAGAATTCAGGTTCAGAGAAATAATACCTACACCCAAGTGGAGCGAAGTCGGACTGCTTATGAAATCAGCAAGCAATTGCTGAAAATTCAGATGGGACTTCCTAGAGAATATGACATTATGATCACCGAAACATTGGCAGAATTGAACCCTGAGGAACAACTCACTCAATTGTTGACAATGGAGGGAATGCCTCGTGTAGAGGTCAATCAGCTAGATAAAAATCTAGAATTGGTGGGTTTGGATTTGAGAAATAATACCGTGCAATACATGCCGAAGATTACATTCAATGCCAACTATCAGCGCTCTGGTGCAGGGAATACCTTTGGACAGGTTTACGATTCTAAGAATTGGTTCAGCAGCTCCTTGTTAGGGGTTTCAATGCAAATCCCAATTTTTGACGGGTTTTTAAAGAGTTCTCGAATCCAACGAAATAGAATCCAACAGGATCAGTTGGAGAATCAACGCTTGTTTTTGGATGACAACATAGAATTGGAAATCTATCAGGCAAGAACCAACCTCAAGAATGATTTAAATATTCTCGCGGTACAAAGAGAAAACATGGCATTGGCTCAGGAAGTCTATGACATATCTAAAATCAAATACAACGAAGGTGTAGGATCAAACTTGGAAGTTGTAGATGCTGATGCTGCCTTAATCGAATCAGAAATCAATTATTTATCAGCGCTTTACGACGGCCTTATTGCAAAAGTTGACTTAGAAAAAGCTCTTGGAATATTAAAATTTGGAATTGAAAATTAAACCAACTATTCCTTACACAAAAAGGAATTTTACCAACATATTATTTACAAATCTATGAAATTATTAGTTAGATTTTTGCCCTTATTAGCACTTTCCCTTTTGGCAGTTTCCTGTGCAAAAGATGAAAGTCTTGAAGCAAAGAAAGCAGAACTTCAGTCGCTCAAGCAGCAATTGAATGAGATTAATACTTCTATCAAGAGTTTGGAGACGGAGATTTCAACACTTGATCCTGAGTTTGCAAAGCAGAATAGAAAGTCTATTCTAATCACTACAGCTTCTGCCAGAAAAGGTAGGTTTGAGCATTATGTGGAGGTGACAGGTTCGGTTCTTTCTAAAAAGAATGTGAGTATCAGTGCTGAAACTATCGGAAGAATCCTCACCGTTCCTGCTGTAGAAGGAATGAGAGTTGAAAAAGGATCAGTTCTAGCAACTATAGACTCTGAGTCCACTCAGAGAAATATCGATGAGCTTCAAAATTCCTTGTCCTTAGCAAAAACTTTATTTGAAAAGCAAGAGCGGCTCTGGAAACAGCAGATCGGTACCGAGGTACAATACCTAGAGGCAAAAAACAGAGTGGAAGGATTAGAGAGAAGCCTTGCATCCTTAAAAACTCAATTAGATAAGGCAGTAATCCGAGCTCCTTTTTCAGGAACTATCGAAACTGTAAATGTCAGACTAGGAGAGTTAGTACAGCCTGGTGCCCAGATGTTTCAATTTGTAGGTGTAAGTGATTTATTTATTGAAGCGGATATTTCCGAGTCTTATGTTGGAGTATTGGGTAAAGGTGATTCTGTAGACGTTAGTTTTCCTTCGATTAATGAGGAATTGAAGACCAAAGTATCTTCAGTTGGTGCCATCATAAATCCAAATAACAGGACTTTCAAAGTCGAAGTATTTTTACCAAATATTTCAGGTGTAAAGCCAAATATGATCTCAGTATTAAAGATTCAGGATTATGAGTCGAATAGTGCGGTGATTATCCCAAGTCATTTGATATTGAGTGACAATAGAGGTGATTATGTGTTCACGGTGGTGGATGGAATAGCGAAAAAGACCTATGTGAAAAGAGGGAAAACCTTCAATCAGGAAACTGAGATTTTAAATGGTTTGGAAGGTACCGAAATTCTGGTAGATAAGGGCTTCAGAGAAGTTGGAGATAATTTTAGCGTGAACATAGCTCAACAGTAAATCATGGCAGATCAACAAAATAAAAGTAAATCCAGAGAATTTGGGCTGTCGAGCCTGAGCGTGGATAATTCCACCTCGGTGGTAATCCTTACCCTAATCATCAGTGTATTGGGGCTGGGAGCATACCGATCGATGCCAAAAGAAAGTTTCCCGGAAATTGTTATCCCTACGGTCTATGTAGGTACTCCTTATCCCGGCAATTCGCCGGTGGATATGGAGAATTTGATCACCAGACCGATTGAAAAGGAACTGAAATCCATCAATAATGTCAAGGATATCAAATCTACTTCTGTTCAGGATTTTTCGTCCATTGTAGTCGAATTTAATCCTGGTGTTGAAATCGCAAAGGCGATTCAGGATGTGAAGGATGCGGTGGACAAGTCGAAGAGTGAGTTGCCAACAGATTTGGATCAGGATCCAAATGTGTTAGAGATCAATACTTCGGATTTTCCAATTATGAATGTGAATATTTCGGGTAATTACTCGGAGGCCGAGCTCAAGAAGTTTGGGGAATATTTGGAAGATGAAATTGAAAAACTTCCTGAAATCTCAAAGGCGGATTTAGCTGGAACCGTAGAGCGAGAAATTCAGATCAATGTTGACCCTTACAAAATGGAGTCTGTTGGGGTGAGTTTTGGTGATATCTCAGGAGCTATTCAATCAGAGAATGTGACAATTTCTGGAGGTAATATTCGGTCCGGAGACTTTCGACGAACACTCCGGGTTGATGGTGAATTCACAGATCCCTCAGAATTGCTTGATGTAATCGTAAAAACTGACAATCAGAAAATCGTTTATCTCCGTGATGTAGCTACGATAAATGATACCTACAAGGAGAGATCAAGCTACGCTAGAAGTAAAAATTTACCGGTAGTAACCATTAACGTGGTGAAGCGAAGTGGAGAGAACTTGTTGAATGCATCCGATAAGATTAAAGAAATCATTCAAAAGACTCAAGCGAATCGATTCCCACCTGACTTGGAAATCAGTATTACAAACGATCAGTCAAAAAAGACAAGATCGCAGGTAAGCGATCTGGAAAACTCGATCATCTTTGGTGTGATTCTGGTAGTTTTAGTTTTGATGTTCTTCTTGGGATTCCGTAATGCACTTTTCGTAGGTACAGCGATTCCTTTGTCCATGTTTATTTCATTCCTCATTCTCAATGCTTTTGGGATCACACTAAACTTGATGGTGTTATTCTCCCTAATTCTGGCTTTGGGTATGCTTGTCGATAACGGAATTGTGGTGGTGGAAAATATTTACCGACTAATGTCGGAGGGTAAGTCCGCGATTCAAGCCGCAAAAGAAGGAGTAGGAGAAGTAGCTTGGCCGATCATTACATCGACCGCGACTACTTTGGCTGCTTTCTTACCTTTGGCTTTCTGGGAGGATACTGTGGGAGAATTCATGAAGTTCTTACCGATTACGCTAATAATCGTTCTTTCTTCTTCACTTTTTGTGGCTTTGGTAATCAACCCAGTGTTGACTGCCCTTTATATGAAAGTTGAAGATGTTACCAAAGTGAAACCGAAACAAAAACCGATCATTGTTTCCGGTATTTTCTTGATACTATCGGCTATACTCTATTTGTTGGGTTGGACAGCCATGGGATCTTTGTCCTTGATCGCTTCCGTACTCACTCTCTTTAATGTGTTTTTACTTCGGGGAGCGATTCGCTGGTTTCAGACTGTTTTCTTGGTAAAACTTGAAAATCTATACGGATCAACTTTGTCTTTTGCTTTGGAAGGTAAAAGACCTTATGCATTCTTTGGGGGAACTGTACTTTTACTAGTCTTTTCGGTCGTGTTGTTGGGAGTTAGATCTCCAAAAGTTCTTTTCTTCCCGGATAATCAGCCTCAGTTGGTCAATGTGTTTGTGGAATTCCCAATCGGTACAGATATCGAAGCTACGAATGAGTTTGTAGATAAGATGGAAGATGAAGTGATGGTTACTTTAGAGCCCTATCAAAACATTATTGAATCTGTAATCTCACAAGTGGGTGAGGGGACGGGTGATCCTACTGAAGGACCAAGTAATCAGGCAACTCCTCATAAAGCTAAAATCACTATTGGATTCGTCGATTACATAGATCGACAAGGGATCAACACAAATGGTGCTATGGAATTGATTCGGGATATGGCTGAGCAATACCCTGGAGTTCTGATTACAGTGGATAAGCAAAGGGATGGTCCTCCAGTAGGAAAGGCAGTAAATATTGAATTTGTAGGAGAAGACTACGATCAGTTAATCGCCTACGTCAATCAAACAAAGGAATACTTAGAGGATTTGAATATTGCCGGAATTGAGGAATATAAAACAGATTTGTCTCTTGGAAACCCAGAGCTGATCATGGATATCGATCGGGAAAAGGCAAGAAGATTTGGACTGTCGACTTCACAAATTGCGCAAGACCTTAGAACTGCCTTGTTTGGTTTGGAAGTGTCTAAATTCAAAGAGGGAGAAGATGACTACCCAATTCAGTTGAGATTGGATGAGGATTATCGGTATGATATCAACACTCTGGTTAACAAGAAAATTGGATTTAGGGATAAGTTTGGTACAAAACGAGAGGTTCCGATTTCTGCAGTTGCTGATATACAATATGGATCTACGTATGGATCAGTAAAGCGTAAAGACCTGGAGAAAGCGGTAACAGTATTCTCAAATGTACTTGATGGTTATAATGCGACAGAAATCAATCAGCAAATTCAAATCGCTATGAATAATTACGAGGTGCCTGATGGTATCTCTGTGAAATATACCGGAGAGCAAGAAGAACAGGCTAAGTCTATGGAGTTTCTAATCGGAGCTTTGGGAATTGCCGTTTCTCTTATCTTCTTGATCATAGTTGCACAATTCAATTCAGTGACAACTCCATTTATTATTATGGCATCTGTTGTTTTAAGTACGATTGGTGTTTTTCTTGGATTGGTTGCATTTAACATGGATTTCGTAGTGATCATGACTGGTATAGGAATTATATCTCTAGCAGGAGTGGTAGTGAACAATGCCATTGTATTAATTGATTATACTAATTTGGTTCGAGAGCGAAAGAGGGATGAGTTGGGAATCAAGCAAAATGAATATCTAAACTATTCGGATCTTGTAGGGAGTATAGTAGAGTCTGGGAAAACAAGACTTCGTCCAGTGCTTTTAACTGCGATCACCACAGTACTTGGATTAGTCCCTCTTGCAATCGGTATGAATATCAATTTTGGTTCACTATTAAGTTCTTTTGATCCTCAATTTTATGTTGGTGGAGATAATGCAAATTTCTGGGGGCCGATGGCTTGGACTGTGATATTTGGTTTAACCTTTGCGACTTTAATTACGTTAGTGATTGTACCGGTTATGTATTTGATGGCGGACAAGCTTAATATGTCAATTCGCCAGTTCAGAGCAAAATCGAATTAAGGTTGGTGGTTTTTTTTATGAAACCTTCGGGACGATGTCTCGAAGGTTTTTTGTTTTAATTACAAGTTGTAAATCTTAGAGAAAGGAGCTAGATTTTGTAGTTTCGTCCTCCGAAAATTGAAGAAAATAGAAGATGGAAGAATTGAAATGGTACGTGATGTACACCGCTTCTAGGTCAGAGAAGAAAGTTGCTGAGCGATTGAAAGAAAGAGGGGTGGAGGTTTACCTTCCAATCGTAGAAGAATTACGTCAGTGGTCAGATAGAAAAAAGAAAGTTCAAAAGGCGCTTTTTAATGGTTATGTTTTTGTCAAAACCCGAAGGAACGAACTTTGGGAGTGTCTTCAAGTTCCTGGAGCTGTCAAGTTTGTTCACTTTGCAGGGACACATGCAACAGTGAGGGATGAAGTGCTTGATATGATCAAGCGTATCGTAGAAACTGGCGTAGCGATTGAAACCGATGGTTCAGAAATCGAACCAGGCGAAAAAGTGAAAGTTATCGGTGGGCCACTTCAAAATATGACTGGAGAGGTCATTGAAAAAGGAAATAAAGATTATTTCATGATTCGAATTCCGGGAATTCACCAGAACATGTTAATAAACCTTCCTAGAAAGTTCCTAGAGGTTATTTTGAAGCCAAACCCCTAATTTTATTGTTACTTAATTTTCCTGGATTTTCCCTTTGGATCTTTTGATCCTCTGAATCTCGCCGGAGTCCAATTTTTTTTCGATGATAATCCGATTTTTAATCTGAGGAGCGTTTTTCAGTTCCTTTCGTTCAAAGATTCGATTTTCATAAATTAATGGGGCAGATTTAATTTTGCTTAAGGAATCTACGATTTCAACAAAGTTCAACTCTTCAATAGGGTTATTCGAAGGGTTATTAAGAGAATCTGAAAAAAGTGTCAAAGTAAAATCTCCAAGATCCGCCTGCCAAAGCTCCTCAAGTGTTTCTGGACTTACTTTGAAAATACCGACCTCTGTCACAATTTCCCCGCTTGGTACAATTGATTCAAGGCTCATAGCAATCATTACATTTTGATTATTTTCTAGCCCCTTGGGGAATTCCATGCTGATATTTGGATTTAGTTCTTCAAAATTAGAGTCGGGCGAACTAGTATTATCTACTGAAACAAAATCTGGAGAAGATGAATCATAGGATGGGAAAAAGAAAAATGCAATCAAAATAATCCCAGCTAGCGAAGCTGCATAAGGTAATATCTTTTTAAAGATACTTTTGCCTCCTGCTTTTGGTATAGAGGGAGATGGTGAGCTAACTGTAGGTTTAGAAAAAGAAGTAGGAGTGTTTTTCGGGATAGGTAAGTCTCCAATTTTTGATTCCATTTTAACTTCTTCTGACCCGGAGTATTCGAATGAAAATTCTGGAGGACTTAAGTTGCTTTCAGCAGTCTCATATTTGGCAAGAGCCTTAGGGACATTTGCTGCTGTTTTTACATTACGTTCGAGTACAATGTCTTTTTTCCGCTCTTTACCTAGAATTATTTGAATCAAGGTGACTCTCAAAATCAGGATGAAATCACCTGCTACTAAAGGTTTGACATCAAAGAGCCATTCGGTAAAGTCATCGCTAAGAATAAACTGTTCCTCATTATTTAGAGCTTTTATTTCGAAATTGCTACCTGATTGTCCTTCATTCAAACTTACTTGCATGATTTCTCCCAATCGAATAGATTCGATGACTTGCTCCTCTTCAGGGATCTTTAGTCCTTCTTTCAGTAAGATTTCTTCCCAAGCAAGCCTGACTGTGCACCTAGTCCAAGAGAGAACCTGCATCGTTCCTGGAATATGATACAAGACTTTCCCTTCTTTTCGGCTCGAAGTTGGAGCAGGAGTTTCTGTTGTATCAGAAACAGAGGATTTAAGAGCTTCAATTAATGGCTGGTAAGATTTGCTCCTCATGATTTCAATACTCAGCGTATTCATATTACTGAGTGTTCCTGCTAATTCATCAATGGCAGTTCTGATTTCAGCAAAAAGATTAATCTCGGTTTGAATTGTATTGATTTTTTCAAGACTATCCAACTCTTTAGCACTGGCATTCAGGTCTTTTAACTTTTTATCCCAATATTTTAAGTAGCTAAGTATTCCCAATCCATCATAGATAGCAGCATCGGGCAAAACGATAGGGAAAATCCGATCTAAAAATGATCCTCTCTTAGCAACCTCCATCAACTCAAACATGCAGTTTTTAGATTTGAGGTATTTGTCGCTGATAATCAAAACTACAAAATCCCCTTTGCCTATCTGCTCCATAAACTCCCGAATCAGTCCTTTAAAACCAAGGTTATTTTTATCTCTGATCAGGTCGATTTGATTGGATTTTAGTATTGCCTCTAACTCATTTGCGACTTGTTCGCTTTCTCCTCCCCAAGCATATGAAATAAAAACTTGTTGCAAGCCCATTTTAAATAGAAGTCTTTGATAATTAAGTTACCGCTCTTTTGTCAGAATATCAAAAAATGAAAAAACCAACCATTTACGGTTGGTTTGGATTTGGCAGGTCGAATAAGTCTAATCTCTACTTTTTGGAATAAAGTACCTCCGGTAAACGATTTGAGCTTGGGCTAAATGATCTCCGTATCGATTGAATCCTATATTGCCATCAAGATTGTCAGTAAAAGTAAAAAACATAGTGCCCTCTCCTGCAATATCTGAATATGGCCCAATCCTATAGCTCAATCCTGCTCTCACGGGAATATAGGCTGTGGTTATCTGCTCTTTGGTAGGTACTTCATTTTCGCTAAATGATTTCGTCTGCTTGGTGCTGACATTCATCACTCCGATTCCAAAACCTCCGTAAAGATTCCATCTGCTTCTATTCATGTGATTGGCAAATGGGACTACATTCATGCTTGGCATCAGGTCAAAATAGAAACCTTGACCTACTGCTGTATAAGAAGAAAAATTAGCAAACCAATTGTCAGTTACTGAAGTGCTTGGATTTCCTCCACTTGAAATCCATTGCACCCCTGCTGTGGCCCGAAGGTCAAATCTCGTATTCAAGCGTTTAATTATGGAAGCTGAGATAGATGGCTTAATCTCAAAATTACTAGCCCGATATTGTCCACCATTATCCATGTAGGCAAAAGATGGCCCGACACCAATGCTAAAAATATTATCTCTGGAAATCCGCTCTTTGTAAAAATTTTGCCCATAAATAAGAGGGCTTAATCCAAAGAAAAAGAGCGTAAATGTGATTTTAATTAGTGTCGACATATCAAAGTAGCCTGATGAATTCTTGATTCAGGACGGGATTAAGATGTGAATTTGGCAACAAATATGCCAATCAGCCCTGCCCGGATATAGTTTAAACAGAGAAATGTCAAAATTAGTATTTGGGGCTTTTGTGAATTATGCCCCTTCAAAAGCTTTTAAAATATCTTCCTCTGTGGATTTGAGTTTTGCCTTACAGCTTTTTACAAGTTCAGAAGCTTCTTTTACAAGTTCAGATAGCTCATCCACACTCTTTTTCCCTTCTTCCAGTTGACTCAGAATCAGCTCCAGCCGATTCATGGCTTCATCGTATTTTAGATTGTTCATTTTGATTCTATTTTGGTGATGGTACTCTCTATTTTTTGCTTTTGTGAATAAGTGAGTAGTTTTTCCCCAACCTTTAATTTGGCCAAGTCTACAGGAACACCTTCAACTTCGGATCTTGTGTAACCGCGTTTGAAAATTGATTTTGGATCGAGTTGATTCAAAGTGATGGATTTGGATTGTAATTCCTGTTCTTGAGTTCGGACAAACTGTAGCATCCCCTTCAAGATCGACTTTTCCAGACTTACCAGATTATTTTCAGCTATTCGGATCTTATTTCTGCTAGAAGAAATCAATCGCTCAGCCTTGGATTTTAATTTTTCAGATTCAAGTTTGATTCGGCTATCTCCCGTAGCTTTCACTTGATGACTAAGTTGATTCAATTTGGCTTCAGTATTTTTCAACTGAAATCGAGTGGATCTATCTAATCGAGTTAATGCAAGATTCAGGTTTTCCTCAAATTCTCTAAAGCTTGCCAATAGAAATTCAGCTACTGCGGTAGGTGTTTTCAGTTGCGTATGAGCTGTAAGATCGGCAATTGATTGATCTCGCTCATGGCCAATTCCCGTCAGGACTGGGATTGGAAATCTGGCTATTGCTACAGCTAACCTGTAATCATCAAAGCAATCTAAATCCAGTTGTGCACCACCGCCACGGATAATGACTACTGCATCAGGTTTGAGTTGATCCAAATCCGCGAATATGGATTTTAAACTATTTATCAAACTGATCACCGCTTCATTTCCTTGCATCATGCTTGGATATAGCTTGTGATAGATTTGATAGTTATCCGGATTTGATTCGATTTGATTGATGAAGTCCCCATATCCTGCGGCTGTGGGGCTACTGATAATTGCAATTTTTTGAATTACAGGTGGTAATTCATGTCTCGCATTGAGTCGGATTAATCCCTCTACCGTAAGTCGATCAATCGTTTCCTGTCGGATTCTGGCACGCTCGCCCAATGAAAAAGAGGGGTCAATATCCTTCACATTGACACTTAATCCATAAAGTGGGTGAAAATTCACAGCAACCTGTGCCAATACTTTCATCCCATTTTTGATACCACTACCGGTTATTGATTCAAACCTTGCCGCAACGGTTCGGTAAGTAAATTGCCAAAGATTGGCTTTGATTTTTGCCAGAACTTGATTCCCCTGCTTCTCTACCAGTTCGAAATAGGCATGCCCTTGTGGCGCCTGTCTAAAATCCGAGATCTCACCCACCACCCAATAAACCGGATCAAGTTCACTTTCCAGCGTCGCTTGAATGAGTTGATTGAGTTCTAAAATGGATTTTGGAGTCATAATCAGTTCATGCTATCTAATTCAGCCTTGATTCTCGAGTTTAAGCTTTCGGTGGCGCGAAGCATGGGAAGACGCACCTGATCTCCACAGATTCCAAGATGCTTGAGTAGGTTTTTTATTCCAACTGGATTTCCTTCCTGATACATCAATTCATTCAGTTTAATCAAAGAGAATGCTGCCTTCAATTGACTCTCATGCTCTGCATGGCAAAGTGTTTGGAAAGTTTCAGGCAGGGCATTCGCCAAAACAGAAATAATTCCTGAACCCCCAATGCTGAGCATAGCCTTGGTCATCAAATCATCTCCTGAAATCAATAAAAAGTCCTTCGGCATTTCACTGGCGATCCGCATACACTGCTCCAAATTGCCACTTGCTTCTTTCATCCCAATAATATTGGAATGCTGCGCTAGAGTCAGCGTAGTTTCGGCTGTCATATTAGACATCGTCCGTCCTGGAATATTATATAGAATCACCGGTACTGGAGAGGCATCTGCTACAGCTTGAAAATGTGCAATAATTCCAGCCTGTGAAGGTTTGTTGTAATAAGGACTTACTGAAAGGATAGCTGTGATTCCGTCAAAGTCTGTCGCTTTGATCTCTTCTACCACAGCATGGGTATTATTTCCCCCGATTCCATAGACGACAGGAACTCGATTGGCATTAAACTCTAAGCATTTTCCTAATACTTCCTTTTTTTCGGAGCTACTCAATGTCACTGTTTCACCTGTAGTTCCCAGTACCACTAAATAATCCACTCCACCAGCGATCACGAAATCGATGAGGCGTTTCAAGCCTGCGAAATCTATCGAATAGTCTTCATTAAATGGGGTTACTAGTGCTACTCCTGTACCTTTGAGTTGATTCATGGATGGTTAAAGTTTGAGGCCTCAAAGATACGGTTCTGATTTCAAATGCAATTCCGTTTATCCTAAAATTGGGGAATGAAAGGTTTAAACCCAGAAAATGAAATCAAAGTCTCTCATTGGTTGTCCCCATTGATCATCTTTAAAAATTCCTCCTCCGAAATCAGTGGCACTCCAATCTTTTGAGCTTTTTCTTTTTTACTTGGTCCCATTTCTTCTCCCTCGATTATAAAATCGAGATTTTTAGATACCGAAGAAATGTATTGCCCACCATGAGCTTTTACAGTATCAATGATCTCATCTCTTTTAAAATGATTCAATTTTCCGCTGGCTAGAATTCGCTTTCCGGCCAAAGAATTCCCCAAGATGGTCGACTCTTTTTCGGCTATTTCAAGATTCAATCCATGAGACTTGAGTCGATCGATTATTTTCAGGTTTTCTGGCTGCGCAAAAAAGTAGTGAATACTTGTGACCAGGATTTCTCCAATTCCGTTGATTTCAAGTAATTCCTCGCTACTTGCCTCTTTTAATTTGTCAATACTTCCAAAGTGATTGGCTAGGAGTTGAGCGGTATTCTCCCCGATATTCCGAATTCCGATTCCAAAAAGCACTTTCTCAAAGGGTTGTTTTTTGGAAGCCGCAATACCTTCCATGATGTTTTTCACGACACCCTCTTGAAAAGTATTTGCTTTTAACTTTTTGATTCGCTCTGTCAGCTGATCGGATAGCTCCAAATTCAATTTTAGCAAAATCCCGTGAATCGTTCCTTCGTTTTTGCTAGCTTCAAGAATAGTCTCGAAATCTACTTTTCTTCCTAAGAAAATTTCCAGAACAACTGCAACGGGCACATAATCTTCGAGTTTTGGAAGTTGGTGATCTTTGAGGCTTGCTATTAAAAAATCAACCATTCCAATATTAGAAGGCACTTTTTTCTTCCATTTCCGAATCTGTTCTTGGAATGCTCTCAAAGTTTCATTTAAGGGCAGCGCAGCATTCTCGTTTAAGAAATCTTGGATTTGCTTGAATGAAATCTGTTCCGTTAAAGCAAAAAGTGCCTTTTCCAACGAAATATAGAGAAGACCTTCTCCTTCCAATTCATATTGGTCATGAGACATTTCCAAACCCAATAATTCGGCTTTTTTTTCTTCCAGATCATAGATATCAGCAGGGTTAGAGATGAATTCCTGATCGATTAATGCTCTAATCCGCTCGGTACCCATGGAGTCGATGTCCATAGCTCTTTTGGATACAAAGTGCTCGATTCTCCCTAAAACCTGAGGAGGACACTCTGAAGCATTGGGACAGTAATGTTTGGCTTCACTTTCTTTTCGTTCCAGTAAAGTGCCGCATTCTGGGCAATGTGTGATATAAGAAATTGGTTTGGCTCCGGGCTTCCGGAGTGCTTCATCTACTCCAGTGATTTTAGGAATGATCTCACCTCCTTTTTCCACATGAACAAAATCACCTTCATAAAGCCCCAATCGCTCGATTTCATTCGCATTGTGAAGTGAGGCGCGCTTTACAGTCGTTCCTGCTAAGCTTACCGGAGAAAGGTTCGCAACCGGGGTTATGGCACCAGTACGTCCTACTTGGTAAGTGATCGAGAGTAATTCGGTTTCGGCACTTTCTGCTTTGTATTTGTAAGCGATTGCCCATCGTGGGTTTTTTGCAGTGAATCCCAATTCCTCCCGCTGATTGTAGCTGTTGATTTTCAATACAACTCCATCTGTATCAAGTGGAAGTGTGAACCTCTTTTCTCTCCAATCCTCAATGTATTGAATTACATCCTGAATAGAGCTAGTCTTGCGGTAAGTAGGGGAGACATTGAAGCCCCATCTTTCGATTAGGTGAATAGCTTCCTCATGGGTTTGCACCGTGTCAACTCCGAGAAGTTGATAGAAATAGCAATTCAATCTTCGCTTTGCGACGATGGAGGAATCTTGCATTTTTAGGGTGCCGGAAGCTGCATTTCTTGGATTAGCGAGTAATGCTTCTCCGTTTTCTTCACGCTGTTGATTGATTTTTTGGAATTGGGAATGGGGGAGAAAAATCTCTCCTCGTACTTCAAAGTTTTCGGGAATTCCAGGTCCTTTTACAGTCAGAGGAATATTTCGAATGGTTTTTACATTTTCTGTCACATCATCACCCTTGTAACCGTCACCTCTCGTTACAGCCCTGGCAAGTGTGCCGTTTTCATAAACGAGACTGATCGCCACTCCATCAAACTTCATTTCGCAGAAGTACTCATAGTCAGTTCTTCCAAGACCTTTTTGCACCCGCTCATCGAAAGCGATTAATTCTTCAATCGTATAGGTATTTCCTAAGGAAAGCATTTTGGTGGTATGCTCCACCGTCTTAAAATCTTTCGTAATCGTACCGCCAACCCGCTGACTCGGACTATCTGACTTTAATAAATCCGGAAATTGATTTTCCAACTGAATCAATTCTTCCAAAAGCTGATCGAACTTAAAATCAGATATTTCGGGATTACTTTCTTGATAGTAGCGGAAATTATGATAGTTGATCTGCTCAGAGAGTTGGGCGATTCTTTGTTCAGCTTCGGTACGAGTCATTCTTTTCTTGGAAAAATTTGAGGAGTAAAAGTACATTTTGAAAAGCCAAAGAACAATTCAATTCTAGTGGAGATTCTTATGGTGTCAGATACTTTTGAACTAGTTGTATTGGTTATATTTGAAGTCAGTTTCCTAATCTATGAGTAAGAAAACAGTAAACGAGCGAAGTATTTTGGAGTCAGCCTATTCCCTTTTTTTGAAAAAAGGCTATCGTCATACTACTATGGATGATATTGCGCTGTCTCTGGCTATGAGCAAAAAGACACTTTACAAATACTATCCTGGAAAATTGGAATTACTTTCTGCTTCTTTTGAAATCTTAAAGACCAAAATGACAGCAAAAGTGGAGGCAATCTTAGAAAATAAATACATTCCTTTTCCTCTTAAGCTAAAGTCCACACTTACAGTAATCGCTACCCATTTAGCACCAATCAATCCTGAGCTCTTTGAAGACCTGAGGGAATATGCTCCTGAAGTATGGGAAGAACTACGAGTTTATATCAATGAATCCGCCTATATCCGTTTTCAAAAATTGATCAAGCAGGGTGTTGATCAAGGATTGGTAAACCCGAGGATTAATATCAGTCTGATGGTGATGCTCTATGCAGCAGCTGTTCAGTCACTTTTGGACCCCAAATTCATTGGTCAATTTCCAGAAGATATCACCGGTCAAATTAATCTCAGTCCTTCGGAGATCTATGATCAGGCAATTAGTATAATTTACAATGGAATCCTGACCGAAGAGGCGAGAAACGAATTTGTCAATGCCTGAGGCCTCCTTTGGCTGATTTCCCTATCTTTGCGCTTATTCCGATTTCAGACTTTCCATGCACTGTTTTGGACAGGGCAATGAATCAATTATAAAACATGAGTTCTAAGAATTTTAAGCGATATACCGTCACATCCGCACTTCCGTATGCTAATGGACCTCTTCATATTGGGCATTTGGCGGGATGCTATATTCCTTCCGATATCTATGTTCGCTATTTGCGAAGCAAAGGTAGGGATGTAGCTTACGTATGTGGCTCAGATGAGCATGGTGTTGCGATCACAATCAAAGCCAAGAAAGAAGGTAAAACTCCCCAAGAAATCGTAGATCGATATCATGAGATGATGAAAGGGAGTTTTCAGGAATTTGGAATCAGTTTCGATCATTATTCTAGAACTTCCGCAAAGATTCACCATGAAACAGCTCAGGGGCTTTTCAAAGATCTCTACCAAAAAGGTGAGTTTTTGGAGCAAACTACTGAGCAATATTATGATGAAGAGGCGGAGCAGTTTTTGGCGGACCGATACATCGAGGGCACTTGCCCGAAGTGTGGGAATGAGCGCGCTTATGGAGATCAATGCGAGCGATGTGGTACTTCACTTAGCCCAACAGAGCTAATCAATCCAAAATCTAAATTAAGTGGTAGAACGCCCGTTTTGAAGGAGACCAAGCATTGGTTTTTAGATTTAGGTAAATACACTAATTTCCTAAAAAATTGGATTCTAGAAGAACATGCTGATGACTGGAAGAATAATGTTTTGGGACAATGCCGATCTTGGCTAGAAGCTGGTGATGGCTTGCAAGCCCGATCCATGACCAGAGATATGGTATGGGGAATTCCTGTTCCAGTGGATGGTGCCGAAGGAAAAGTGCTCTATGTCTGGTTTGATGCCCCTATTGGCTACATCTCTTCGACCAAAGAATGGGCAGCTGAAAAGGGAATCGATTGGGAACCCTATTGGAAGGATAAGGATACTAAACTGGTCCACTTTATAGGGAAAGATAACATCGTTTTCCATTGTATTATTTTCCCGGCAATCTTAAAAACGCATGGTGAATTCATCCTTCCGGATAATGTGCCAGCCAATGAGTTTTTGAATTTGGAAGGGGATAAGATTTCTACTTCTCGTAATTGGGCGGTCTGGCTACATGAGTATCTGGAGGAATTTCCAGGAAAGCAGGATGTGCTCCGCTATGTCCTGACTGCGAATGCACCGGAGACCAAAGACAATGACTTTACCTGGAAAGATTTCCAGACCAGAAATAACTCAGAACTCGTAGCGATCTACGGTAATTTCATCAATCGCGCGGTGGTTCTTACACATAAGTACTATCAGGGAGTTATCCCTCTGCGGGGAGAATTAGTAGGATATGATGAAGAAGTGATCGCGGCATTGGGTGAATTCCCGGAGAAAATTGCAGCCTCCTTGGAGCGCTATCGTTTCAGAGAGGCTTTGGGATTGATGATGGATCTCGCTCGTCTTGGAAATAAATATCTGGCCGATACTGAGCCTTGGAAGGTAATTAAAACCGACCCTGATCGAACCGCTACCATCTTGAATATTGCCCTGAATATTGCAGCTAATCTAGCAATAGTTTCAGAGCCGTTTTTACCTTTTACGGCAGGTAAGCTAGTCGAAATGTTTGGAATGAAAACAGTGAATTGGGATGCTGCAGGTTCGGCAGAGTTGCTTTCCAGCGGACATGTGCTGGGAGAAATGGGGCTCCTGTTTGATAAAATCGAAGACGAAACCGTAGAAAAACAAGTTCAAAAACTATTAGATGCAAAAAAAATGAATGAAGCCGAAAATGCCCAAGTGCCAGTAATGAAGGAACTGATCACCTATGACGATTTTGCAAAATTAGACATGCGCGTAGTGACTGTTTTGGAAGCGGAGAAAATGCCGAAGTCTAAAAAACTGATAAAGCTAAAGGTTGATACAGGACTTGGTCATCGCACTGTTTTAAGTGGAGTAGCGGAGCATTTCGAGCCGGAGTTTCTAATCGGAAAGCAAGTGACGATGCTTATTAATCTTGCGCCTAGAAAGATGATGGGAATCGACTCGGAAGGGATGATTCTGATGGCGGAAGATAAAGACGGAAAGTTGAAGCTGCTTACCCCGCATGAAGGAACTGCGAGCGGATCGACGATATCGTAAAGTGATCGTCACTGTGAGCGCACCGAAGAAGTCTTTTTTTAGAACCAAGAACCAAGAACCAAACTCAAGATTCGAGTCTAAGTTCTTGGTTCTAGATTCTCAAGCCTTGACACTTAATATCTAGCTACTTTTTTAATGCAACGGCCGCTTCTTAATCATCCCACCCTTGGTATCCTTGATTGGATATTGGATCACAAATGCTTTGGGATCGATTTTATCAATTTCTGTAAGCATCCGAGTCACTTCTAATCGTGTAATCACGCAGAAAAGTACTTTTCGGTCGGGGAGTAGTTTTGCTTTTTCTCCATAGCCTCCATCAGATTTAAGGACAGTCACTCCGCGACCTAAATCATGAGAAATCATGGATTTGATTTCTTCGGCATATTGAGACATGATCATAACACCAAGGTATTCTTCCACCCCGTTGATGATGAAATCGACCGTTTTCGAAGCAGAGAAATAGGTGAGGAGGGAATACATTGCCGTTTCCAGATTCACAAAGAATGCGGCAACAATAAATAGGAAAACATTAAATACGGTGATAAAATCACCTACGGTCAAGCTGGAAGTCCTACTGACAGAAATTGCCAAAACCTCTGTACCATCGATTACGGCACCTCCTCGGATTGCAAATCCAATCCCGCTTCCCAAGAAAAATCCTCCAAAAACAGCTATTAAAAGCTTATCAGCGGTGATGGTAGGGAATTCAATAAGGTGAACCAATAGTGCCAGTCCAAAAATGGCAAGCGTACTCTTGATCGCAAAGGGAAGTGAGATTTGGCGAGCACCCAGAAGGATAAAGGGCAGATTGACTAAAATGATCAAGACTGAAAGATTCATCGGAGTGAGGAGTTCGAGTAAAAGCGAAATCCCCATTGCTCCACCATCAAAGAATCCATTTGGAAGCAAAAATCCTTTCAGACCAATGCTGGCCATAAATACACCCATGGAGATAAAAATAAAATCCTTAATCTGTCGCCAAACCGTGATTTTCTTCACCCAATTGGAATCCTGTATTTTCAAAAGTCGCTTTACCATTACTTAAAGGTAGAACCGAAATTTTAAAAATTTAAAGTACGATCATATATATCTCGTATTTTTAATTTAAACGAAATGGATTGAGGTTTTTTTTGAATTATTACTAATTATTTATTGATCTTTTGAATTCCAGTAAATTCAATTACCTTATAGAGGTTCAAAATTTTTATAAAAACATGAAATCGAGCATGACTCAAAAGCCACACGCTGGGATGATTAAGTGCTGCGAGATTCCATATGGCCTATAAAAATCAAATTATAATCATATGAAAACAGAAGGATATAAATCAGGAGAACATTACGACGAAATGTTTACTCCCGAAGGGGAGACTAGAGCACATTATTTGGAGTTTTGCGAGACCTTGAAGAAAAACACAGCAAAGAAAATGCATCATTTGCAGTTTGCGGCAAATCAAACGCAGCGCTCGATGGGAATGACTTTTAATGTGTATCATGATAATCAGGGATTGGAAAAAATCCTTCATTTAGACATCATCCCTCGCATAATTCCAAATGAAGAATGGAAAAAAATCGAAGCAGGATTGAAGCAGCGAACCAATGCTTTGAATATGTTTCTTCAGGATATTTACAATGAGCGTCGAATTCTAAATGATGGAATAATTCCCAGTGAACTGATTCTGAATAGTAAGGATTACCTCGAACCTTGTGTGGGGCTGACTCCTCCAAAAGGGATTTGGTGTCATATCACAGGAACCGATTTAGTCAAAAGCAAGGATGGTGAATATTACATCTTGGAGGATAATCTCAGATGTCCTTCGGGAGTGTCATATATGCTGGAAAGTCGGGAGATTATCAAGCGAGCCTATCCTAAGCTTTTTTACAAACGTGGCGTGATGCCAGTGTCTGACTATCCTGCAAAGTTATTGCAGATGCTCCAGAACCTGTCTAATAAGGCAAAACCTGTGGTAGGAGTGTTGACTCCAGGGATTTACAACTCGGCCTATTACGAGCACTCTTATCTAGCTTTGCAAATGGGTGTAGAATTAGTTTCTGGGGTAGATCTGATCGTGGAGAACAAAATAGTATATATGCAAACCACCCAAGGATTGCAGCAAATCGACGTTTTATATCGTCGGATTGATGATACTTTTTTGGATCCTTTGGCTTTTAATCCAGATTCCATGCTCGGTGTGCCTGGGCTATTTGAAGCGTATAAAGCAGGAAATATCGCCTTGGCTAATGCTCCTGGAACTGGAGTGGCAGATGATAAAGCAGTATATGCTTACGTCCCGAAGATCATCAAATACTACTTAAATGAAGAACCTATTCTGAATAATGTGCCTACTTATCTCTGTCGGGAAGAAAATGACAGAAATTATGTTCTGGAGAATATTCATGAATTGGTAGTTAAAGAGACAAATGCCGCGGGTGGCTACGGAATGCTAATCGGGCCAAAGGCCACCGAAGAGGAACATGAAAAGTTCAGAGAACTGATCAAGAATAACCCAACCAATTACATTGCGCAGCCCACACTTTCGCTTTCGACAGTTCCCACATTGACTGAAGATGGAATTGAAGGGCGACATGTAGATTTAAGACCATATATCCTTTATGGTAAAGAAATCGAAGTAATCCCTGGAGCCTTGACTCGAGTCGCTTTGAAAAAAGGCTCTTTGGTAGTAAACAGCTCTCAAGGTGGTGGAAGTAAGGATACATGGGTTTTATATTAATTAATCAAAAAAATTATGCTGAGTAGAGTAGCAAACCATATTTATTGGCTAGGTAGATACCTAGAGAGGGCTGAGAATTATGCAAGATTCATTGATGTGAATTTTAATTTGATGCAGGACCTTCCTATTGATATGAAAGAACAATGGATGCCACTTGTGGCGGCCACAGGTGATTTGGATTTGTATAATAAATTTAATGAGGGTTTTGATAGCAAAAACGTATTGTTTTTTCTTGCCTTTGATGAAAGGAATCCAAATTCCATGATGTCCGCTGTCAAAAGTGCAAGGGAAAATGCAAGGATCATTCGAGAGAATCTAAGTAAAGAAACTTGGGAAAAATCCAATGAGCTGTACTATATGATGCAAGAGGGCTGCGAAAAGAAAATCTGGAAGAAGGAAGATCCTAGAGCTTTCTTTGAGAAAGTGAAGAACCAAATTCTCTTGCTTTATGGTATTGCTGACAGCAGTTTGGCTAGGACAGAAGGTTGGTATTTTCGCCAACTTGGTCAATTTTTGGAGCGGGCGGATAAGACTTCTAGAATCTTAGATGTGAAATATCATATCCTTTTACCTTCTGAAGAAGAAGTTGGTACTCCCTTGGACTTTCTTCACTGGATGGCATTGCTGAAATCTGTTACGGCTTTCAATACTTATCGAAGAGCATATGGAAATATTGCGCCGGCTAGCGTAGTGGAATTCCTGGTATTGGATAAATATTTTCCAAGGTCGATTTACTATTGCATCAGAGAGGCAGAAAGCTGCCTTCATAAGATCTCTGGAAATCAAGGCGGTGGGTATAAGAACTCTGCCGAGAAAGCTATTGGGGAGCTCCGATCCAAACTGGAGTTTGCGGATGTCAAGGAAATAATTGCCTTTGGACTGCATGAATACCTTGATAATCTTCAAATTAAAATCAACTCAATCTCTAATCAGATTGATGGTAATTTCTTCACGATTAGAGATAACTTTACCAAACAAACAACGGTTCAAGAATGACATTTTGCCTAGGCATTAAAACGAAGGATGGTATTGTGGGATTATCAGATACGAGAATCACCACAGGAAGCGAAACCACCTCATCTAAAAAAGTATATACCGTCAACCGTGAAAAACACTCCTTCTTTATTATGACTTCAGGATTGCGATCGGTACGAGACAAAGCCATCACTTATTTTTCAGAAGTCATCGAAAATAAAGATGATTCATTCACAAAGCTCTACCATGCGGTAAATGAGTTTGGAAATCAAGTAAGGGCAGTCGCTAAAGAGGATCGGGAATATTTGGAAGAAGCCGGGCTGAATTTCAATGTGTATTCGATTATTGGTGGCCAACTGGAAGAAGATTCAGAACCAAAGCTTTATTTACTCTACCCTCAGGGAAATTGGATAGAGATCCGAAGAGGAACTCCTTTTGTGATCATAGGGAATACTGGATTTGGAAATCCTGTTTTAAAACGATCACTTTCCTATGAAGACTCCCTGGATTATGCTTTGAAATGCGCCTTTTTGGCATTTGATGCTACGCGGATTTCTGCAAATGATGTGGATTTCCCCATTGATATGGTTGTTCTCCCCAACAATACGTTTATGGCGAAAGAGCAGCGATTCGAGCAAAAGGAATTGGAGCATATTTCCACTTTCTGGAACGAGCGGCTTAAGAACGCCATTGAAGAACTTCCGGCTTCCATTTTAGATAAAGCGTTTGAAGGCGATTTCAAACCTGTTTCTCAAGACTAAAACTAGGAATGTATCTAAAAATCAAGCATCTAAGTAAATATTATTATGAAAATCCCGTGACCCTTGGGATCCATGATTTTTTTTTAATTCCCCAAACTCAGGATTTTCAGACAGTTTTAAAATGTGATCTATTGATTGATCCATTGCCAAAGGGAAAATCCATGAGGCGAGATTTTATAGGCAATTCCTATTTACAAGCTTGGTTTGAAGGGGAAACAAAAAGTCTGGAAGTAAAAAGTGAAGCACTGATTGAATGTCATAAATTCAACCCTTTTGCTTTTATTATTGAGCCGCAATTTTTAAAATCTTTTGACAGGGAAAAAGCTGGTGGCTTCGAGTATCCTTTACCAATTCAATCGCTAGTCCATCCATTTATTCACCGAAATTCAGATTCTCAACTTGCTCCTTCCGTACTAAACACATTTAATCAGTCTGTAGATTTATTGGATTTCTTAGTCAAAATCACCGCTCAGATCCATCAGGATTGGAAGCATTTGATTCGAGAGGAAGAAGATATTTGGTCTCCTGAATTCACTTTTTCGCAAGGCAAAGGATCTTGTAGAGATCTTGCCTGGATGGAGATGAATATGCTTGGAGTGCTCGGTTTGGCAAGCAGATTTGTCAGCGGATATGCATACAATCCAGAGCTTGACGAAGGTCACGAACTCCATGCTTGGATGGAAACATACCTTCCCGGCGCAGGCTGGATTGGATTGGATCCTAGTTTGGGTTTACTTACTAATGAATTGTATGTTCCTCTTGCTTTCCACCCTAATCCGCAATTGACGTTACCTGTACAAGGAAAATATGGAGGCGAATCCAATTCAAAATTAGAGGCGCTCGTTCAAATTGAGCAAGTCAAAAATCAGTCGCTGTAGACTCCTGTCTTTGGCTTTTCGAAGATTGAAGCATCAAACTCATCAGGTAAAAGCAATAAGTCTCCAAAGCTTAAATTGTACCTAAGCTCCTTGGTAGAATCATTTTCAAACTTGTAGCCAGTAAGGATTCTCGGGAAATAGATTCCATTATTATCCCGGTAATCCTCATACTTCAGTGCATTCAAGCTAGGGTTGCTTTCTCCATAATAAGTCACGGTATAGAGTAAATATTCCAGACGATTGGTTTCAGGATTAATCAGCATGAAATATTCGTCATCGGGGCTGTCTCCGACATTGTTGTCAAAACTTGCACGCAAAGTGGTATAAAACTGACCATTCAGACTTTTATCGGAAACCTTCTCCACAGTCACCCCAGGGTCAGTAAATACGAAGGGAATGGAGTAAAAATAGAAATAGAGGTTGTGATAGAACTTTAAGGACTTCCCAGAATAGGCGTCTCGACTAGGGCTGATCCATGTTTTTTCACCATCAAATCCCAAATCGAAAAACTGGGTGGAGATTCTTGTCTTTCGGCTATTAAGATTAATAAAGTGACTTTCTTGGGTAAGGTTAGTTTCATGAACCATAGCGTAACTCATCGCCTTGGCATCCATCCATTTTTGCCAATCCCCATGTGCTTCAAGTACTTTTTTAAAATCTGGATTTAGTTCTTTCTTGCTTTCCGAAACCGAGACATTTTCCTTCTCAGCACAGGCAAATTGAATTAAAAGCAAAAAGGCAAGGGTAAAAGATCTTAAGACTGTTTTCATGGGGCTACTTAGTTTGCATGCAAGTTAATAAACAATCTTTTTTTGAGCTTAGATATTCATTTTCTATTGAATCCTGTAGAAAATAGAAATTTTGATTATCCACTTCCTTATTAGCAGCATCATTTAACGACTTAATAGTCCGATTGAAGTTCAGTTTTGCTAAACTTTGGTCTTCGTTCATCCAGTCCAACAACTAGAGGAAATCGCCACAATGGTGTAATTGCTGCTATACTTAATTGAAACTTTATACTATTAATTATATTCAGTCTAAAGAAAAATAATCTTTAGAATTAATCTAAATAAATAAAATTGTTTTTATTTTTGTCGGGTATTCCGATTGTCAAAACTCAACCCGAAACACATGAGATCTAACTCATCTTCTGCTTGGAAAATCATCCGAAAACTTTTTAATAAAATTCATCTTTACGCAGGATTAAGTTGTGGACTGATTGTTATCGCAGTCTGTTTTAGCGGAACGATTTACGTTTACAATACAGAGATTCGAGAGTTTTTTGATTCTGAGCTTTATTTTGTAGAAGAGGCAGGGGAGAGAAAGAGTCCTGAGCGCTTAAAAATTATTTTGGAAAAATCCCAAGAGTCAAAAGTTATAGCTGTAAACTGGAATGAGGAAACTGATCGCAGTGTTCAGTTCACTTTGAAAAAGGAAACCGAGGAGGGGAGAGGGAATACGTTTTTTGTGAATCCATACTCAGGGGAAATAATTGGAAACAGTTCGGATAAAACTTCCACAGCTGAGTTTATGGGCTATATGTTTAGCCTTCACCGCTGGTTGTTGCTGGATCGGGTGGAGGAACCCATACTAGAAAGTATGGGGAATCGCGATTTGGGTAGATTAATTAATGGGATTGCGACGCTACTGTTTCTTATCGGGGTGATTACGGGAATTGTGATCTGGGTTCCTAACAAGGTCAAAAACTGGAAGCAAGGTCTCAAAATCAAATGGTCAGGAAATTGGAAGCGAACCAATCACGATTTACATAACACTCTTGCTTTTTATTCGCTGATTTTCTTATTCATCATGGCTGCGACTGGACCTTTTTGGTCTTTTACCTGGTATCGTGAAGGTTATCAAAAGACCTTTGATACGTTTGTGTCTCCTAAGCAAAAAGAGGCTGAAAAAAATGTCGCTCTGCCAATTTTCATCAAAAATCAGGACATTACACTGGACGATATTTTGGCCAAAACGGATCAAACCTTTGATTTTGAAGGTTCCTTGCGGATATCCCTTCCGGCATCTGAATCAGAGGTAATTTCTGTCCGTAAATATAAATCAGGTTTTTTTGCAGGGACTGGATCCGACGAGTTGCATATGTCTCCAGAGAATTTAGAGATTTTGGAGGTGAAACTTTTTTCAGATTTAAGCTTTCGTCAACAGATTGGTAGGTCTGTAAAAGCACTTCATACTGGAGAGATTTTCGGGCAATTCTCTAAGTTTCTCTGGTTTTTAGCTTGTGCAGTAGCTACCTCATTACCAATCACAGGTACCCTGATCTGGTGGAATAAGCGGAAAAAGAAATCTTTTTACAGAAAGCCAAAGCAGTCAAGACAAGTCGAAATGGCGTAAGATTTATTATCTATATCCGCAATTACAGCAGTATGGTAATTTCATTTGATTTTTGGGCTGGAAGACAGATGACTGAAGACCGAAGTTTGCCAAAGCTTAGATCAATTGGACTTTTATGCCTTTAAATTAAGCTACTAGTAAGAAAGCGGATAATCATAAAATTTATTATTAACGTCTCAAAAGCTACCATTGGGTAAATTTTCTATGTTTGACCAAATGCATCTCCTTATTTATTGGTAATGCATATTTTTTACCAACCAAAAACCTATCTTCCGATTCAAAAAAACTGCTCAATAATGAAGAAGTTGATTTCTTTAATCCTGATTTTTCTTTCTTTTTTTTCAACTCAAGCCCAAGAAAAGTCCTGGATGCTAGGCCCTTTTCTTAGGCCTGAATCTGCGAAACCAATAATCACTCCACAGAATACAACCAATTTTGAAGACCCGATGACTGGTAGAACTGTCGCTTGGGAGTCGATGGCTACGTTCAATCCTGCTGCTATCGTAAAAGATGGAAAGGTACATGTCCTTTATCGGGCCGAAGAAAAACTCGGTGAAAAAGAGATTGGTGGTCATACTTCCAGATTAGGTATGGCCATTTCAGCTGATGGTTTTTCTTTCGTTCGCGAGACGGAACCCATATTTTTTCCAAAAGATGATAATCAGAAAGAATTTGAATGGACGGGAGGTACCGAGGACCCTCGAATCGTAGAGACGAAGGAAGGACTTTATGTATTGACCTATACACAATGGAACCGGGATGTACCAAGACTAGCTGTTGCCACTTCGAAGGATCTACGAAACTGGGAGAAGCATGGGCCGATTTTCAAAGATTGGAAGGATGGGAAATACCACAATACGGAATCAAAATCTGGTGCCATCGTTACGGAATTGAAAGACGGAAAGCTGACAGCAGCTAAAATCGATGGGAAATATTGGATGTATTATGGTGTACCTCATGTTTGGCTAGCTACCTCAGAAGATTTAATTCACTGGCAACCTGTGGAGAACCACGAAGGCAATCGGGTGCCCGTCCTAAGTCCTCGACCTGGTTATTTTGATTCTTGGTTGGTGGAGGCTGGGCCTCCTCCAGTGCTAACAGAAGATGGAATTGTGGTCCTTTATAATGCCGGAAATTCCCAGCAAGTCGGAGTTAAGAATCTAGGAAATCGAGTTTATTCAGGTGGTCAGGCACTTTTTTCTGCCACAGAGCCTTGGAAACTTTTAGACCGAGTGCAAGAGCCTTTCATCCAACCTACTTTACCTTTTGAGAAGTCAGGCCAATACCCAGAGGGAACCACATTTTTGGAAGGATTGGTTTATTTCGAAGGAACTTGGTTGTTATATTATGGAACAGCAGATAGCATGGTAGGGGTGGTTTCCTCAGTATTTAAAAAAGGATCTTAAGATAATCTTAAGGAACACTTAAGTAAATTGTGAATCCCGAAACTGTAATTTTATCTTTTTAAAACTTAGATGAAAGAACTGACTATAATAGTTCCGATTTACAATGAAGAAGCTGGGATAGATATATTGGAAAGTGAGTTCCAGATCTATTTCGAAAAGTCCTCTTTAAACCCTCAAGTACTTCTTGTAGATGATGGCTCTACAGATGGGAGTTTGCTTAAGATTAAAAAACTATGTCTTGCAAACTCGAGATTTCATTTCCTTTGATCGAAATAGGGGATTAAGCGCGGCGATTCTAGCTGGATTTAAGTATGCAGAAAGTGATTGGTTAGGCTATATTGACGCGGATCTTCAGACGAAACCGATTGATTTCCTCAAATTCGAACCCTTCTTGAGTTCTTTTGACTTGGTCCTCGGTGCTCGCGTGGGCAGAAAGGATTCTCCTGTAAAGAAAATTACTTCACGATTTGCGAATTGGTTTCGGGACTCAATGCTTCATGATGGAGTAAAAGACTCTGGCTGTCCGCTTAAAATCATCAAGCGAGAGTATGCTCTTGCTTTACCTTATTTTTCCGGAGTACACCGATTCATTCCCGCATTGGTGCTGATGCAAGGAGGTAAAGTCAAGGAGATTCCAATCGCCCACTATCCTAGAGAAAGTGGCAAAAGTAAATTCAATTTCCTTAATAGATCGATTGGACCGCTTGTGGATACATTTGGAGTCAGATGGATGATGAAGCGTAAGATTAATTACAAGATCCAAAGTTCAGATAGAATGTCTAAAAATCAGATTCTATGAATGGCATTGGATTACTTTCACTTGGATTTTTAGCTCAGGGGCTATTTTCTGCTCGTTTTATTATTCAATTGATTCGCTCCGAAAAAGCAGGGAAAGTGCTTTCGCCTTTGATCTTTTGGCAGCTAAGTATTCTTGCCTCTTTCCTGTTGATGGTATATGGGACATTTCGCCATGATATTGTGATTGTTGGAGGGCAGGTTTTTGGATACTTTATTTACATACGTAATCTTCAACTTCAGAATGCTTGGGATAAGTTTCCGAAATGGAGTAGGGTCCTAATTCTGATAATGCCTTTTGTCTTTTTCGGATTTCTTTTTTCAGGGGACTTCTCCTTTCCTTCTTTATTTTCTAACCCTGAAATTGGCACTTTACTCCTGACTTGGGGTAGCATCGGTCAAGTGCTATTTACAGGTCGGTTTTTTGCGCAGTGGTATTTCGCAGAGCAAAAAAAAGAGTCTCATTTCCCTATCAGTTTCTGGTATATCAGCATTGTTGGAGCTGTAATAATTGCTTCTTATGCGATCTTTCGAAAAGATGCTGTTCTATTTATCGGTCAGGCATTCGGGGTCTTGGTTTATGCTCGTAATATCAGTATCGAAAAGAATCTAAAATTTTCCATTCCCTCCGCATTTCTTGATCAGATTAAATCCTATCGATTGCCAGTACTAATTGGATTTACCGCTTTTGTACTCTTTTTCAATATCCAATCTTGGTCTGTAACGGAATCAAGCGAGGCACGGTATGCAGAAATTGGCAAAGAAATGCTGGAGTCAGGAGATTGGATTCATCCGCAATTGATGGGGATTTATCATTATCACAAGCCCCCAATGACCTATTGGATTACTGCGGTAGCTTATAAACTCTTTGGCGTTTCGCCTTTCTCTGCCCGGTTTTTCTTGCAAATCGCAGTTCTGTTCCAGATTTTTTTGGTTTATAGACTTGGCCTTTTGCTTTTTCAAGATTCAAAAAAAGCCTTTTTGGCAGCTATGCTTTACAGTTCATTCTCGGTGGTAATCATCGGAAGTAGAGCTTTGACCACTGATACATATTTAGCCACCTTCATATTGGTAGCGATATTTTTTTGGTTTTCCCATCAAAAATCCAAAAAACCCATTTCACTAATCGCCTCTTTTGTTTTTTTAGGTTTGGGATTTCTGACCAAGGGTCCTGTGGTGTGGATTGTGCCGATAGTACTTAAGGTTTATCAAGCTTATCAAAAAAGAGCTTGGCCAAAATTCAATTGGCCTACGCTGTTGGGGCTGGTATTAATGCTTGGGATTGGACTGTTTTGGTTTGTTGGGCTCTATATTGAAGATGCCAGATTTCTGGATTATTTTCTTTTTAAGCATACGATTCAGCGATTTGCCACTGATACTTTTTCACGAGGTCAGCCTTTTTGGTTTTATCCGGTAGTCCTTATTGTTACTGCTTTTCCATGGTTTTTGATTTTGCTTCAGAAGTCTGTTTGGGTGGCAAAAAATAAGTCAACACAACTTGCCCTCTTTTGGGTATGGGTGGTCATTCCGGTTCTTTTTTTCTCCATCAGTCAGTCTAAATTGGTTCTATATATACTTCCCGTGTATTCGGGATTAGCTTTCGGTTCAATATTAGCCTGGGATCAACTTTCGGATCGAGCCCAGAAAAAGTGGGAAATCACCCAATTCATTTTCTTTGGTCTGGTGTTGATAGGCCTTATCATTTCTCCTAAGATTGATCCGAGGATTACTTTAGGGTATAAATTTTATTATATCTGGTTCATTTTAATAGGAACATTAGTAGGGCTTTTGATTTCAGGAATTCAACGAAAAGATCGTGTTTTGATCAATGCATGGGTATTTACAATGGGAGTCGGTTTGATGGCATCGTATTTTTTCAGTGCCAATCCAGCTGTCGTCAATGATACCCGAAGAGTCGCTGCGTGGATATCTGAAAATCATATTCCTGATGATGAAATATTCATCTATGACAAGCGACTTCCTTCAATTTCTTTTCAGAGCGAACTGCCTATTGTTTCCATTTACGATGGAGATGAAAGCCTCAATCGGGAAACTCAATTTCAAAAAGATGAGAGTTGGAAAGAAACTTTGATTAATTTAAAAACTGATCCGGATTGGATCAATCAAGCTGTCAATCAAAAAGGGTTTTGGATTTCAAAATCAAGTAAAAAACTTCCTGATCTTCCTACTGACTTCAGTTGGAAGCTTCAAGTTGAAATCGACGGTTGGAAAATTCATCGGATAGAACCTAAAAAATAGCAAATGAGAATTCTAGTAGTAGAGGATGAACCAGGGATTTCCGGTTTTTTAAAGCAAGGACTTGAGGAAGAATCCTATGCCGTGGACGTTGCGGATAATGGGAAGATAGGCTTGGATTTGGCCCTTTCGGGTAATTATGATCTTTTGCTTCTAGATTGGATGCTTCCAGGATTGAGCGGGATTGATCTTTGTCGAGCTTTCCGAAAAGAACATAAGGATACTCCAATCATCTTTCTCACCGCTAAGGACACGACTGACGAAACCGTCTTTGGCTTGCAGGCAGGGGCAAATGATTACATCAAAAAACCCTTTCATTTCGAAGAATTACTAGAGCGCGTACGCGTACAACTTCGGGCAAAAGTCGGTGAACCGGAATTCTTCACTTTAGGTACGATTTCCATTTTTCCTGAAAGACATCAAGTATTGAAAGACAATGTTGAGATTCCTCTTACACAGAAGGAATTTGCTCTTCTGGAATATTTGGTCAGAAACAAGAATAAGGTATGCCGAAGAACATTAATTATCGAAAAGGTATGGGATATACATTTCGAGTATAATACGGGAGTGATCGATGTTTTTATTAATTCGCTTCGGAAAAAACTGGATCTTCATGAGGAAGAAGGATATATACAGACTATTCGCGGAGTAGGTTATATGGCTAAAGAATAATGAAGAAAAGAAATTCCTATCGTGAACGAATAGCTAGGAGGCTAACCAAGATGACTGCGATGATCATCTTGGTTGTTTTTGCGATTATCTATTTAGTGGTTAATTATTCAGTTATTGAAAATAGTGATAAAGCCCTTTTAGCTGAGGCTCAAGATCATTTGAGAGAAATCTCTCTTGTGAACGGAGAATTGATTTTTTTAAATAAAAATGAATGGGAAGAAGCGGAACATTCTCAAATTCAGCTCAATCCGATTTTTATTGAAATCGTTGATCTTAAGGGAAATACTATGGACCGCTCTCCAAATCTTCGAGGAAATCATTTGACTTTTTTACCCGATCGAGCTTCAAGAGATGATGCATTGACCCTAGAGATAGGAGATGAAGAGGTTCGGCAGATACAGATTCCCTTGAGACATGAGGGTAAAATTGAAGGGTATATGCTTGTGGCAACTTCCTTTGAGGATTCGCGACATTTACTTTATAATCTCCTTAAGATTCTTGTAGTCCTTTATCCTGTCATTTTGATCTCACTTTTTTTAATGATGAGATTTATGGTTGGAAAAAGTATTGCACCAATCCAAATCATCACAGATACTACCAATCAGATTAATCAGAAAAATCTGAATGAACGGGTACCACTTACCGAGCAAAATGATGAAATAGGTCAGTTGGCTCGATCGATCAACTCATTACTTTCCAGACTGGAACAATCACTAAATCGCGAAAAGCAATTTACCTCTGATGCTTCCCATGAGCTTAGAACTCCGTTAGCTGTTCTTCGGGGGACATTGGAAGTCCTGATCCGTAAGCCTCGTGCCACAGAAGAATACGAATCAAAAATTCAGACCGCTTTACAAAGTATTGATCGAATGAGTGAGATGATTGAGCAGCTTTTGGCTTTAGCCCGTGTTGGTAAATTTTCGAACTCTGATTATTTGTCAATCGATTTGCTTGAATTTGGACGCAACTTCGCTCAGAAAATGTCTCTAGATTATGCGAGAAAAATTGATTTCGAAACCAACCTTACTCTACCTCTGGTGATTGAGGTGAATACGAAGTCTCTTCATATGATCTTGAATAATCTGCTTCAAAATTCGCTGAAATATTCCGATCATGACTCTTCGATTTCTATTCGGGCAGGAATTCATCAGGGTGCACCATTTATTACTGTAGAGGATCAAGGAGTAGGTATTGAAGAAGATTCCTTAGATCGGATTTTTGATCCATTTTTCAGAGAAACTCAGCTTTTGGAAAAACCTGTTCCAGGAACTGGTTTGGGACTAGCTATTGTAAAAAAACTCGCTTTGGAGTCAGACATTTCAATAGATGTGCAAAGTCAAAAAGGCTCAGGTTCTATTTTTAGATTGACTTTTCAAGAGAAGATTTAAGCGAACTTTAAGGATCCCCTTAGGATATCTACTGTAGTTTATAGTCATTTTTGTAGTATAAAGATTATAGCTATGCTAGATAAAATTATTAATTGGAGTATTTCAAACAAGCTTATTATTTTCCTGCTGATTGCAGGATGGATAGGGTTTGGGATTTACGCTTTATCGCGTCTCTCAATTGGTGCCGTTCCTGACGTGACCAATAATCAAGTACAAGTCATCACCACCTCTCGAAATCTCGCTACCGAAGATGTAGAAAAATACCTGACCTATCCAGTAGAGCTGGAGATGGCCAATCTACCAGGAGTAAAAGAGATTCGTTCCGTTTCTAAATTCGGCTTGTCAGTCGTGACGATTGTTTTTGAAGATGATTTAGGCACGTATTTACCTCGACAGTTAATTGCCGAACGAATCAAAATCGCGCAGGATCAGATCCCGGATGGTTTTGGTCAGCCTTTTATGGGGCCAATTTCTACAGGTTTGGGGGAGATCTATCAATATGTGATTGATGTGAAGCCTGGCTACGAAGACAGATATTCGATCACTGATTTACGAACAATCCAAGATTGGGTAGTTCGCCGTCAACTTTCTGGTATCGTGGGAGTCGTAGAAGTAAATACCTGGGGAGGATTTCTCAAGCAATATGAAGTAGCGATCAATCCAGAGCGATTGAAAGCGATGGGCATTAGTCTGACTCAGGTCTATGATGCATTGAGCAAAAATAATTCTATTGCTGGGGGTAGCTATATTGAAAAGACCAATGAAAGCTTTTTTATCCGAGGCGAGGGCTTGGTGAAAAGTTTGGAAGATATTGGGAACATAGTACTTGAGGTTCGGGAAGGAACGCCACTTTATATCAAAGACATTGCAAAAGTCGATTTTGGACATGCCAATCGTTTTGGGGCAGTTACTGCGAATGGCGAGGGCGAAAAAGTACTCGGTCAAGTCATGATGCTCAAAGGGGCTGGATCCAAAGCAACCATTGATCGGGTAAAAGAAAGACTGGTTCAGATCGAATCATCTTTGCCTGAGGGAGTAGTTATAAATGGGTTTTTGGACCGTTCAGCGTTGATTGGACGAACGACCTTCACAATCGCCGAAAACCTGATATTGGGTTGTTTGATTGTGATTTTTGTAGTCGTTTTACTTTTGGGAAATATTCGATCCGGTTTGGTAGTTGCCTCTGTGATTCCTTTGAGTTTGCTTTTTGCCATTTCGATGATGTACATCTTTGGAGTCGATGCCAACTTGATGAGTTTGGGAGCGATTGACTTTGGGATTATTATTGATGGTGCAGTAATTATCGTAGAATACATTGCATTCCGATTTACTAAAATCGGAGAGAGTTCTGTTCAGCTTTCCCCAGAGGAACTTCGGGTGAAAAAAGATGAAGTCTCCCTTCAGGGTGCTTCCAAAATGATGCATTCAGCAATTTTTGGGCAGATCATCATTATTATCGTCTTTATTCCTATTCTCTCCCTGACTGGTGTGGAGGGCAAGATGTTCCGACCAATGGCTGAAGTATTCAGCTTTGCGCTCGTGGGAGCCATGATTTTAGGTTTGACCTATGTTCCGGTTGTTTCTTCTATGTTTCTGAAGACAACTCCTCCTGGTCCTAAAAATATTTCTACCAGGATTATTAATTCGATCAATCGTGTCTATGAGCCAGCTATCAAATGGGCACTAGATCATACAAAAGCTGTTTTAGCAGGAGCCTTTGGTTTGCTGGTAATCACGATTTTTGTCTTTTCCAGAATGGGATCTGAGTTTGTTCCTACACTAGATGAAGGTGATTTCGTAATCCAGCCGGTTTTGAAGACTGGAACTACACTGACCAATACGGTTGAAACGATGACACGTATTGAGAATGTACTCAAGCAATTCCCTGAAGTAAATCAGATCGTAACTCGAATTGGTGCAGCAGAGATCCCGACTGATCCTATGTCCATGGAAGAGACAGATGTGATCGTGACTTTGCATCCACCTTCGGAGTGGACCACTGTGGAGACCAAAGATGAATTAGCAGAAGCATTCAAAAAAGCTTTGGAAGTTATTCCAGGATTGGAATTCGAATTTACCCAGCCGATCGAAATGCGTTTCAATGAATTGATCACCGGAGTCCGTGCAGATTTAGCGATCAAAGTTTTTGGAGAAGATTTGGATGTTTTGCTGCAAACAGCAGAGAAAATAGAATCTGCTATTCAAGGAGTAGAAGGTGCTGCAGATATCATTGTGGAGAAGGTTGACGGTTTGCCTCAGATGAGAATCGAATATGACCGAGCAAAAATTGCACGCTTTGGATTAAATATTGAAGAACTCAATCAAATCGTTACAATGGGTTTTGCCGGGCAAACTGCCGGAAGAGTTTTCGAAGGCGAAAGACAATTTGATCTGGTCGTTAGATTTGAGAAAGAATTTAGACAGGATATCTCTAATCTTGAAAACGTGGCGGTTCAATTGCCGACTGGAGGATCTATTCCACTATCTGAATTGGCAAAAATCTCTTACACCAAAGGACCTGCAAAAATCTCGCGAGATAACACACAACGTAGAATAGTGGTCGGTGTAAATGTCCGAAACAGAGACTTACAATCAGTCGTGGATGATATTCAGGCTATTGTGGCTAATGAAATTGATATTCCTGAGGGCTATCGTGTTTCTTACGGAGGACAATTTGAAAACTTGCAGCAAGCGAGAAGTCGCTTAATGATAGCTGTACCAATCGCTTTGTTCTTGATATTTGTGCTTTTGTATTTTGCATTTTCTTCAGCAAAAGATGCTATTATGATTTATTCAGCGATTCCTCTTTCTGCCATTGGAGGTGTGTTTTTGCTCTGGGCTCGGGATATGCCTTTTAGTATCTCCGCAGGAGTAGGGTTTATAGCTTTGTTTGGAATCGCGGTGTTGAATGGTATTGTACTGATCGAACATTTTAAATCCATGGAATCGAAGTTTACTAATCTTAAGGATCTTGTATTTATTGGAGCTAAAGAGAGACTACGTCCAGTTTTACTGACTGCCTCCGCAGCGGCTTTGGGATTTCTCCCAATGGCAATTTCCTCCTCAGCAGGAGCAGAGGTACAACGGCCTTTGGCTACAGTCGTGGTCGGTGGATTATTCACAGCTACATTTTTAACACTGTTCGTTTTACCGGTATTGTATGTGCTTTTCAAAGAAAAAAAGGGAAAGAGTGGTTTGAATCCAAAAGTGATTGCGACCATTATCCTTCTCATGATCGGTGTGCCAGCTATGGCTCAAGAAGTAACAGAACCACTGACTTTGGAAGCAGCTCTAGAACTCGCAGAAAGTCGTAACCTTAGAATTCAATCTGCTCAAAAAGCGGCTGAATCGGCTTTGGCAAGAGAAGGAGCAGGATGGAATGTCGATAAGACTACAGTGTATTATGGTTTTGACAAAAATGACATTGCTGAGAATGGTGTCTATAACCGTGTGTGGGGAGTGAATCAGCGGTTTGCTTTTCCTTCGCTGTATGCTGCCCAGAAAAAGGTGCTTCAAGATCAAGCACAAATCAGCCAGCAGCAAACGGAGCTCGAGAAAATGCGAATCAGAGGTGAAGTGAGTAGCGCTTTTTTAACTGCGCAGCATTTCAAAAATTTGATTAATCATTATGACTTTTTGGACAGTCTTTATGCAGTTTTTTCAAATGCTGCTACCAGAAGGTTTGAAACAGGAGAAACTAATTACCTCGAAAAATTAACTGCCGCTGGTAAACTGCAGGAAATCAAACTCAAAAAATCCGAAGCTGACCAAAATTATAGAATCGCACTGGATCAACTCAAATTGCAATTGAACTGGGACGGAGAATTGCAAGTGAGTCAAACTCCTACCAAACTCGAATTAGTGACTTTAGAGCAATGGGATTCCCATCCTGGAATTCTATTATATGAGGGGGTACGAATCCAAGCGGCGCATCAGCTTCAGGTGGAGAAGCGAAAATTGTTACCCGATATTTCGGTGGATTTATTCCGTGGTACCAATCCAGGTCCTAACGCGGCAGTTTATCCAGGTTTCCAAACAGGCCTTTCCATCCCTTTGTTTTTTGGTTCCCAAAAGTCAGAAATCAATTCTTCTCGATTTCAACAACAGCGGGTAGCTATAGAATCTGAAAATTATCAAAATCAGCTGATTAGCAAATCCAGCCAGCTTCAGACTCAATTGAAGCAGCAGATTCAAGTGATAGACTACTATGAGTCTGAGGGTAAAGTACTTTCTGAGCAATTGATTGACCAAGCACAACGATCCTATAAAGAGGGCGAAATCGACTTTCTTCAATATGCACAATTACTGGAAAACTCCAGAAATATCACACTTCAGTATTTGCAAAGCAGATACGATTATCAACTTACTATTTTGAAAATCAATTACTTGATAAACTAATGAAAACTAAATCAATTTATTTTCGATATTTCCTTGCTCCATTGACTTTATTAGTTGCCTTTTCATGTGGTCAAAATTCCGGTGATAATTCCGGACTTGAGATAGGGGATTCTTCTGCTGACAATGGTACGATTCAATTGAATACCGAGCAGTTTAGCTCTTCTTCCATGGCCTGGGGGAAATTAGAGAAAAGTGAGTTTTCTGAAGATATTACAGTTCAGGGAGCTATTAGAGTTCCTGTGGAAAATATGATTGATGTGACTACCTACTACGGTGGATATGTCACTGGCTTGGAATTGCTGGAAGGGCAATCGGTAAAAAAGGGGGAAGTGCTTTTCTACTTAGAAAACCCGGAATTTATACTTCTCCAACAAAATTATTTGGAAGCAAAAAGCCAATTGAACTATTTAAAGTCCGAATATGATCGTCAGAAAACTCTTTTTGATGAGCAGATTGCTTCGCAAAAGAGTTACTTAAAAGCAGAAGCAGACTACCAAAGTACACGGGCAAAAGCAGAAAGTTTGAAGCGTCAGCTTGGCTTGCTTCGAATCAATGCAGACCAACTCCAGCCTGAGTCGATCAGATCCAAAATTGCTATTTATTCACCTATTGCAGGCTTTGTGACGGAGATTAATGCTGTTCCCGGTGCCTATGTACAGCCTACGGATGTTCCAGTTCGTCTAATTAGTAGGGAGCATTTGCACATCGAGTTAATGATATTCGAGAAAGATGCCACAGCAATCAAGAAGGGACAAACGGTGGAGGTTCGGGTTCCGGAACTTTCTTCAGAAATATTTATTGCGGAGGTTTTTATGGTTGGGCAATCCATAAATGATGCACGTCAAATTAATGTTCATGCAGACTTTAAAGACGAAAGCAAGGAGTCGCTTCTCGTTCCCGGGATGTTTGTCGAAGGGAAAATCCAAAAAGATCCTCAGGAAGCGATTTCAGTTCCACAAACTGCGGTGATCGAATCAGAAGGAAAAATGTATGTATTGGTACTACGAGAAAAAAATCAAGCTGGGTTTTCATTGGAGAAAGTTGAAGTTGAAACGGGCCGAATGGTAGATGGAAAGATTGAATTATTACCAAATGCGAAACTCTCAGAAACTGATCAAATATTAATAAAAGGTGGGTTTAATCTGATTTAAAGTAAAAGAAAATACGATTATCCACTTTCTTGCCAGTAACTTGATTTACCGGCCTAAATGCTCGGTTGAAGTCAAATTTTGGCAAACTTCGGTCTTCGGTCATCCGTCTTCCAGCCAAAAATCCAAATGAAATTTTCCTACTGGTGTAATTGCCTATAATCATAAAAGAAAACAACTTCTCTCTTTTTGAACATTCAATTTCAACCCGGTTTGTTACTTTTGGAATCATGAAGCATTTCCTGATTCTGTTATTAAGTATCTCAGTATTTCTGACCTGTCAAATTTCTTTCGCCCAAAAAGTATATCGAAATGAAATGGGCGGAATCATAACTCGTGAAAGCTATGAAGAGCAGATTTTGAATGGACCCTACTTTGGGGTACCAGGACTTGATGAAAATGACCAAGTTCTGATTCACCGAATGCCTTTTGGGCAGATTGATAATCCTGAAGTATTCTATAAGGCATTAGGCTTGTCGGAAGTCCTAAAAGAAGGAAAGCCAATTGTGGTGATTTTCTACCCAGGAAAAGATGAATGCAACTCAACCGGATTAACAGAGGGAAATACCAAATTTTATCAAAAAGATCAGGAATGGCTAGCCAAAAATATAGCTAAAAAAGGTGGTTATGGTCCATTGTATATTTATAAAAATCCTTCGGGTTTGGAGAAATATTCAGGCATCATGACTTGGGCTCCAGACCCTGAAGGGCTTTTTGAGCAAAGGTTTTTCAAATTCCCATATCCCTGTAGAAGTTTTGTAGTGATCGATCCTTCAGGTAATTATCGGGCTATTTTGGGGGAGTTTCCAAATTCCCAAATAGTTGATGCTTTGAAAAAACTTGAAAAATCCAGATAATCATGGGTTATCGCATCCTAAAGTCTGATGTGTCTGATTTGCCAGAATTATTGAACATGGCTCAAAAGGCTTTTGTCCAAGCTTTCACCGCAAATAATAAACCTGAAAATGTAAAAGCTTACTTAAATGAAGCTTTCACCCTAGATCAATTTCGGGAGGAATACCAAAAAGAAGGTTCTACCTTTTTTAAGTTGGTCAGTGGAACTCAAATCATCGGCTACACCAAAGTGAACCTCACCCCTGCCCAAACCGATGTGCACGATCCGGAAAGTTTGGAAATCGCTAGGCTTTATCTGTTAGATGAATTTATAGGCTTGGGTCTTGGGAAAATGCTTTTGGAGCAAGCGATTGATTTCGCGAAGGAGAAACAGAAGAAATACATCTGGCTGGGAGTATGGGAGCATAATCCCAGAGCGATCAGTTTCTATGAGCGAAATGGATTTGAAAAATTCAGTTCACATCCCTTTCCTTTTGGAGATGAGGTTCAGACAGATTGGCTGATGAGGAAATTGATTTAATCAATTGATTTTACTTTAGGCTGATTCCCAGGAAAACCTGATGAAGTTTCGTTCAATCCAAAATTTCCAAACCTAAGTATCAACTTTAATTGTTTAGTATTTATATACTTTATTTTTTAATATTTCCTTAAACTTCACGAAACATTTCAAATACTTCTGATTTTAAAAATGGCCAAAACAGTTTTATATGACTGTATTTTAATTTTTTTAGAAAAAACTGTAAAACATTTGTTCATTTTTTGATAATTCTGATTTAATCAGATTGGCTTCTAGGATGTATAGTTTTGGTAAAAATTTAACCAAAATTATTATCAAAAACATCTACAAAAAAATGGCTGCGAACAAGAGCATTTGGCGATGGATGGCTACTGCCAGTCTATTGCTGATCATGAATTTTTCGTTTGCTCAGGAATCCAGACTCACTGGAAAAGTAACTGATGCAAACAATGAAGCTTTACCAGGCGCAACGGTCTTGGTAAAAGGTACCAATCGGGGGACCGTCACTGACGTGGACGGGACGTATATGATTGAGGCAAATCGAGGTGAGATTTTAGTTTTCTCGTTCGTGGGTTTTGAGAGTATTGAGCGAACAGTTGGAAATGCCTCTCAAATTGATGTTTCACTAAGTGAAGGTCTAGCATTAACTGAAGTAGTAGTAACAGCTCTAGGAGTTGAGCGAGAGACAAAAGCACTCGGTTATTCTGTTCAGGCCGTGGATGGGAGTAGGTTTACAGAAGCCAGAGAAAGTAATGTAATTAACTCATTGAGCGGTCGAGTAGCTGGAGTTCAGATTACGAACGGTTCCAGTGGAATCGGAGGGTCTACGCGTGTGACTATCCGAGGAGAATCCTCTTTGAATATCAATGCAAATCAACCTCTATTTGTGGTGGACGGAGTTCCGATTTCAAATAGTGTCGTAGGATCCTCTGGTTCAGGAAATCAAGAAGTTGATTATGGAAATTCAGCGGGTGAGATCAATCCTGATGACGTGGCTTCAATGACTGTATTGAAAGGTCCCGCTGCTGCGGCATTGTATGGTTCACGTGCGGCAAACGGAGCAATCCTAATCACTACCAAATCAGGTAAAAATAGACAAGGCTTAGGAGTGGTAATTAACTCCAATACTACTTTTGACAATACTCTTGTGATGCCTCAATGGCAAAATGTTTATGGTCAAGGAAATAATGGGCAGTTTGAATTCGTCAACGGAGCAGGTGCAGGTATAGCAGATGGAGTGGATGAAAGTTGGGGTCCACGCTTGGACGCAGGTTTGTTGATTCCTCAATTTGACTCTCCAAGATCGGTGCCTGGATTCAGAGGTGGTGATTTAAATGCACCTTCGGGAAGTACCATTCAGGCAACACCCTGGGTAGCACAGCCTAATAATATTGATGACTTTTTTCAGACTGGCGTCACACTTAATAATAACGTGGCTATCTCAGGGGGGAATGAAAAATCTAATATTCGACTTTCTTGGACCAATTTGGATCAGAAAGGAATCGTTCCGAATACTGATTTGAAAAGAAATACGATCTCGCTCCATGGAGGAACTAAAGTGACTGAAAAATTGACCGTTAATTCCTCAGTAAATTATCAGCGAACCAACAGTGGCAATCGACCTAATATTTCCTACGGTACAGAAAACCTGATGTATCTCTGGATTTGGTATGGAAGACAAATCAACACCGCCAATCTAAGAGATTATTGGATGCCGGGTCTGGAAGGAGAGCAGCAGTTTAACTATAACTACAACTATCACGATAACCCGTATTTCAACGTCTTTGAAAATACGAATGGGCAGGAAAAGGATAGGATTTTTGGAAATATCTCGTTGAACTACAAATTCACTCCAAAGTTGAACTTGATGTTACGGACTGGTTTGGATTCCTACAATGAACTTCGAGACCGTAAGCGAGCATTTAGCACACAGCGATTTCCAAAGGGAAATTACCGAGAGGATAATATATTTTTCAGTGAACAAAACTCCGACTTCTTGTTGACTTATTCTGAGACTACCAAGCCGGTATGGTCTTACAGCATCGCTTTGGGAGGGAACTCGATGAGGCAGGAAAACCGATTCCTTCAAACTGTTGCTCCTCAACTGTTGATTCCAGGGATTTACAACTTTACCAATACTGCAGTAAATCTTCAAGTCAATCAATTTACTTCTGAGAAGCGAATCAATTCCTTCTACGGTTTTGGTCAGATAGGCTACAAAAATATTTTGTTCCTTGATATTACGGGTCGAAATGACTGGTCAAGTACCCTGCCTGCAGACAACAATAGCTATTTCTATCCTTCTGCTACCCTTAGTTCAGTGATTTCGGATATGATTACGCTACCATCTGCTATTTCATTTATGAAAGTTCGTGCAGCTTATGCAGAGGTGGGGAATGATACTGACCCTTACAGTCTTTCGAATGTCTATAACTCTCAAGTAGCTTGGGGAACAATCCAAGCAAAATCAGAATCTAATCGATTATCAAATGCAGAGCTAAAGCCAGAGCGAACAGCTGCCTTCGAAATTGGGGCTGATATTCGTTTTAATGAAGGAAGGTTAGGATTGGATTTCACCTATTTCGACAACCGTACCAGAAACCAAATCATCCCAATTGAATTGGATATCGCTACAGGCTATGCTTCTCGAATCATCAATGCGGGTGAGATTCAAAATCAAGGAATTGAAATTGTATTGAATGCCAAGCCGATCCAGAATAAGAATGGATTTAACTGGGATTTCATAGCTAACTTTACCAGAACTCGTGGAAAAGTGATTGAACTGACCGAAGGTTTGGATGCCTATACCCTTACTGATCGAAATGGAGCCATAATCCAGGCGAGAATTGGTGAGCGAATGGGGAACATTTACGGTGTAGGTTTTGAGCGGGTAGAAGATCCAAATTCTGAATTTTTTGGTCAAATCGTCCATAACTCAACAGGTACTCCTTTGAGAGATCCTGAATTGAAACTTCAAGGAAATTACAACCCTGACTGGATGTTGGGATTACAAAATAACTTCAGCTACAAAGGCATTTCTCTAGGGTTTTTATTTGATTTCCGATACGGTGGAATTGTTGTTTCTCGAACCAAGACTATTGGAAGTACTTCTGGACAATTAGAGGAAACACTCTATGGACGTGAGAACGGCTATGATTTGAACGTGGAAGGTAACGGTATTATCAGTCCAGGAGTAGTTCAAAATTCGGACGGATCATACAGTCCCAATACTGTAAAAATTACTTCACGAAACTGGCATAACAGGTATTACGAGCGAAATAATGTGGAAGCGGCAAAATATGATGCGACTTTTCTGAAGCTGAGAGAAGTAACGATTGGCTATACGATTCCTCGATCTTTATTTGGCAAATTACCTATTCAGGATTTTAAAGTATCTCTTGTGGCAAGAAATCTTGCTCTTTGGACTGAGAACCCACACTTCGATCCAGAGACCTTGTCTATGGCTGGAGGTACGTTACAGCCAGGTATTGAAAATATGGCTTTCCCTTCTACCAGAAGTATTGGATTTAATATCAATGTTAAATTCTGATCAGTTTAAAATTTATTCTAAACGAAAGACAAAATGAAATTTAATAGAAAATACATATCAGGATTAAGCTTAGCAGTTGTTTTTGCACTTAGCTCCTGTGATAAAGATTTCGAAGAAATCAATATGAATCCAAATAGTCCTGAAGTGGTTTCTTCAGATTTGCTATTGCCAAATGTGATGCGAAGCACAACGAATGAAATTGCAGGAAATGCATGGGGAATCGGAAACGTGGTCATGCAATACTCTGCAAAAATCCAGTTTACAAATGAAGATCGATACAACTGGGGTCCTTTTGGAAACCCTTATGATAACTTCTACAATTCACTTAGGGATTTAAACAATGTAATAGAAATCTCTACAGAAGCTCAACAGAGTAACTATGTGGGAATTGCTAAGGTAATGCGCGCTCATTTGTACTCCTTCATGTCAGATGCCTATGGAGACCTGCCTTATTCGGAAGCAACACAAGCTAAACAAGGTATAAATTATCCGGCTTTTGAAACCCAAGAGGCCATCTATGCCGGGATATTGAAAGATTTGACCGAGGCAAATGCGCTTTTGGGTTCGACTGCCGAGCAAGTAAAAGGAGATATCTTCTTTGATGGTGATATTATGAGATGGAAGAAATTCGCAAATTCACTTAGACTTCGGGTGTTAATGAGGATATCCGATCGTCAAGATCCTTCAGCTGCGATGCAGGCGATTCTTTCAAATCCTTCCCAGAGTCCGATTTTCACTGGAAATGATGATCAGGCAGTACTGCAATATTTGGGTGATGTACCTAATCAGCATCCGCTATATACGACTAGATCTGGTTCATTTGATGAGTATCGATTGAGTGAAAATATGGAAGACAAACTGAAAAATCTTGGAGATCCGCGTCTTTACGCTTTTGCTCAACCTACAAACGCTTCGGGTGCAGGGATAATTGGCGAATTGGATGATTATCAAGGAGTACCAAATGGTCTTGCTGATGAAGAAGCGCTGCAATATTCTCCTTCAGGAGACCCTGCTTTTGGCGGATCTAATTACATCTCAAGAATCGGGCTGCTTTGGTCTTGCTCTGCTTGTACTTCATTGGCTAATCCAACTGGATATCAGGCAATTTTGATGAGCTATGCAGAGCTGCAGTTTATTTTGGCAGAAGCTCATGAGCGTGGATTTATCACTGTTGGTTCTGCGGAAGAATATTACAAAAAGGGTATAGAAGCCTCTATGAGTTATTACAAAGGACGCTATGAGACAGTTAATCTTCCTCAAATCGCCGAAAAACTCATAGTGACTGAGGCCTACTTTGCCCAGCCAGAAGTGGCCTACACTGGTACTCAAGATCAAAAGCTCGCAAAAATTGGAACACAAAAGTGGCTTTCCCTTTTCTTCACAGGCTTGGAGGGATGGTATGATTGGAGAAGAACAGGGTATCCTGAGATTGTCCCAGGTCCAGCAGCTTTCATCAGTACTGTGCCTGTACGATACATGTACCCATCCAGCTTACAGGCTCTTAATGGGGAGAATTATCAAATCGCTATACAAAGACAGGGTCCTGATGCGATTACAACTCGTGTTTGGTGGGATGTCAACTGATAGAATTTAAGTAACTTCAAATCCGCTTCCTTTTCGGGAAGCGGATTTTTTAATCCAAATTAATAGACTATGAAAACTAAAATAATAAATATAATTTCAATTGCCCTATTTACTTTTGGGTCTGTGCAAGCCCAAGAGTACAAAACCGAGAATGTTGTTCTGATAACATTTGACGGACTTCGCTGGCAGGAGCTTTTCAAAGGTGCGGATTCTCTGTTAGTAAATGATACCGGAATGATCGAAACTCCCAATTCCCTGCTGGCGGATTACTGGTCAACTGATCCTGTTAAACGAAGAGAAATGCTCTTCCCGTTTTTTTGGAATACTATTGCAAAAGAAGGTCAGATATATGGTAATCGGGCCTATGGGAACTTAGTGGATAATCAGAACAAAATGTGGTTTTCCTATCCTGGATACAATGAGGTTTTAAGTGGATTTGCCGATGATACACGGATTACCAGCAATGATAAAATCAATAATTTAAATGTGACTTTTTTAGAATACCTGAATCAGATGCCGGAGTATAATGGAAAAGTAATGGCTTTTGGCTCTTGGGATGTTTTTCCTTACATCATTAATTCGGAGCGAAGTGGGATTCCCGTAAATGCTGGTTTTGGAAAAGCCACGGGAGATAATCTTACCGAGAAAGAGGAGCTACTCAACAGAATGCAAGATGAGATCCGTGGTCCATGGGGAGGGGTGAGGCTAGATCCATTTACGCATCATTATGCAATGGAGGCTTTAAAGACCAAAAAGCCGAAGGTGCTTTATATCTCCTATGGTGAGACAGATGATTGGGCGCATGGTAATAGATATGATCAATACATTTGGTCGGCAAAACAGACAGATGCATACATTAAAGAGATATGGGAATTCATCCAATCAGATCCTCAGTACAAGGATAAAACAACGATGATCATCGCGGTAGACCATGGAAGAGGAGTGACCAAAACTTCCTGGAGAAGTCACGGTTCATCTGTACCTGAAGGTGGTCAAATCTGGATGATGGCCATCGGGCCGGATACTCCTGCTACAGGTGAAATGAAAATCCGGGGGCAATGGCAGTCTGCGATGATCCCACGAACTATTTTCAAGCTTCTGGGAAAAGAATATCCGGATGACAAAGCTGCTCCAATAATTAAAGAAATGATGAAATGAAGGGAGTAGTATTTCTGGTTTGGGGGATTTTAATCCTTTCAAGCTGTGAAAATAAATCTATTAAAAATGCTTCTCCAACTTATGGGGAGGCATTTTTTTCTAATGAGCACTTATCTAAAGTGCTTTTAGGCAATCAGTTTCCAAAAGATGGCTTACGGTTAATCGATAAAAATTGGGAGCTTTTGTCCATCGATTCTCTTCCGGGAATTGATCGGGATTTACCGGAGTTTGAAAAAGGAGAGAAGATCACTTTGCCACATCGGGTTTCCCTTCCGAATCATTCGTTTTGGTACCGGACTTTTCTGGATCTTAAGGAAGGTTATCTGATTATTGACTCCGATGATGGCGCCCAACTCTGGATTGATGGAAAAAGAATCCGAAGAGAAAAGGAACTGGAATTTTTTAAAGTTGATGGAAAAGCGAATGCTGAACTAATCATCCGTGGTATTAACAATGCCATGGCGGGTGGTCTCCGTAAGGTCTATTGGATCGGAAAATCGGATGTTGATAGGTGGAGGGCTACACATAGCGCTTTGAAAGATTCCCTGATTTTCAAAAGTAAGATTCATTCTTTGCAAAATATTGAATTGCAGGATGAAATCAACTTCTTAAGTATTCAAGAGCAGCAAGTGAAATTAAGAGACTATTCAATTTTGATGTCTGAACCTGTGTTGATCAGCAGTGCAGATGGTGATTATTTTGTTCGTTGGGTTTCTGAGAAAGCAGGAGAAGCTAATCTGATTTTTGAAGATGGGAGCGTAGCAAAAATCCATTCGCAGAATGAGGTTTTCACCTTTTCACTGGAGGATTATTCAAATCACTCTTTCCGGATTTCTCAGGAAAAATCTTTTTTCGGACCATTTGAGTTTTCCATCCCCAAATCAAAAGAATCAATCAGATTAGCAATTTGGGCAGATTCTCAGGGAGGTTGGGAAACTTTCCAAACGGTCTCTGATAGGATCTCCTTTCATCAGCCTGACCTGAGTATCGGAGCAGGTGACCTAGTCAATAATGGTTCTGAAACTTATGCTTTTTCCCGCTTTCTCCAAAAACTAAGCACGATGAATTCACCTCAACTGTTGGTGCCGGGAAATCATGATTACGATGGGTTTTATGAGGATTTACAACCCCAACTGCTCCGGAAATACATTCAAAGAAGCTTTGATAAAAGTTATGGAATACTGCAAATCGGGGCTGCGACTATCATCAGTCTGGATCCAAATTTATATTTTCCCGTGTCTATTCCGGAAGGTTCCGATCAATTCAACTGGTTTAAAGAAGCGATGGAATCCGAGGAATGGGCCTTGTCTCCCTGGAAAATCATCGTCCTACATCAGCCCCCATATTCTCAAGGATGGCCAGGATATCAGGGTGAAAAATCAGTTTTGGATTTATTGGAGCCTTATTTTCATCAAGGAAAAATCGATCTGGTCATTGCAGGGCATACCCATGACTACGAGCGATTGACCAAGGATTTTTCCGGGAATAAGGTCACCTTTTTAATTGTGGGCGGAGCCGGGGGAAGTCTGGAACCGATAGGTCAGGAATCTGATTCTCCTAAGATGGATCTGCTTATTAAAGAACATCACTTTGGGATTTTAGAACTTGATTCCACGAGGTTTAGCTGGAGGGTGTATGGCCTAGATGGACAGGAATTCGATAGTCTGCTTGTGAATAAAGCGAAATAAATATCAAAATTTAAATCAAGTTTTTGATTCAGCTATCCAGGACTTCTTTAGCCATCTCCTTGTATTTATTCAAGTCAGGAATAGGAACCTGTACTTCTTTTGCTGCTTCATCCCAGCTTCGCATCTTTAAGGACACTTCGAAAAGCGGATCTTTTTCAAAGCCTTCCGCCTCTTCAGCATTCATCGCACCTCCTTGGTATTCCAGAGTTTTTAGACTTGCTTCAGAAAGTTTTGCTAAATAGTCTGGGTATCTGAAGGTGAGGTATCGCTTGGCTTGGACATGATTCTCAACCAATTTTGCCACCCGCTCAGGGAAGCCATTTTCACGTAAAAAATCCGCACCGATTTGTTCATGACTTTTCACTCCATAGCCTCCCATGGATTCCGTCTCGGTATCTTGAGCTAGAAGATGCCCTATGTCATGAAAAAAAGCTGCCAAAATTATGGCAGAGTCATACCCTTCCTTTTCTGCCAGTTGGGCTGACTGGGCCATGTGTTCGAGTTGAGATACTGGTTCGCCGATGTAATCCGCAGAGCCAAAACGCTCATAAAGTTCAAACACTTGGTGTACTCTTATGGCTTTTTCGAGGTTTTTCATTTAACAAATGTTTATAAATACTAAATAAGTGAAATGAATTTTAAAATTAAGCTGACGGATGTGAAGTTTTTGTGAATTTCCAAAAACATCCTTTATGCTGATAATTTGAAAGATTTTATGCTGTTTTTGAACGGTTAGGGTTTATGTCGACCGGTTTAATTCATGATTTTTTAACAAATGAATAACCTGAAATTTTTATAAATTATAGTTTAGGTGTTTAATTTTACTAAACAGTAATTGAAATGGTTTTGCCTTTAAAAAGGGGATAAGAGCGTTGCTAATCCCCCTTTTTTTCCGGGAAGACCTCATCCAACTAATTAAATCAGCATGCCTCAAATTAAACTGGCGGTTTTTGATATGGCAGGAACCACTATTCACGACGAAAACAGCGTGGCTAAAGCTTTTCAAGCTGCACTGAACAAACATGGCTACCCGTTAATCTCACTTCAGGAAGCCAACGAAAAAATGGGCTATTCCAAACCTCAAGCCATAAAGGAACTTTTAGAAATCCATGAAGAAGATTTGTCAAAAATCACTGCTGAATTGATCGCAAAGATTCACGAGGATTTTGTGGAGGGAATGATGGACTATTACCAGACAGATCCTTCTATCCGTGCAATTGCCGATGCTGAGGAAGTATTTGATCAATTGCATAAGTGGGGTATAAAGGTGGCTTTGGACACAGGTTTCAGTCGGGACATCACAGATATAATTTTGAGGCGGGTAGGATGGACAGATGGGCGGTATGTGGATGCTACCGCGGCAAGTGATGAGGTGCCGGAAGGTCGACCAACACCACACATGATCCATCAGATCATGGATGAATTGGGGATTTATGATCCGAAGGAAGTGATTAAAATCGGGGATACCGAAGTTGATGTAAATGAAGGGCATAATACCGGATGCCTAATGAGCATTGCGGTCACCTCTGGGATATTTTCCGAAGAAGAACTCATTCCTCATAAGCCAACTCACTTGGTGAAGAATCTAACTGAGATTTTGGCAATTGTGGAGGATTACGAAAAAACGTTGAACCAGGGATGAAACAAATCCCTGCCTTGACCCGGAAATTGGCTCAGACTAGCTCCTTTAAAATGAGTCTTTTTGCAGCAATTACTGGGTTTTTGGTGTACAGCAGTATGTATGCTTTTCGCAAGCCTTTTGCTGTCGCGACTTTTGCAGGGGAGGAGTTTTTGGGATTCGATTACAAAGTTTGGTTAATTCTTGCTCAGACTTTGGGCTATATGGCCAGTAAATTTTTTGGAATCAAAATGATCTCAGAGCTTTCTTCCAAGGGAAGAGCTTGGCTGATTGTAGGACTTATTTCCATTTCGTGGCTAGCCTTACTTGGCTTTGCGGTATTGCCATCTCCAATGGGGTTGGTTTGTTTCTTAATCAACGGTTTCCCTTTGGGCTTAATTTGGGGCATTGTCTTTCACTACATGGAAGGCCGCAAGTTTACCGAGATGATGGGCAGCATGCTTGCAGCAAGCTTTGTTTTTTCCTCTGGGTTTGTTAAAAGTGTAGGCCAATTCCTGTTGGTCAATTTTAATATTTCCGAATATTGGATGCCTTTTGCCACCGGAGCAATCTTCTTTCCACTACTTATTTTGAGCGTTTTTCTCCTCAATCATATTCCGGAACCAACCGCAGAGGACAAAATTCTTCGATCACCTCGAAGCGCCATGTCTGGAAAATCCCGAATGGATCTTTTCAGGGAATTTAGACTTGGATTGATTTTCCTAATTCTGGTCTATATGATGCTCACGGGTCTTCGTGATCTTCGGGATAATTTCGTGGTGGAGATTTGGAGAGGACTGAATACTAACGTAGAACCCGAGCTGCTTACCCAAACAGAGATCCCGATTACTTTGGCGCTTTTGGTTATGATGTCTCTTTTGGTTTTGGTGAAAAATAATAAGAAGGCTTTCTACCTGAACCACTGGATTATCATCGCGGGATTTGCAGTTTCGATTCTGGCAACATTGGGATTGCAAGCTGGGATTATTGCGCCATTTCTTTGGATGGTGTTAGCCGGTACAGGAGTTTATATGGCTTATATTCCATTCAACTGCCTACTTTTTGACCGACTCATTGCTACTTTTAAATATGCAGGGAATGTTGGTTTCCTGATGTATTTAGTGGATAGCTTCGGGTATTTAGGCTCTTCCATGGTTTTGGTTGCCAAGCAATTCGGTCAATTTGAAAATATCAGTTGGCTCAATTTCTATATCAATTCCCTTTTGCTTTTCCTCAGTATTTCATTGGTCTTAATCTTGAGTTCCTACCTCTATTTCCAGCGAAAAAGCAAACAGAATTCTCAAGCAATCACATTTCAACAACCAACGCTCACTTGAATGAACTCAAAACCTACTGCAATTGTAATTGGAGCCGGAATCCTTGGATTAGCTCTGACGCGAGCTCTTAAAGAGAGAGGATATTCCGTTCGTGTTTTCGAAAGACATCCTCAGGCTCAAGGGGCGTCGGTTCGCAATTTTGGGATGATCTGGCCCGTGGGACAAGCCCAAGGGAAAACCTTTGATCGAGCGATTCGCTCACGCGAAATTTGGTTGGAAATGAGTCAAAAAGCTGGGTTTTTCGCTGAACAAACCGGCTCACTTCACCTAGCTTATACTGATCTGGAAATGCAAGTGGTGAAAGAGTACGTGGCTGAAATGCAGGGAGTAAAATCCGCTTTTTCCCTTTCCCCTGAAGAGACCCTAAAGAAAAGTCCCGCCGCTGTTAGCAAAGGGTTGAAAGGCTCTCTTTGGACAGCAGAGGAAGTGATTGTGGATCCCAGAGAGGCGGTTTTAAAACTTTCAACATATTTTTCGAAATCGGAAGACGTGGCCTTTCATTGGAATACTGCGATTTCAGGAATTCAAGGCAACACAGTTTTTTCAGGACAGAAAAGCTGGTCGGCTGATCAGGTTTTTGTCTGCTCCGGTGCTGACTTTGAAACCCTGTATCCGGAAGTTTATGCGGAAGCCGAAATTACAAAGTGCAAACTCCAAATGATGCGGCTAACGCAGCAGCCTCAAAATTGGCGGATCGGTCCTCCATTATGTGCAGGATTGAGTTTTATTCATTATAAGGGATTCGAGGTCGCTTCCTCCCTTTCTGAGCTTAAGTCTTATTATCAAAATCAATATCCTGAGCTTATAGAATGGGGAATTCATGTCATGGTTTCTCAAAACGGACTTGGAGAATTAACGATTGGAGATAGTCATGAATATGGATTGAATCTTTCACCATTTGACCGTCAGTATGTTAATGACTTAATTTTGAATTTTTTGAAGACTTTTGCTCAATTCCAAGACTGGAGCGTGGATTCGGCTTGGCATGGGATCTACCCCAAAATGACCAACGGAGCGACTGAGTTTGTCAGGAAAATTGATGAGCAGGTGACCATAGTCAATGGGATCGGAGGAGCAGGAATGACACTTTCTTTCGGATTGGCAGAAGAGGTGGTAGAGAAAATGGATTTTGGGAGATAGGCTTTTCTAATCTGTAATTTCTCTAAAATGCCTTTAGAAAATTGAAATCAACTCAATAATCAATGAGTGTCACAAAATCTATTTTTGCCATTCTTCCAATTTATTCTGGCTTATTTCTTTGCTAACCGTAATTTTTTCCATCTTTTTTGTAGTTTCCAAGATCAACTAATTTTTCCAAATCCATGGAGCATGAAGTGATCGTTCAGATCAGCAACAAGATCAAAAGCATCCGAAAGGAAAAGAATCTAACCCTTCAGGATATTGCCGACAGGGCAGGTGTTACCAAAGGTTTGATTTCGCAGATCGAGAATAGCCGCACCATTCCTTCATTGGTAGTTTTGATTCAAATCGTTAAGGCACTGGAAGTGGATTTGGATTTGTTTTTTAATGATTTGAGTGCCCATTCAGCTGCCTCTTCTATTTTGGTACAGCGAAAATCAGACTATGAACGTTTTGAAAAAGAACCATCAAGTGGTTATGAGTATTTTCGGATTTTCACTAAAAAAGTAAAGCAGAGCACGATTGATTTTGTACTGCTCGAAATTCAGCCCGGGAGTTCAAGAGACTTTGTCCAAACAGAAGCATTTGAATACAAATACATTATTTCAGGTTCAGTCAAATACCAGTTTGTAGATAAGGAAATCATGCTTCATGCAGGAGATTCTATGCTTTTTGACGGCAGAATAGCCCATAATCCCATTAATGAAGGAACTGAAGTTGTACAGATGTTGGTGGTTTATTTCTTTGAAGAGAAGTGATGGCTAATTAATTAAATGATTAAAGCCATTTTGAATACTTTATCATAGCTCAGTGTATTAGCGGTGGGCTAAGTAGTTTATGATAGAGTTCAAAAAACCCCGTTCAATGGTTTTATTTAGAGGAAATAGGAAGTTTAGGGTTTTAGTGATGGTAATTCCTTTGCTATTTTTTGATTTGATGAATTAGTAAGCAAAGCCATCAGCAATAGGAATATTCCCAAAAAATAAACTAAAGCTGAATATCCTGTTAGTATTGTTATTTTCCCAAAAAGAAAGGGCATTAGTGTAATTCCAACGTATGCACTGGCCATTTGCATCCCCATAATTTTTTGTGAGTGTTTTTCTCCAAAATTCACCGGAGTTTCATGCAAAAGACTTGGAAAGATCGGAGCACAACCTAATCCAACCATCAGAAATCCCGGTAAAAGCATGGCATCATAAGGCATGAACAATAAACCCAATCCTATAGCAATAACTCCCTGTCCCAAATAGACCAATTGACGGTTGCTGAAATACTTGGTCAAGAAACCGGAAAATAGTCTTCCCGCTGTAATTCCCACGTAGTAAAGAGAGACAAGTCTTGCTGCTGCATCTGCCGCGTAACCTTTTTCAAAAACCAAAAAACTAGCCCCCCATAATCCGAAGGTTGCCTCAATCGTGCAATAACAAAAGAAGACCAAAAGAGCCTGTTTAAGACCGGGAATTGTTTTTAATAAATTCAGTAGGTTACCAGAAACTCCTTTGTGTTCTGCATCATTGGTTAGTTGTCTATTGCTCCAAAGCGGAAGCGAAAGAATCAAAATGACCACCAGACCGATTTGAATCCATGCGATTGTTTGATAGCCGTTGGACCAAGACATTCCTTTAGCTAAATAACCGGCCATGATTATTGGCCCAATGGCTGCCCCGACACCCCAAAAACTATGAAGCTAATTCATATGCCTAGCTTGATAATGAAGTGCCACATAATTGTTGAGTGCAGCATCTACACTGCCTGCCCCTAAACCCAGAGGAATGCTCAATAGGCAAAGAAAAAGGAAGTGATGGGAATAAGAGAATCCCATTAGGGCGATTGCGGTCAGTATTACACTGATTGTTGTCACCTTTGCTTCACCAATCTTTTGGATCAAACTACCACTGAATAGGCTTGAAATAACGGTTCCTGCTGCCACGATCATCGAAATTATCCCTGCATAATCTATAGGGACATTCAGATTTTCAAACATTGTCGGCCAAGCAGAACCCAATAGTGCATCTGGGAGCCCAAGGCTGATAAACGCCAAATAGATGATGAGAAGGAGTATTAGCTTTTTCACCGATTGGATTCAAAATAATCTTGTTGAAGAAAATAAATCACAAGGAGTTATCCTCTTTTTCTCCCTATTTATTCTCCTCCAAGGTTAAGCTTTAAAAAGAAGAAAATAATCTGGATTTATCAGGAAGAGTTTGAGGTTTGATTTTAGACTTTAATAAACGTTTTATTTTTGTACATATACCATAGTAACAAATAGAGGAGAGCAAAACCTCCTGTTGCGGTGATCATTCCGTAATAGGTCCCTACGTATTGCTCTAATCCAAAAAACAGAAAGTCTGAAATCTTAGAAAAATTAAAGACGTGAGAAAGTACATACGCTGCGATTGCATTCATGCCAATTACCTTGAAAGGAAATGCCCACTTCACTTTTCCTTTTACATCAATAATCCAATAGAATAAAGCCAGTAAAATATAACAAACTCCAGATGATGCCAGTACGAATGAACTGGTCCATATTTTTTTCACAATCGGATGCCAAATCCCCCATATCAATCCTAATCCAAGCGCAGCAATTCCGGCAATTAATAAATACAAGGCTACTTTTTCTCGGGGCAGTTTTGATTTAATTAATTCACCGGCAAAGACTCCAGACAAGGTTGTTGCTGTAAATCCTAATCCGGTGAGAAACCAAGTATACTGAAGGCCATCATCAAATTTTCCAAAAACCAAATGATCAAAGTATAAAGCATAATTACGATCTGGAAGTATTACACTCTTTCCAACACCCGGAACATTGGGTATCGTTAAGATCAAAGCATAAGCAATTAAACAAAAGGCAAAAATTAAATACAGCCATTTTCTCTCCAGGTTGATATAGGCAATACATGAAAAAAAGTACCCCACGGCAATTGCTTGCAAAGTATTGCTGAAAACATGGAATTGAGAAGAATCTAAGGCCAATAGATTACCCTGAACAATCCAGCCAAGAATAAATAGGATGATGAAACGCTTGATAAGCTTTTTGTAAATAGAGTAGGAAGAGGTGTTTTCCTGCATCCTTTTAGACAAAGAAAATGGGATTACTGCTCCGACAACAAAAAGGAATAAGGGCATTATGATATCGTAGAATGTAGAACCAAACCATTCGGGATGATCAAATTGATTTGCCAAAGATTCAGTAAAGGAGGTTCCTGCACCTTCATGTAGGCCAATAAAAAAACGATCCGCAAAAATTATTAGCAACATGTCAAAACCTCTCAAGACATCAATTGAAAGGATTCGATTTGAGTTTACTAAGCTTTTATTCATAAGAATTCGAGTTAATTGGACCTGGTTTTTTCGATAGGTATGCTTTTATGGGCTATATCCCCCTTATTTGATTTATATAATTACTTCTTAGACTTTTTATTCCTTTAAGAAAACTCTGCAAATCAAAATATATAAAAGCGCTGAAAAGGTTTTATGAAATTAATTTAGAATTATACCTCTAATTTCCCGCCGATTTCCAAAACCTGATATGGAATCCCTTCCCTTTCAGCGGCTTCTATAAAGCGCTCAGGATCTTCAGTGTTAAACTCGAACATATTATAATGGTGCGGAATGACTATCCCTGAGCCTGCCGCTTTTCCAAACGCAGCGGCTTCTTCTGCACTCATATTTCCTGCAACTTTCCGTTCCGGTTTGTTTCCGTTGATGGGTAAAAGAAGCACATCAGGCTGGAAATGAGCTACTTTTTTCTCTAAACCCTCATACCAAAGTGTATCGCCAGAATGATAGATGGAATAAGGTCCAATCTGAATGACATATCCTAGAAACTTGTGATGTCCATTTTCATTGACCTCCAATTCATTATGGGCGGATGGAATGGCATTGATTGCTACTGCTTGGTTGAGAAAGTAACTCTGTCGATCGGTCAATCCAATTGGGAAATTCAGATCACATCCCACACGCTCAGCTACAAAAGCTCGATTTGCTTCCGGTATCACAAAACGGATTTTTGGGTTTGCCTTTAAAATTGGCTTTAGGGTCTCCGCATCCAAGTGATCAGTATGATTGTGGGAGGAAGTGACCAAATCAATGAAATCTAATTTTTCCGGTGAAATAACCAACTCACTTATCCGTACATGAGGCTTTTCTGTATCCTGATACTTTTTGCTGAGACTATCGGATAAGTAAGGATCCAAAAGTAAATGAATTCCATGCCATTGAATTAGAAAACCACTTTGACCCAGCCACCAAATTCGAAGTCCTTCCACTTCCTCAGCATATGCTTTGATTTCGGCCAAAAGCTCCTCGTCTTTTTTGATTGGTTTGATCATATCAATAGCCGGACTTGTCTTCTGCAGCCTCTTTTTTATCAGCAGCTATTCCTAATCTGGATTTGGCTTCTTCCATAATCGCTACCGTTGCTGAGGCTCCGAGACGCGTGCAACCCAAATCTCTAGCTTCCAGCAAACCATCCAAGGTTCTGATTCCTCCAGCGGCTTTGATCTGAACTTTAGGGTCGCAGTATTTTCGCATTAGTTTTAGATCATGGGTGGTCGCTCCAGCATAGCTGTATTTACCGTCGATTCCTTTGACAAAGCCGTAGCCGGTACTTGTCTTTACAAATGCAACTCCGATTTTGCTGCAGATTTTACAGAGCTTGATTTTGAATTTGTCTTCAGGAAGGAAGTCATTTTCGAAAATCACTTTCAGGATTGCCCCATGCTTTTCGCACTCTTTATTGATTGCTTTGATTTCTTTTCGAACATAGCTCCAGTCTTCGCCTAGGACTTTGCCGCAGTTGACCACCATGTCGATTTCAGTTGCGCCATCCTTACAAGCTTGACGGGTTTCCAATACCTTCAATTTGATAGTGCTATTCCCATGAGGAAAACCGATCACCGAGCAAACTTTGACTTTGGAGCCTTTCAAAAGCTTGGCAGTTTCCTTGACAAAGTAAGGCTTGACACAGACTGCGGCTACATCGTATTCTAATGCCAGCTTACATCCATCCTCCATTTCCTGATCGGTCATCGTTGGATGAAGGATAGAGTGGTCGATCATTTTTGCGACTTCTTTTAAAGTGAAATTCATGAGGAAGAATTTAAAATTTGAAAATTAATAATTTAAACTTATGAAGTTAAAGGCCATTTGAAAGTCTAATTACCAGCCTTTTACATTGGGGTATAAAATTTTGGAATTCAAGCACCTGACTTTTTTTCTTCCAACTTCCCACCTCCAACATCCCGCTTCCTACTTCCTCATTTCCCTCGCTCCTTGGCACATTGCCGCAAGCTTTCGTTTGGATGCCCATCGAGCTGTTTGGCTGAGTCCACAATCGGGTGCCACAGCCAGTTTTTCTGCGGGAACATATTGAAGCACTTGCTTGATTCTGTTTTTGACATCCTCAACCGTTTCGATATAATAATTTTTCACATCAATGATTCCCACCGCAACATCCATTTTCTCTGCGAATTGCGCCAAAAGTGGCAGTTCGTCAAATTCCCGATTGGCCATTTCGATATGGATTTCATCGACGTTGAAGTCTAGAAAATCGGGTAACATCGGATATAATTTACGAAAACCAACAGGCCTTCCTTTGAAATTACCAAAACATAAATGCGTTGAAAGTCTGGACTTGCCTACAGCAGGTGCGACTGTTCGATTGAAAATATCTACAAATCGTTTTGTATCCTCTTTGTAGGCATAGCAAGACATGGATGGCTCATCCAGGGTAATTTCTTGGCAACCTGCATCCACTAGTCTTCTGATTTCATCTCGAACCAATGGTAAAAGTGCCTCTGTGATATCATATCGATCTTTGTAAATTTTCCCATCAGGTATCATTCGACCACTCAAGGTATATGGACCCGGGATTGAAGCTTTCAAAGTTGGTCCTTTCGGCGCCAATCGAACGAGCCTTTGGTATTCTTCAACTGCACCCAATCCTCCCGGAGCAGAAAGAGGAGCAATGATCGAATGCTTCCCGCGCTGATCATGTGCCGGAGGCCCAAACTTTCGGGTCTCATCATGATTGGGTTGGAGACCTTTCAGAAAGCCATAGAAAGAAAGATTAAAATCAATCCGGGTTTGCTCCCCGTCAGTGATTACATCCAATCCTGCATCGACTTGATCTTTGATTGCAATACTAACGGCATCATCGATCATTTCGGCAATATCTGCTTTTCCAAATTTGTCTAGGTTGTTCGAACCGAACTCGAGCCATCCAGGAAAAGGGTAGGAGCCGATTACTGTAGTTCTGATTGGGGTGGGTTGCATTTTTATTTGGTAAGGTTATTTTTTTTGATAAACTCGAAAACAGGATGCTTAAAATGAAAAATTTAATTTTCCTGCTTTTGCTTATTTAGCGTAGTTATTCCATTATTGCTCAATTAAAACCACAGTTGATAGTGGGGCAATAGTGATATCCCCCATAAACTTATTTTCGATTTGATTTTCAGGACTGACATAAAAAAACGTTTTTTCGTTTGCCATTGTGAGGGTAACAGATTCTTTCAGGTCATTATTTATCATCACAATTGCCTTTTTACCGCTTTCTTGGTTTATAAAAACTGAATAGTCCGAATAAATGGAATTCTCATTTAAAATAGTTGCCCCTTGAGTATCCATAAAAACCCCATCCCATAAGAAAGCCTTGTATTTTCGTCTTAAGCTATCCATTTTATTCCCATAATCCATTGTACGAGGTATTTCACTTAATTTCCCCTTAAAATTTTTAGGTTCATAACTCAAAATAAAATTATTTTTGAGAGCTATATTTATAAATCTTCGGTCATTATGGCCACCTACCACTACTTGCATTTTTTCCATTGGAGCGACATATCTGTGCATTGGAATAAAGTTGCTCGATATTCTGAAGTAGGTCATATGGTAACTTTGAAATTGGAGGTCGCGATTACTTTCGCCACAAAGTAGATAATCAGGATTTTTTTCTCTCATCACACTCCAAAAATCATCTTCCAATAGTTTATCTCCATAGAAAACATTTGCAGGGACTGGGTGATCATGATTTTGATCAAAACAATAGAATGCTCCACCATGATGCTGGTTTTCATCGTACAACATACCTGAAGCTCCTAATTCAATGCTCTTTGTAAACTCCTTTACGGCGATCTCCCTCCAATCCTTAGACAGGGGACACATAGGAATAAGACGCCTTGTATTTATATCTGCCAATTGCATTGGTGTTTGATATTGATAACCATGATATACTGGGTAATTACCATAGGGATCTTTTATTGAATATTTCACCAATTCATTTTTAAACCAATCCTGACTTTGATCTGCCCAAGTGTATTTGTTGAAAAGAATAATATTTACACCCTTTTTCTTACACTCACTGATAGCGTTTTTAAGTTCATCGTAAGTACCAAGAAGAGGATCTATATCATGAGAAGGATTATCGCTATCCTGACCACCTTTAGTCCATCCAGTCAGTTGGATGGCTTTTACATTATATTTTAAACACTCATCACAGTAATCAGTAAGTTGTTTATAAGTAAATAATGGCCTGTCCTCGGCAGAATTGATTTGAATCTGACGCCATGAATGTACTTCGGAAGCCCATTTTGGTAAAGGCAAATTATTCGTCCAAGTAGTACGCCAGTTTTTATAGTAATCAGCTCCATTATGCCAATCTCCTTCATAGGGATTTAGAACTACTGGAAATAATTTACTTGTTTCGTTACTTTTTACATATGGAAAATGCGTAACATAAAACTCATAATTTGCGACTTGTCCATCAATTGTATCATCTTCTGGGACTTTTCCACTATACATCCAGCTGCTATTACTATATTCAAAACCAGGCTTTAATTCAATAGTGAAATCTAGTTTAATAAGGTCGGTAGTGTCATGATAACCAAAATAAATTCCCTGATTTTTAGTTTGCAACAGTCCAAAATGACTGTATTGAGTTGAATGAAGTTGAATAGGATTATCAACTCCCCAATACCCTTTAGAACTATTGAAATAAGGACTTATAGGAGTTTGTACCATCCCTCCATCATAATTGAAATTTAGCCAGTTGGTAGACTCTTTTTTATTAGGTAAATAAAAGTCACCTAAATAAGGCCAGTGAATGGCTTCTATATTCAGCTTTGAATTGTTCCTTACCGATGCTGTAAAGACTAGTCCTTCATCTGTTATTTCGATTATTCCCGTAAATTCTATATTTAGATTTTCCACAACCGTGCTATTGAGGTCTGCCCAGTTTAAAAACAATTTATTGTCTTCAAATTTGTAGTCTGATAGCTCATGAAGTTCACCACTTATAGAGTTGTCTTTTCTGTCAGCGGTAGGTACATACATTTTAAAAGACTTCGCGAGCTCGGGCCTATTTTGAAATACCCAGCCCGTTTTTTTATATTCTAAATAAACGAGTGTTCCATACTTTTTGTCAAATTCTGCTTTCATTGTTTTGTTCTCTAACACAATAGTGTTTTCTGAAACATTCGCAAATGCTATGTTTGAAGCAATAAATAAGAGAAGTATAAGATATGCTCTGTTTAAGATTTCATGTTTCATAATATGTCTTTTGAATGAATTACAATGAATGGAACTTTATATGTTATGATTATCTGCAATGGTGTCAGCTAGCTTATTTTCTAAGTTTTACTGGATGAATGACCGATTGGCCTAAAACCTAGAGTTTAACTTATTATTTACTGCTTAAAGATCTATACTGCCAGAAAAGCGGATATACATATTTTCTCAGTTAGATATGATCGAGTACTATTTTTACTTGCTCTTCGATGGTCATGGTAACGACAGGATCAATTTTTTTTTCGGAATAAATTCAATACTCAAAATAGGTTAAGAGCCAAATAATGAAGTTACGGACGCTTTTTAGTGTTGTGAGGAGTCGGTATAAAGCGATTTGAGTTCAGAGATTTTTGGGAAGAAAATAGGCTAGAAATAGCCGATATCTTGCAGCCGAAATCTAAGATCCCATAATTTCCTTGACCTCCCCACTTTGTTTATTTTTGACTATAGTCACTTGATTTCCGTTAGGTAATTTTTCAGTTTTGATCAGCCAATGATCTGCGTCATACTCCTGAAAGACCGAAGGTTTGGTCACTCCGGTTTTTCCGCGCCAGACTTTCAAATCCACCGGTTCCCAAAGTTTAGTTTTCGCAGATTTATAAGCAGCATCGATTATTGCATTCACCACATAGCCATCATAGAAAGTTTCTTGGGGCTGTATTCCTTTTTCGATCGCATCAAACATGTCGATAAACATATTTGGATAGCCCAATTCGTGGGCCTCGTCTCCGACTGGGAATTGCCAGCCAGAATCTGATTCCGCTTTTTCGGCTACATAGCCTTTTCCCTCGCCTGAGGTGAACATCTCAAATCCGGTTCTGAGCCAAGAATTCACCCAAATCGTCCCCTCAGTCCCCATTACTTCATCTCGAAGATCCATTCCACCCCGGAAGGTCCAACTCACTTCGAACTGACCGATGGCGCCATTTTCATATTTCACCAAACCGATCGCATGATCTTCAGCATCGATAGGTTTCACTTGTGTATCAGCCCAGCACATGACTTCGACTGGTCGGATATCTTTTCCGATAAAATTTCTTGAGATTTCGATGCAATGGCAGCCCAGATCCACAATTGCTCCGCCACCGGCAGCTTCCAAATCCCAGAACCAATCGGCATGTGGTCCTGGATGGGTTTCTCTGGATTTTGCCCAGAGTACTCGCCCAATTGCTCCTTCCTGAACAGATTTGAGTGATTTTTGAAATTTTGGGGTGTAGCAAAGATCTTCCAAATAGCCTGAGAAGACTCCTGCTTTTTCGCAGGCATCCATCATTCGGAATGCTTCTTCGGCATTTCTACCAAGTGGTTTTGTGCAGAGGACCGGCCTTTTATATTTCACACAAAGCATTACTGCTTCCTCGTGAAGGTAATTGGGTAAGGCAATAATCACTATCGCTGAGTCTGGATGAGCAACTGCCTTTTCCATGTCGGTGAAGGACAAAGGGACATTATAATCTTTCGCAAAGCGAGCCACGGTCTCCTCCGATCTGGAATAGACCACTTTGACTTCATCTTTTGATCTTCTTCCAATTAACGACTCGGCATAAAACCGACCGATAAATCCTCCTCCGAGGATGCATAAGTTTGCCATAGGTTATGAATTTTGGGGTTGTATAAATGAAAATATCCTTCTTGGGTTTTGAATGAAAAGCAAATCATAAAAATCCTCAAGGTTACGTTTTTTTAGTTCTTTTGGGAATGTTGTAAGTAGATAATCTAGGCCTGGTTTTCCGCCATAACTTTTCCAATAGGAATTCCTGGCAGCATCCATTCCCACGACGATTTGATGGGGGTATTTGGATAGCAATGTTTCCAGATGAGTGTAAGTTTGATTTTCAGGAGTTTTCCAGCGAAAGGCCGAATCGAACTCAACTGAAACACCAGTATCCAAAACTTGCTCGATATATCGACTATCTGGATTTCGATCTACATGGGAAAGAACCACATGGTCTAAGTTTGCGCCTAACTTTTCAAAGAATAGCGCTTGCTCCAGCGCAAAAGTCCCGTTGGTCGTATGAGTTAAAATAGGTGCCCCTGAATGGAGATGTACATTGACTACTGCTCTGAAAATTAGCTCTTGATGTGCTGAAAAAGGTTCTTCATTAGTCGCAAGTTTGATCATTCCTGCCCGGTGTGAAGGGTTTCTCTCTACAATAGGGCCGTTATAATCGTAGCGATCTATTCCTTTTTCAATATCTGCGATAAATAAATCGCTAAGTTGGTCTTCGCTATATTGGAATCTCCAATGATTTCTTGGATAATATTTTTCCTGATGAATCCCGGTAGGTACTATAAGATGAATTCCAGTTTCTTTGGATAATTTTGCCGACAAAACTGGATTCCTACCGGCATTTACCGGCATAGTGTCTATCATGAGACTCAGTTCAAGTTTTTTTAATTCTAATAATTCCTCTTTTAGTTTCTCAAAATCATTGAGTAGAAATTCCGGATGAATATCAGTTGCAAAACAATGATCAATGACTACATGCTCATGTGAGTAGGTCAATCCTATTTGCTCCTTCGGAATATCACCCAATATGGTTCTAATGAAGTTCATGGTTGAATTTGGTTTTTGAGCCAATCCCCTCGTCCAATTCTCGCTTCTTGGTTTGGGACTTCTAAGACTGCTCCGATTTGAAGAAGTCTTTCTTGCAATTCTCTGGAAGAGATATTTGATGCACTAATATCTTTTTCAAGAGAAATCTGTGTAGCAAGACCTGCAGCCTGGCCCATGGACATGGTTTGAGCCATGGATCTGCAAGAAGCATGTGCATCATGAGTTGCTGAAAAACATCGACCGACTGCCCAAAGTGTGTCCGATTTTTTCGGAATTATGGTTCCATAAGGAACCCCGTAAATACCGGATTTCGGGATATATTCCCAAATGGTTTCACTTTCACCTTTTGGATCCGCGCTATGGTCTTCTATAGGTGCTCCACAAAGAAAAATACTGTCTGCTGGAATTTCAGCATCCATACACTCATCCTTGGTCAAGCGGTGATTTCCATAAACTCTACGGGTTTCTCTTACACCGATTTGAGTGGAAAGTCCAACGATTTTGGAGTTTTGATAGCCAGGGATTTCTTTTCTAAAAAACTCTTCGAAAATGAAAGCTTGTCTTCGTCCTTCCTTTTCTGCTTCATTCAGTTCGCTATTGATTAAGGCATTTTTGTTTACAACCTTGACAGCCACAGTTGAGATGCATTTTGGTACATTCATCTCATGCGCAGAGCCTTCTTTTCGAGGTAAAGGCATTGAGGTAGAATTCATTACTTCTTTTAGAAGCTTTTTCCCTCCTGATTTTTCAAATTCTTCGAAATCAACATTAGCCATGCGAAAGGTAGTAGTCATACTTTGTGCAGGTTCATTTTCTCCCGCTACTTCATAGTCAAAACCTGCTAAATGGCAGAAGTCGGCATCCCCTGATGCATCAATCACTCGCTTAGCAATGACAGAAAATATCCCAGATTTATTCCACAGAATAGCTTGATATCTTCCTTCTGGAATTTGAACTACATCGATCAATGTAGTGTGGAGCATCACTTTCACCTGCGACTCATCCAATAATTGATCCCAGACTAATTTCAAACGCTCGGGATTATAATTTACTCCAGTGCCAGCGCCATAAGTATTCGGACGGAGGAAAATTTCCCCCAAGGTATTAAGACGGTTTACGACCCGATCCACAAGTCCACCTACGATTTTTTTTGAGCTTTTTCCTGGTGTAAAAAAACCATAAAAAGTATCCAACATTTGAGTAGAAGTACCTCCTAAAAAACCATAGCGCTCTACTAAGAGTACGGAAAAATCAGAATTTTCCCGTGCAGACATCGCTGCTAAACAGCCTGCTGAACCTGCACCAATAACCAAAACATCTTGCGATGGTAAAGCTTGTGGATCTAGATTCATTTCATCGAGTTTTGTTCCGAAACATAAGATGGGATCCCATTTTGCTGGTACATTTTGGCGATTCGATGCCCATGCTCATCATAGGCAGCCTGGAAAATAGCTGCTGCTTTTTCAGCCCCGATGACAGCACCAGCTGTGAGGACTTTAGGGGGATGTCCCGCTTTGTTAAGCAAGTTTGCTACTTCGGCTTTGACAGTATTGATCAGCATACAAGATCCTATCGTAGAACCGGGAGCAACGGGAGTTTCTAAGCCTTCGATTTGAACCATTGCATCTCCCACCGGTGCGCCTGAATCCAATACTAAATCACAGAAATCCTGCAGTTTCTTTCCATCTGACCTTTTTGATGTGGAGGCTTCGGAATGTTTTTTGGAAATCAAGCCGACGGTTTTGATCCCTTTTGATTGGAATATTTCGGCCATTTCAATTGGCACTATATTGCAACCCGATGAAGAAATAACCAATGCAGAATCTATTTCTGATAGGTCAAAATTTCGAAGGATTTGCGAAGCGAAATTTGGAATGTTTTCCAAGAACATGGCTTGTCGCTGTCCGTTTGCCCCTACGACTAGATTATGAAAAGTCAACGATAGCTCCACAATCGGATTGAAACCGGGAAATGAACCGTATCTAGGCCACATTTCTTCCACCATGATTCGGCTATGCCCCGAACCAAAAACATGGACCATTCGACCAGCTAGAATGGATTTTGAAAACCAATCTGCGGCAGTTTGAATTGCTGATTCTTGAGTTCGTACACCATCCAAGAGTTCTTGGCAGCGGTCGAGGTAGGTTTGGGTATAACTCATATTGAAGTTATTTCTTGTTGAGAATTTTTTAATGCGAAAGCTCCTGCACCAATAGCACCAGAGAAGTCTAGGTACTTTGCTTGTAGCAGTTCAGTTTTTTTACCTTTTGGTCGAAACTCGTAGAGATCGATGAAATCCTGTAAAGTGTTGAATAATTGATCACCAGCTTGTGTCATTCCTCCAGCAATTACGATCGCTTGTGGACTGAAAGTATTTATCCAAGAACAGATACTTAGTGAAAGGTTTCTCATCATATCCAGCCAAAGCCAGGTGGCGAATGTTTCTCCATTTCTGGCAGATTCTAATAGAGTATATGTGTTTTTGAATTTCCCATGGCTTCGTTTTTCTAAAGAATAATTTCCAAGAGCATACTCCAAGCTTCCTGGCATTCCTAGAATACTCTGCTCATCGTTATTAGAATGGGTGATAGAATGCCCCAAGTGTCCTGCCATTTGGGCTAGGCCTTGATATAATTTGCCTTCAAGAAGAATCGCTCCGCCTACGCCTGTGCCAAGCGTGACTAAAATAGCATTATTGAAATTTTTTAGGACTCCAAAAGTACTCTCTGCAATTAATGCCGCATGCGCGTCATTCAACACAGAAGTCGGTTTACCAAAATATTCTGACCAGTTGAAGTTTTCCAAACCTGGAAGACGATTTGGTAAATAGCTAATGGAGGTATTACTATCATTAGCAAGTCCCGGGGCAGAAAGCCCAATAACTATCGATTCATCCAAGGTGTATTTGGAAATTTCAGCAAGTACATTTTTGATTTTTTCTTGCCAAATCCCATCAACTTCTCCCTTTGTTTTCGACTTTAATTGATTCAATACAGTTCCATCCTCATTGATCAATACAGCTTTTATATTAGTGCCTCCGATATCTATTCCAATCGCTTTCCTCATAAGTATTGTCCCTCGGTTAAGTGCCAGCCCCCGTCAATATGTAGTACTTGACCAGTGGTGAATTTGGAGTCATCGGAAAGAAAAAATACCGCTGCCTGGTCTAGATCAGAAGGCTGTCCTACACGACCACCGTCCAGGGGCATTTTGGAAGCAGAAAAACTCATGATTTCAGCATTGGTCATTGCTCGTTTGGACATGGGGCTTTCTACCAAAGCCGGTGCAAGTACATTGATTCGGATATTTTGTGAAGCGTAATAGGCGGCTGAACTTACAGTCAAACCTTCCACAGCAGCTTTTGCAGCAGCATATGCATGGGTGACGAAGTATTTGGGAGAAGGTGAAAAAGCTAAAATGGACCCAAGATTCAAAATTGATCCACCGTGATTTAGTTTTTGAAAAGCCTTGACTGCCGCTTGATTGGATAGCATTATGGAAGTCAGATTTAAGGCAAGCGTTTGATTCCAACCTTCGAGTGTCAACTCATGAAGGGGGCCATCCCCGAATTTCCTACCACTTCCTCCTGCGACATGGTAGAGACCATTAAAACCCCCAAATTGATTGACACAGGTTTCAATGGCAGATTTAGCAATTCCTTCTTGTCTCGCATCTCCACAAATAATTTTGGGATTTCCGGGTAATTCTTCTTTAGCTTTTTTGCAATTTTCTTCGTCAATTCCGACCAAAACCAGATTGGCGCCTTCCTTCGCTAAAGCTTTAGCTGCCGAAAGACCTATTCCGGAAGTTCCTCCAATAATCACTATTGCTTTTTGACTTAATTTCATGCAAATATTCTATTGAAATATTGTGTTGATATAAGGTTTATATAATTATCCGCAATGATACCAGTAGGCTTATTCCCCTTGTTTTACTTGACAGAAGACCGATGGTATATGCTCGAAGTGGTCTAAAATCAAGAGTTTAACTTATTATTTGCAACTTTAAGTTCTTTACTAGCAGAAAAGCGGATATACATAAAGATTTATAAAATTATATCGATTGAATTTTGAATTCTACTTTAATATTCTAAATTAATGATACTATTTTTGCATATATGGCTAAAGCACCTCTTTTACAAAAACTCCCAATCAGCAAGGGGAACTCTTTTTTGGCACATAGATTCGAGTCACCGTATTTCGAAACTCCTTGGCACTACCATGAGGAATTTGAAATTTTGCTTTGTGATGGGGGCTGGGGAAAAAAATATGTTGGAAATCATCTTTCAGAATATAAAGAAGGGGATGTTCTTTTTCTTGGCAGTAATCTTCCACATTGGTTCGCAGCAGATGAAAGTATCTACATCGAAAAAAAAGTCAAGCCTGCTTCCATTGTAATTCAATTTACTAAAATAGGGTTTGGGGAAAGTTTTTTTGAGTTAGAAGAAATGAATAAAATTCAGGAAATGCTCCAAAATTCTGCAAATGGGTTAGAGTTTTTTGGAACCTCAAGAGAAAAGTTTGCACATCAAATCAAATCTATTTTGGAAAAGCGAGGTGTCAAACGATTTCTTTCATTAGTGATGCTTTTAGAAGACATGTCAAGGTCTGAAGAATCCAGTAAATTAACCTTAAATCCTGTTCTTGGTCGAAGTAGCTTGGATAGCCCTAGAATGGATGCAATTCTTCAATTTTTATCAGCCAATTTCTCAAGAGAAATCAGATTAGAAGAGGTTGCGGATTTAGTTCAAATGTCACCGGCGGGATTTTGTCGATATCTTAAATCAAGAACTCAAAAGACATTGATCGAATTAGTAAACGATTTTCGAATCAACCAAGCTTGTAAATTACTCCATGAATCTGACATGAAAGTAGTTGAAGTTTGTTATGAAGTTGGATTTTCTAATCTATCTAATTTTAACCGTCAGTTTAGAAAACTAACTAAAATGAGTCCTAAGGAATACAGAAATAGTAGGTAGAAAGATTTCTTACAACACTGAATTTTTGATGGTTTATAAGTTGAGCTTTGATTGATTAAGAAGGAATTTGATAGCTAAATCCCAATCTGTCCAAGCCTTCTTTTACCTCAGGGGCATTCATAAAAAGTCTCCAGCCTAATTCACTTCGATAGTTTTCAATCATAGTTACCATTGGTCCTTGGTCAATGGCAAGGTATCGCTGTGGGAAGAAATCATGATGTGGACTCATCGCATCAAAGAATCCATACTTTCCAAATACTTTATCCCCATAGTTTTCATAGAGATTTCGAATCACTTTCATGCTTTCGGCTGGGGTATAAACTATTGATGAGACGGCAGCCGTTGGAGAAATCACACCAGTGTCATTTCCAGGGCGATGTGCGTCGTAGAAATTGATCGAATAAGAGGCCGTTAATCCCCATAGGTCTTCCCCATAGCCTTCAAAGTTGCCGGAATTGTTGATGCACCAAGCTCTGTTTATCAGCGTTTGATTTCTGTTTTCCTGCCAATAGTCTGCATATTGATCTCTTAGCCCTTTTGGGTTAAGGCTCAAATAGGAGTAATGTGCCCAAAAAAGTGGCCCTCCATATTCTTCGGCTCCATTATGTTTGAGTTGTAAGGGAAAACCGAATGGACTAATGCCACTTGCTTTGATATTTCCATTTCTTGCCCAACCCTGGTGGTAAACTTCCGGTGCAATTGGGTGAGTGGGGGAGGAAGCCGCCAAGATGTAGGTTATCAAGGCCTCATTGTAGCCTTCGAGGGCAAAATTCATGTCCCAGGCAAAATTTGGCGACCAATGCCAATACAATACTTTTTGACCGTCTCGGGTATGGAAATCCCATTCCATTTCGCGCCAAAGCTTATCGATTCGGCTAGCTAGAGACTTTTCTTCTTCCGATCCATCCTTGAAATATTCCCGAACAGCAAGCAATCCCTGAATTAAAAAAGCAGATTCAACCAAGTCGGCCCCATTATCTTTCGGAGAAAAAGGTTTGACTCTTCCGGTTTTACCATCCAGCCAATGGGGCCAGATTCCATGCCAGCGGTCCGCCTTTTCCAAGAATGCCACCATCTTTTCAAATCTTATCCTTGCCTGATTCCTAGTGATCCAATCTCTATCGATCGCTCCTAAGATTCCGATTAAGCCCATTCCTGTTCCTCCAGTCGTAATGATGCTTTGATCATTGTCTGGATAGTTCCCATCTAAATGAATGCGCTCTGGTGCCATGCCTGAATTGGATTCTGCCCCATCCCAAAAGTATTGAAAAGTGTAATATTGGACCGAGTCAAGAAGCTGCTCATCAGAAAGTTCGACTACTGTCGAAACGTTGGGGATTTGATGCTGAGTGCATCCTATGAACGCTAGGCAAAAGCTAATCAGAGCTATGTAGCTGACCGAACTAAAAATCTTAAAAGGATTAATCATGCTTTGAAATTAGAATATTTCTTTAGCTATTGAAAAAAAAAGACGCCGTTTCGGGCGTCTTCAGAATCATTAATTTATTATGGATTAGCGCTTAATTCTTGCTCAATTCACTTTTTTTATTGCGTCATTTTGCATTTTCTCGTTGGCAGAAATAGCTACTTCTACTCTTCTGTTTTTTTGTCTTCCTTCTTCTGTATCATTTGAGGCTATTGGCATTTCTTCTCCAAAAGCTGTCACCTCTAATCTATTGCTATCCACTCCTAGTGAAGTCAAATAATCTTTTACAGATTCAGCTCTTCTTTTTGATAACTTCATGTTATATGCCTCTTTCCCCGTATTATCTGTATGTCCTTCGATCAGAATATTGGTATCAGGATGTTCTTTAAGAGATTCGGCTAATTCACGCAAGTTTGTTCTAGACTGCTCTATAAGCGCATATTGATCAAATGGAAACATCAATCCGGAATCGAAAGTGATTTTTATTCCTTCACCTACGCGTTCTACTTCTGCATTTTCCAATTTCTTTAATTCCTCTGCTTGCCTATCCATTTGCTTTCCAATGATCGCTCCAGCTGATCCGCCGATTGCTGATCCTAAAATCACGCCTAAAGCAGTGTTTTCTCCGCCTGCCATGACTCCGCCTAAAGCGCCACCAGCTGCACCACCTATTACACCGCCTTTGACAGCGTTGCTCGTAGAACCACAACTAATAGATCCAAATGATATGGCGGTTAACATTACTCCAATTACTAATTTGTTGATCGTTTTCATTTTTATTGATATTTGACTTACCTATACCCAAATCTTATACCGTGTCAAGATTGGCTTGTCAGAGGACTATTTTGATTTTCTATCAGTAAGTATTTGCCGATTTTGGGGAAAAGTGAGTAAAAAGAAACTGATGGATTTTTATTTGTCTCAAAAGTTTCATTCCAAGTTTGTCTATTCATTTGTGTTTTGTCGAGAAAGGAAGAACTTTGACAAATCCTAAAGGAAAGTACCATGAAAAAATTGTTAAGCATTTTTAGCATTTGTCTGCTTTTTATTTCAAATCCCTCAATGAGTCAGGAAAAGTCAGATCCTCATGTGATTTTGATATCTCTGGATGGATTTCGATTTGACTACGTGGAGCGATTTCAACCTGAAAATCTTCAGAAATTCATTGTAAGTGGCGTTGCCGCTAATTCTTTGATTCCATCTTTTCCGACAAAGACATTTCCAAATCACTATACGATTGCAACAGGCCTACGGCCTGAGCATCATGGGATTGTGGATAATTCATTTTATAACCCCAAAAAGGATGAGGAATACCGAATTAATAAAAGAGAGCTGGTGACAGATGGGACTTGGTATGGTGGAACTCCGCTTTGGGTTCTTGCTGAGCAGAATGGAATGAAGGCTGCGAGTTACTTTTTTGTGGGTTCGGAAGCTGATGTGCAGGGTGTTCGACCTAGTTATTACTATGATTATGATGGGAGAATAAACAACCTTACTCGAGTTTCTAAGGCTTTCGAATGGCTGCAAATGCCAGATTCTATTCGTCCACGGATGATCACGATGTATTTTTCGGATATGGATGATGTCGGCCATGGTTACGGAGCGAATAATGATGCACAGTTGTCAAAGCGATTAGCTCAATTGGATCGAGAGTTGGGAGCTTTATTTGAAGGTGTCAAAAGCTTAAATCAAGATGTCAATATTATTATAGTCTCAGATCATGGGATGGCTGATGTGCCTTTGGAAAATTATATTGCACTTGATGGGATTACAAAAAATATTTCTGGAAAAGTAGTCAGCAGTGGAGCCTTGGCCCATATCTATTTGGATGACCCAAAAGACAAGCAGAAAGTTATTGAAGAAATAAAAATGAAAGAAGCTGGGTTCACGGTTTTTGATCCAGTTGAGGGCGAATATTACCATGATCTAAGCGTCCATGGAGACCGAATTGGAGATGTGATCGTTTTGGCTGATTTGGGGTATTACTTTATGGAAAATGAAGAATACAGGGAAGTCTTGGGTCGTAGAATGCGAATTGATCAAACTGCAGTAAGAGGAACCCACGGTTACAGTCAGGAGTACCCTGAGATGCATGGAATTTTCTATGCTCAGGGACCTCAACTAAAATCTGGTTTGGCAATTGACTCTTTTGATAATATTCATATTTACCCGCTCATTTGTAAGATTTTAGGACTTCCTATTCCAGAAAATATTGATGGGAAACTGGAGGTTTTGGAGAAGATTCTGAAAGACTGATAATGGATAGAATTGATATCAGGAGCCGAAAGGAAGTTGATTTTTTAGTTCGGAGATTCTATAAAGAAATCCGGGTACATGAGACCCTAGGGCCGATCTTCAATTCCGTTGTCCATGATTGGGATCATCATTTAGTACATCTTTCTGATTTTTGGGAAATGATTTTACTTCAAACCGGACCAGGAAAAGGGCAATTCAATCCAACAAGAGTCCATCAGCAGGTGGATCAGAAAGCAGATTATTCCATCGAGCAAGCCCATTTTGGGAATTGGCTGGAGCTTTGGTTTATGACTATTGATCGGTATTTTGAAGGAGAAAAAGCGGACTTTGCCAAAGAACATGCACGCAGAATGGCTCACATGCTGTTTATGCGAATTTGGGAAGCAAGACCTCGATAAGTTGAATTTTAATCAAATCTGAACTATGAAACTGACTACTGCTTTTACCATTTGTTTTTTCTCCTTTCAAATTGTTTTTGCTCAAGGAAAGGAGATTTCACTTTTTAATGGAAAAGATCTTGCTGGATGGCATATCGATGTTCCTGATTTACAAAAAGACAGTTCGCTTCGAGTTCCATTTATTGTGAGAAACGGACTTTTGGTGAGTTTGGGAACTCCTCAAGGTCATTTGATTACGGATGCGATTTATGAAAATTATACACTGGAACTAGATTATCGCTTCGCTGGTGAACCGGGGAATTGTGGGGTTTTGGTGCATGCCTCGACTCCACGGGCTTTATATGGGATGTTTCCCAAGTCCATAGAGGTCCAGTTGATGCATCAGAATGCAGGTGATTTCTGGTGTATTCAAGAAAATATCCAAGTGGAAAATATGGAGGCTAGGAGAGGAGCAAAGGAAAATTGGGGTGTGACAGAAGGGAAAGAGCGAAGAATAATCAATCTGACTGATGATACCGAAAAGGCATTAGGAGAATGGAATCACTTAAAAGTAGAGTGTAATCAAGATCGGGTGACCGTTTGGGTAAATGGAGTCTTGGTTAATGAAGGTTTTGGTGCAACCGCCACCAAGGGTCAGATTGCTCTTCAGGCCGAAGGTGCTGAGGTGGAATTTAGATCGATTTTTCTAAAAAACAGGTAATACCGATCTGTTTCTTTGGTTTGGGTTCTTGATTTCATCTTAAGATTTTTAGTATATTTCCATTGAGCTGTTGAAATATTTTGAGTTTAGAGTCTTTCATCAGGTTTGAATTATACTTCTTTAACTGATTTGCTTTCAAAGCTTTTTTAAATGGAAAAATACCTTTCGATTATCAATTTCAGAACTTTCATTTCATTGGGCATCACTTGGTTTGCCACTTTTCTGACCATCAGATTTAACTTTCAATACAATTTTGATTTGACGATGATCAGTATTGCAATTATTTTCCCTCTGGTTTTTACGATCAGAAGCGCATTCAAGCGTAGAGAAAAAGCGTTGGAGTTTTTATCGAGATTTAAGGCAGGAATAATTACAGTAAAGTCCAGCATCGAAAGCAACACGAAAATCTCATCGAAAGAGAAAGATGAGATTTTGGAAATACTTCTTAGGATTCCAAAGTCATTGATTTCTTATTTGGGACCAGAGCCTCTTCCTATAGAAAGCTTAAGAGCGGATGTTAGTAGAGTAAACGATCTGCTAATCCATTGGAACGATAAAGTAAAGGTCAACGGACTACTCAAAATTCTCGGTTTCATGCGCGATGTGCATATCGGAATTGAAAATACTGCTGCGATCAAGCTTCATCGAACTCCTACATCTATCAGAGCTTATTGTCTTTTATTTATCTATCTCTACCCAATTATTTACGTTCCATCGATTCTTTTCAGATTGAATGAGTCTTCATCCATGAATGATTCGTGGATTCTTTATTCCCTTTCGATCGTATCTTCATTTATTCTCATTTCTCTTTTCAATGTGCAGGAGCAGTTGGAAAACCCCTTCGATCAGGATGGTATTGATGATATCAAACTCGAAACTTTTGATTTGGACTCCGTCGAAATGGAAAGAATAAAAAAGGAAGCCAACCCAATTTTTGAATAATTATAAACTTAAACCGAATTAAAATGAATGTACAAAATCGATTTTTCGCACTCTTCCTAATCGGGTTCTTTCTTTCGTTAAATTCATTTTCTCAGACTTATCCAGAGTTGTTTTCTACTGAAGAACCCTTAGAACTTCAGATGCGGTTTTCATCCAAACAAGTAAAATCTGAGACGAATGACTCTACTTTTATTGACACATTCTTGATGTATAAAAACAACGAAGGTGGCTGGGATAGCCTGGATATTGACTTGAGAGCCAGAGGTAATTTTCGTAGGGACAATTGTTCCTATCCTCCGATTCGGATAAAAATCAAAAAGAAGAAATCAAAAGAAACGCCCTTTGAAGGTCAAAAAAGCCTAAAGTTAGTCATGCCTTGTAATGACTCAAAAAATGCTCCGAGCTACATTGCAAAGGAATACCTTGCCTATAAGATGTATGAGAAAGTCACTCCCTACTTTTTTCCAACTCGTTTGGTAAAAATTTCCTTTATCGATGAGGATGATAAAAAAGGAGAGGTAAGTGAGTTGATAGGATTTTTGATCGAGGATGATGACTTGGTGGCGGAGAAATTCGGCGGGGAGATTTTTGATGAAAAAAAGCTGGGGCCTACTTTTCTGGTGGATTCTGCAACTGTACGTCATGATCTTTTTCAATATATGATCGGCAATACAGACTGGTCAAGTATGTTCTATCACAATCAGAAGATCATGAAACTTTCCGATACCGAATTTATTCCTTTGGCGTATGATTTTGACATGACTGGCTTGGTTAGCCCTCCTTATGCTCAAGTGAGTAACCTGGTAGATATCGAAAAAATAACCGATCGGCTTTATCGTGGATTTTGTAGAGACGAGGGGATTATGCAGGCTGTTCGGCAAGAGTTTTTGGCTAAAGAACCTGAGCTAATGGCTTTGGTCGACAATCAACTTTTCATGGAAGAACGTGATGTCAAGCTCGCCAAATCCTATCTGAAGGAATTCTTCTCCACCATGTCAAATGATAAGCAGTTTGAATCCCAGATAATGATGAAATGTAGAAGATAGTATGCTTTTTGATTTATTAAATAAGTCCATCATTGTTAGATGGGATAATTTATTTTTAGAATGATGTGGAAAAAGGAAAAAACAAAAGAGCAACTCGAAGAGGAGCAGCAAAAATTAATTGATCGAGAGATAGAGAAGTCAAAATCTCCTAAGAAAGATACTGCCAAATCTCATGGTGAAATCCTGCGAGAGCAGCTTGGTGATGCACAAGAGACCTACGAGAAAAGTCCCCAGAGTATCTTATTGAGTTGCCTTACCGCAGGTTTGGAAATTGGCTTTAGTTACCTAATGATCTGTTCACTTTTTTATTTTTTGGGTGGGAAACTAGGCGAGGATACCATTTTCAAAATGATTGCCTTCGTCTATCCTCTGGGGTTTATCTTGGTCGTCTTGGGGCAAAGTATTCTCTTTACCGAGCAAACTGCTTTGCTGACTCTCCCGGTTTTGAATAAAAAAAGAGATGTTTTAAGCCTTTTGAGAATATGGGGTTTGGTGATTTCCGGAAATTTGATCGGCGGGTATTTTATCGCTCTGGTATTACTTTGGTTAGGACCAAGTCTTCATTTATTTGATCAGGAGGTTGTGGTGAAAATCGCTACCCATGTGTTGGATTTTAGTTTAGGAGTAATTTTTGTCAGTGCGATTTTGGCGGGCTGGTTGATGGGACTTTTGTCTTGGTTGCTCGCTTCAGCTCGAGATACGATCAGCAGGATCGTGATGATTTTTTTAATTACCGCGGTGATGGCATTTACCGGATTGCATCATAGTATTATCGGAAGTGTTGAGATTTTCTCAGGAATGATGAGTTCTCCTGAAATTTCATTCTGGGATTACCTTTCGTTTCAAAGTACAGCCTTAATGGGGAATGCTTTCGGAGGTGCAATTTTTGTGGCTTTACTGAAATACCGAGCATTTGTCTTTAATGTTGGTGTGAAAAGCTGAGTTTACTTTTTTTAACTAAAATCTCAGAAGCCATTTCTCTATTTTTCAGCATGAGAAAATCAGTGCCTTTTTTAGGATTTCTAGCGCTAGTTATTCTAGGATGTAATTCCTCTGAGCAAACAAATCAGGATGATGCCGCAAATTATTCATTAGAGATTGTGGACTCTCTTCAGATTGATTATTTAGGTGACTTGTGGATCATGGATTATGATTCTTCCAGTCAGCGATATCTTGCTTGGGGGAATGGTGATAGAGAAGTGTTGGTTTTGAATGAAATCGGAGGTATTTCTTCCATATTTAATTTCCCAACTGATGGACCAGATGCCTTGCCAGGATGGATAAATCCTATAGGGTTAAATAATGGAGGAATTGAATTTATGACTGCTCCAAATGGATTTTATAGTTATGATCTTGAGGGGAATAGAGTTTGGAGCTATAAAACACCATTTGAATTTTATTATTTAAATGGAATTAAAGGCGATCCATTTTATTCTTTGGGAGAAGACATCGCATTTTTGAGGCCAGAGAAAGGTGAATTGGATTGGGATAATCTGGGTGATTTATTCAAGGATCTGTATAAAGCTCCTATCCTAGAAGTTATCGATACTGCTTCCCATACCTCTCGATTTACTATGGCATTTCCTCCCAACTCTATTTATAATGATGGGAATTATCATTTTTGGACCTTTCCCACTGTCAATAAATTCGGAAGTCAATGGATTCTTTATTTTAGAAATGAATTGAAATTTTGGGTTTATCAGGAGAAAGAGGGAGAAGTATTATTTCACAAAGAAGTGAGCTTGGATGTATCTGATACAATCATGGAAAAAGGTGTTCCATTTGAAAATGCTGAGGATTATAATGAACTGACTGAATATAGTTTTCCCGGTTCTATTCAGGAGATCTATCGAACTGAGGATAAAGTATTGGTGATCTATCACAAAGGAGTCTCAGAAGATCAAGCAAGGCAATTTGATAGGAATAGTCCTGAAGGAAGGAGGGAAATAGAATGGCTGAAGAAAAGATACTTGGCTGTTTTTGATTTGGATTTTAGTCAGTTACAAACAGATATTCCTGTTCCCCCAGGTTTGATTTTTACTACAATCTCTACAGAAAATGGAGAGGTATTGGCATTGAAACATCAGGATTTTTTTGAAACCGAAGAAGATCAGGTGATTTATTATAAGTTGAAATTGAATGAGATAGCTAAAGAATGATTTTATTTTACGTAGAAAATATTTATTTTTGTCGTATAAAAATTTAGCTATGGATTCTAAAATAACACTTGCCTTTGATTCCAAAGTGATAGCAAAGGCTAAAGCCTTTGCTAAACAGAATCAAATCAGTCTTTCAAGATTGACTGAATATATTTATTCTCAGTTGACTTCGGGTGAATTTAAAGGTTTAGAAGATCTTCCGATTGCAGATTGGATTGATCAAGTTGCTGAAGGAGAGGCGGAGTATATCCGAACCACAGATAAAAACTCTTCCAAGAAAAAGGAATTCTTTGAGTCTAGGAAATGAAGGTGTTTTTAGACGCAAACGTTCTTATTTCTGTTTTGAATAAAGAATTTCCTGTTTTCCCCTTTTCTTCCAGGATTCTAAGTTTGGGACAAATCAATGGATATGAGCTCTGCACTTCTCCAATTTGTCTTGCAATTGCTTTTTATTTTTCGGAGAAAAAGAGTGGATCTACACTCGCAAAAAAGAAAATCGGAATTTTAGAGTCTAAGCTTTTGATTACCTCAGTGGGTACAAATGAAGTCCGCCAGGCAGTTTTAAATCCTAAAGTTTTGGACTTGGAAGATGGCTTGGAATATTATGCTGCTCTGGGGGCTGATTGTGATGTGATAGTAACAGAAGATTTAGGAGACTTTCACTTTTCAGATATTCCCGTATTTGATTGTCAGGGATTTGTGAGAAAGTATTTTGGGTAGGTTTTTGCGCGTAAACGACTTTTCAATAAATCACTTGACAATCCGCTGATCCATCTCTAGCGGATAGGTTTTGAATTCCAAAAGATGAATTTTATCAGAAAGTGGATGGATTACATAATTCAAAGAACTGGGATCCACTACCGATGGCACAGCAAAACAGGCTATTCCGGATTTTAAAAGTTCATTGCCGTACACTTGTGAAGCTCGTACTGGAGGAATATGATTCCAGTCTATCGGCAGATTCAGGATTTTTGGTGAAAATACCAGCTCATTGGGAATAGTAATTTCCATCACCGCATATCTAATATACCGCTCCGAGGATAACAATTCGGGATCAATCGTCAATCTTTCAAGCAAGGAAGAAGAGATACTCGATCCCGCATAGATAGCAGGAGATCCGGGGAGATTCCATCTGCCTCCATAGATTTTGGCTCCTTCGCCACTGGTATCACAGTATTGGGATAAGACGATTCGATAGACTTTCATGTAGCTCAAACAGCAATGCCGTGTTGTAACCGCATGATTTCTGTTTTGAGAAGGTCCAATCCTTCTGATAGATCAATCAGACCAAGGGGGACACGATTGCCAAGCGTGAAAAGTGGTCGCTCCATCCATCTTCTGAATCCTTCTCGACCAAAATAATTGATGCCCAACGTATATAATTCGGCCAACTCATAGATCTTTTCGGACTGAGCAGTATCAAAAATTTCTTTTCGTTGGAGGGTTTTAGAGGAAACGCCCAAAGCTGTGGCTAGGGTATTGTAATCAAGTCCCGATAGTTCTTTGAGGTTTTCAAAAGACTTTTTCTCGAGACCATTTCTAAAGGTCTCTACCCGACTCAGTGGCTCTTCCAACCTGCTTGAAGCAATATCAAGCACATCCCCTACGGATAGATTGGTCGTCCGGAGATAAGCAACTGCAGGCTCGCTGACTTTTTGATTTTTCTTTGCCATGACTCAATTAGGTAATTTGTCTTTTAAGATAACGTAAATTGTCCAATTTAGATCTTTTTTTTAAAAGTTTTTTACCACAAATCACGCAATGATCTACAATGGAAAGGAGATCAGTCTTGACATATAATTGGCTGGAGGCTTCAGATAATTCTCAAGACCTAGACCTTTCATTCTCTTGTGATTCGTTTATTTTCAATTCTCACATGCTTCATTTTAAATTCATTACTCCCCTCCATTCCAATATTCCAGTTTCAACACTGTAGAAGTCGAAATCCTGAGAGACTTTGCTTTTGATTGGTAGGCTCAAATCAATTAGCGAGGCAGAAAGGTTAATTATATTTTCAAACAGGTGAAAAATTTATTTTTTAACTTGACTTAAATTGAAGTTGGGTACAAAGTATTCTTATGAAATCGAGCGTGACTCAAGGGTCACTCACTGGGATGATTATGTTAGATGCGGGATTCTCCCAAAATGGGTTCGGGACAGGCTATTAGGCAAATAAAAAAAGAATAAACAGATGAAAAAGAGCATTTTAATCTTAGGAGCATTATTTTTTTTGATCCAAGGCATATCAAAAAGTCAGGATTTGAGTCTGGTTGTATTTGAAAATGTGCGAGTGTTTGATGGAAAGTCCGAAGTGCTAACTCCTGTAGTCAATGTTTTGGTAGAGGGAAACAAAATCAAATCAATCAACCCAACAAATATTGAAATAATGCCCGGTGCAAAAAGGATCCAAGGAAACGGTAAAACTTTGATGCCCGGTTTAATTGATGTGCATGTACACATGGCTTTTGGCGCACTCACGATGAAGGAAATGATGTCGCCGATGTTGTCGGAGGGAGTTATTGTTGAGAAAACCTCCAAAGGTGCAGAGGAGATGTTACAAAGAGGTTTTACATCTGTCAGAGATGCAGGAGGGCCTATTTTTCCGTTGAAAATGGCAATAGATGCGGGGAAGTTTGAAGGTCCGAGGATTTGGCCATCCGGAGCGACTATCAGTCAGACAGCAGGACACGGGGATTTTAGGACACCTGAAGAAAAGTCCAGGAGATTTTTTGGTGAACCTTCCAGGGCGGAAAGGTACAATGCAACTTTTATCGCAGATGGGAGGGATGAGGTATTGACAGCTGTTCGTGAGAACCTTCGTTTTGGAGCCAGTCAGATCAAATTGATGGCAGGAGGAGGAACTTCCTCAGCATATGATCCAGTGGATGTAACCCAATATACTTTTGATGAAATGAGGGCTGCTGTGGAGGCTGCGGAAGATTGGGGTACTTATGTGATGGTACATGCCTACACGCCAAGGGCAATCCAAAGGGCCATTGAGGCAGGAGTGAAATGTGTGGAACATGGACAGATGCTGGATGAAAAAACGCTTCGGTTGATGGCAAGGAAAAAAGTTTGGCTGAGTACTCAGAATCTGGTAGAAGATACTCCAGATATGGATCCCCTGCGTCGGGAGAAACGTAAGCCTGTGATCGAAGGACAGGCGAAAGTATGGCCAATGGCCAAAAAACTCAAAGTGAAACTGGCTTGGGGCACGGACTTCCTATTTGAACCTGAACTTAATGCATTGCAGAATGAATATATTCTCCGACTTCAAAAGTGGTTTTCCAATGCCGAAATCCTCAAGATCGTTACCCATGATAATGCGGAATTGCTCCAGCTGTCTGGTTTGAGAAGTCCTTATCCTGGAAAATTGGGAGTAGTGGAAGAAGGGGCATTGGCAGACTTGATTTTAGTGGACGGTAATCCTTTAGATGACCTTAGCCTGATTGCACAACCAAAAGAGAAATTTTTGATCATCATGAAGGATGGTGAGATTCATAAGAATCTTATAAATTTCACAGATCCAAGTCTTTAGACTTGGGCCATATCTTTGATGTCTTTAGACTGCTGCTCCCTCTGAAAGCTAGAACTATTTTGACTCAAAACTAAGTCTCGAATCAGTCTAAGACTTGAACTAGTCACCCGCATTCCAATATTCCAACCGCTCGCATTTGGTCACTTCGATACTGTAGAAGTCGAACTCAGCAGTGACTTTGCCTTCGATCAGGTAGATCGCTCTTCCCTTGAAAGGATACTTTTTGACCACAGGCGGGAAATGCACCGTGTCGATCCAGTGTCCTTCCCTATCTACGAAAGTCCCAAAGTTCATCACATCGCCTTTGATCGTACGCGTGTATTTGACCGTGACGAGATAGCCGACGATCTGCACGGTCTTGCCTAGATAGCTCTTCATATCCTGAGCTCGGATGCCTTGGATGCTTTGATCTTTGACCAGATGAAAAGGTGAATTCAGCGGAAATTCCAAGATATCGATCTGATCGACGATCTCTTGTCGAATATCGATTTCTTCCAGTTTCGGGACAGTCGGCTGCCGGAAGTTGAATCCGCTATCGCCTTTGAAAAGATCCGTCGGACCGGGAATGACTTTCCGCTTGTTGAGAATAAAATGTGCCTCCCAGAGTAATTCTTGCTTGGTCTTTCCTGTGAAGCGAAAGCAACCAATCCGAATCAGAATTAGCAACTGCTCCAAGCTGATCTCTGCTCGTGCGGTGAAGTCTACCAATCCTGCGAAGGGTCCGTTTTCACGGCGATCGCTCAGAATCTTTTCCACACTGGATTTCTCCAGATACTTTAGATGGATAAAGCCCAAGTAAACGGTCTTACCAGTGATCCGAGTCAGATAATCGCTTTCATTGATGTGCGGAGCTTGGATATCGGCTCCGTTCATTCTGAGTTCGTGGATGTAAAACTCAGTATGGTAAAAGCCTCCGAAGTTATTGATCACGCCAACCATAAACTCCAGCGGGAAATAGGCCTTCAGGTATAAACTCTGATAGCTTTCCACAGCAAAGGACGCCGAGTGGCCTTTGGCAAAGGAGTAGCCCGCAAAGCTTTCGATCTGATACCAGACTTCTGCAGCCAGCTTATCCGGATGACCCTTTTCTTTGCAGTTGCCAAAAAAGCGATCTTTCACCCGCTCAAACTCATCCTTGGAGCGGGATTTTCCACTCATGCCCCGGCGTAGCACATCTGCTTCACCCAAGCTTAGTCCGGCGAAGTAGTGAGCGACCTTGATCACGTCCTCCTGATAAACCATGATTCCGTAGGTTTCGGGCATGATCTCGGCCATGACCGGATGGGCCATTTTACGACGCTCCGGATCGATGTAGCGAAGAATGTATTCTCGCATCATCCCTGAGCGAGCTACTCCTGGACGGATGATCGAACTGGCAGCCACGAGCTCGAGGTATTCGTCTGCTTTTAGCTTGGCCAGGAGCATACGCATGGCGGGCGACTCCACATAGAATGCTCCGATCGTATGCCCATCCCGTAGATGCGCTTTGATCTTTGGATCTTTTTTGAATTGCTCCACTTGACGGATATCGACTTTGATCCCTTGATTTTCATAGATGATCTGAATGGCAGATTTGATATGACCCAATCCGCGCTGACTCAGGATGTCAAACTTGTGCAGCCCAATATCCTCGGCCACATGCATGTCAATATGTGCAAGTGGAAAGCCCTTCGGGGGCATTTCTGTGGCCGTGTAATAGTGAATCGGTTTATGCGAAATGAGAATTCCGCAGGCATGAATCGTCAGATGCGAGGGCATGTCGTGGAGGACTTGACTGTACTTCAGAATGAGTTTACCATATTGATCAGCTGCATAGTCCGGCTTGCTGGCATAGTGGATCAGCGATTCGATCTCGCTTTTAGGTAGCCCAAAAACCTTCCCGAGTTCACGGATCATGGAGTTGGACTGGAATGTGCTATAAGACCCAAGCAAGGCAACATGCTCCTGACCGGACTGATTGTATTTTTGGAAAATATACTCCGTCACTGCATCCCGATCCGTCCAACTGAAGTCTATATCGAAGTCAGGAGGATTCTCCCGGTAGAGATTGATAAAGCGCTCGAAGTATAAGTCCAGCTCAATCGGATCCACATCGGTGATTCCGAGGCAATAGGCTACGATACTATTGGCACCGGAGCCTCTGCCGACATGATAAAAATTGCGCTCTTGTGCAAAAGTCACAATGTCATAATTGATCAGAAAGTAGGAGGTAAAGGACTTTTGTTGGATGAGTTCAAGCTCCTTTTCGATTCGCTGACTGATCGTCGGGCTGAGATTCGGATAGCGATTGATGGCACCTTTGAAAGTTTCTTGTCGGAGGTAGTCAAAGTCCTCCCAGTCCGAACCTAGAATATCCCGACGGTTTTTGACTGCTTGGAAATAAAAGGAAAACTGACATTGCTCCAGAATTTTTTGTGCATTGGCAATCAGGTAGCTGTGATTTTCGCAGCGTGCGACCATATCGGCGTAGCTATAAAACTGATCGCTAGGATCTGCCTGTTCCTCGATTGGCAGCTTGCTCAGGAGCGTATTCAGATCGATACTGCGCAAAAGCCGATGCGCATTGAATTCGATTTTGGAAGAGAAATTTACCGCTTGGAGCAGGACGAGTTTGTCTTTGAAGCGAAACCAAGGGGAGGAAATCAGTCGATTGAGCTGGTGGGGATGCACACCGACAAATTCATTTTCTCGCAGGGCAAAGTACTTCTCCGGAAGCGGATAGATAATGAAACTATGGGCAAAAGCCGGCGCATGCTTCGCAAATGGCTTTTTATGAACCAAGTGATCTGAGAGATGGCTGTTGAGTTCGTAGAAGCCTTCCTGATTTTGTGCCAAGCCGACATAGGATTGTGTACTGCCATTTCGAAAATCAATTCCCACCACGGGGTGAATCCCCACCTTTTGCGCAGCTCGGATAAACGGAAAAATACCAGCGGTGCAGTTGATATCCGTGAGCGCAAATGCATCGATCCGCTTGGCTTTAGCCTCTGCCACCAATGCCTCGATGGACATCGTACCGTATTTGAAACTGAAGTGGGAGTGGCAGTTGGTGAACATGGTCATTTCGAACGAAGTGAGAAATCTCCGTTGGTTTATTTTTAGAAATAGAGATATGCTGAAATAGACTTCGTGAAATACAGCTTCGTGAAATACGCCTTCGGCGAAATAGGATTCGAATCAATTATTTCACCAAGCGTAGCGAGGTGTATTTCGACCATATTTCAATTATATTTCATCAAAATGTTAATTAAATCAACAAATTAATGTTTATAATGTAGTTAAAAAAATAACCCTAATACAAGGGCAAAGGAGGAAATTGTCAGATGATTTTGAGAAAGGGGGTTTTAAGAAAAACATCAAACGGAGAATTCAATAAGATAAAAAAGTGAGATTGATAGCTTGATTGGATTTTGCTATTTGTTTCATAGTTTAACTATCTGAAAGTATAAAAATATAGAATGCTGAACATCAAATGATGAATCTCGAAGTCACATCATATATCTAACATCATAAATTTTATATTCTATCCCACTTTAATTCGATACTTCTCCAACAAACCAGGCAATCCATCCAAGTCGAAAAATGCCCCTTTGATTCGGTTGAGTTCGGGATCGATGGAAAAGTTTTGGGCGTTTCGAAAGTCGGTTTTCTCTAAGACTGTACGGTCGAAAATCACTCCGCTCAAATCCGAATCCCGAAAACTTCCACCGCTTACATCTGCTTGGGTGAAACTTGCTTCACGCATGCGGCATCCTTCAAACTTGGTCTTTTTCATTTGAAGATTGAAAAAACTACAGTAATCCAACTGACACTTCTCAAAGTTGAATTCCAATAAAAACGGATTGCAAGTGTGAAAGTGAACTCCAAGAATTTTACAATCCTTGAAATTCACTTCCTGAAATCCGGCTTTGAATACTTTCACATTGCTGAGATCACAGCTGGAGAAAGAACAATTCTCGAAGCTAAAGCCACTTAAGTCCAAGCCCGAAAAATTACATTGTGTAAACTGACAAGACTCATACTCCCCCTTTTCAAGAGGTTCCGTAGTAAAGTCTTTATTTTGAAAGTTTTGGTTAGAGAAGTAGGGCATTTGGGGATGGGGTTAATTTGAATTCACTTCAAAATTCAACATTCGATGTTCGATATTTTTCTTAAATAGTTAATGTCGAATGCCGAACACCGAATATCCAATGATGAAGATTACAATCCTGCCAAATCCCATTTCCGAATCGTTTCTTTGATTAGCCCAGCCACTTTTGCATTGACTTTTTGGAAATATTCTTTGGCTTGGGCTTCATTGAAATTCGGATAGCCTTGACCTTCTTGATACAGTCCGATACTGGAAGGAAAAGGTACCGCAGACCAAGTCCCTGCCTTAGGGTAGGCCGTTGCCATATCGGCGTTGTATTTTTCTTTGTGTACTAGAGTCGGGTCAATCGCCTGGATATATGCTGTCTCATTCAATCCTGCATGTCCACCATCTTCCTTGAACACTTCCAAGGTCACATCCGAAGCATAAGACCACCAATTGATCACCAGCGTCCGGATTCCAAGTTCATTGGCAACCTCTCCTGCTATTCGTTGAAGCACAGCTGTTTGCCCTCCTCCATGACCGTTTAGAATAATAATATTTTTGAAGCCGTTTTTGGCAAGCCCCTTCAAAATATCTTTGATAAATGGCGCGTAAGCTTCCTCCGTAATCTGAAAAGCTCCCGGGAAAGCGGCCATTGATCCGGTGATTCCATAGTTTAACGTTGGTGCGATTAAGGCATTGAGTTCGGTTGCGATTGCTTTTGCCATTGCGGTGGGGGCAGTATTGTCTGCGCCATTATTTACTACGCCATGAGGTTCAAGTGTTCCCGTTGGAAGCAAAACCGTATTGATTTTCTCAGGAACGAAATCTGCGAATTCCATCCAGTTGATCCGATCCATCTCGCGGGTGGAAGGGTTTTGCTGCGCAAAGCTGAAAGTATGGATTAGGATTAGGGAAAGTGTTAGTGCTAGATATCTCATGGTGAAATTTTGTTTTCGAAAAATAAACCTTTTCTCAAACAATAAGCAGCGAATCTAGGACTAGATGCTGATTTCTACCTTTTAGCGGATAAGATGAGATTCCATTTTTTTGATTCTGTATTTTTTTTCAATCCAGACAATCCAATCGCTTTGTCCACTTCGTAAGTCAGTTCAAATCCACAAAGAATGATTTTCTGAAATATGCTTTTGTGGCTTAAAACTTTAACCGATGTATTATTTAAAAACCAATCAAAATGAAAAATGAGGGAATCAAACCCGTAAGGCTGGTCAAAAGTGCCAATCGTAGGGAGTTTTTGAAACGCGGAACATTGTCGGTCGCCACGGCAGGACTACTTCTGGTAGGCTGTAACGAGGATGAGGATATGATGCCACCTATGATGGGTGGGGTAAGCCTTGGCTCCGGTGATATCGGAATCTTGAATTATGCCTATGCTTTGGAACAATTGGAAGCGGCATTTTATGCAGCGGTACTAGGCGGTGGATACTTTGCTAATGCAAATGCGGAAGAAAAGACCATCATGGGAGATCTCGAAAAGCATGAGCGTGCTCATCGAGAGTTTTTTAAAGCGGCCTTGGGCAATATGGCGATTGCTGATTTGGAAGTTGACTTTTCTTCGATTGACTTCAATAGCCGAACTTCTGTTTTGAACGCAGCGAAAACTTTTGAAGACCTGGGAGTTGCTGCGTATAATGGAGCAGGGCAGTTTCTTGAGAGCTCGGATTTCTTATTGATCGCAGGAAAGATTGTTTCCGTGGAGGCAAGGCATGCTGCGGCTATTCGTGATTTGATTAATCCAGGTTCGGCTGATTTTGCCGGTGATGATCTAATCGACGCCAATGGGCTGGAGCGAACCTTGAATTTCACTCAAGTATTGACTGCGGCAAGTACATATGTAAAGACACCAATCGACTTTAGTCAGCTGCCTTCTTAATTTCCAATTAAAATCTAGAGATATGAACTTATTAAAATTATTAGATACCATGTGCCCGGACACCAAAACTCCGGAAGAAAAAGATACTTTTTTCTCCAGAAGAGATGCCTTTCGTCAATTCGGAGACTTGAGTAAGAAAATGGCAATGGCTGCAATTCCACTTGGAATATTATCCGCTTTGCCAAAAGTGGCCAAAGCTGATACCGCTAGTTTGATCGGGGTTTTGAATTATGCCTTGACTCTGGAGCATTTGGAATACCGCTATTATCAAACTGGTATCGAATCGAATGTGATTACTTCAGCGGATCGTGTGATTTTTCAGAAAATCCGGGATCATGAATTAGCGCATGTGAAATTTCTTCAAGAAGTGATTGCAATTGTATTGGGCGGGACACCTGTAGAAGAACCTAATTTTGATTTCACCGCGGGCGGAAATTTCGCTCCATTCACCGATTACCCTACATTTTTGGCTTTATCGCAGGCATTTGAGGATACGGGAGTTAGAGCCTACAAAGGGCAGGCGGCTAATGTGAAAGAAAGCGATGTGGTGTTGACTGCCGCCCTGTCAATCCATTCAGTGGAGGCAAGACATGCTTCAATGGTCAGAAGACTGAGAACCAAAAAAGGTCAGGATACCGTGAAGGGTTGGATCACCAATGGATCTATCGGCTCGCTACCTGTAGCAACTCAAGCAATCTATGCCGGCGAAGAAAATGTATCTCAAGGTGGAGTAAATGTGGTAAGTCTTACAGGTATTGATGCCGGTGCGGTATCCGAAGCCTGGGATGAGCCATTGACTGATCAGCAAGTGCTGGGAATTGCTTCGTTATTCTTGGCTTAGAAAAAATAATAGTTGGGTGGTTAGATGTCGTCTCTGTAAAGGGGCGGCATTTTTTTTGAAAATGAAATAGACTTTGTCAAATACAGTCTTGCTGAAATACGCCTTCGGCGAAATAAACCTTCGGCGAAATAAGACTCGAATCCAGTATTTCACCGACCGTTGGGAGGTGTATTTCAATCTTATTTCCATTTATGAAATATACTTAATGAAATACGCCTTCGGCGAAATATGCTCCGCGAAATAGAACTCCAATCTAGTATTTCGCCGACCGTAGGGAGGTTTATTTCTATAGTATATCTATTGTATTTCCATCAAATTTCAAAAAGTGATCTTATATAAGCTACAAGGATTTAGCCTTGGAGTGTTTTTCAACTCCTCCAATTCAAAATCCTTTATGAAAGCCAGACCTGCCTTTTCCATCACTTTTGTTGAGGCCTTGTTGCTGCTCGAAGCGTAGGAATAAACTTCTTTGATCCCCATTTCTTTAGCATATTCCAAGACGCGTATGGCTCCCTCGCTGGCAAATCCTTGGTTCCAAAATCGCTTATCCAATCGCCATCCTATATCTACACAAGGAGTAAAGTCAGCTTCAAAGGTTTTCCAGCCCATCCCGATCATTCCGATGAATTCTCCTGTTTCGAGGGATTCGATTGCGAAATAGCAATGGCCTCTGTCGTCATATAGCTTGTTCATTCGCTCCATCATAGCTTTGGATTCTTCCTCAGAAAGAGGTTTTTCAAAATAGCGCATGGCTTCCTCGTCGGCATTCATGGCTGAAAAGCTGGGAAGGTCAGAATCCCGCCAAAGCCGGAAACCAAGTCGGGAAGAGGTGAAGAGATAGGTTGGGGTCATGCCTAAATCTACAGATTTCTTAAAAAAAATAATCGAAGATTTTTGATTTTGAAAATAAGCTTTTAGATTAGTGTCATAATATACTATGACAGTAAAACAGGTGTTATGATTTCAATCCAAAATCTAAGTTTTTTCTACCCTAAAAAGTCAGCTCTTTTCCAGGAGTTGGATTGGGAATGTCCGGCAGGATCCATCGTTGGGTTCCTTGGTAAAAATGGCGCAGGAAAATCTACTTTTCTCCGCTTGCTATCCGGTTTGATTTTTCCAAAAAGTGGAAGTGTGGAGGTGAACGGTCAGTATGCTAAAGATCGTAGCCCTGATTTTCTTCAAGAATTATTCATGGTTCCTGACGAACTGGCTCTGCCGCTGCATTTGTCTGTGAGCGCTTATTCCAAAATGATGTCCCCTTTTTATCCGAGGTTTGATCAGACGCAGTTTCAATCCATCCTGAAGGATTTTGAGATTGAGCCTAATTCAAAGCTTGGGGATTTTTCCTTTGGGCAGCAGAAAAAAGTGATTTTGGCTTTTGCCCTGAGCACCAATTGCAAGCTCCTGTTATTTGACGAGCCCACGAATGGTTTGGATATTCCTTCCAAAACTTCTTTCAGAAAGGCTGTGGCTGCCAATCTCAGCGAGGAACAGACGCTGATCATTGCCACCCACTTGGTCAAAGATGTAGAAAACCTGATCGATCGGGTGGTGATTTTGGCAGATGGCAAGGTGAGGCTGGATCAGGATTTATTGGAACTCAGTGATCGGCTCAGTTTTGGGATGGCAGCCTCTGCTCCAGAACATGCAATTTACATGGAGAAAAATAAGTTAGGAGTCCAATTTATCCAAGCTCGAGATTCTGGGGAAAATCAAACTCCGGTCAGTCTGGAACTCCTCTTCAATGCAGTGATATCCGGAGCGATTTCCACTTCTATTTTATCAGAAAAAAATCTAGCTAGCCATGAATAGTACTTCTAATTTTCAAATAAAGCGAATAGGGAACTTAATTCGATACGAATGGGTGAACCGAAAGAAGATGTATGTGGCGGCAATATTCGGAATGATCGCTTTGCTCATTTTCTTTTTCCAATTCTTTTTCTACTCGAATATTGGCTCAATGAGGTGGGAGAGTGGTTATTATCATGGAGTTTTCATTATAGGCCTATTCATATTGTCATTCTTGGCTGTTGGTCAGAGCTTTTTGGATCTTCGGGAAAAAAAATCAGCAAGATTGTATCTAACGCTTCCTGCTTCCCATTTAGAAAAATACACAGTCCAATTCTTAATGAGGGTATTTCTACCGCTAGTTTGCTACCCTTTACTTTTTTGGGTAGCATCTATTTTATCGGTTGAATTATTCAAGTTGGGAGATTTGATTTTTTCATACTCGAGTGAATCAAGTAACCCGGAGGTAGCTCAACTAGGGGATTTATTAAAGCTCCCAGAATTCCAAATTTCTGTGGTTTATTGGCTGGCTGTGGGGTTACTATTCATGATTCTATCTTTGATGTTTTCAGGCGGAGTGTTCTTTGGAAAGTGGAATTTTATTCTGATGCCACTTACTGTTCTCTTTGTTTACGGTATAATGGCGGTGAGTACAATAGGATTATTGTGGTTGTTGAAGCCAGACTCAATCCAGTGGGAAGAGCAAATTAAGTTTGATCTACCCAATATTGATGCCCCTGAAGTCTTTCCTGACGTTCCACTTCTGATGTTTGTTTCTGCGATTTTGATTTGGCTAGTGGCAATTCTTTCTTATGTAGCCAGCTATTTCAAGTTGACCGAAAAAGAAGTTTAAGATGGATTTCAACGAAAGTAAAAACATCTTTCTTCAAATTCGGGACTGGCTTGCGGATCAGATCATGCAGGACAAAATCCTGCCGGGAGACAAGGTGCCTTCTGTGCGAGAACTTGCCGTGGACTTGGAGGTCAACCGGAATACAGTCATGAGAAGCTATGGGCTGATGGAAGAGGAGGGGATTCTCGAAAACAAACGGGGGATAGGTTTTTTTGTCGCTACTGATGCAAAAAGAAACCTCCTGAAGATTCAGAAGGAATCCTTTTTCGAGCAGGATCTGCCTGGTCTGTTACATAAAGTGAAGGTGTTGAAACTCAACTCCACCGATCTCCAATCACTTATTCAATCCATTCAATCCAACGATCATGAAAACTAGTACTAAGATTATTCTCTCCTTTTTGACTTTCTGTTGGGTCACACTGATGGCTGCTCTCCTGATTTCATTTCGCTATTCGGATCAGCGAGGGTATGGCTTTATAGAAAAGATCGAAAAAGAAGAGATTCTGCTTCAGGAGTTTAAACACATAGTAATCAAAAATTCCGGGGTGCTTACGATAACTAGTTCAGATTCCTTAAAACTGACGTATTTCAAATTGTTTTTTGATACGGGTGAGATTCCTGAAGAACCCGAACTAAGTTACCGAATCTCAAATGATACGCTTTTCATTGATAGCCTAATGCAAAGATCATCGGGCTATTTTGAGCTAAAATTAAGAACCTTGAATAGTCTGATCCTTGAAGATGTTGCCGAAGTGAATTTCAATAAATTCCATCAAGATTCTTTGAAGGTTATTTCTAGTCAGGCTAGTTTAGTTTTTGAGGATTCTATGAGAGTTACTTCAAAAGAATCTTTTTCAGTTTTTCGGGGTGTAAAGTTGGGATTTCTGGATTATAATGGAACATCGTCTGACTTGAAGGCAAATGTGATCTCAAATTTTAAAATTCGAATAGAGGATACTCAAGCCGAACTCGGAGGTGATATTGAATCAATCAGCGGCTGGGTAGGGGAAAGGTCAATTTTAATGCTTCCCAATAAGGTGGGCAAAGTGAACTTGGAGAAATCTAACTCTGGTCATATTCAGTTGAAATAAAGTTTCGTTTTGCTCCATCGGATTTGGAAAGCTTTTTCTGGTAAGAAAATGAAAATATAACTAATGAAAAATGAGGAATTAAAGCTCCTCATTTTTCATTTAATCCTTTTAATTCTCCAATTCAGCCCATTCCATATTTCCTTCGTATTTGTGGGAAATGGTTCCGGAATCATCCAAGGCCAGAAGGAAAATCCATTGATTGTCGAATAGGTTTCTGATGTTTTGGTGTTTGGCCAGAATTTCATTGATGGCTTCCAGAGGCGCATCAATAATTACATTTAACCTAGCTGGCTCGTGCTGATATTTTTCTCCATCATGGATGGACTGCATTGGCAATCCAACTCGTAAGTCCCCTGAGAATCCCTCCAATACCCCAATACCTCCGGTGACATTGTGAAGGGTTTTATTTCCTGCACCTAGATGCGTATTGTCTACCGTGGAGGCGAAATATTGCAGGTTAATCCAGCTGGTAACTACCATCGGTGCGGTCATGATAACCTCCAAAATCTGGAAACCTGGATCTTTTTCCCAAGTGTAGGAATGAAGGAAGGATTTTCCTTCCAGATCCAGGGATTTGGTTTTTTCTCTGGGAGCAATGACAAATGCCGAGCATCCAGCCAATCCCCATTCTGGTCTTACTTGTGACCAGTCTACGCTTCTGGAGATTAGACCTTGATCCGAATTTTTGTCGGAATTCAATCGAAGTCCTCTTTCCAATCTGGTAAGTTTACCTGCTTGCTCCAAAGAAGCTTGCAAAGATTGAAATTCCTCTTTTTGATTTTCGGAAACTAATTCTGGATTTAGAATGCTTACCTGGTCCGTCACCGTATTGTGAAGAGCTGCTAAGAAGACGGTATCCTTAGGAATATGGATGCCAATTTTTTCTAAGTTTTCCCGGACCTGAGGATTATTTAAAACAGCAGCAGCTACTTGGGAATTTATTTCTCCCGAATGACCTCCGCAGGCTCCACAATCTAAGCCTGAGGCATGTGGATTATTGACCGAATGAGATCCATGTCCTACGATCAGCACAAATTTAGCGAGCTGATCAGGCAGAGACATGGCTTTTAAAGCATTTTGTGCCATTTTCACCTGTTGATCGAGAGGAATACCAAAGTCAATTTCGTTCTTCGCTTCCTCGTTTATGCTGATTTTGGTACTAGACTTAGTTGCAGATTTCCCTTTTAATTTTTCTGCCTGAAGGCCGAGTTTTGACATTCTAAGGCTTGAAGCGAAAAGTCTGAACAGGTAGAAAATCCCCAAAGGACTGACAAAACTAAAGCAGGTAATTGCTCCGGATTTGAAGCTTTTCCAAAGCTTGCCCAATTGAAATTTCCGGATTTTACTTTTTAAAAGGCTTTGTTCTTGTCCAGCTTGCGTAGCAGTTTCTGAAATTTTGATTCCTGCAGGAATCAGCACAGGACACAAGGACTCGCTGTGTTCATAACCGAAGGGAAGGTACTGGATAGGGAAGCCAAAGAAACCGGCAAAGCCAAAGGTTTCTATTTTCAAGTCTGAAGCTTCCAGGTTTCTTCTATAGACTTCGGATCTTACATCAATACAAAAAACCGCCTGAGCTGTAGGCCTGCTGACAGAAGCCGTTGATAAATGAGAGGCAGATCTGAATTTGGAAATTAAATTCTGCTGCATCGCTCGGTCAAATGATTCCTGAAGTTTCAGCCTTTCTGCTAATTGTCGAGGAACCAAGACCTCAGGTTCGCATTTTTGATGCTGGCGCTTGGCTTTTTCCCAAAGTAGGGAAAGAGCTGGAGTACTTAGGGAGAGTTTCATGCTTGCCTCCCAGCATACGAGGATGGTCAAGAATTCAGAAAGTTTCCCTCCTTTTTTTCCATAAAGCTCATTTTCCCAGTCCAATTGGGAAATATATCCAGACCAGCCTCCGACTTTCAGCAAAAGACGATGGAGATAGGTTGGAAGGCTTTTCTCAGGGATATCCAAAATTTGTAAGGCTTCTTGCAGCGCTTTATTGGGATGATCTGAAAAGGATTTTACCTGTTTTCTGAAATTTTTCAACCCAGCGATCTCAGGGCTAAGATCCAGAGAAGCTTCTGTTTTCCAAGATTTAAAAATTCCAGCATTTTGATCTGCAGCAATCCAGTTGGCCTGACCTTGATCAAAATAGGCCGAAGCCCAGGCAGTGATTCTGTTGATCAAGAAATGATTCCAGTCGTGGCCCGTTTTCAGAGATGCTACGTCGCTGAAATTTTCCAATTCTGGCAGTTTGGTGTTTTCCGTATTCTTTGGGTCTATGGAAAGCCCATTTAAGTCTAGATCTTCAGCTCGGATATGTCCTTCATTGATTTTTTGCAGGTAAAAATCCTTAGGTAAGGTCAAACTGATTCCTCCGACTTGAGCTAGGTAATTTGCGGCAGTTTCAAATTTCATCTCCGTTAGTCCTAGAAAAGGATTCACCGCGACGAAATTCTTTAGCGGCCAAAGCGGTGCGATTTTTTTACAAGCTTGCGCAAGAATTTCTTCAAGTTGAGGTGGAAGACTATCAGATGTTTTTGAGATGGTAGAATTCATATTTTTTTGGTTAGCTAGGAGAGAAGTTTTAGGCCAAGAAATCTTCGAGGGATTTCATTTTTGATTCGTTTTCTGACCATTTGGACTCATTTTTCAGCAGATTTGCAGATTTTGGCACTCTTAGTCCGCCTACTATTCGGTCAAAAATCGCATTGGCATAGAGTCCATTTCGAAAGTGAATGGCCCAAGCTAAACGAACTGGGGAATTGGGCTTGGAAAGTGTCAGCAATTGACCAAGTACAACAAGTCCAGAGATCAGAATTATGCCTGAGGCTAGCGTTATTCTACCAGAGCTTGGCTCAGCAAAAGCTGGAATTTGGGAAACAATAAGTTGGTGTGTGAATGATTCCAGTACAAAGAAAATACTTACCAAACCAGCACTTAGTGCGGCGACAAGCGGGAATATGGAAGGGTTTTGAGAATTTGCCAGAGCTGAGGATAGGAGTTGAAACACTCCCAGAATCATAATTCCACCTAAAAATAGCAGTCCCCAATCTTGTTTTGGATCTATTCCAAAAGCAAAACCAATTCCTCCGAGAAGCGCTAGACTTAGGATAAATCCAAGACCCAATTGCCAAGGTTTTGGGGAATATTTTTTGGATTGCATTTTTCCCTTTTGAATTCCCTCAACCGCAGTTCCGGAAGAAAGGAAAGCATGGGCTTTGTAAAAGGAATGAGAAACCAAGTGAAGCAAAGCAGCAGAATAAAGTCCTAATCCACTCATCATTAAACTGAATCCCATATGACCCACACTGGAGTATCCTAGGGCTGTTTTGATGGATGTTTGAGTGAGGTAGGCAATAGTCGCTATGATAGCTGTTAATCCTCCGATGCCGAGTAAAATCAAAGGTGCATAAGTGCTACCTTCCATGATTTGGGCCATTCGAATGATAAGAAATGGACCTGAATTCAATAAACCGGCATGGAGTAGGGCTGAAACAGGAGTGGGGGTTTCCATTACTTCAATCAGCCAGCCATGAGTAGGGAATTGAGCCGACTTCAAGATCGCTGCGAGAGCTAATAAACAAGCTGCTAGCTCGATTAAGACTGAAGGGTTTTGAGCATATTCAGTTGTGACATGAGAAAAGATTGATCCTAGATTTCCTGTACCGGTAAGAAAATACAGGAGGCCAAATGCAAAGAATAATGTGATGTCAGACATTCTGGCTACGATAAATTTCTTCCTTGCAGCGATTTTTGCTAGTGGCCTCTCTGGGTAAAAAACCAATAGGCGATGGAGAAAAATGCTCGTCAAAACCCAGGTGAATCCCAGTAAGGCTAGGTTTCCAGCGATTACCAAGATTTGTACTGTCGCAAGTGTTGCCGCTAATCTTCCCAGAAATACCCCTTGTCTAGAATCTCCATCCAAGTAGTTGATGCTGAAATGCAGGATGATATAACCAAGTAGGGAAATCATGCTGTAAATAATCAGGCTGAGAATGTCTAGTCTCAGACTAAATCCCAGTTCCGCAAATCCCCATAGCGGAGATTCCATGCTTCCTTTGGAAATAAAGAGGATTGTAATTCCAAGAGAAGCGAGGATACCGAAACCAGCGCTGAATTTGCTGGCCATTCGAGTTGCTCTAGGTCTGATTCCGGGTTGAAACCATGAGATTACTGCTGTGAGTGCATAGCCTGCCGGGGCTAGGAGCATAAGAAATGTCAGTGGATTACTTGTTAGATTCATTAAGTGGATTTTGAATGGTCAGAAAGAATTATGTTTTTTAATTCATAAATAATTGTCCTGCAAATTTGAGGCTTTGGATTAATAAGTTTTTATTTATATTTAATATCAAAAGCATAAACATTTTTTATGAATTACACGCTGCACCAACTGAAAATATTCCTCAAGGTGGTCCAAACTCAAAGTATTACCCGGGCTTCAGAGGAGCTGTTTATGACTCAGCCTGCGGTTTCTATTCAATTGAAAAATTTTCAGGATCAGTTTGATTTGCCTTTGACAGAAGTGATCGGAAGACAGCTATATGTTACCGAATTTGGCAAGGAGGTCGCTGTAATTGCGGATCGCGTAATCGAGGAACTTGAAAACATCAATTATAAATCCCAGGCTTTTAAAGGGCTCTTGACTGGAAAACTGAGTATATCTTCTGCTTCTACCGGGAAATATGTGATCCCTTATTTTCTGACTGGTTTTTTGGAAAAATATAGAGGAGTCGATCTGATCCTGGATGTGACCAATAAAAGTTTGGTCATTGAAAGCTTGAAAAAAAATGAAATTGATTTTGCCTTGGTTTCGGTTTTGACTGATAAAATCGAAGTGGAGCAGGAAATACTCCTTGAGAATAAACTGTATCTCATGGGAAATAGCCCTGTTCGTGATGAGAAACGACCTTTAATTTTCCGAGAAGAGGGATCCGCCACTCGAATTGCCATGGAACAATACCTTAAATCTCAGGAAGAAGTCCACAGAAAAAGAATAGAATTGACATCCAATGAGGCCGTTAAACAGGCGGTAATTGCCGGGATCGGTGATTCCATTATGCCATTGATTGGGGTGAGAAATGAATTGCTAAGTCATGAATTGCATATTATTCCCGCTCTAGGATTACCTGTGAAGTCCGACTGGAGGTTGGTTTGGTTGAAAGGTAAAAAACTCTCAGTAGTCAGTCAGGCCTTTTTGGATTACATCCGAAATGAGAAACAAAGCCTGACCCAGAAGTATTTTGATTGGTACTTGAGTTATTAGAAATTCGGATTTAAGGAAAATTGTAAATTTTTTCTTTTACACCGCCAACCCATTAAAAGGATCGAATCGCCGTCTTCAACACTTATTTAACAGGGAAATAGGGAGATTTTTATTTCTGGAATATCTCGCTTAATACTCGAGTATTTGCAGTTTGTTTATTTTTTAGCCAGGTGTTATAATTTTTTAGTTCTATTGCTTGACTTTTACACACACACACACCATATTTTAGTTGAAAAAAATGCTTTTTATGGGTTGGCAATCCATCTTAAGTCGGGTATGTGAAAGTGAAAAACGACTTTAAAAATCCTGGAGTAACCGCGGAAACCGAAAAGCGAATGAGTAGGTAAACAAACTTTTATCTAGATAACTATGAAAAAGAGAATTTCAATTTTGATGAGTAGTTTAGTTTTTGTGGTAAGCTTATTTTCAATTCAGCCCACTTTTGCAACAGATACTACACCTGAATTTACAAAAGAATTTTGCGCGATAAGCCAGGCAGATAAGTGCAAGCAAACTGGTAAGGGTTGCCCTGGAAAGAAAATTTGTTTATGGAAGGATTTAAAAGATGTAGCTACTTTGGCAGCAACAATAGTTACTACCGCTGCCGCTATTGATGCCCTTGTTGATTGATTGTTTTAAAGCGGCCTTTTTTAAGGCCGCTAACCTTAATTTAATTCAAATGAAAATTCTTCGGTTAAGTATTTTTTTGCTTGCAGGATGTACTCAGCATACTGAAAATGCTTCCATTCAAAAGGAACTGACTCATCGGTTTGAAGATGAAAAAACCTTGATTAATTCGAAATCAAAAGTCATTTTGATTGATTCACTTTCCTTGCCTTTTTATGATTATTTCCAACTGATTGAGCAGAATAATGTGCCCTATTTGTTGGGATTCAACAGGCAAAGTGTTTCGCTGGACTTTATCCCATTGGAATCTGGTTACGAGATTAAGCACTTACTTTTTGCCGAGGATGGACCAAGTGCTGTTGATGCTGATTTGGATATCATTCACCTGTTTTCGGAGGACAGTATTGTGACCATACAAGACCGCGCCCTACGATTTAAAGTGCTGAATAGAGAAGGGAAATTGATCAACTCTTACCGAAAGACAATAAGGGATTCCAAAGGGGTGGAGATGTTTCCTGTCTCTTATTCCTATCTGGGTCAGTGGCCGGTTTTTTTAGATTCGGTTTGGATTTTACCTGTATATCCGGACTTAAACGTGAAGAAGAAGCCCTACTATGAGCGGAATAAATTCATGGTTTATGATCCAGTTAAGGATGAAGTGGTGGATGAGTTTGGAGCCTATCCACAAATGTATCGAGAAGATAATTACTTTGATGTTTTACGTGAGCCCAATCTTACCCCAACCCCACAAGGGACATTTTTGGTAACCTTTCCTGCTGATCCTGGGATTTATGAATACCAACTCGGAGTGGATACAGTCATCTACCATCACTACCCAGAATGGGAGCGATTTACGAATGAAGGAATTGATCGAAAAGATGATATGCAGCAGTTCGTCAACCATTATATTTCCTCGGCTTGGTTTCAGCAGTTGACTTATGACCCTTTCCGCAAGGTCTATTATCGATTTGGAAAAGAAAGTCAGGAACTCCGAAGATCAGACGGGGAGAAAAATACAGCATTTGATGCGGACTGGAAGATATTTATTTTGGATGAAGAGTTAGATCCAAAAGGGACATATACACTGGATGCTAATCGATTCAATCCCCTGTTTTCATTTGTAAGTGAAGAGGGCTTATTTATTTATCAAAACTCAAGAGAAAATGACGATCAGATGGTTTTTGGATTATTCGTTTTGGAAGATAAGTAGTTTCTGTATGCTGCTGGTAATTAGTTCGTGTTCGGATAGGGGCATGGAGGTTTATTCTTACCAGAATGATTTTCAAGACTATCTGAAAGCAATTGAAGCTGATCTTCAAAATGATGAGGTACTGCTTCTTCCCCTTGACAGCTGCGGTCTCTGTGTAGATCAGGTACTTGAAGACTTGGAAAAAACTGAAAAACTTATTTCGGTCATTTTATCTGGTAATCAAGTAGCTAAAGATCGACTGGACAAGGCTAAAAAGTTATTACAAAAGAAAAATCTTCAACTTATTATCGACGAAAACAGTAGGTCAAAATCTTATGACCTGAATGCCTTTAGTCCAATTATTATAGATGTTTCAAAAAAAGAGTATCGCTATGTATCGCTTTCGCCAAAGAATTCTGCTGAGTTTATTCTGGATTAATTTCTTGAGTACACCGACTCTTTTTTCTCAAGAAGCAAAACCCGAGCTGGTCTATGCTTGTGAGAACTGCGTGTTGACCTCGTACCTACCCATGGGCGAGTATAAGGTGCTTATCTATGCGTCAAATAATAAACCGATGAAGCGGCACATGTATCTTTTGGATAAGTCCAACCTGATCGTCGATGATATGAAGATTGATGCGGCTCAGTCTTTTGTAAAGGTGAATGATTCTATTTTCAGTCCTGAGGATGTAAGCTATGCGATAATGATCAAGGTGAAGGAAAAGGAATTGGTAGTCGAAGAGGCTTACGAGTTTTACAATGGACCCAAGCATGGGATTAATACGCCAGGTACATTTATGAACCCAGAGTACATTGTCGGCTTTGATTATATCCGAAATGAAGATACGGAAGGTGTGCAGCTCTTTTTAATTGATCGGCCGAAGAAAAAGTTTATCAACCCGAGCCGGCGTCATATGGGTTATGACTTTAAGGAAAGGCCGCCTTTTGACTATGGCTTTCTCTCCAAGGAGGATACGACTGTCATATTCCAGCCCTATGGGAAATTAGTAGGGAAGTCCGATGAGACATTTTCTAGTGATAATGGCTATAAAAATGGAACAACTTATATCTGGGCTTCCACACACAAGACACTGATCAGACTGGATAAAAGTGGGGATATGCAAAGGAGCAAGGTGCCTATCGCCAGTGAAAATACGGAGATGAAGATGTACTTTGATCATGAGGCAGGTGAAGTGTATCTGCTCTCTTGGGAGTCTGGTTTGGAAGATGCTGAGCGTGTTTATACACTTAATCAAATCACAGCTGACAATCAACTTCGACCGCTACTCAATCTTTACTTTTTTCCAATGGTCATTGATGATGGCTATGTGTATGAAGGAAGAAAAGGAAAAAAGTCATTTGAGGTATACCGCTATCCGCTCAAGGGACAAGTTCCCGAGAAGGTGATTCCATTTGGGTTTGAGGGAAATTAGATGCTTACAATTCAGTCTAATTTTAAATTCCTTCATTTTAAATTCCATCACACCGCCATCCCATTAAACGGATTAAACCGTCGTCTGCCGACACTCATCCCCACCGCTCTGCAGACGCTTTTTTCACCAAATTTCCCATTGATTTTGTCCAGTGCCTGATAGAGGTTGATCTGCTCCTGCGTGTCTTCGAAGAGGCTGATTTGATAGTTGCCATAGACGAGGGAACTGAAGCGCACGCCGATGAGCCGGATCAGCATGCGTCGGTTGTAGAGCTTACGAAAGAGCTCCTTGACCAGCGGAATTAGCGTATGATCAGCCGAAGAGTAGGGGATGCGCTGCTGTGTCGTATGGGTATCAAAGTCCGAGTATCGGATCTTCACACTCACACAGGCGGTGAGTTGGCCGTTCAGACGCAGCTTGCCGGTGAGTTGCTCGCACATCGCCACGAGTGTTGCCTCCAGCATGCGCACGTCGATGGTGTCCTGCTCGAAGGTGTTTTCCGTCGAGATGGACTTGGCCTCGGAGTAGGGCGTAACGGGCGAGGTGTCGATTCCGTTTGCTTTTTCCCAGATCATCGTACCATTTTTTCCGAAGGTTGCCTGTAGGAGTTCGGCGGGCATCTGCTGCAAGGTTAGCACTTTTTTCACCCCCATATTATAAAGTGTCTGGGAGGTTTTTTCACCGATCATCGGGATTTTGCGAACGGAAAGAGGCGCAAGAAAAGGCTTTTCTTCGCCCAGAAGAATCTGCTTGGCATTATTTGGTTTAGCCTCGCCGGTAGCTACTTTGGAGACGGTTTTATTAGCAGAGAGTCCTAAGGAAATAGGGAGTCCAGTTTCCTTGATGATACGCTCTCGGATCTGCTGGGAAAGTTTAAAGCAACCAAAAAACCGATCCATTCCCGTCATATCGATGTAGAATTCATCAATGGATGACTTCTCGAAAAGCGGGACTTCCTCTCGGATGATCTCGGTGACTTCGTGGGATTTTTGGCTGTACTTCTCGAAGTCACCCCGGATGATCAGTGCCTCGGGGCAAAGCTGCCGCGCCGTCCGCATGGGCATGGCCGAGTGCACACCGAATTTCCGGGCTTCGTAACTGCAAGATGCCACGACACCTCGATCACCCGAACCCCCAATCAGGATAGGCTTTCCATTCAACCGGCTATCAAACAGCCGCTCCACCGACACGAAATAGGAATCCAGATCCATGTGCACAATATTCCGCTTCACTTCCATTTCTAATTGTTGATTAAATTGACATTATATTGTTTATAATTTAATCAAAGTTTTTATATTTGGAGAAGCTTAAAATTGGATTGACGGAGGTTGACGAGGAAAGAAAGATAGGCCTTCGGCAAGATAAGCTTCGCGAGATAGACCTTTGGTGAGATAGGAAAAGACAGGTTTCACTAGATATCGTTGCGCGGAGATATAGGGAGAGACAGTAGTAAACTAATTCAGACAAAGCCATGGAATCCAGCTCAAAATACATCCCCCTCAAGGAATTGGACATCTATATTTTGTCAAGACAATTGTCTGCTAAGGCATGGACTATCTATCAAAGACTAGATTATCACCTAAGGAAAAACTGGGGAGATCAGATGATAAGTTCTATAGATTCTGTGGGAGCAAACATTGCCGAGGGCTATGCGAGATTTCATTTTCTTGATAGAATAAGGTTTTATTATATCGCTAGGGCATCACTTTCAGAGAGTGTTGAACACTGGATTAATCTAGGTCATGAGCGCAAAATAGTGCTAGAAGAGGAATATCAAGAGATCAATTGTATTGCAAAAAATTTGCAGATCAAACTTAATCGGCAGATCAAGACAACTTATGATGCAAAAGACAAAGTTTCGTCCAAATAGAGTTTGTGTATATACCTTCGGTGTAAATAGGTCTTCGGAAAGATATAATTCACAATTGTCTAATGTAAGTCAGGGGGTAGGCTATCTGTCTTAGACTATCTTGAAAATATCTGCGAAGCTATCTTAAACTATTACTAAATGAACAAATGACGCTTAATTCTAACATCAAATTCCTCCGAAAACAAAAATCCCTCACCCAAGAAACCATGGCTTCCGCAATAGGAATCTCAAGATCTAAGTTGGCGGGCTATGAGCTGAATGTGAATCCGCCTTTGGAGACACTGGTGAAAATTTCGGATTACCTCGGGGTATCGGTGGATATTTTACTTCGGGAAGATCTTGCTTCCTATTCCCCTTACAAGCTCCGCGAACTGCTTGAGACGGATCAATTTCTTCGCGGGCGAAAGTTGCGAATCTTAGCTACGACGGTGGATGAGCAGGGAAGAGAATTGATTGAAGTAGTTTCCCAACGCGCAAAGGCGAGTTACCTAGCTGGGTTTTCCGATCCGGAGTTTATTGCGGAGTTGCCACGATTTGCATTGCCTTTTCTGCCCATGGATAAGAAACATCGGGTTTTTCAGATAGACGGAGATTCTATGCTGCCGATTCCGGATGGAGCCTGGATTGTCTGTGAATATGTGGATGACTGGCTGGCAATCAAAGATGGCGAACGCTATGTGATCGTCACCGAGCAAGATGGAGTGACCTTTAAGATTGCCTATAACCGAATCAACTCAGACCAGAAATTATTGCTTTGCTCCGCAAACCCAATCTATCCGCCCTTCGAAGTGGAGGTTGAGCAGGTTCGGGAAGTGTGGAGATATCGACTGGCGATGAGTTGAAATTAAAATAGAAATACAGTAGAAATACGATAGAAATATATCTCCCTTTGGTCGGTGAAATAAGGTAGAAATAAATGGAAATACACCTCGCTTTGCTCGGTGAAATACTGGATTCGAATACTATTTCGCAGAGCATATTTCGCCGCAGGCGTATTTTAGCGAAGCTGTATTTCGCGAAGCGTATTTCAAAAAGTCTATTTCCTACTCTTATCTTTAAATAAAAAAGCAATCAATGCCCATCATCCCTTCTCCACTTGGAAATATCTTGATCAATACCCAGGAAGAAATGATCTCCGAACTCCGTTTCACAGAGGAGTCTGTTTCCACGGAGATTTTGGAAGCTGTCGTTTTGAAGGCTCAGGAGCAATTGCAGGAATACTTTTCAGGCAAGCGGAAGACTTTTGATTTGCCATTAGCTATGACTGGAACGTCCTTTCAGCAGCGCGTTTGGACAGCGGTGAATACGATCCCGTTTGGTCAAACGACTTCCTATCTGAAACTTTCACAGGCTTTAGGAAATCCCGCTGCCATTCGCGCCGTCGGAGCAGCAATTGGAGCTAATCCGGTTTTGGTCATTATCCCATGTCATCGAATCATCGGTACCAATGGCCAACTTACTGGCTATGCCGGAGGATTGGATAGAAAAGAGAAGTTACTAGAGCTAGAAGGAAGACCTCAACAGGCAAAGCAGGCCAGTCTTGATTTTTAACAACTCAGTCTTTCAACTCAACGATTACCTCTATTTCTACTGCGATATTATTTGGTAAGGCAGCAACACCCACTGCTGATCGAGCATGCTTTCCAGGTTCACCAAAAACTTCGACCATTAGATCCGAGAATCCATTAATGACTTTAGGATGATCCGTGAAATCCGGTGCGGAATTCACCATTCCCAGCACTTTTACAAATTGTTTGATCCGGCTTAAATCACCACTTGTGGCAGCTTTGAGTACGGCTAAAATCTCGATACCGGTTTCTCTGGCTGCTTGATAGCCTTGCTCCAGTGTCAAATCATCTCCAACTTTTCCATATACATCCGGGCCATTACCTGCCAAATAAAGTGTATTCCCTACCTGTCTCCACTTGACATAAGTCCCCATGGGTTGTCCCACTTCAGGCAGATTGATGCCTAGTTCTTTGATCCGTACATCAGGTGATTGCGCATTTGCGAAAAATGGGAAAGTGACCAGCATTGCCAGCAAAGTGAAGAATTGGGATGGTTTCATGGTGTTTTTGATTTGAATGTTTTTCTAAGCTAATCGATTCTGTTTACATTTAACAATCTCAACCCTCAAAAAATAGAACTCGTGGACCAAGTTCAAATTTTACCTTACTCCCCAGCTTATAATTCTGCCTTCAAAGCAATCAACCAAGCTTGGGTAGAATCACTTTTCTCGCTTGAGCCTTTTGATATCGAACAGTTCGAGCGGCCAGAGGAGACTATTATAAAAACTGGAGGCACAATTATCTTCGCTAAACTTGGAGACGAGATTCTTGGAACTGTAGCTTTATACAAATCGGGGGACGATACCTTTGAAATGATTAAAATGGGGGTTGATCCAAAGGCCCAAGGTAAAGGGATTGGAATGCTTTTGGGAAAATCTATCATCGCCAAAGCCCGAGAAATGGGAGGTAAAAAGCTTGTTTTGTACAGTAATACCAAGCTGAAAGCAGCGCTCCATATTTACCAAAAACTTGGTTTTAGATCAGTTGTACCAGAAGAAGGGAAGTATTGTCGATGTGATGTAAAAATGGAAATGGATTTGTAAAGATTTTTTTGCTAATTTTTATCATGAGTTTAGCTGATTTTTGATAGCTGAAAATAAATTGAATATTTTGAAATTGAGGATCAATCAATTTCCCTATTGTCATGAAAAAGATCCTCGTTCCTTTTGATTTTTCCTCTTATTCTTTGGCGGCACTAAAAACTGCTCAAAAAATAAGTGCCAAATCTGATGCAGAGATTCTCTGTGTTACCGTAATTCCTTCAGAGGTGGATTGGGAGTTACTCTCCGATGAGGCAAAAAAAAACTATCCGGATTTGATCGAAGAATTTGAAGAAGCTCAGGAAGTTCTTCCAGATTATCTTCTTAAGATTGCTCCTGCAAAAGCTCCAATCCGGCAAATAATTCGGATAGGCGTTCCCAATGAGTTAATCCTTCGAGTAGTTCAAGAGGAAAATCCGGATTTAGTAGTACTAGGTGCTTATGGAAAAGGTTATGTTGAAGGAAACTTTATAGGTTCCACGCTCCAAAAAGTGCTTCGCAAAGCCTCTTGCCCTGTTTTAGCTGTAAAAGAGGCATTGGATGGAAATGATTTCCGAAAAGTTGCTTTTGCTTCAGATTTTGAACCGAAATCTAAAATTGCTTTTGAGAAAATCAAGCCTCTTATAAAGCTATTCAAAAGTACAGTTCATTTACTGTTCGTCAATGTTCCTGCTCATTTCACTTCGACGCAAGAAATTACCTCAGGAATGAATGCATTTATGAAAGGACATGAAGAATTGACTTTTCATCAGCATATTTTCAATGACTCAGATGTAGAAAAAGGGATGATTGCTTTCACTGAAACCCAGAATATCAAATGGATTATTTTGGTTTCAAGTGATCATAGCCATGCATCTTCCTATCAAATTGGAACTACAGAGACTTTGATCTTCAAGAGTGATTTAGGGGTGCTAAGTGTAAAAAGCTAGCTTACCAGAATCTGAATCGCTTTTCGTTGATTCGGTTTCTGAAGATCCAGTTGTCGAAAATATCTCGAGACAAGTGGATTTCAAGACCAAGATTAACTGTCATGTATCCATCGTATCTATGGGTAAGACCTGATCCTCTTCGGATTCGGCCATTGTTTCTTAGGATTTTATCGACATCAGGCAGACCGTTGTCATCCATGAAGTTCGGATTTCTGATTGCAAGCCTAAGTCGATCAGGATTATTTCCAGTGACATAATCATCCACTAGATCTAAATAAAACTCTGATACATTGTATGCAGAAATGTCATCCATGTAGTCTGTAAAAGTCCATCGGTAATTTCCTTCTAAGGTCAGATCCATGTATACATTTAACTTGTATTTGAATCCCAGTCCTGTTGGAATCACTAAAATATACCTTTCATAAGGGTTATTTTCGAGTTGTAGCGGTCGAAGGTCAACCCAGTTTCCATCTAACTGGGTTTCTGGATTGTTTGTCGACATTCCTACCCCTGCAAACAAGTACGCATTCCAAAGGGGGCGGTTGATGTTTGGTGTTTTGACTGGATATAGATAATATTCCACTATTCCGGTTACTTCCCAGTTTTGAGCTCTAAAGTCCAGATTTCTTGGAGTACGATTTGCTCTTGGATCTGATGGCGGGTCTTGACCAGACATTTTGATGTAAGAGAAATCTCCTCGAGCTCTCAGGTGGGTGCCAAAGGTATAGTGGAAACTTATATTTGCATTCCAATCGGGTTGAACTCCCTCGCTATACTTCCAAAAAGAATAGAGTTCTCCAAAATATTGGGTAGGACCGATACTCGCCGATATCGACCATGGTTCTTCAAATCGATACCTGTAGAAGCTTTGTGAATAGGCAGAGGCAGTGGAGAAAAAAAGAAAAATAAATATTAGTTTTTTCATGTTCAGACTTTACTCTAGCCTCTTTTTCTTATTAGAGCTGAAAATTAGACTTATTTTATTAGATTTTCAAACCCTGATTTCATGTGAAGATCGCGTTGTGGGAATGGTATTTCAACGTTTTCTTCCTTAAATATCCTAAAGATCTCGTAATATAATTGACTTTTAAGAACTTTTGGCCGATTGATATATTCCGAAGTCCAAACCCGAAGGCTAAAATTAAGACTACTATCACCGAATTCCTCAAATAAAACATCTGGTTCAGGTAAATTCAAAACCCCACCATTATGCTTAGCTACATCAAGTAAAATTCGTTTTATTTTTTCGGGATCTTCTTTGTATGAAACACCTACAGGGAAGTTGAATCGGATATTTCGATCATTATGTGACCAGTTTATTACTTGACTATCAATAAATTGACTATTTGGTACGATGATGCTTATGTTGTCATTTGTTACGATCATGGTTGATCTTGCGGATATTTTAATTACATCACCTGAAACATCCCCAACTTCTATTCGATCCCCTTCTTTGATTGGTTGTTCAAAAAGGATAATCAATCCACTAATGAAGTTGTTGGTGATATTTTGGAGTCCAAAACCTATACCAACACCTACCGCTCCTGCCAAGATTCCAAATGCACTTAAATCAAGGCCATTGGTTTGGAGAATAGAAAAAATACCTGCCAAGATTAAAAAGTACTTAACCATCGTTCCTATAGAGGTCCGAGTTCCTAAATCCAATCTGTAGCGGCTTAAAATCTTATTGACGATAAGTTTACGAATCCACTCGGAGCCCACAAAAAGTATAATGAAGGAAATAACCAATGTAATTATAAGTCCTATAGTCAATTTGGAATCTCCCAAATTAAAAAGGCTCAAATTCATGATTTTTTCAAACCAATCAATAATTCCCTCTGCTTTTTCTTTTGCTACTGCTTCTATTTCCTGTTCCATTAAATATTTGCCCTTATTTTTTTTTGATTTTCTACAGCTAAATCAATACCAAAAGGGTGAATCCTATAAGGCAAGTTACGATTTCTTTAATATCAATTCGAATTTGATAATGCCACAATATTAGAGAGTTTTGGCTAATTTTGGCTCATGAGCAAACACAGAGAAGAACTCGAGCATAGACTCAAACTTCGAAACATCAAGCTTTCTGACTACGAAGATATCCGCAAAATAATGATATCGATCTATCAAAATCAGGGTGGAGCTTGGACAAAATCAGAACTAAAAAATCAACTTAATGCCTTTCCTGAAGGCCAAATTTGTATAGAGGATAATGGGATTGTAGTAGCTGCGGCTTTGAGCTTAATCGTGGATTATGCGCGATTTGGAGATAATCATACCTACGATCAGATCACCGGTTTTGGCAAATTTGATACCCATGATGATGAAGGAGATACGCTTTACGGAACAGATGTATTCGTCCATGCCGATTATCGTGGGATGCGAATTGGCAGAAGATTATACGATGCCCGAAAGGAACTCTGCGAGAATTTAAATCTAAGATCAATTATCGCTGGCGGACGTATTCCTGGCTATTCGAAATATGCTGATGAGATGACTCCAAGAAAGTACATCGACTTAGTTAAAAATAAAGAGGTTTTTGATCCAGTTCTTTCGTTTCAATTAGCCAATGAGTTTCACGTCCGAAAGGTTATTACTAAATATTTGCCTTCTGATACAGATTCTAGAGCCTATGCTACTCTCCTGGAATGGATTAATATCTATTATGAAAAGGACGAAAAGTTAATTGGAAACAAGAAGTCAATCGTCAGACTTGGATTAGTACAGTGGAAAATGCGTCGTTTCTCCAATGTGGATGATTTGATGCAACAAGTTGAGTTTTTCGTAGATACGGTTTCTGGATATAAATCTGATTTTTGTCTTCTTCCTGAGTTTTTTAATGCACCGCTTCTTGCGGAATTTAATGATATGGATGCCTCAGAGGCTATTAGAAATTTGGCTGACTACACTGATGAGATTATTAGTCGAATGAGTGATCTAGCGGTTTCCTATAACGTAAATATCATCGCCGGTTCTATGCCCGAATATGATGGAAAGAAACTTAGAAATGTAAGTTACCTATGCCGAAGGGATGGTACTCAAGACAAACAATACAAATTGCATATTACTCCTGATGAAGCTTCCTATTGGGGATTGCAGGGTGGTAATGGTATCAATGTTTTTGATACTGATGCTGGAAGAATTGGAATATTGATTTGTTATGATGTGGAATTTCCTGAGTTGGGAAGAATTCTTGCTGAGCAGGAAATGGATATTCTATTTGTTCCTTTTTGGACTGATACCAAGAATGCTTTTCTTCGAGTAAATACCTGCGCCAGATCACGTGCGATCGAGAACGAATGCTACGTGGCAATCACTGGTTCTGTGGGTAACCTCCCAAAAGTTGAGAATATGGATATTCAATATTCCCAAGCAGCAATTTTCTCACCTTCTGACTTTTCTTTTCCGCATGATGCTATAGTAGCGCAAGCTTCGGAAAACGAAGAAACAATTATTGTAGCGGATGTTGATTTGGACTTATTGACCAAGCAACGAAAAGCAGGAAGTGTAAGAAACCTTGAACAACGAAGACTTGACCTTTATTCGATCCAATGGAAACAGAAAAAATAGTTGCCTTATATTTTTCTCATATTCCGGATGAAGTCTGGGAAAAAGCCTCAAAAATCAAACTACTCATCACAGATGTGGACGGAGTATTGACAGATGGTGGTATCATCTATGATAATATGGAAGTTGAGTATAAGAAATATGATGTCAAAGATGGATTGATCGTAAATCACTTGAGAAGGAATAAATTTATGGTGGGGGCAATCACCGGCCGTAACTCAAGAGTGGTAGAAAATCGATGCGAAGAATTGAAGTTTGATTTTCACTACCATGGAGTGAAGAATAAAGGAAAGAAACTCGAAGAAGTGCTTGAGACTTTAGAATTGGAGGCAGATCAAGTGGCTTATATCGGAGATGATTTGATCGATATTCCTATCCTTTCGAAGGTCGGCTTGGCGATTTGCCCGGCAGATGCGGTAGAATACGTAAAACCCTTTGCTCATTATGTTTCCAGATTTCCCGGTGGAAAAGGAGTCTTTAGAGAAATCGGCGATTTGCTGCTTCATGCCAGTCAATTGCTTGTCCCTATAATTGAAAATTTATCCCAAAAGGAAAATGATAAGAACTAATCAAGTTATGAAGATCACTGAAGATGTGATCTTGGGAGTAGATAAGCCGGTTTTGTTTTCTGGGCCTTGCGCGGTGGAGAGCTTTGATATCTGTATGGAAATCGGGACTAAAGTAAAAGAATGGGCTGAATTGTATGGGTTTTCATATGTTTTTAAAGCCTCTTTTGATAAAGCAAATCGCACATCCTCAGGTTCTTTTCGAAGTATAGGAATGGATAAATCGCTGGAGGTGCTTCAACGAGTTGGGAAGGCCCTCAATGTTCCATTAGTGACAGATATTCATGAAAGTTATCAAGCTGCTGAAGTTGCCGAGGTAGTGGATGTACTTCAGATTCCAGCTTTTCTCTGTCGTCAGACCGATCTGCTTTTGGCAGCTGGAAATACCGGAAAGGCTGTTAAAATAAAACGCGGTCAATTTATGGCGCCAGAGGATATGCAGTATGCAGTAACAAAAGTCCGATCTACGGGAAATGATAATGTATGTCTAACTGAGCGAGGATTCTCTTTAGGCTATCATAATTTGGTTGTGGATATGAGAGGGCTTCCGATCATGAGACAGTTTGCACCTGTGGTATTTGATATCACTCATTCCGTTCAGCAACCGGGTGGACAAGGAGGTACCAGTGGAGGTCAGCGGGAATTTGCACCGATTTTGGCTCGAGCGGCGGCGGCAACCGGAATTGATGGATTTTTTATAGAAACTCATCCAGAACCTGCAAAAGCCTTAAGTGATGGGCCTAACTTGATCCCTCTTCATCGTATGGGAGACTTTTTGGAAATGCTCCATGAAGCTTGGAAACTAGGCCGGAAGTACCAGGATTTTCAAGTATTGTAGTCTTAATATATGAACATTGTATTAGCTATTCTTGGTTTTTTTTATCTGCAGACTGGCTTTTCATCAACTATCAGCGATCAGATTAGATTTAGGTTGGAGTCTGATGAGCCGGGAAAGAAAATCGAAATCCGTGGAACCTCATTACTAAGCAAGGACGAGATTCAGACCTTTTATGCTAATCGAAATTTTGAAGAGGTATGGTCTGAAAATGGGATTTTGAAGGAATTAGCATATGAAATGCGATTTGAAATCCTTCAATCAAAGTTTGATGGGCTCAATCCATCAGATTACAATCTTGAGATTTTAGAGACTTTTTTTCAAACTTTCGAAAACAACAAAAAGAATAAAACTAAAAATAATCCAGGCGATTTAGCAGATTTAGATTTGATTCTAAGTGATGCTTTTTTTCATTTGGCGTCTCATCTGGAGCGCGGTAAAGTGGATCCAATAGCTTTGGAATCAACTTGGGATATTACGCGAAAGCCTAAAAAAGCAGATTATAGCGCACTGCTTGAAGAAGGTGTGAGTTCTGTTGATATACGAAGACAACTTGAAAAACTTTATCCTGATTTTGTGATTTACAAAAGGGGAAGAGAGGTAATCAGGTCAATGGATGAGCTTCGCAAGTCCGATACACTTTCTTGGAAAAGAGTAAAAATTGATAAAACAATTAAAGTAGGAGATGAAAATTCAATTATTCCAATTCTTCGAGACCGTTTGATTTTTTGGGGTTATTTATCTCAATATCCTGTTTGGGATCAAAAACGCTACGACTCGACGATGCTGAAAGGAGTCAAAGAGTTTCAGAAGAATAATGGTATGGAGCCAGATGGAGCCATCGGAAATTTGACTGGTCAGGCACTCAACTATTCACCAGAAGATCTTATAGATAAGGCTTCAGTAAACTTAGAGCGGCTTAGATGGCTTCCTGATACAGTTATAAATCATGAGTTTATACTGGTTAATATCGCAAATTATCAGTTAGACTATATTCATAATCTTGATACCTTGTTTTCGGCCAGAGTGATAGTAGGAAAGCAATATCATGAATCGCCAATCTTTACGGCAGATATGAGTTATATTGTTTTTAGCCCATATTGGAATATCCCAAATTCAATTATTAAAAATGAGATTATTCCTTCTGTAAAGAAAAACCCCAATTATTTGAATCAGAAGAATATGGAAGTGATCACTTATTCGGGAAAAGTTGTTGATCCTGGTTCCATTAATTGGTCTTCTAAATCATTTCCTTACCTAATAAGACAAAAACCTGGTGGAAGTAATTCTTTGGGGTTAGTGAAATTCATGTTTCCAAATCGATATAGCGTCTATATACATGATACCCCGTCGAAAGCTTTATTTACAAAGGAAGAGCGTGCACTTAGTCATGGATGTATAAGAGTTCAAGATCCAATAAAACTAGCGTCATTACTTCTAAAAGATAATCCAGAATGGACTTCAAAAAAAATCGATGAAGCTATGCATCAAAACGTCGAGCGTATTGTGAATTTGGAAAAGAAAATCCCTGTTGTATTACTTTATCTTACTTTTTGGGCGGATTCGAATGGAAAAGCTTATTTCAGGCCGGATATCTATGATCGTGATCAGGAAGTGTTAGAATTTTTGAGGAATTAAGGTTGTAGAAGCTGGGAGCTTGAGAGGTAATTTTCGTCTTTAGCGAAAACAAATAAAAGTGAACCGTCCTTGATCAAGTTGATTGCTTTGGTTGACAATTCCGAAGGTAAGGCCGGACAACCTAGACTTCTCCCTAGCCTTCCGTTTATTTTTGCAAAAGACTCATTTGCATAGTCTGCACCGTGAATAACTATTGCTCGGTTTCTGGCTTGGTCATTAACACCTTTTTCAAGGCCATCTAAACGTAAAGAATATCCGTGTTTTCCTTGATAAGTCTCTCCAGTCATATAGAAACCAAGGCTGCTTTGATAAGACTCTGGTTTGTTCGAAAACTTACTCGCCATAAGTTCTCCTGAATTTCTTCCATGGGCAACTACCGAGTGGAGAAGTACTTCCTTTTCTTCGGGAGCAATCACCCAAAGGCGTTTTTCTGTAGAAGGAAGACTAAAATCAATGATCGTTAGAACTCGAGTTTTTAATTCCTGATCCAATTTTTCCCATCCTATGTAGGCTAGCTTGAATACCTCCTTTGAAGGTAATTCAGGATTTTTTGATTTTAAACTTTCGTATATGCTATCAATTGAATCGATTGATTTGTCGCCTGTCTCAGGAAAGGAAGCATCAATATTAGTAGGGATAAAACTCGCAAATAATACAAGTAGTGAAAGAAATAAGATGGATAGTCGCATAGAGATTCAGAAATATGAATGTAGAGAACTTTCTGGTGATTGAAATTTGTCTACCTATTGGTTATACATCTTATAAATCAAAAATTCAGAAATTTGGTTCCGGGAACCTATTTCGAAGAAATTGGGGTTTATTATCCGGATCAATAAAAATAACGAAAGTTAATAGCAGAATATTATTCTGTAAATTTATAAACTCCAAAGAAAAAATAATTCGTTGAATAGCAAGGTTTTGGAAATTTTGTTTAACGAAATTTTATAAAAATTAAACAAAAATAAATAATCAGGGTTCAACATCCAATGAAAGTATCCGTATTCAGAAAAGAGCATTTCAATGCCGCGCACAGATTAAACAATCCCTCTTGGTCAGAAGAAAAAAACCAAGCCATATTCGGGAAGTGTAACAATCCTAGTTTCCATGGTCACAATTACGAATTGTTTGTGGAACTGTTTGGGGAAATTGATCCAGATACTGGATATGTCTATGACATGAAAATATTAAGTGATCTTATAAAAGAACACGTTTTAAATAAATTTGACCACAAAAATTTAAACTTGGATACCGATGAATTCAGTAAACTTAATCCAACCGCTGAGAATATTGCAGTGGTTATTTGGAATATTTTAAGGGAAAAAATTGATCGGAGATTCGAATTAAAGATTCGACTTTATGAAACAGAAAGAAACTTTGTTGAATACAATGGGAATTAATATTTCCAACTCCTCATTTGATGAATTGGGAGAAGACCATGTAGGAACTTCCTTTGAAACTCCCCTTAGAGAGGATGCTTTCGAAATGGATGACAACTTGAAAATTGAACTTATTGAGAAGCACTTCAGAGAGATCATGCACATCATGGGGTTAGATCTCACCGATGACAGTCTCCAAGGAACGCCGCACCGTGTCGCGAAGATGTATGTGAAAGAGGTTTTTAGCGGATTAAATCCCAAGAATAAGCCTGCTGCTAAACTATTCGAGAATAAGTATAAGTATAATGAGATGTTGGTAGAAAAAGATATCACATTTCATTCTCATTGCGAGCATCACTTTGTGCCAATTTATGGTAAAGCTCACGTTGCTTATATCTCCAACGGAGATGTTATTGGCCTTTCCAAAATCAACCGGATTGTTCAGTATTATTCCAAAAGGCCACAAGTTCAAGAGCGATTGACTATGCAGATTGGTAATGAATTGAAAGAAGCTTTAGGAACCGAGGACGTAGCAGTGATCATGGATGCATACCACATGTGTGTAAGTTCTCGTGGTGTCCAGGATACAAACAGTTCCACTGTAACTTCATTCTATTCAGGAAAATTTCAGCACGATGAGCACACCCGACAAGAGTTTTTGAAATATATCGAATTGAAAAAATAGAATTCAGAAGACTAGACCAACAAAGCCGGATTTTTGTCCGGTTTTTTTTTGACTTTCTAAAACAAAAAACATCCAAAATTGCTTTTATAGACTATATGAAAGGTAAAAATATTGTAATAATTGGAGGAAACTCCGGGATTGGAAAAGCACTAGCCGATCAACTTTCCGACGCTGGAGCTCATCTTTTCTTGTATTCAAAAAGTGGAAATGGGACTAATGTTCTGGACGTTTCTGTAGACTTTGATCAAATTCTTGACCTTCCAGAGGTCATTGATGGATTGGTTTATTGTCCAGGTACAATCAACCTGAAGCCATTTCACCGGATAGCCATTTCAGATTTCCAAAATGAAATGGACATTAATTTTTTTGGAGCAGTACGAGTTCTTCAGGCCTGTCTTAAAGGATTGAAAAAGTCCGATTCTGCTTCAGTCGTTTTATTTAGCACTGTTGCAGTGCAGACTGGGATGGGATTTCATGCAGGAATAGCTTCCGCAAAGGGGGCTGTTGAAGGATTAACCAGATCCTTGGCAGCTGAGTGGGCTCCCTCCAAAATCAGAGTAAATTCGATTGCTCCATCTCTGACGGATACACCTCTGGCATCAAACCTGCTGTCTACTCCTGAGAAAAAAGAAGCATCAGACAAGCGACATCCACTGGGAAGAATAGGTTCTCCGGAAGATCTTGCTAACGCTGCATTCTATCTACTATCGGAAAACTCCTCATGGATGACAGGTCAAATCCTGCATTTAGATGGAGGTATGTCAAATCTTAAATAAGATCTTTAAACAATTTGACTTCGAAAAGTGTACTCTTAATGGGTATTGTCCCGAGAAGTAAGAACTGTGAATATGAAGACACCACCTGAATCATTCTTATTATTCAAAGAAGAATTGAGGAAAGCCCAACTTGAGAAAGAAAGGCTCAAAAAGGAGTATGATCAAAAATTGAGCGGAGTCAATAAAGAACTCGAACGTCTCAAAGAGCAAATCCAAGCTCAACAGGAAATGCTTCGTACTACCTTGGATTATGCATCCAATCTTGAAGTAAAGCTTGATCAAATCAAGTCAGATGTAATTATTTCTCAGTCTCAAAAAAATAAATCTGTTTATTGATTAAACACGCCTGTCATGAACGAAACTCAATATCCTTCCGAAACGCGAGATTTTGAATTAGCCTTTGAGGAGAAATATGCTCGGGTGCTAATTAATGTGGAGAAAAAAATGGTTATCTGTGAATTGCTTGCGGATTACATACCTATCGATGATTTCAAAGAGACTTTTTATAGAATCGGAGATTTGGTCAAAGAAGGAGACTTTCAAAAATTCATTTTTGATAAGCGTTCCTTGCGGGCATTTCATCAACCTACGATGGAATGGTACTTTATCCATTGGAAAAGTGAAATGCTTAAATACGGTGTAACCAAACATCGAAAAATACTTCCTTCAGAAAAGTGGTTTGAAAAAATGGTTCAAATAGCCAAAGCTCAAATCCTCCAAAATTACCCTGAAAATATTATAGACCAGTTGGATATACAGTATTGTGACTCCATCGAAGAAGCAATAATGAAATGATAAAACATTTCGATCAAGAAGCAATACTTTCGGCAGACTCCTTTTACCGGAGAAATCTAATTAATTGCCTCTCAGGTTATAAGAGTTTAAATTTAATTGGAACTCAGAATAAGGAAGGCGTAACCAATCTCGCTCCTTTTTCACAGGTCTTTCATATTGGGGCATCTCCTCCTTTGGTAGGGATTTTATTTCGTCCTCATACTGTAAAGCGTGATACGCTTGAGAACATTCTGGAAACTGGCTTTTTTACTCTTAATCATGTCACCTCCGAATTTTACAAGGAAGCCCATTGGTCCTCCGCGAATTGGGATGGCTCGGAATTTGAAAATACGAGTTTAGTCCCCGAATACTTACTTGGTTTCTCAGCACCATTTGTGAAAAACAGTCCTTTAAAACTTGCTTGCGAACTGGTTGAGACGCAGACTTTGAAGGTAAATCAGACTGTGCTGTTAATAGGTAGTATTTCACATATCTTCGTAGAAGAAAAAGGCTTGAGGGTTGATGGCTCTTTGGATTTGAATGTGCTAGACACAGTAACTGTTTCTGGTTTGGATGAGTATCACAAAGGATTGAAGCTAAGTAGGTTGAGCTATGCTAAGCCTGTTCAGATGCCATCTGAAATTTAATTTTTGGCCAAAAAAACTAAATAGAAAAATCCTCCATTCAATTTCTAATACAAAGACAGTCTTCTTTTAAGATTTTGTAACAATAAATTGAAACTCCTAGAACTTACCGAATCAGGTTTATTTTGCCCGGCCGCCGGAATTTATATTGATCCCTGGAGATCGGTGGATCGTGCCGTAATTACTCATGCACATTCGGACCATTCTCGCTGGGGGATGAAACATTACCTGGCACATCATCATTCTGCCGAAGTTATGAGGCTTCGCCTTGGAAAAGAAATTAGCCTTCAGACCCTTGATTACAACCAAGACATTCACATCAATGGAGTTAAAATCTCCCTCCATCCGGCAGGTCATATTCCCGGTTCATCTCAAGTTCGGATAGAATATCAAGGGAAAGTAGCCGTCGTCAGCGGTGACTACAAAGTTGATTCAGATGGTTTATCCACGCCATTTGAACCTGTCAGATGTCATGAATTCGTGTCCGAATGTACTTTCGGACTTCCGATCTATAAATGGGAAAGCCAATCAGAAATTTTTAAAGAGATCAATTCCTGGTGGAGGTCAAATGTCGCGGAAGGAAGGAATACCGTGCTTTTTGCTTACTCCTTAGGAAAGGCTCAGCGTATCCTCCAAAACCTTGATCAAAGTGTCGGTTCAGTATATGTACATGGGGCCATCTGGAATACCAATCAAGCATTAATCGCTAATGGAATTGATATCTGGGATGTCCCAAAAGTGACAGCGGATTTACCCAAGTCTGCTTTCAAAGGTTCTTTGATTATTGCCCCACCCTCAGCCATGGGTACGCCTTGGATTCGCAGATTTTCTCCTTACCGAACAGGAATTTGCTCTGGTTGGATGGCTGTGAGAGGGGCAAGGAGAAGGCGAGCTTCAGATCGTGGATTCGTTCTTTCAGATCATGCCGATTGGGAAGGCTTGGTTTCAGCCATCACTGCTACTGAGGCAGAAAGAGTCTATCTGACTCATGGGAATACGGCGTCATTTGGAAGGTTTCTTCAAGAGGAGCGAGGGATTGACGCAGTTGAATTGAAGACACTTTTTGGGGAAGAGGAAGAATCTTGAATTTTTTTTAATTTCTGCACGTAGGTTATTGAATTCAAAATTATAAGGATTTAAAATCTAGTCAATTTCTTTAGAAGGGCGGGGGAAGCTCATTTAATTTTCAAAAAACTCTTCTCAAAGGGTAAGTTCAATAGAACAGATATCCATTTAAAGAATATTAAAAAAAACCAAAAATCTTATGTTCTACCTTAGTCTTAATTAACTTAAAATCAATATATTGATTCGTTTAAAAATTATGATCCCATGAATTACCCAAGCATATTTAATGACGTGGTCGGTCCCGTGATGAGAGGCCCATCCAGTTCCCATTGTGCAGCAGCTTTAAGAATTGGTAGGATTTGCCATGACTTGATGAATGGTAGGATTTCTGAAATCATCATTGATTTTGATCCCAATGGTTCTCTGGCTACTACGCACAAAGAGCAGGGTTCGGATATGGGTTTGTTTGGAGGTTTTTTGGGTTGGGAAGCATATGACGAGCGATTGGTTCAATCCGAAATGCATCTCGGAGCTGCTGGAATTAAATTTGAAATCAATATCAAGGATCTTAAGTATGATCATCCAAATACCTATCAAATTACTTTAAAGAATCCCTGGGAGACTCACCAGGTAATTGCCAACTCCACTGGGGGTGGAATGATAGAAGTTATAGAAATTGATGGTGTAAAGGTCTCTTTAGCAGGAGATAAATTTGTAACCTTGATCTACTCATCTGATCTACAAAAGTTGAATAATTACCTGCTGCAATCCGGAATATTAGAGGATGTGGAGTTTCATGTTGAGAAAGGATATTTTTTGGCATTAACGTCTCAGGCTTTTTTGAATGAGTCAATTATCGAGGAGCTAAAAGAAATCGAAGGTGTCTCTCAAGTGAAGCAAATCAAGCCAGTATTACCGATTCTGGCGGGAAAAAACATAACTGTTCCATTCATCACCTGTGATGAGATGCTAGCGTATAATAAAGATAAGAATCTTAGTTTATGGGAACTGGCAGTAAAATATGAAAGTATGCGGGGAAATATTCCCGAGCATGAAGTGCTTTCAAAAATGAATGAAATTCGAATAATCCTTAAAAACGCTGTAGAAACTGGATTGAAAGGAACTGAATTTGAAGACCGTATTTTGGGGCCACAATCAGTGAATTTTAAGTCCATGATGGAAGAAAAAAAACTGATTGACGGGGATGTTTTAAACAGGATTATCATGTATGTATCCGCAATCATGGAGGTAAAGAGTTCCATGGGTGTGATCGTTGCTGCTCCCACAGCCGGATCCTGTGGAGCGATGCCAGGTGCTGTATTAGGAGTAGCTGATTCATTGGGACTTTCCGATGAGGAGACAGTCAAAGCCTTAATGATTGCCGGTTTGATAGGAGTATTTATCGCGGCTCATTCCACCTTTGCGGCTGAAGTCGGTGGTTGTCAGGCAGAATGCGGTTCTGGGTCTACTATGGCTGCCGCAGCAATTGTAAGTTTGGCTGGAGGTACCTTGAATCAAAGTATTTCTGCTGCTTCCATGGCTTTGCAAAGTTCTTTAGGAATGATTTGCGACCCAATTGGAAATAGGGTAGAAGCACCTTGCCTAAATAAAAATGTGATGGCTGCTTCAAATGCACTTTCCTGTTCGAATATGGCCTTGGCAAGTTACGATCATCTAATTCCATTGGACGAGGTAATAGAAACCATGTATGAAGTAGGAAAAAGTATTCCCAATACCCTAAGATGTACCAATTTGGGAGGGCTTTCTATTACGAAAACTGCCAAGGAAATCGAAGCTAGACTTACTCAGAAGCATTTTTATAAAAGTTGCTAAGAACTCAAAGATCTTAAAATCAAAAAAATAAGTAGGTGAAGCAAAAGATGTTCTTCTGATTCACCTACTCTTTTTATTACTCATAAACCACATCGCCTTTAGATTCGAACCAATGTCCGTATCGATCTTTATGAATTCCTTCGACTCTATTTCGTTTTACTTTTAAAGTAGGAGTCAATAATCCGTTGTCTACAGACCAATCCTCTTCCATAATAATCACCTTGGCAATTTTCTCATAGCTTTCAAGGTCAAGATTGAGTTCGTTGATAGTACCCATCAGTGACTTCTCCAATATTGCTTTACTTTTTGACTTTCCAAGTTCAGATACTACGACCAAAGCAATTGGTTGAGGAATACCAGTTCCTACAATACAGACCTGATCAATGTCTCCGTTTTTCAACAACTCCAATTCAATAGGTGCAGGACTGATGTATTTCCCTTTGTCTGTTTTGAATTGATCTTTGATACGTCCGGTAATAGATAGGTAGCCATCATGATCGAATTCTCCAATGTCTCCAGTTCTTAAAAAACCATCTTCAGTAAACATCTCAGCTGTTTTCTCTGGCTCTTTAAAATAACCTTCCATTAGGCAATCACTCTTAATCAGGATCTCGCCCTCTCCAGATAGTTTCGATATAACTCCAGGCAGTGGTCTACCTACAGTACCAAATTTATTAGAGCCAGGTAAATTAAAATGCGAAAGAATACAATCTTCTGTCATACCATACGCTTGATTGATTTCTATACCAAGTTTTGCGTACCATTTCTGCAAGCTAATCGCGATAGGTGCTGCACCAGAAAAATTTGCTAATGAGGCATCCAAGCCTAATTTCTTTCGGATTTTTTTCTTGATAAAACCACCTAAAATTGGCAGACTAATGAGCCGGTCCAGTTTTTTTTGAGGCATCTTTTCGAGAATCTTTTCTTGGAATTTCTGCCAAATTCGAGGTACTCCAAAGAATGTTTCAGGCTGAACCAAAGCAAGGTCCTCTCCAAATGTGGCAAGTGATTCTGGGAAGCTTACGCAAGCACCGCGGTAGACAGCAGATAGTTCAACCCCCGCTCTTTCAGCAATGTGGGTCATCGGTAGATAAGAGAAGTATCGAGGTTGTTTAGGTAATTTAATAACCTCAAATGCTGTATTGAGCAAGGTGTTAAAATTACCCACAGTGTGCATGACACCTTTAGGGCTACCAGTAGTTCCTGAGGTGTACATGATGGTCATAAGGTCTTCATGCTTCTGATCAATTAGACCTTTTAAAGCCTGATTTTTTGCTACAAGCCCTTCCCAACTGAGAGGTTCATTAATGTCATATAGTTCAACTCCAATTATCGGAATTTGAGGTATCCCTGATTTTTGCTGACTATAATCGTCCAATTTGCCGACTATGATGGCTTTTGACTCACTATGAACCAATATTTCATTAATTGACTCTGCGCCTAAAGTGGGATATATGGGTATGGAAATGCATTCTGCCATCATAATAGCGAGATCTGCCATGATCCAATGGGCGCAATTCTTAGAAAGAAGTGCAACATGACTGCCTTTTGACAGTCCCATGGCTTTTAATGCAGAAGCTATTTTTCGTATTTCTTGGTCTGCTTCTTGAAAAGTGTATTCCTTAAATACCCTATTAATAGGTTGTCTTAGGAATGTTTTGCTTGGTGTTGTATCTACCCAATGGGCAAACGCCTCCAAGGGAGTATTAAAGCTTTTCATGTATCGGTTATTTTAGGTTAATAGAAATATAGGAATTTTATTTTTTTGAAAAGAGAAATATCACCTAACGGCTATTTCTCCCAATTGATGAATCGTGTTTTGGATTGATCCTTCAATGCTTTTTCCATTCTTATCCTTCACTTGATATTGAATTTCCATGACCCATGTTGGTTTAATGTCGGGGATAGTCAGCGTTATCGTTTTTCCATCTTTCCCTAACTCCGCTTTGGTGACAGGTAGAGTTTTTTCATTGTAGTGCTTTGATCCATAATTCCTTGATCTCAACAAATCCCATGTTTCTACGGTATAATTAGCAACTTGATTGACGCTAGTTTGATCGAGTTCATCGGTAAATCTTAGCTCAATTCCTGCAGTAGTGGCCTTGATTCCAATTGGAATAACCATGGGTTGATTTACTTTTCTTATTCGATAAAGTCCTCCCAATTGTGGCTGTGTGGAACCCCAAGCAGATAAGCCACAGAGGTACAACTGCTCATCTCCGGGATTGAATCGACCACGCATCACACCGGTAGAAAATCTCGGAATAGGTAATTCGAAAATGCCTCCCTGTACCTGATCCACAACTGTCTCGTATGGAATTACAAAGACTTTTCCATAGCCATAGGAGAAGTTTAGGAGTTTCCCATTCAGCGCTCCCCACTTTTTGCTATCTACCCACAAAAGTTCAGAAGGTGATTGATCAATATCTCGCTCTACCCAAACTAAGGGAAGTTCCATTCCATTTTCAGTGCTGTCAGGAGGTGGGTTGTAGCTAAACATGTTTCCATAGAATCCGCCTTCTTTTACCCAGTTGATTCTATTCATCGGGTTCCAGTGACCTTCCTGATCCGTTACGATAAAAGTGCCGTCAGGATTGATGCAAACCCCGTTTGCTGCTCTGAAACCTCTTGCGACGATATCGGTTTTTTGACCGTCCTTGCTGACTTTGATAAGTGTCCCATGCTGGGGAATCAAAGCTTCTCTGGCATGGCGGGCACTTTTGGCGTAATAAAAATTGCCTTCATCATCAACCTGAAGCCCCATGGCAAATTCATGGAAGTGATCGGTCACTTGATGATCATTGTTAAAGCTTTCATAAAAGTCTGTTTCCATGTCTCCATTATAATCATGCAAGCGAACAAGTTGATCTCGGCAGGTGACATAAATTTCTTCTTTCACCACTTTTATTCCCAAAGGCTGAAACAAACCTGAAGCGATACGTTGCCAAGTAAGTTCTCCGGAATCCTCGAGGAAACCTTCTACCAACCAAACGTCTCCGTCAGTAGAGCAAATCACACCTTTGTTGGGATCTTTGAAAAAGTCCAGACCGCTTAGTCTGAATTGATTTTTCCAAGGGCTATCAAATGGTGGATTCAGAATGTCCACTTGAAAGGGACCTTCTTGCTCGCCCTTCTGAATTTCTGTAGTTAATATTTGAGGGTATCTGGCAGGACCTCCTTTGATCAAGGTATTCAAATCCTCTGGTTGTGATGAAGATTTAGAATACTGCTGGAGTCCTGTTACTTCTGACTTTGCTATCAATAATTTGATTTTCAGAGATTTGTTAGGATTTACTTCCAATACTTTAAATCCTCCTTGATCTTTTAATTCCGCTCCGTCACCTACCAATGCAACAGCTGTAGTCCTTGGGGCAACTCTCATTCTGAGTGGTTTGTCAGAGGGAGATATGTTTAGTGTTCGGGTGAAAACAGGTTGATCATCCAAAGTTTCCAGTCCAAAAGTTTCCAATACTCTTGCTTTGCCCACCGTGTATGAAATAATTACCCGATCATTGAATTGGTATAGACCCTCGTAATGAGTCCAATCTCTTGGCAATGGGCCAAACTTCCTTTTGTCTCTTGCCGTAAATCTGGGATCATCAAAGCTTCCGGTGGCTGGGTTTGCCCAAGCCGGTGCAACAGGATTTTCAAAATGTAATTCTCCGATTGTTCTAGGGGAAATGTTGTGTCTTCCGTTAAATAAAATTGCTTCCCAATCTATAAAGCCTTCACCTGTCCAAGCGCCTGCAACCCTCATCAGATCGTGATCAAACATCATCCAAGCTTTGCCAGCGGCAACTCCTCCTTCCCCTTTGTCAAGTCTTACTGCAATGCCCTTATAAGCAAAATTGGAATTCACCAGATTTTCATCTGGTAGCGGAGCTGGACCACCAGAGCGTTCTCTTGGAGCTTCATCAAGTCCTGCGAGTTCATAGGTATTTATTAAAAAATTCCCATAATCCATTTCAGCCCAAGGTTTGAATTCTTTGGGAGCAGGACCAATATTCATTCCAGAAGGTAAGCTTGCGAGATATGTGGAGTCTACTTCTAAATATTGATTCGGATTGTCTTCTTTTAAAAATTCTTCCCTTAAGTAATTGATAATATCATACTTTTCTACCGGGGTTAAATTGACTTGTGGTGGCATTGACCCGTAGCCTCTGGTAAGCGTTTGATAGATCGAATAGGGATCTTTTCCTACTTTAAATTCATCCTTCCAAAATTTAAAAGCATTTGGCATTGAGCCTTCCTGATCAGGATTTCCATGGCAATTGAAACAGATATTGTTATAAATATGCTCGCCTGTTCGAATAGATTCCCCTTGCCTATCATCCCATGCAGTTAAGAGTCCTTCATGGTCAATATCCTTTTCATAATCCGGGAGGTCTGATTCCTGAAGGTTAAAACCAATTGGAATTTCTGATTCTGTTGTATTGGAATTACATCCTATGAAAATCAGAAGGAATAAAAGAGAATTCAAACCAAACAGGAGTCTTTTCATAATTAGGTTAAGTGGGCTTATTTGCTAATTCTATTTCAATATTCATTTCTGTTCAAGAATCGATTTTAAATTAAGGTAAACTTCTGATAGAGAGTAGAGAAAATACATATTTCTTCGAGAGTACTGTATTATAAAAGGATGCTTTCTTTAATAGCAAACTTGTTTGCTATTGGAATTTGGAACTTAATCTGATTGTGCTTTCAGTTTTTTGATTTGTCAGAGCTATTTGGAATACCAACCAAGGTTCAATTACAAATGGAATGGAAATCTGGAATGTAAAAAAGTAACAGCTGAAACACCCAAGTATAGTTTCAAAGGTTCCCTGGTTATCGCTCCTCCATCAGCCATGTTTACTGCTTGAATGCGGAGATTCTTAACTAATCGATCTGGAGTTTGCTCTGGCTATCTGGCTGTCCGAGTAGCAAGAAGAAGACGAACCGCAAACCGTGGCTTTGTGCTTTCGGATCATGGGGAATGGTAAGGATAGGTTTTTGCCACAGAATCTGAAAAAGTCTACCTCACTCATGGGAATACTGCTTCATTTGGAAGATTTCTGCAGGAAGAGCGAGGGATAGATAGGTTTGAATAAAAGATACTATTTGGAGAAGAGGAATAAATTTAGTGGCATATGCAAAACCTTGAAAATAATTTTTCAGTTTTAAATTTAAGTTCGATTTAAATCCAGTCTATTATGAAACCACTTTCATTAGTATTTCTGATTTGTCTTTTTTTTGTTGAGTTTTCTTTCGCCAAAGAGACTCAAGATGAGTTTGTAATCAAAAATGCTAATTATTCATTTGAGCTAATACCACTTCCTCAAACAGGTTTTCACAAAGGAGGTAGTGCTTCAGGTCCAAAAATGATTCAAGTAATTGGAAAACCGGATCAAGTCTTCAAACAGGTCTGGCCTGAATTCTCAATCAAATCTGAATGGGAAAAGAGCGAATACAGTTTAAAGCTTACAAGTTCTGATCAGGAAATCAATTCCGCATTTTTAAAAGAAGTCTTAGACGATCTGATAAATAGATATCCTGATCGATTCTCAATAGGAACTAAGTCAATAGAGTTCAATTGCATGAAAGTTGAAGACGATTCACTTTTGAAGAATGCCTTGTTTAATCCCAATCGAGGAATTGAAAAGTTCATTGCCCATAAAAATAATTCAGTAGAGGTTAAAGGACTTAAACTTGAAGAAATTGCAGAATGGCTTACTGAAAACACGCAGTATTCATTCGGCTTCTTAGGAGATCAGGAGGGGGTTTATGAAGTCAAAATAAATCTTACCTCTGCAAAAACCTTAGCTTGTTCCCTTGAAAAAATAGGTCTGAATACTGCTGTCTGCAAGTGTCAAGTAGAGGAAATAATATTGATGGATTAACTGAATCAGTTAAATTGCCTTTAATGAAGCCTTTCGGATTTAGTATATCAGTTCTTCTTATTATTGGACTTCTGTCTTTTTCCTGCCAAGAGAAAGTGAGTCACGAATCAAATGGATTTTTTAATTCAGTTTCAGGCAGTCATTCGATTGATTCCTTAGGGCTCACCTTGATTCACGAGCATATGCTAGTCGATTTCATTGGTGCGGATTCGGTTTCCGAGGATCGATATAATCGGGATTCTGTAGTTCAAAAAGTCTTGCCATATCTTTTGGAGGTCAGAAAACTTGGTGTCAAAACTATCTTCGATTGTACTCCATCCTATTTAGGAAAAGATCCAGAGCTTTTAAAGATTTTGAGTGAAAAGTCGGGAATTCAGCTGGTTACTAATACAGGGTATTATGGAGCTGTGGATGGGAAATACTTGCCCAAACATGCATTTTCTGAGTCAGCTGAGGAACTTGCGGCTAGATGGATTGATGAATTTGAAAATGGGATTTCTTCCACCGGCATTAAACCTGGATTCATCAAAATATCTGTAAATGCGGAGGAACCGTTGCGTGATGTCGATTCCAAACTCGTTAGAGCTGCTGGAATAACTTTTCAGAAGACTGGTTTACAAATTGTCTCTCATACAGGTCCTTGGTTTGCGGCTTCGCAGGAAGTTGCGGTTTTGCAAGAAATGGGAATTGATCCTTCGGCTTTCGTTTGGGTGCATGCCCAAAATGAACCCGATTTCGAGAATTTCAAGAAAGCAGCGGAATTGGGTGTTTGGATTTCCTGGGATGGGATTGGGTGGGAAGTAGATTCCTATGTCGATCGATTACTATTTGCCAAGGAAAATGATTTTTTAGATCAGGTTTTAATCTCTCATGACGCTGGTTGGTACAAGCCAGGTGAAGCGAATGGCGGAGATTTTCAGCCTTTCACAGCGATTTTTACTGACTTAGTGCCTAAACTGGATGCTAAAGGGTTTACAAAACAAGATTGGGAAACGCTATTAATAGATAATCCCAAACAAGCTTTTGGGTTAAGTAATTAGGGAGATTAAACCGAAGGCTATCCGAAATTGTAATAAAGCCAATACAATTTACGGGGTTTGTACCTGGATAATTGGAAATCAAAATAAGCTATAGAACCCTTGTCAGGGTCAACATGTGCAACCTATTAAATACTACTGGAAATACTCCAAAATCCCTTTGGCAATTAGTGCATGTCCTTTTTCATTCGGGTGATTTCCTTGAGACATCAAGGAAACAAGATCGCCTCCAGAGATTACTTCATTTTTGAACAATGCGTAGCTATCAGCAAGGCCTACCTCGTATTTTTCTGATAAGGCACGAATTTGATTTGCATGCTGATCTAAAATGGTATCATCTTCTTTTAAATCTATTTTCTGATCGGGTGAAGGAGTTAAAAGAATGATTTTTATATCCGCTTCCAAGGCCATTTGGATCATTGATTCCCATTCAACTTTTGCGCTATCAATTCCAAGACTTCTGTCATTTAAGGCATAGTCAATAAATAGTACATCAGGTTTATGAATTAGGACATCTGATTTGAATCGCCGGGCTCCACTTTTAGAATCTTCGCCACCAATCGAGGTATTGATGATGTTAATCACAGCGTATGGATATTGTGCTTTTAGCTCCTTTAATACTAGGTAAGGATAGGATTCGAGGGTATTTACAATTGGGGTTTTGAAATAACCGGCAGGTACAGAATGTCCATGAAAAACCAAGTTGATCGTCCTGTTTTCAGGCCATTTTTTCTGGAATTCGATTTTCAGATCATTCAGATAGTCAGATGTATACTCTTTAGGCTGAAATGCAAAAAGAACTAAAGAAATTAGGATTAAGTGGAGTGACTTCATTTCAAGATCGGATAGCGTTGCTTATTGTAAGGGTAATTTAATAATCTTCGGGTGGAGGCTTTGTTTTCCATATTTGGATATGCCGATATTCTTGAGTTTTCAATAAAAGTTGGTATTTTGATATTATAAAATCATTGGAGTACGAAAAGACTGTATACCAATTTACTTTTTTGATATCTCTGTCCTAATCCATTTTAAACCCAACGCATTATGGTAGTATTTCTCATTATTGCTGGAATCATCGTGTTTCTAAGCATTATTCTAATCGGTATTTTCAACAAAATTGTAAAAAACAAAAACACAGTAAAAGATGGCTGGAGTAATATAGATGTAGCTCTTAAGCGACGCTATGACCTTATTCCTAATCTTGTGGAAACTGTAAAAGGCTATGCAAGTCATGAAAAAGAAACCCTTGAAGCGGTAATCCAAGCCAGAAATGCTGCGATGGCTGTACCTTCTGATGACATCAACCAACAGATCCAAGCAGAAAATCAAATCCAAAAAACACTGAGAAGCATCTTTGCATTAAGTGAAGCATACCCCGATCTTAAAGCCAATACTAACTTTCTTCAACTCCAAGACAAACTGAATGAAATAGAAGAAAATCTAGAACGATCAAGACGCTATTACAATGGCACTGTTCGCGAAAACAACACCTATGGGGAAAGTTTTCCAGCAGTGATGGTTGCGGGTATGTTCAATTACCAACATTTTGACTATTTCGAAACTGAGCCAGAAAGTCGTGAAAATGTAAAAGTGAGTTTTACTTGATCTGATTATCCTTTTTGATGCCATTACCCATAATTCTTTGTTTTACCGGACGTAAGACAGAAGACCGGTGACCGAAGTAGCCTAAAATCTAGTTTGGAGCTTTTTCACTGATGCTTTTGTCAAAATATTTTCAGAAAGTAAGAAACACCTATCTCTTAATTAGAAAACAATTATCCTTACAAATCTTCAGTTAAGCTTTGTAGGAACTTTAGCACTAACATGAAAAAAATCTCATTTTTATTACTCTTATTTTTTGCGCAGCTAAAAGTCTATGCTCAAGATTTTACAGTCACTTCCTACTCAGTGGAAATTACGATTCATGAGGATGGTTATTTTGATGTAGTTGAGAAATACAACCTCAATTTTGAAACTCCAAAACATGGGATTTTTCGGGATATTCAAACTTCCTATGATTTGTTGACTGAAGATCACAAGCAAGAAACCCGTAAGATCAAAGTAAGCAACATTGAAGTTCCAGGCTATAAGTTTGAGGCTCCCTCAGCATTTGGGCAGAAAATGTCCGATAATTTACAGATCAAAATCGGTGATGGCGATGTGACTTTGGAAGGCCCACAGCAGTACGAAATCAGGTATAGAGTGGAGAACGCTTTTCTTCACGAGAAGGAGGCCATACAATTCTATTGGAATATCAAGCCTAGTGATTGGAATGCTCCTTTCAATAAAATTGATTTCAAAGTTCATTTGCCTAATGGAGTCACACTTGAGGAAGGAGATTACTTTTTGTATTCCGGAATGATAGGTTCAAATGTGCCCTCCTCAGATTTTCAGTCAAGTTATTCTAATGGTACTTTTTCTGGCACCAGCAAACCTGATGTAGTTTCTTCTGGCGGAGAAGCGGTGACAGTCCTTTTGAAATTGCCTTTGGGGAGTGTTAAAGAAATCAAACCCTTCTGGCCGTTCTGGACAAATTATGGATGGATAATCATTTTGACCTTAGTCTATATTGCATTTCATGCAATTTGGAAAAAACATGGAAAAGACGATCATGTCACCACTACGACGAGTTACTATCCGCCAAAAGGTATGGATCCGGCTATGGTGGGTTACTTGATCGATGATTCTGGAGATACAACAGATTTGATATCGCTCATTCCCTTCTGGGCTTCCAATGGCTACCTCACTATTGAGGAGATAGATGAAAAGGGTTGGTTTGCCAAGGATGACACTAGGCTTAACAAATTGAAAGATCTTGAAGCTGATGCTCCTTTATATCAGCGCCAACTTTTCAATGGACTATTTGCAAGCACAACAGAAGTGCTAGTCAGTAGTCTCAAAGAGAAGTTTTATACCACAATGAGTACCGCAAGTGGTGATCTAAAAGCCGCAGCGCAGATTTACTATGTGAATAAGTCTCGTAGAATTAAAAATTTTACAATCGTCGGATTAGTAATTCTGATTTTAATTCTTACGCCATTATTTCTGTTTTTCTGGGGAATAATAGCCGCAATCGCTGTCGTAGTTTTGCTACTTTTCTTGATAGTCATGAGTCAGTTTTTGATCAAAAAGAATAAAGAAGGAACTGCGATTCTATCCGAGTTGAAAGGTTTCAAACAATTCATCAAAGTCGCTGAGGAGAACAAACTCAAAATGCTACTCAAGGAAGACCCTTCTTATTTCGAGTCTACGATGAGCTATGCCTTGGCTTTTGGCATGTTTGACAAATGGGCAAAGAAATTCGATGCCCTAAACATACAGCCACCAACCTGGTACTATTCTACTTCAGGAAGGATCATGTCAATGAATCATTTCTCCAAATCCTTTAATAATTCTATCAAATCTACCCAATCCACTATGGTGAGTTCTCCTTCCAGTTCTGGAGGTTCGGGAGGCGGAGGATCATCTGGAGGTGGATTTGGTGGCGGCGGTGGAGGAAGCTGGTAGATGATTTAAAAATTATCATTATTCTGGGTGAAGTCAGAAGCTTAATTTCTTTATTTTAATAGACCAAAGACCGATGACTGAAGTAGGGATTTCCAAATGTTGATCATTTCTTAAGAGGCTTTCAATTTTCTACTTAAGAAAAGTAAAGTATCTCATAAATTATAAAACAAATCTTATGAAATCGAGCGGGTCGTAATCGACACACAGAGGTATGCCCCGATAGCTATCGGGGAAGCCTTGCGAAGATTCTATGTGGCCATTAAAAATCAAATTATAAACACATGAAATGCTCATAAGAAAAGTTCTCATACAGGAGAATGTCCAGAAATATCGGGATTAGGGCGTTCCATATGACCGCTAAAAATCAAATTATAAACACATGAAAAAGGTAGCAATTCTAGCAATCACATTCTTTGCCATTTCGATGACCGTAAATGCGCAATCCACGGATTCCAAATACTTAAGCAAGGTTCAGACGCTTGATAGCACAATAGAAACATTGTATGGAGTGATTTCTGGAGAAAAAGGTCAAGCAAGAGATTGGGAGTTATTCAAATATCTATTCCATCCAGACGCCAAGCTGATCCCTTCTGGTAAAAACCAAGCTGGGGTAATCGGAGCTACTTTTTTGACACCAGAAGCGTATATTTCCAGAGCTGGAAAAATGTTAGTTGACACCGGTTTCTTTGAGAAAGAAAGCCATAGAACGGCAGACACATTTGGTGCTATCACCCAGGTATTCAGCACCTATAATTCCTATAATAATGAATCAATGGATACGCCATTTGCGAGGGGAATTAACAGTATTCAACTGCTGAACGATGGCAAAAGATGGTGGATTATTAATATCTACTGGATGCAGGAATCGGAAGAAAATCCCATCCCAGAAAAGTATTTACCGAAGAATTGAGTTCTAAAAGATTTCAGCTTTGGCTAAGATTAGCTGAAATGAACTTTTGGAAATGAAAATGGATAATGCTCAATTTCCAAACTCGTTTGATCCGCCAGGAAAATAAAATGTATTAGAACTGGAATTCGATCACTTGTGCTTTAATTGCTGTTTTGGCCTTTGTTATCTTTTTTGAAATTTCAGCATCATCTCCTAGCAGCAAATCCTTGATCGTATCCAGTGACTTTTCATAATAGTCGAGCCAAGTATCTAAGATTTCTTGCTCATTTTCTTTAGATCCTCCCGCTGCAATAGCCTTTTTGCTAAGCTCGACCTCTATCTCTAGTCGCTGTGAAGCTTTTTCAAGAAGCATTTCAATCATTTTCTCGGCAGTATTCTCATCAGCATTTAGTAAGGTATAAGCACTTACCAAGGCTCCTGTGGCTACATTTTTTAGTGTTTCTTGGGAGACTTTATCCAATCGGTCATTATCCGTGTGGTAAAACTGATCTGTAAAGTGCCAAAGTAACAAGCCTGGAATATTGGCAGAAAGGAAAGGAGTATGGTCAGATCCTCCCTCAAACGGATTTGTTTCAACCACCCAATTCGCATACCGACCTTGATTCTGAAATACGCTAAGAATAAAATCATTCAGGTAATGTGGCTTCATGTCTTCAACTTTCAATGGCCGGCCTCCCCATTCGGTATGTTTATCCTGACCTCGAGTCCAGATAGCACTTGGGTCAGGCATTTTCTCAATTAGAAATGTGCCACCAGTAAGTGCGGTGTTTTCTCCTACCATATCCAAAGAAATCCCCCAATTAATCTGAGCTTTTCGTTTCTCTTTTTCTTCAATGTATCGACGAGTAGAAATAATCTCGTCCCCCCAAAGAAATGTGAGTGTTCGCTTTAAATCTAATTTTCCACTTTGGATCAAATCCGCCGTAAGTACCGCCATTTCCAATTGGGCTCCGACACCAGTTGCATTGTCATTTGCGCCTGGTTCCTGAATATGTGCTGAAAATACTAAGCTCTCTAAGGGTAATTCTTTTCCTTTTACATCCGCTATAATGGTGAGCTCTTCGGACTCATAGATGTTGGTTTCAATCTTTGCGTTGACTTCAACTTTGCCTTTTGCCAAAGCTGCTTTCAATTTTTCTTTTGCTTCAAAAGAAAGTGCCATCGCCCAGCTTTCTTTTTTAGCTTCATATCGCATACTTCTAAATTGAATTGAGGTTTGATTTTTTTCAGGTTGTAGATAGTCAGGATTGTCATAGGTTAAAATCCCAACTATTCCCCGATCAGCAAATGATTGAAGATTTCGAAAGCTCACTTGATCGGAAAAAACAATTTTCCCATTTAGATCCATTTGCTCAAGGTCTTCCTTTTTGGAAATGTAAATGACTTCCGCTTCGACTCCGGATCTAGGAGTAGAGGAGGAGTATTGATAAATCATATTACGATTCGTAGTGAATTCTAAAAGATCTTGATTTTCTCCTAAGATTTTCAAACTCGCTGCTACAGGTTCCCAAGTTGGGCGATTCATAGCTCTTTTTTCGATTCGATAAGTAAGTCTAGTATCTGGTTTTGAATTTTCTTCCAATACAAATCCTGCTTCTTCCAGTTTTTTGGCAATCAGAAACACCGATTCGTTGAATCCGGTATTTCCAGCTACACGCCAGTATTTTTCTACAAAAGCTACCGTCTCGAAAGCTAAATCACCCGAATAGTTTGGTCTAACCACATCAAAATAGGGATTGAGAGTTTGATCGAGAGAACTTTGAGCAATGCTCAATTTTGAAAAGGAGAGAAGTAGCAGGAATAGAAAAGAGATTTTTCTCATTGAAGTTTGAAATTGAAATCAGGTTCGAATTTTAGTTTTTTAAACTTCACAACCAATCGAATCTTTTTGGTTGATGGATTTTTTGGCTTATTTGTCGACATAGCCAAACATTCTTCGGTTATTTTCTAATATCATTTCGGCAATTTCCCTGACCTGATTACCTTTGCGCATGGCAGAACAAATCTTGATCCTCGATTTCGGTTCTCAGTACACCCAACTCATCGCTAGAAGAGTCCGAGAACTGAATGTTTATTGCGAAATCCATCCTTATAATAAAGTCCCAGAAATCACTTCCGATATCAAAGGAGTGATCCTTTCAGGCTCGCCTTGTTCCGTTCGAGACGAAGGTTCTCCTGATTTGGACCTAGACGTTTTTAGAGGAAAGCTTCCACTTTTGGGAGTTTGCTACGGTTCTCAGTTGCTAGCGCAAAAATACGGAGGAGAGGTGTTGCCATCGGAGATTCGGGAATATGGTCGTGCAAACCTTTCTCATATCGATACGCATTATGATTTGTTGAAAGAAATGAGTCATGGCTCTCAAGTGTGGATGTCACATGGTGATACGATTAAGGAATTACCTGATAATTTTGAAGTGATTGCCAGCACATCTTCAGTGCGTGTTGCGGCTTTCAAAGTCAAAGAAGAAGAGACTTATGGAATTCAATTTCACCCAGAAGTAACGCACTCTTCAGAAGGAAAAAATCTCCTTCGAAATTTTGTGGTTGGAATCTGTGGCTGTTCCCAGGATTGGACTTCCGATGTTTTCATTGATGCGACAATAGCAGACTTGAAAGCGAAAATTGGTTCAGATAAAGTAGTGATGGGGCTTTCTGGAGGAGTAGATTCTTCAGTAGCTGCAACTTTAATTCACCGAGCGATTGGAGATCAGTTGACCTGTGTTTTTGTAGATAATGGCTTGCTTCGCAAAAATGAATTTGAAGAGGTGCTTGATTCTTACAAACATATGGGCTTGAATGTGATTGGAGTTGATGCTAAGAAGAAGTTTTACGATGCATTGGAAGGACTTACTGAGCCAGAATCTAAACGAAAAGCTATTGGAAAAGCTTTTATCGAAGTTTTTGATGATGAAGCGCATACAATTGAAGGAGTGAAATGGCTTGGTCAGGGAACGATCTACCCGGATGTGATCGAATCTGTTTCTGTAAAGGGACCTTCAGCGACTATCAAATCTCATCACAATGTGGGAGGATTACCGGACTTTATGAAGTTGTCCGTGGTTGAACCTTTGAATACTTTATTTAAAGATGAGGTTCGGGAAGTGGGTAGAGCATTGGATATTGTAGAGACAATTATTGGAAGACACCCTTTCCCGGGTCCGGGATTAGCAATTCGAATTCTTGGGGATATCACTGCAGAAAAGGTAAAAACACTTCAGGAAGTGGATTATATTTTTATCCAAGGCCTAAAAGATCATGGTCTTTATGACCAAGTTTGGCAGGCAGGAGCGATTTTGCTTCCAATCAATTCTGTTGGAGTAATGGGCGATGAGCGAACTTATGAAAAAGTGGTCGCACTAAGAGCAGTTGGATCTGTAGATGGAATGACCGCTGATTGGATTCATTTGCCTTATGAATTTTTGGGTAAAATATCCAACGAGATCATTAATCGAGTGAAGGGAGTCAATAGGGTAGTTTATGATATTTCTTCCAAGCCACCTGCTACGATTGAGTGGGAATAAAAATCATTTAAGAGATAGGATTTAAAATAAGAACCCGGAGATATTCTGCGGGTTTTTTTTATTGAATTCATTCTTCAATCCATTTTGGCTTAAACTTTGGGTTTGAAAAATATGGGTTAAATTTGTAAATCCTGAATTATAAGGCATACTGACTATCCATGAGAAAATTTCTTTTTCTATTTCCACTCATTTTTATTTTCAGCTTCGCGAAAGCACAGATTCCAATACCAGCTCAATATACAAAGGCAAAAACTGAATTGGCAGCTAAGAATTATTGGGAGGCAATGCCACTTTTTAAGGAGTTCTTGGATGAGAATAAATATGGGAATCTTTCGAATTACGCAGCTTTTCATTTGGGAGAGGCGGCTTTGGGAGCAAATCAAGCCAGTCAGGCAATTGAAGCATTGCAACCCATTTCTTCAAAAAGCTGGTTAAAGACAGATGAATCAAATTATCTCCTCGCATTAGCCTATTTCCAGAATAATCAAAATCTGGAAGCCCTTCGGACTATCAAAAAAATTCAAAAAGAGGAAATTAAAAATCTTGCAGCAAAAGCAACTTTCGAGAATCTTAAAAGTGAGAGTCCAAGTTTTATGGTTACCAATCTTGGTGAATTCAAGGATAATCCTGGCTATGGTGCTGTGATGAAAGTTGTTTTGGAAAGCCAAACTGTACTTTCATCCACAGAGCGTGCGGCATACTATGAGTTGCAGGGGTTAGGAAGTTCCAATAACAAAATCAAAGATGAGGTATTGGATCTTGTAGTGATTTTGCCATTTACTAATTCCAATAATTCTTCAGTTCTGAATTTATCAGAGAATGATTTTGTGTTTGAATTGTACCAAGGAATAGAATTGGCAATGCAGGAATTACAAAATCAAGGAGTCAAAGTAAGTTTGGCCATTTTTGATTCGAAACGAGACTTGAGTCACCTTCAAACTGTTTTGCAAGATCCTTTGGTGGCAAAGGCGGATGTGATAATTGGGCCAATCTATCCTGAAGAAACGGATTTAGTTAGCGCTTTTTCTGAAAATTCGAAAATTCCTTTTATTCACCCGCTTTCTAATCTCGGGGACCGATTTGAAGAGATGAAGTATAGCTATCTGTTTAGACCTTCAGTTCAGTCGCTTGCCAAAGGTGTGGTCGCTAGTCTCAAACAAAAAAACTGGGGAAAGCGGGTAGCTATTGGGAATAGTGGCAGCACTAGGGATGAAAAACTGGCAGGCCTTCTAGGAGAAGAACTTAGGAAAGAAGGTTTTACTGTAATTAGCAATAAATCAGTTAATCCTAGAGACGTTTCAGGGTTTTTAAAAGATTTAGGAATCAAGTCTGGAAAGGATTCACTATCTAAAGAAGTCGTCGATCAGATTATTTTGCTTTCAGATGATCCTGCAATAGCCCAACCTACATTCGCATTATTGGAATCCGTTTCAGCTTCTGTCCCCACATTAGTAATGGACTCTTGGTTAACCTTTAATTTTGCGAATTTTGAGATGCTTGAGTTCCCGAACTTTCATTTTATAGCAAATAATACACTCAATTTTGATAGTGAGGCTTCCGGGCGATTTACAGAGAAATTTTACTCTGTGTATAAATCAAACCCCAATATTAACAGTTCGCTTGGCTATGAATTGGTCTATTTACTTTCTTCCAATATGTCTTCAAGCAAAGGCTTTGATTTAAGGAGAAACCTAGATCAATCAGTCTATCAAAAAGGAAAGTTGACTTGGGGTTTTAATTTCCAAAATAGTAACAACAATCAATATGTACCTGTGTTTAGTCTAGAAGCAGGTGAATTGAAACCATTAAACTAATCCATGACTATTTCTGAAAGCAAGCGGCTTTTTGCCCATGCTCAAAACTTTATCCCAGGTGGTGTTAACTCACCCGTTCGTGCATTTCGTGCTGTAGGTGGGGATCCTTTATTTATCAAAAAGGCAAATGGAGCCTTCATCTATGATGAGGACGACAATGAATATATTGAACTAATCAATAGCTGGGGTCCAATGATTCTAGGTCATAACAATCCGATGATTCGGGAGGCTGTGATCAAAGCAATGGAAGATGGTACCTCTTTCGGCGCTCCAACAGCTAAAGAAGTAGAAATCGCTGAATTGATTGTTTCAATGGTTCCTTCGGTAGAGAAAGTTCGAATGGTCAATTCAGGAACTGAAGCGACTATGTCTGCGATCCGAGTAGCAAGAGGCTTTACAGGTCGAGATAAATTCATCAAAATGGAAGGCCACTACCATGGACACGGAGACTCGTTTCTGATTGCAGCTGGTTCTGGCGCCATGACCATGGGTAATCCAGATTCACCGGGAGTTACAAAAGGGACTGCAAAAGACACGCTTTTGGCCCCTTATAATGATCTTCAAGCCATAGAGCGACTGGTGGAAGCCAACAAAGGAGAAATTGCAGCCTTGATTTTGGAGCCTGTTCCAGGAAATATGGGCTTATGTTTGCCTCTTCCCGGATATTTGGAAGGCCTCCGAGAAATCTGTACCCGTGAAGGGATTGTGTTGATTTTTGATGAGGTGATGACTGGCTTTAGATTAGCAAAAGGTGGAGCACAAGAACTCTATGGGGTGACTCCAGATATGACCACTTTAGGGAAAATCATCGGTGGAGGCATGCCGGTCGGTGCATACGGAGGAAAAAAAGAAATCATGGAATTTGTCTCTCCAGCCGGCCCAGTTTATCAAGCGGGGACACTTTCAGGAAATCCTATCGCTATGGCAGCGGGATTAACGATGCTGAACTACCTCAATGAACATTCGGAAGTCTATGCTAAGTTGAATCATATAGGGACAAAACTTTCCGAAGGTATCATGAAGATTAATGAATCAATGGATTTTGGGTTTACCGTGAATCGACTGGGAAGTATGTATTCATTCTTCTTTTCTACTGAACCAGTAATCGATTTTGAATCTGCGAAAAAATCTAATACGGTTTTGTTTGGAAAATACTTCCAAGCCATGCTTCATCGAGGAGTTTATTTGGCACCTAGCCAGTTTGAGAGTTTGTTTCTTTCTACGGCTTTAAGTGATGATTTGATCGATCGGATATTGAATGCACATCAAGAAAGTTTGAAGGAGATATTTGAATAAATTTTGAAAATAAAATGGCTATAAAAGTTTACGGAATAAAAAATTGCAATACGATGAAAAAGACCTTTGACTTTCTTCAGGAAAAAGGCGTTGATTACGAATTCATCGATTATAAAAAGCAAAAACCCACGGCTGATTTATTGGAAGGGTTTTTGGGAAAAACCGAGCTTAGTAAATTAGTGAATCGGCAGGGGACGACTTTTAGAAAGATGGATGATGATCAAAAAGCAGCTTTAGAAAATGGAAAAACGGCCATTCCGATATTAATAGAAAACTCAAGCATGATCAAAAGACCTGTAATAGTTTATCCAGATGGTTCTTTGACTTTAGGATTTGATCAGGATCAGATTGCTTCCAAAATCTCTCAATAAACAATTGTGTCCGTTGCCAATTTTGGCAGTAAATAATCCCCAGTTTCCAATTCAAAAGAAAAGTTCTTTTTTTCTTGACTGGATGCTGGGGTTTTAAATACATAAACTTTTTCAAGAGTAGGATGCCCATCCAATAAACTCAAGCTTTCCATGGTGACGTCCGTGGAATTCAAATAAAGTAATTTTAGGTTTTGACAGTTTTTCAGCGAAAATAAGTTTTCACCTGTTATTTCAAGTCCGTTGACTTTCAATACAGTGATATTTGAGGAACTTCCCAGGGAATCAAGAATTGAGGCACTTGCTTTTGAATCGCTCAGATCTAAATATGCAATGTGTTCTGAAACTGAATTGAGCAATTCCCAATCTTTATCTTCAAATGCAGGAAAGTTAATGCAGCTTACTCGAAGTAATGGATTGTCCAAAGCAATATTTTCAATGAAAAACCCCTTCTCTCGTAGTTTTGAAAGTGTGTCTGAGGAGATCCCTTGAAGAGTTGTTTTCGGATAAAATGGAATTTTTTCCTTAGCAAAGAATTGAGAAATTAAGCTGGTTGAAACCTTGGAATCTCCCAGTGTTTGATCCATTGATCCTCCATTTTCTATCCACGCTTTTATTAATTCGATTTCAGCTTTTCGTGGTTGTCTTTTTTCCTTTGGAGGCATATGCTCCTCATCTTCTTTTGGTAAGATTAAGCGCGAAAAGAGCTTACTGTTTTCGGCATTACCCTGATTCACTATTTTGCCACCTTCTCCTCCTCCTAATAATCCTTCTGAAGATGTTAAATCCAATTCTCCCTTCATATTCTTAGGATTGTGGCAAGAAATACAATTGTGATTAAGGATAGGCTGAATCGCTCCCTCGTAGAAAGCAAGTTCTTCCCAGTTTTCAGTAGGTAGTTCTAAAGGTTTGGACTGTTCAATCTCTATTCCCAGAAAGGTCTGCAAACCCGAAGGCAAAACTTCAAACAAATAATCATCCCCATGAGTGATATTGCCTCCAAAGTGCCCCGTGAGAATCAAAATTAATAGGAGTCCACCGGATTGGATTTTTCTGATTTTTGTGACATCAGGTTTACTTCTAAATGAAAAATAAAGCCAAGCAGAAAGAGCAACAGTGCACCAACCTAAAATCAAATGGATTCGTACAGTTTCCCAAGTATATCCTTCGTGCTGATATTGGAAAAATCCGGAAATTGCAGAAAGAAAGGCAAAAACAGTTCCGGTAAGGAAAGCAATTGGAATTACTTGGCTGAAATTGTTCTTTTTCTTTTTTGAAAGAAAAATCAATAGCACAGCAAAGAATAAAATCCCGATTGGTAAATGGACGAAAAGTGGGTGGAATCTGCCAAAAAGCGGTAAGAGGAAATCCATTCGGCTAGGCTAAAATTGAGTGAATTAATTCCCCCTCTACATCGGTCAATCGGAATGGGCGACCTTGAAAATCATAAGTAAACTGCTCGTGATCAAAACCCATCAGGTGCAAAATGGTAGCATGTATGTCATGAACAGAAACTCGCTCATCAAGCCCTGCAAAACCAAAATCATCAGTGATTCCATAACTAGCCCCTTTCTTTATACCTCCTCCGGCCATCCACATCGTAAAAGCATCTCCATGGTGATCACGTCCCTTCCATCCTTGAACTTTCCCTTCTCGATTTTCTTGCATTGGAGTTCGTCCAAACTCACCACCCCACACAACAAGCGTTTCTTCAAGAAGCCCTCTTTGCTTCAAATCGAGCAAAAGTGCAGTTATAGGTCTGTCTATTTCCTGACATTTTTGGCGAAGACCTGAATCGATAGACTCTTTTTTTGAGGTGCCATGGGTATCCCAGCCCCAATCGTAAAGCTGAACAAAGCGAACTCCTTTTTCCACTAATTTCCTTGCTAAAAGGCAATTGTTTGCAAATGATTCCTCACCAGGTTTTGTTCCATAAAGCTTTTGAATCGCCTCTGGTTCATCGTTGATATTCATCACTTCCGGAACTTCGATTTGCATTCGATAAGCCATCTCATATTGATTGATGCGAGCCAAGATTTCTGGATCACCGAAATCCTTGAAGCTTTCTTCATTTGCAGAATTAATAGCTTGTATGACTGATTTTTTCATGTCTCTAGTCATGCCTTCCGGATCTTGAAGGTATAATACTGGATCTCCCTTTGATCGGCATTGTACTCCTTGATATACGGAAGGTAAAAATCCAGAACCCCAGACACTTTTACCGGCATCGGGAGTTTTTCCCCCTGATGTCAGCACCACAAAGCCAGGTAAATTTTTGTTCTCCGTGCCCAGCCCATAGGTTACCCAACTTCCAATACTAGGTCTTCCCAGTCTTGGACTTCCAGTCTGCATAAATAATTGTGCTGGACCATGATTAAACTGGTCTGTATGTACCGCTTTTAGAAAAGCAACTTCATCCACTACGGAAGAAAAATGAGGCAAATAATCTGATACCCAAGCTCCTGATTGACCATGCTGAGAAAACTTTGCTTGCGGTCCAAGGATATTTGGAACGCCTCGGATAAATGCGAATTGACGGCCTTCCAATAAAGATTCCGGGCAGGCTTTTCCATCGTATTTGACTAGTTCAGGTTTGTAATCAAATAATTCCAATTGCGAAGGAGCTCCTGCCATATGGAGGTAAATGATTGATTTGGCTTTAGGAGCAAATGGTGGTGGGAGTGGAGCCAAAGGATTTAAATCACGATCTGAAAGATTTAATCCTTGAGATTTTTTGATAGTTCCGGGTTCGCATCCAAATAGTAGCGGTACCATTGCAAGTCCTCCTACTTTGCTCACACAATCCATCAGGAAATGTCGTCTGGTTTGATTCTGCAGTTTTTGTTGCAAAAACTCATTCAGTAGCCTTTCGAGTTGATTCATATCAGGGCTTGGTTAGAAATTCATCCAAATTCAAAAAAGCATTGGCCACTAAAGACATTGCTGCTAATTCTGGAGTCACTATTTGGTTCTTAAATCCAAAGAACTTTTCAAGCAATTCAGGTCGAGTTTGATATTCTGAAAGTCCTTGCTTGTAAAGCGACATCATTGCTTCTGAAGTGTTTTTTGAAATTTGACTTAATACTAATTTAGAATAGCCATATGAAATGGCGGATTTTGGATCCGCTGGGTTGGATTCCATCATTTCTTTTGCCAAATGGAAAGAAGCCTCGAGGAAAACCGGATCATTCAAAGTAACCAAAGCCTGAAGTGGTGTATTCGTTACGATCCTTCTACTTAGACAAACTTCCCGACTTCCTGCATCAAATGTTACCATGGAGGGATAAGGACTGGTACGTTTTAAAAAAGTATAAATTCCTCTTCTGTATCGATCTTCTCCTTCGGCCTCTACCCATGACTCGCCATTGTAGACAGTTTGCCAAATCCCTTCAGGTTGGGGAGGCATAACTGGCTTTCCAAACATTTTAGAACTGAGTAGTCCACTTACGGCCAGCGCCTGATCTCTCACTTGCTCTGCTGAGAGTCTGATTCTTGGGCCTCTGGCATACCACTTGTTTTGAGGGTCCGCCGCAAATAGCTCTGGTGACAAAACAGATTTTTGCTTGTAAGTTTCCGAAGTTACAATCTCACGGATGAGTTCTTTGATACTCCAATCATACTCATTCATGACTCTCCAAGCCAAATAATCCAGTAATTCAGGATGCGATGGAGGATCTGACTGGGTTCCCATATCTTCCAGAGTACTTACTATTCCTCTTCCAAATAACTGATCCCAAATTCGATTCACGAGCGTCCTTGCTGTTAATGGGTTTTGATTATCAACCAGCCATTCTGCAAATCCCAATCGATCCTGTCTCCATTTTTTTTCACTAGGATTTAAACTTTTTGGAATCTCAGGACTAACTTTTTCTCCAAGGATCATCCAATTTCCTCGCTCAAAAACATGTGTTTCCCGACTCATGAAACTTGGATTTTCTATTAGTATAGGAACCGTAGTAGTTTTAGCCGCAATTAAGTTTTCCCAATTATTTTGGACTTTTTCGAAGCCATTTTTTTCTTTCCCCGGTAATGAGGGCAAAAAAGCAAACCAAACTACAGCAATTGCATTCTGTTCTGTTTTAGCTTTTGGACTTTTCATTTCCAAGTATAAATCATGTTTTCCCGAAAGTTTAGGGAAAGATATAGTTCGAGTTGCTTTTGCGGATTTATTTATTGGGATAGTACTCAGGATATCGCCCTCTGGACCATCTTTTCGGATGGTCAGAGTACTCCCATCTACATCAGACCAATAATTCAAAAGCAGTTGATCTGCTTCTTGTGTATCTATATCTCTTAGGTAGCAAGATCCATCGGCTTGCATTCCAAGCCATTTGGTGTCAATTAATTCTGACTTGATGAAATCCTGAGCAATATGGGCAGCGTATTTTGGCTCTTGATAAGTCAGGAATTTTTTGAATTTATCAGCTTCTTCGTCGTCTTGATTTTCACTTACCCAATTGACGATTTCGTTTAGCCTTTCCTGATCTTCTGATTCGTAAAAACGAAGTTTAGGTTCTTCATCATGAGTGTCCTCGTCTCGACTATTATTGAAAAAAGCAGTAGACTGATAGAATTCTTCATGACGAATCGGATCATAAGGATGACTATGGCACTGTACACATGCCATAGTGGTGCTTTGCCAGACTTCATAAGTGGTACTCACCCGGTCGAGAACTGCTGCGACCCGAAACTCTTCATCATTCGTACCACCTTCATCATTATTCATGGTGTTTCGATGAAAGGCGGTGGCAGCAAGTTGATCCGTAGTAGGATTATGCAACAAGTCTCCAGCTAATTGCTCAATTGTAAATTCATCAAAAGGTTTGTCTGAATTGAACGCTCGAATAACCCAATCCCGATAAGGCCACATCGTCCTACTTACATCCCGCTCATATCCTTTGGTATCTGCATATCTTGCTAAATCCAACCACCAAGATGCCCATTTCTCCCCAAAAGAAGGGGAAGCTAGAAGTTGATCAACGGCAGTATCATAAGAGATTTTACCGGATTGGATAGATTGGATCAATTCCTGAGAAGGGGGTAAGCCTGTGATGTCGAGCGCTGCTCTTCGAATCAATTGGGATATATCTGCTTGCTCAGAAGGTTGAAGATTTAACTCTTCTAATTTTTCCCTCACATAGTAATCAATGGGCTTGAGTGGTATTGGTTCGTTATTATTTCCCAATGAAGCAGTAGATGGGCTTGCAGGAAGGTTTGGTTCTGCTACTGGAGAATAAGCCCAATGTTCTCCCCATTTGGCTCCTTGTCGGATCCAAGTTTTCAAGAGTTCAATTTCTTCTTCGGATAGTGGGGATTTTTGATAAGGCATCCTAAGCTCAGGATCACTCTCGGTAAGTCTTCGGATTAGCTCGCTTCCGTTTGGATCACCCGGAATTATTGCAGGATGACCGGATTTTGTAGGAGCGAAAGCTTCTTCTTCAAAAAGTAATGAGAACTCGCCGTTTTTCTTCACCCCTCCATGGCAGGTTATACAATGCGTATTGAGAATAGGTTTGATTTGAGTACTGAAATCAATCTTTTCTTCTTCTTTCCAAAAGAAAAAAAGAAGTGAAACTCCAAGTAAAACAGATAGAAGGATCGCTATTCGCTCGCGGGTCATGCCATAGATTGATTCTCCCTAAAATAGCCAAATAGATCGATTTGGAAAAACTATCAAAAGTCGGTTTGATCTAAAAAAATAAAGCTCGAATCGATCGAGCTTTTTAATTGAAGAGTTACTTTGCCACAGGAAAATAATCAGGCAAATTTTTAAGAATATCCAAAGTCATTGAATCCAAGTCATAATCAGGTTTCCAGCCCCAATCTTTTCGAGCACAGCTATCATCGATACTATCCGGCCATGAATCAGCAATAGCTTGTCTAAAATCAGGCTGATATTCAATCTCGAAGCTAGGGTGATGTTTTTTTATGCTTTCAAAGATTTCCTTTGGAGAAAAGGTCATCCCTGAAAGGTTATAACTAGATCGGATTTTAACCAATTCCCGTGGTGTATTCATCAGATCGAGCGTAGCTTTGATAGCGTCAGGCATGTACATCATCGGAAGGTAGCTGTCCTCTTTTAGGAAGCAGGAGAACTTTTGACCAGCTAAAGCCTTGTGATAAATATCAACTGCGTAATCCGTCGTTCCTCCACCTGGTAAGGATTTATATCCGATCAAACCTGGATATCTCAGGCTTCTTACGTCGACATTGAATTTCTGGAAGTAATATTCACACCATCGTTCACCTGCTTGTTTGCTGATGCCATAAACTGTATTAGGTTCCTTGACGCAGTATTGTGGGGTGTTTATTTTAGGAGTATTTGGGCCAAAAACTGCAATTGAAGAAGGCCAGTATACTTTTTCTAGTTTAAATTCTTTTGCAAGTTCTAATACATGAAGAAGGCTCTCCATATTTAAATGCCAAGCAAAGATTGGTTTTTTTTCTCCCGTGGCTGAAAGAACAGCTGCAAGATGATATATCTGGGTTACTTTCTCATTTTTGACCAAGTCCCTCAATCCATCTTTATTCATTACATCTAGGACTTCAAATCTGCAATAATCAAATTTTGATCTGGCTGACTCTTGGAGGTCTGTAGCTATAACTGATTCTGATCCATAGAGATCCGCAAGTGATTTGGTTAATTCTGAACCAAGCTGTCCGGCTGCACCGATAACAAGAATTTTTTCCATGTAGAGGCTTTCAAAATCACCCAAAGTTCTGCTTTAGGTTTTTGTTTATATTTGGGTTTGCTATCGCAAAAGTAAGAAAAATCAATTCTCTTTATGGGGTTTTTGACGAATGGAAATCCCTGTTTTTGCATCATTTATAGACCAAATATTCATGTACGATTCATTAAAACCCAAATTAGAACAAGAATTAAAAGAAATAGAGGCAGCTGGACTGTTTAAAAAGGAGCGAGTGATTACTTCTCCACAGGCTGCAGAAATCACAATCTTAGGTGGTAAGCATGTTCTCAATTTTTGTGCAAATAATTATCTAGGACTTTCTTCCCATCCAAAAGTGGTAGAGGCTGCGAAAGCCTCCATAGATTCGCATGGGTACGGGATGTCTTCAGTCCGTTTTATTTGTGGAACTCAAGACATTCATAAGGAATTAGAGCGAAAGATCTCTGAATTTTTAGGGACAGAAGATACCATTCTTTATGCTGCTGCCTTTGATGCCAATGGGGGTGTTTTCGAACCGATTTTTGGTGCTGAGGATGCGATTATCTCAGATGCATTAAACCATGCTTCGATTATCGATGGAGTTCGGCTTTGCAAAGCCATGCGGTTTCGATATGAGCATAACAACATGGAGGATTTGGAAAAGCAATTGCAGGATGCGGTTGCGAAAGGAGCAAAGCAAAAAATCATCGTAACGGATGGTGTGTTTTCAATGGACGGAACGATTGCTCAACTTGATAAAATTGTAGCTCTAGCAGAAAAATATGGTGCACTTGTCATGTCAGATGAATGTCATTCTACGGGCTTTATGGGTAAAAAAGGACGTGGAGTTCATGAGCATTGCGATGTCATGGGTAAAATTGATATTATTACCGGAACTCTAGGTAAGGCGCTTGGAGGTGCATCAGGTGGGTTTACTTCTGGTAGAAAAGAGATTATTGAACTTTTGAGACAGCGTTCACGGCCATATTTGTTTTCAAATACTTTGGCTCCATCCATTACCGGAGCATCGATAGCTGTTTTAGATTTATTGTCTGAAACCACTGAGTTACGGGATAAGCTCGAATCAAATACAGCTTATTTTAGAGAGAAAATGAATGCAGCTGGATTTGACATCAAACCAGGTACCCATCCCATTGTTCCAGTAATGCTCTATGATGCTGTACTTTCTCAGAAAATGGCAGAGAAACTTTTAGAAAAAGGAATCTATGTGATTGGGTTTTATTTCCCCGTAGTACCTAAGGGGCAAGCAAGAATTAGAGTTCAAATTTCAGCAGGACACGAAAGAGAACATTTGGATAAAGCGATTAATGCATTTATAGAAGTTGGAAAAGAGCTGGGCGTGATCTAGATTCTAATTTATTCTAAACATAAAAGGCAGTGAATTCACTGCCTTTTATGTTTTACTGGTCATTGCTAGTTTTCTTTTTTTCTTCAACTCATATTCCTGAATATCCTCAAACCTACTATCTACCTCCTCATTGTTCAAGTAATCATTGATGGTTTCTCGAATCTCCTGAAACGACATGTTATGTAAGACTTTGCCATTTTTTGTAATAGAGAGTTGTCCGGTCTCTTCAGAAACAACTAGTACTATGGCGTCTGTTGCTTCAGACATACCTATTGCAGCACGGTGCCTTAATCCAAACTGAGCAGGCACTTCTCTTTCCGTCACTGGAAGTATACATCTTGCAGCTTTGATTTTCCCGTTGTGAATGATAACAGCCCCGTCATGAAGTGGGCTATACTTATTGAAAATAGAAATCAATAGTCTCTTAGATAATTCGGCGTCCAATATGTCGCCGCTTTCAGCATAAAACTTCAACTCTGTACTTTTGGATATTACAATGAGTGCACCTGTGTTGCTTCCAGCCAATATTTTTGAGGCATCAACTATAGGGCTAATATTAAATGTCCCGTTTTCTCTTTTTTTCCAAAAGAATAAAAGGTCTTTCCAGATGTTGTCATTAGATAGGAATGATGATCTGCCTATTAGGAGAAGGAATTTTCTGATTTCAGGTGCAAAAATGATAATTGCTGCAATCACACCAACTCCCATGAATTGACCCAGAATAGATGAGAGGAGCTCCATTCTAAGTGCTCTTACAAGCAAATAAATCAAATAAATAGATAGGAAGCCTAGAAAAATCTTGATAGCTACACTGCCTTTTAGAAGTTTATAGACTTGGTATAGCAATGCCGCCACCAAGGCAATATCTATCATATTGACAATGGAGATTTCTAAGAAACCTATTTTAAAAAGCAAGCTCAAGTTGTTGGGTATAAAATGTTATATAAATCTATAGTTTGTTTAGCTTCTTTAACGTCATGCACTCTAAGTAAGTTTGCCCCTTTGGATAAAGCAAACATATGAAGTGCAGTAGATCCATTTAAAGCATCTATTGGATCAATTTCCAGCGTTTTGTAGATCATTGATTTTCTAGAGACACCTGCCAAAATAGGAACTCCAAAAACTTTGAATAATTCAATGTTTCTCAATATCCAAAAATTTTGGGGAATGGTCTTAGCAAATCCAAAACCTGGATCAAATATTACATCATTAATGCCAAACTTTTTAAATTCTTCCAGTTTTTTAGCGAAATAGTACATTATTTCTGCTAAAATATCTGAATAATCAATTTGACTCTGCATGGTTTTGGGATTCCCCTTCATATGCATAGCGATGTATGGAACTTTTAATTTCCCAACTGTAGCCAACATATCAGGATCTAATTCACCAGCTGAAATATCATTCACTATATGAGCGCCTTCTCTGATTGCCGATTTTGCAACTTTACCTCTAAAAGTATCAATAGAAATCAATGTTTCCGGGTGATTTTTGGAAATCCAAGTCACAATCGGCAGAACCCGATCTTCTTCTTCTTGAATTGAAATTTCGGAAGCACCCGGCCTAGTACTGTATCCCCCTAAATCCAAAATATCTGCTCCTTCTGAAATGTGCTTTTCAATTAGTTTAATTGCAGTCTCCAATGTGTTGTATGTCCTACTTCCTGAGTAAAAAGAATCAGGAGTTAGATTAACAATTCCCATTATCTGAGGTCTTTTCCAATTTAAAAGCCTCCCGTTGATTTGAAATGTATATTTTTGGGGAAATAATTTATCTTCGATAGAAGAATTGTTGTCCTGATCGGGAATCATAAAAATTAATCACTTTGGAGAATCAAACTAGTAACGAATATAATCAAGTTATCAGTCGATGTAAAGAATTATTCAGGAAGAAAACCTTAGATTATGGTACGGCCTGGAGAATTTTGCGGCTTCCTTCAATAACTGATCAGATCTTTATTAAAGCTCAGCGAATAAGGTCAATTCAAGAAAAAGGACTACAAAAGGTAGGTGATCCTGTGGTCGATGAATTTGTGGGGATTATAAATTACTGCATTATTGCATTGCTTCAAATCAGTTTTAAGGATGATTCCCTTATGGAAATTCCATTTGAAATCATCGAGCCTAAGTATGATCAATGGGTGAATGACACAAGAGCTTTGCTGGAAAATAAAAATCATGATTATGGAGAAGCTTGGAGAGAAATGCGGGTGAGTTCCATGACTGATATTATCTTAATGAAACTCCTTAGAGTAAAACAAATTGAAGATAATGAGGGACAAACATTGGTATCTGAAGGTATCGAGGCAAACTATCAAGATATGATCAACTACGCTGTTTTCTGTTTAATTAAACTGGGTTATCATGATTAAAGATGGCTTTTTATGGGTAATTAGACTTCTGGTAGGAGGGCTATTTATCTTTTCTGGTTTGATCAAAGTCAACGACCCGGTAGGGACTTCGATAAAGTTGGAGGAATACTTTGATGTTTTTTCAAATGATATTGCTGGTTTCTTTTACTATCTCAAACCATTTGCCTTAGAGTTTGCTGTAATTTTGGTGGTTATTGAGGTGGTTCTTGGAGTGATGCTTATTCTTGGAGTCAAAAGTAGATTCACTGTTTGGGCGCTTGCATTGATGATTTTGTTCTTTACTTTTTTGACATTCTTTTCCGCATACTTTAATAAAGTAACAGATTGTGGATGTTTTGGAGATGCTATCAAACTGACTCCTTGGCAATCTTTTTACAAGGATTTAATTCTATTGGTTCTTATTGCAATCTTGTTTTTGTTTCAATTGGATCTGCCGAAAAAGTCGGCCCTTTGGGCAAAAGTTGTAACTGCAGTTTGTTGCGTTTTGGCTTTAACTCTATCTATTTTAGCCATACGAAATCTCCCATTTATTGATTTTAGAGCATATAAAGTAGGGGTGAATATTCCTCAAAACATGCTTCCTTCTTCTCCGCTTGAGTATTCTTATGTAATGAAGAAGGACGGGGAATTGCTTACTTTCGATCAATATCCATCTGATGAAACGTTGGAGTTTGTAGAGATGAATTTGAAAAACCCTGAAGCACTTCCCAAAATATCAGATTTCGCAGTTTGGAATGATGAGGGAGATTTTTCTTCTGAAGTTTTCACAGGAGATAAAACATTAATCTTGGTAAGTAGCATGCTTAAAGTGAGTGATTCTAATCTTGAAGAAATCGATCAATTGATTAAAGATTTAAAGGGTTCTCCAATTCAACCAGTTTTTGTGGCTGCAGCTTCACAAGAAGAAATTACTTCCTTTATGAATGAGAGGGGATGGGATATTCTTGGATTACAAGCTGATGCTACTGTTGTCAAAACGATGATAAGATCGAACCCTGGCATTATGCTACTGAAAGACGGTCAAGTATTGGCTAAATATCATCACAACAACACTCCGAGTTCAAGCGAAGTTTTGGATTATTATATCAAATGAGTAGTGAATTAAAAGTAGTTTTGGTTGGATTGCCAGGTTCGGGAAAGAGCACTTTCGGACGACAATTGGCGTCCATATTGAAATTCCCCTTTTATGATTTAGACCATTTGATTGAAAATCGATATAAAATGAAAATCTCCGATATCTTCTCAATCCACGGGGAGGGAGGATTTCGAAATTGGGAGACAGAAGTATTGGACGATGTATTGAATTTAAATGAATCTTTTGTTTTAGCCTCAGGAGGAGGTTGTCCCTGTTTCAATGGGAATATGGATCTTATTAATTCTAAGTCTACCTCTGTGTATTTAGATGTTCCTTTGGAAGAGATATCAGCAAGGTTTGGAGCCTCAAGATCTCAGAATCGGCCCATGTTTTCAGATTTAGACCAAGGGGAGGTAATTTTAAAATTGAAAAGTCTGTTGGTCGATCGAGACCATTTTTATAATCAAGCAAAAATAAAACTCAGCGGAGAAGATTTTTCCGCTGAGTTATTGATTTCTGAATTGATTCGATTAATTAAAAATTCAAACTAAGAGTCAAAACTCCATTTGTAAGACTATTCTTCAATTCAGTTACTGGACCAATATTATTTCCGGCATTATCCAGAACTTGATAACTGGAATATAGCGTATTGAATTTTTGATTAATGAGAGCAAAGTCTATAGCGAAATTATTTAATCTGACTCCAAATCCACCTGATAATTGTTGAGTACTTCTATCGTATTCAGAATCAGCAATTGGATCACCATACAACGCATATCCACCTCTAAGGCTGAAATTACTGATCTTGTATTCTGCACCTATTCTAAAATCAATGGTGCTCGTATAAATATTTTGAATTTCTAAATTATCTGGACCTGGATTGAAACTATTTGAGTTCAAACGTGCCGCTGAATAATCAACCCAATCAATATCAGCGGAAATAAATCCATTCTTACCTAAAAAGAAAGCAGCTCCACCCCCAATTTTCAAAGGAGTATTCAGACTAAACCGATTAAGAAACACATCGGTGAATGCTTCTTGTCTCCCAAGTGTAACATCTTCTTGCTCAAAGTAGTAGTTATCATAAAAAGCTAAATTACTTGCACTGTATTCTTCATCTAAAGTGTACCAAGTAGGACTTTGGAAGTTAAATCCAAGATTTACGTAATCAATTGGTTTATATATCAATCCAAGATTCACATTCAATCCACTTCCATTTATAAAAAGATTTTCAGAAAGTGAAGAATTAATGAGAGGACCATCTATAAATTCTTCATTATAAACTTTTATTGAAGAGTAATTTAGGGTTCTTATTCCGAGAGAACCTCCAACAAAAATTTTATGATTGAAATTAGCTCCATAACTAAATGAGAGTTGGTTAGCTGACCCTTCTTGTCTTACATTTTCATCTTGAAAAGGGAAACCCGTGACAAAAGAGTCATAGACATCAGGATTTGGAATAGGATTGCCTTCATTATCAAAAGCAACAGGATTGATTTGATAGGTTTGGTAAGCTAAGCCAGTTAAACCGAAAGATTCAATTTGGTTTTCAGGAATCCCAAAGGAATCTTGAATGTAAAAATCAATAATTGAGGTTTCTCCTATTTCATCAGAGAAATAACCATATTCAGTATTAAAGTTTGCAATTCGTTGAAGGCCGATTCCAAAAGCCCCACCTTTAAAAGCCCCTCTTTCTAGCTCTCCCTTTGGTTTTGCAATTACCATACTGAGATTTGGGAGTGCGAAATTACTGGTGTTGTAGCTTTTATTTTGATTGAGGTAAGTTGTCTCTACACCCCAATCTGTGATGCCTAAGGTCACACTAGCTTGAGATGATCTGAAGAATCCAAGTCCAGCTGGATTTCCGGCAACATTTGATACATCTCCTCCTAGCGACCACTGTGTTCCACCTATAGCCATTATCCTTGCAGATCCAGATGGCTTGTTTTGACTAAATCTATATGCGTCTTCAAAGTAACCACTTTGAGCATATCCTGATGAAATTGAAATAAGGCAGAATATTACTAAAAAGGATGACCTCATTTAGAATTTGTTTAGTGTGATTAAATAACGGAATAAAGGGCTATTAGGCTTAAAATTATTCAAAAAAAAAGGGGAATTAATTCCCCCTTCCACCTCTTGATCCTCCAGAGCTGGCTCCGCCACCTCCGCTACTTCTTGATGCTCCTCCTCCAGAACTCATTCCTCCTCCTGAAGAACTACGACTTGGTGTGCTATAGTTCGATGGAGAAGAAGATCTGGTTGGAGTACTATATGTTCTTGTATTTGTACGACCTGGATTGTACGATGGACTTCCAGATCTGCTAGGAATGGTACTTCTATTATATGATGGACTAGATGATCTGTTGTTATAAGATGGACTGCTTGATCTCGTAACCCCACTTCTACTAGGACCTGTGTATGACCGTGAATTTGATGGGATCGCTGAAGGTCTAGCCGAAGGCATAGCACTTCTTGTTCTGGTTACTGATCTGTCCATTGCTGGAGAAGCAACATTTCTGGTACTTCCATTTGTCGCAACTCTAGATCTTGAATTTGAATAATAATCATTCTGTGAAGTTCCAAAGTCTCTTGAAGTGGTTCTAGCATTATTAGAATTTGTTAAGGTTCTTCTCGAAGATGAGCCGCTATTTAATACATCTCTTCTAGCTTGCGCTCTTGCTGTACTTGGCTGGATTGCAGCATTAGATGAAGATCTACTGGTATTTGCCAAAGATGAACCTCTAGTTGGTCTAGCTCCACTTACTACTCTTCTATCTCCGTATTCGCCACCGGGAATAACGTAAATTGGTCTACCATACATAGGGTATCCCCATCCAGGATAACCTCCGTAGATAGGCATTCCCCAACCCATTCCAAAATTTGGTCCCCAAAATGGATTATAACCTCCAAAACCTATACCGAATCCAAAACTCAAATTAAACCCAGGTCTGTATCCCCAAGATGGACCCCAAAATGGGTCATAGAATCCTCCCATTCCCCAAGGACTCATACCCCACGGACTCATCCATGGATTCATCATTCCCATGCCATACATCATCCCCATATTAAAGGACATAGCAGGATTAAAACCAGAATTTACACCTGATCCGCTTACTCTAAAATTATTATAGGCATCGATATCTCCTTGATTAGTTTGATTTTCATCAACACCTGATTCATCAAAATAAACTACTCCTTCGTCTCCCTCTACGGTCTCAGTCTGGTATCGAGCAATGTAGTCTGGGTTTACGTTTCTTGAACTGAAGTTTTCTTGAGAATAAGCTTCTGCCTGTAAGCTAGAAAGTGATTCAAATTGCTCAGGATTATTATTTTGAACGGCAAACTCTGTCGCTACTTTGGCATCGGATGCCATGAAGTATAGATTGTCTTGTTGGTTATTCATAGCCATCTTATTAGTGCTACAAGATGCTAGAATTACTGCTCCTACAAGGAATGCTGACGTTTGAATTGGAAATTTCTTCATAATAGAAGTTGAATTAGTTACTCTGTTATACGTACACACAGACTAAGGGTTATTCTTTTTGGGTTATATTTGTCACGCTGAAGTTAGCAAAAATAAGAACAATCTGTATCTCAATCAACAACAATGAGTAAAGGACTACCAAAGAGAAGTGAAGATTATTCACTCTGGTATAACGAATTAGTAAAAAGAGCTGATCTAGCTGAAAATTCAGCTGTAAGAGGCTGTATGATCATAAAACCTTATGGTTATTCTATCTGGGAAAAAATGCAGGCCGAATTAGACCGGATGTTCAAAGAGACTAGTCATGTAAATGCGTATTTCCCTCTTTTTATACCCAAATCATTCCTAAGCAAAGAGGCAAGCCATGTAGAAGGGTTTGCCAAAGAATGTGCTGTAGTTACACATTATCGACTCAAAAATGCTGAAGATGGGAGTGGAGTTATCGTTGATCCAGACGCTAAGCTTGAAGAAGAATTAATCGTCAGACCAACATCTGAAACTGTTATTTGGAGTACTTTTAAAAGTTGGGTTCAGTCGTATAGAGATTTGCCTTTACTTATTAATCAGTGGGCAAATGTAGTTCGCTGGGAAATGCGAACTCGGTTATTTTTGAGAACATCTGAGTTCCTATGGCAAGAGGGGCACACGGCACATGCCACAGCTGAAGAGGCGAAAGCGGAAACACTTCAAATGATGAATATCTATGCTCAATTTGCAGAAGAGTTTATGGCGTTGCCAGTAGTGAGAGGGAGAAAAACTGAAAATGAACGGTTCGCTGGTGCGGATGATACACTTTGTATCGAAGCAATGATGCAGGATGGTAAGGCCCTTCAAGCAGGAACTTCTCATTTTTTGGGTCAAAACTTCGCAAAAGCATTTGAGGTAAAATATGCCACCAAAGAAGGAGGCCTTGAATATGTCTGGGGTACATCTTGGGGAGTTAGTACCCGATTAATGGGTGCTTTGATAATGGCACACTCGGATGATAATGGCTTGGTACTTCCTCCAAAATTGGCCCCTTTTCAAGTAGTAATTGTTCCTATTTACAGAAGCGACGAAGAATTCGATGCGATTTCTGAAAAGGTAAATGAGATTATGTCGGAACTTCGAAAAGCAGGAATCACCGTTAAATTTGATAATCGTGATACGCATAAACCAGGTTGGAAATTCGCTGAATATGAGCTAAAAGGTGTACCTGTACGAATTGCAATTGGACCACGTGATTTAGAAAATGGTACTATTGAGATCGCAAGAAGAGATACTCTGACTAAGGAGCAGTTTGAATTATCAACACAACCAATTGCGGAGAAGATTTCAAATCTTCTTGATTTGATTCAGGAAGAGATTTACAACAAAGCATACAATTTTCAACAAGAAAAAACTACCGAAGTCAATTCCTGGGAAGAATTTAAAGAAGTTTTGGAGACAAAAGGTGGTTTCCTTTCTGCGCATTGGGACGGTACTTCTGAGACTGAAGATAAAATCAAGGATCTCACTAAAGCTACAATCAGATGTATTCCTCTTGATCAAAAAATTGAAGAGGGAAAATGCATACTCACTGGAATGCCTTCTAAAGGGCGAGTGTTATTCGCAAAAGCATATTGATAAACTAGCCCGATTATTCGGGCTTTTTTTATGAATATTCAACTTTTGTAAAAAGTAATCTTGTATTTTAGTCGAATTACTACCGACTTTTCACCATGACGATCTTTGTCCTTTCTAGCCTTCTGATTATAGGATTAATTCTATTACTTGCAGAAGTTCTCTTTGTGCCTGGAACAACAATAGTGGGGATTCTTGGAATGATTGTAAGTCTTGCAGGAATTGCTTACGCTTTCATTAGTTTTGAACCAGAGGTAGCATGGTGGATTACAGGAATTGCAGTAATTTTAAACGTGGCTGCGATAATTTATGGGTTCTCTTCAGGAGTATGGAATCGTTTTTCTCTGAAATCCGAGATTAAAGGCGGTACTTTTGATGGAAGGACTGAAGGTCTTCAAGTTGGAATGCCAGGCCGTACTATCTCTGATCTAAAGCCTGTAGGCAAAGCAATGATTGATGATAAAATCTATGAGGTAAGATCATCAGGAGGATTTATTTCTGTAGGAACAGAGATTACAATAATTAAAATTGAAAACAACACTATAATAGTAAACTAAAAATGGAACCATCTAGCGCAACTTTTATACTAATCGCCGCTTTTGCGGGAATAGTACTTTTATTCATCTTTCTTTATTTCGTCCCTGTTAATCTCTGGATTACAGCCCAGTTTTCAAATGTCCGCGTAGGATTACTAGAGCTTGTAGGGATGCGGATCAGGAAGGTGCCACCAAGTGTGATTGTTAATTCTATGATCACAGCTACCAAAGCTGGACTTCAGTTGACCACCAATGATTTGGAAACTCATTTTTTGGCAGGGGGAAATGTGCCAAATGTAATCAGAGCTTTGATATCAGCGGATAAAGCAAATATTACTCTTTCATTCAAGCAGGCTACTGCCATCGACTTAGCTGGAAGAGACGTGTTTGAGGCCGTACAAATATCTGTTAATCCGAAAGTAATCAATACTCCAAATGTAGCCGCAGTAGCCGCAGACGGGATTCAATTGATAGCTAAAGCAAGAGTTACTGTTCGAGCTAATATTGCTCAATTGGTAGGTGGAGCAGGTGAAGAAACTATTCTGGCAAGAGTAGGAGAGGGTATTGTGACCTCAATCGGCTCTGCTTCCAACCACAAAAGCGTGTTGGAAAATCCCGATAAAATTTCAAAACTCGTTTTACAACGAGGATTAGATGCTGGTACAGCATTTGAAATTCTTTCTATTGATATTGCGGATATCGATGTAGGTACTAATATCGGAGCGAAGCTTCAAATCGACCAAGCATCTGCGGATTTGAAAGTTGCTGAGGCGAAGGCAGAGGAAAGAAGAGCAATGGCCGTGGCATTGGAGCAAGAGATGAAAGCGAGAAATGTAGAAATGCGAGCAAAAGTAATAGAAGCAGAAGCGGAAGTACCAAAAGCTCTTGCAGAAGCTTTTAGATCAGGAAAGCTAGGTGTGATGGATTATTACCGAATGGAAAATATCAAATCTGATACTTCAATGAGGGAATCCATTGCAGGTTCTGATACTGATTCGAAAGATTCAGGAAAAGGAAAAACAGATAAAAAATAAAAAAAAAGGGGCGTTAAGCCCCTTTTTTCTTTCTCTTTTCAATTGGAGCTTCCTCCAATATAATTGGTTGGTAGAGACTCTTTGTTAAAATTTGATTGTTCTCCCAGTCAACTATCAGTTCTTCAAAAGCTAGAGGAAGTAAAATAGCACCACTATCATTTAATACTCCCATTGATCCTTCTTTTTGAACAACAATAAAGTCCTTTTTTTCTCGGATAATTCGTTGGAAATCCAACGGAAGGATTTCTACTCCCTCAGCAGATAGAAGACCTGTTTTTCCGGAATCTTCGATTAGAAAAAAACCATCTGAGGTTCTGGAAATATTATCATATCCTTTTTCGTTCAAAATGTTCCCAAATCTATCAAGCAAAAAATACTTACCAGAGTTTTTTCCGATCCCGATTCCGTTTCTGTATGGTTTAATTTCTTCCCAGTAACTAATGCCTATTTGATTTCCGGATGTATTTATTAACTGCCATTTCCCCGTGCTTTTGACGGTAGCTATCTGATCAGAAAAAAGTAAAACCTCATCCCAAGTTGGAGAAATGATCCATTCACCATTTGAATTCAGAAAGCCGAATTTACCTTTTGATAATGCAGGAAATAAGTTTTCACTCCCATTTTCTATCCGTTCAGCATTGATGTTTGGTTCTACAAGCCAGCCCTTTTTTCCAAGCAAACCAACTTTATTTCCTCTAAAGCGAACATTGTAAAGGTTCGTCCCAATTCGCTCTACTGACTCAATTCCAACCGAATCCAGCAATATGCCATCTTCCTCCATTACTCGACGAAGCTTGCCATGAATGTATTCAAGCATGAGTCCATTCTCAAAAGTGATTTCATGAAAAGAATTATAACGAATATTCGCGCTGATGTCATTTCCCTCTATAAGAAGGTATTGATTTTCGTCATATCCATAGAAAAAATTCCCTGCAGTATGCTCGAGTCGATCGATAACTGGATTAAGAACATAATCTCCTTCTAAATTGATCAAGCCAAACCCAGACTCCTCTTTAGTAAGGACATAGCGCCCGTCATTGTCTAGTATAAGTTGAAATACCTTGTCAGGGTTTTTGGAAAGAGGTAAGAAATAGTTGTCTCCTCTTCTTGCAAATAATAACCCTAGCTTCGTGAATTTTGCCTCGTCAAAGGTTCCAATAGAAGTTAACTTATTTGTTCCTCTCTCAAAAACCCAATATTCTTTTCCTTTTCGAGCAAGTAAAAAGTTGTAAAATGTCTGGATCTCCTCATATTCCAATGGCAACACTTTTTGACCATATTCATGGTATGCCCCTATACCCTGAGGGCCTTTCACCAAAATCCACGGTGCTAAATATTGGTAGATTTTATTTCCATCAAATTTTAAGGCTGGTTTTAAATCTTGAGAAAGTAAGAATAATTCTCCATCTACTTTTCCAATACGTACTGATTCCCCCAGTAATTCAATTTGATCATATATCAGCCTGGATTGAAGCTCTAATTTGGAATTATATACTTCCCAAGTTTGGGCTATCAAAACCTGGTTGAAAAGAATAACTGTGAATACAGTGAGAGTAAACCTTGATTTCATTTTCATGAAGACTTTGTTGAAATAGGCTAAAGATAAAATGACCAAGAGCGTTGTGTATTTCCCTTGGTCATTTGTGTTTGATTTATTGACCAATTAATGGTCTGACTTGATTTTGTCCAGATCAAAAAGATCTGAGATCATTTCGATCATTTCTTCTGCTTGGTCTCGCTTACAGGCGGCCCTAAGCTGGACTACAGGTACTTTAAGCACTTTTTGCATCATGCTTTTGGTGATTTTATCTATGATTGCAAACTCCTCTACACTTAGGTTCTTCAGGTGCCGGGCTATTTCTTCTTGACGAATTTGCTCCAATGTCAATTTCAACTTGTTGATGGTGGGAGAAACCATCATTTCTTTTTTCCAATTGTAAAACTCATCAATACTTCCATTGATGATTTCCTCAACTTGTGGTACAGCCTCAAGCCTTCTCTCTAAAGTAGCGGAAGCTTTACTTCTAATGTTGTCTACGTTATAAAGTATCACTCCAGGAACATCTTCTACACTAGTTTCTATACTTCTCGGAACAGATAAATCCACCAGGAGCTTATAGCTCATGATTTCGAATTCCTTTAGGATTTTTTTAGTGATGAAAGGCTCAGGTCGAAGTATAGAACTTACAATTACATCAGCTTCTTTCATTGCTTCAAGGCAGTCTTCGAATGGAACTACCTCAAACCCCATTTCATCTGCAATCTCTTGTGCTTTAGAAAAAGTTCTATTGGTAATCTTGACTTTTGCCTCTGGCAAATGAATCATGTTTTTCGCGACATCCTCACCAATTTCTCCCACTCCTATCAATAAAATCCTAGGTTGATAAGTATTTGATGTCAGACTTTCGATAAGTTCAATTGTCGCATAGGAAAGTGAAGCAGCACCATCACGAAAAGCTGTTTTTTGAACGATTCTTTTATTAGTGAAAAAGATAGTGTGCATCAACCTATGCAAAAAAGGTCCTGCCATATCCAAATCGGCGGATGCTTGATAGGCGCGCTTTACTTGATTTGATATTTGAATATCTCCAACAACTTGAGCTTCAAGACCCATTGAGACTCGAAATAGATGTGTGATTGCCGGACGATCATCATTGAAAATCTCAAAATAATCTAGGTAATTGATAATGTCAGTTAGTCCTTTTTCGAGCCCGATAAGTTTGATGATCTCCGTACTTAAGTCAAGATCATGGCTGTAATAAACTTCTGTACGATTGCAAGTGGATAAAATAAGTGCATCTCCCAAGCTAAAGAAGTCTTTTAGTTTAAGAAGTATACTATGTATCGCCTGATCATCCAGTGAGATGATCTCTCTGATTTGAACAGGGGCGTTTTTATGAGAGATACTTAAGGATCGAAACTTAATCTGCATTATTCCTACGCTGGGACTGCAAATTTAACAGACAAAGACTTGGGAAAAGTTCTTTTGGATGTATGATCTGTCAATTTGTAATCTGTCTAAATAAAATATTATTTCTCCCAACAAAGATGGGAGTTTGTGAATTTGATTTCTAATATTATTAACTTATACGTTATTGATAAAAGCTATCAGCATCTTTTTTAATGAGAAACAAACTTTTTTACTGGCTCAAGATAAATCTAGGCTTCTCAAATAAGGAGTCTAAAGGTTTTTTATTGCTTACTCCTTTTTTGGTGATATTTGCTATTTCGCCTTACATGCTGAAGACTATCAAAACCTCAGGAGCTAAAGAATTCCACGAGCACTACCTAGCTACAATTGATAGCCTAAAAAAGTTTGAAGTTGAAGTAAAAACTTCTCCAAATCCTATTTTTAACCCAGCTGATACTGCAGCCAAACCTAGTTCCATTTCAAAAACAAAAAATCTCAATCGAATTGAATTTTCAGAAGCAGACTCCACCTTGCTTCAGATCGTTCCAGGAATTGGTCCAGGTCTTAGTGGTCGCATCATTAAGTATAGAGAAAATCTTGGAGGATATTATTCAAAAAATCAACTCAATGAAATCTATGGGCTTAAACCAGAGACGATTGAGGAAATTTGGACGTATTTTGATTTCAATCCCTCAATTACACGGAAAATACCAATCAATTCATCCGACACCAACCAACTTTCTGCTCATCCTTATATTAGTTATGGTGAAGCAAAAGTAATTGTAGCCTACAGAACCCAACATGGGCTATTTACTTCCTCACTTGATCTGAAAAAAATCAAAATCTTCAAAGAAGATTGGATTTCTAGAATTGAGCCATACTTATCTTTTGAATAGTCAATATTGAGTGGCTAATTTCTTCGATTTTGTGCACCTTTGATTATGGATTCCATAAAGAATCAAATCGAATTACCGCTGCTTAATTTACCCGGTTATAATCCAGAGCTTTTTCGAAAGTCTGAGAAACTTTGGATTTTTGATCCGATTAGAAAAAAGCAATTAGTTTTAACCCCGGAGGAATGGGTTAGGCAGCATTGGATCAATTTTCTTGTCAATCATCAAAACTATCCTAAAGGTCTTTTTGCACTTGAGAAAGGATTGAAATACAATCAACTTCAAAAGCGAACAGATTTAGTGATTTGGGATAAAATGGGAGCTCCTTATCTTTTAATTGAGTGTAAAGCACCAAGCGTGAATTTGTCTCAAAAAACCATGGAGCAAGCTTGTGTCTACCACCAAGAGCTTAAGTCTCCTCATTTAATTATTTCAAATGGGAATCAACATATCTTTATGAGTTATGACTCTAAATTAAATGTCTTTCAGCAAGAGCGAGATTGTCCCGAAGCCCCAAATTGATCTGTTTTTTTGTGATTTTTGTCAGTTATTTTATAACTTATATCTTTCTTTTTAAAGACTAAAAAACCATGGGTAATCCAATCAACAAAATGCCATGTGAGCTTTGCTCCAGCAGAAAACATTCGATGTTATCCGAATTATCAGAATCTCATATCTGTACGATTTCAGAAAATAAAAATCTGATCTCTCACAAAAAAGGTCAAATTCTTTATTATGAAGGGACTAAGCCTCTAGGGATTTTTTGTATCAATTCTGGAGTAGTGAAAGTTTACAAAACTGCTTCTAATGGAAAAGAACAAATTATTCACCTAGCAAAGTCAGGTGATTTTCTTGGATATTCTGCTTTATTAGGTGAGGAGAATTATTCAAATTCCTCGATGATTATTGAGGATGCAAAAATCTGCTTCATTCCAAAAGAGTCTTTCTTGAATACATTATTCTCAAATAGTTCATTTTTCAAAAGAATCACAAAAGAACTTAGTCATGAAATAGGTGTGATGGAATCCAAGCTTACAGATGCCAACCAAAAAAGCATTCGTGAGCGACTGGCATTTATTCTGTTGCAGCTAGGTAGTACTTATGGTGTAGAAGGAGGTGAGAATCAAAAAATCGATCTTATTCTAAGTAGGGAAGAGATTGCAGGTATGGTGGGAACTGCTACTGAATCGGTAATCAGACTTCTTTCTGAATTCAAAAAGGATGAATTGATTGATTTGGAGGGTAAAAAAATTATTATAAAAGACAAGCGCGGATTGGCAAGATTGTCTGATTTTTACGCTTGATTTCGAACTGCATTTCTTAGAAATCAGTTACCCAATCATGCAAACAATAAATAAGAATTATTTTTGGGCCTTTGTTGTCGCAGTAAGTTTGTTCATTTTGCCTAATCAAGGCATTGGGCAGTCATTGGCGTATAGAACACTTCTTTCCACTCTTTATGACACAGATTTTCCCACACTCAAACCTACTGAGCTTTCTACCTTAGCAGATTTTCAAATTTTGGATACTCGCGAGAAAGAGGAATTTGAAGTAAGCCATTTGGAAGGTGCTAAGTGGGTGGGATTTGACACCTTCGAATTAGAGAATGTAGCAGACCTTGATAAGAATAAACCTGTTTTGGTCTATTGTACAGTGGGAGCCCGTTCCCAAGATATCGGGAAACGTTTGACTGACGCAGGCTTTACCAAAGTATTTAACCTTTATGGTGGTATCATTCATTGGTCAAACGAATCGATGCCGCTTTACCAAAAGGGATTGCCCACCAATCAAGTTCATACCTATTCAAGATCTTGGGGTATTTGGCTGGAAAAAGGCCAAAAAGTCTATTGATTTCCTGATTCCTGTCTGCTTCCCGACCAAAAGGGAATTTAAAACATCCCAATTTTACTTCACTGCGTAGATCAGGTATAACTATTCAACTTATGAAATATTTTAGTCGCTTTCTAATTGCCATAATTTCTCTTGGGACAATAGCCTGTCAAAATTCAATTCCAGGAATGGCTGGAACAATTCCACCAAATCACCAAACTTGGGATCAATTGCTTAAAGCCCACGTAAGTCCAACGGGTATTGTTGACTACAAAGGGTTTATCAAAGACAAAGCGAAGCTAGATGCCTACCTAAAGACTATTAGTGAGAATGCGCCTGATCGAAAGACTTGGTCAAAAAATGAACAGCTTGCATATTGGATCAATGCCTACAATGCTTTTACCGTGAAACTTATTGTAGATAATTATCCAGTGAAAAGTATTCGTGATTTAGGATCAGCTTTGAAAATCCCCATGATCAAGGATGTATGGCATTACAAATTTTTTAAAATAGGGGGGCAAGAATCTAGTTTGGATGAAATCGAACATTCGATTTTGCGAAAAGAATTTGAAGAACCAAGGATTCATTTCGCTATTAACTGTGCTTCAGTATCTTGTCCACCACTTTTGAATGAAGCTTTTACAGCAGCTAAAATGGAATCTCAACTTGATCGGGTTGCCAAGACTTTTGTAAATGATAAATCCAGAAACAAAATCAGTGCAAATGCTGTAGAGATTTCCTCGATTTTCTCTTGGTTTAAAGGTGATTTCACTAAAAATGGGTCGATTATCGATTTCTTAAATAAGTATAGCACATTGAAAATCAACTCGAATGCAAAAGTGTCGCACTTAGATTATAATTGGAATCTTAACGAATAGCCAAAGCTTTTTGTAAATTCCTTTTCCAACCCAACCCTTTCCTATATGAGCGGCACTCGCCACGTAGTTATTATCGGCAATGGAATCTCCGGCGTGACTTGCGCCAGAAATCTGAGAAAACTTGATGAAAATGTACGAATCACCTTGATCTCAGGGGAATCAAAATATTTTTTTTCCAGAACAGCACTCATGTATATCTACATGGGGCATATGAAATTTGAGCATACTCAGCCTTACGAAAATTGGTTTTGGGAGAAAAATAGACTCGAACTCAAAGAATCTTGGGTAAAAGAAATTGACTATTCATCTAAACAGATTTGTTTCCAATCTGGAGAAAAGATGGATTACGACGATTTGGTCATTGCGGTAGGCTCAAAGCCAAATAAATTTGGTTGGAAAGGTCAAGACTTAAAGGGAGTTCAAGGCTTGTATTCGAAACAAGACTTAGAGCTAATGGAAGAAAACACCAAATCAGGAGTCAGTCGTGCTGTCATCGTTGGTGGAGGATTGATCGGAATTGAGATGGCAGAAATGCTTGCCTATAAAAAAATACCAGTAACCTTTTTGGTCCGTGAATCTGGCTTTTGGGATAATGTGCTTCCAAAAGAAGAATCAGAATTAGTAGGTAGACATATTTTAGAGCATCATATAGACCTACGATTGGAATCAGAATTAGATGAAATAATCGGGGATGAATCAGGAAGAGTTAAATCGGTTCGAACCAAAAGTGGGAAGAAGATTTCCTGCCAATTCGTTGGATTGACTGCTGGGGTGAGTCCAAATATTGATTTCCTAAAAGGAAGTGAATTACATATCAATCGAGGGGTAAAAGTGAATTTGAACTTTGAGACCAATATTCCGAATGTCTATGCGATTGGAGATTGTGCCGAGTTCGATCAATCTCCTGCAGCAGATCGAAGACCCATCGAGCAAGTTTGGTACACAGGAAGAATGCACGGAGAAACACTAGCGCAAACTTTGGCTGGTAGACCCACTTCTTATAAACCTGGACACTGGTTCAATTCTGCAAAATTTCTGGATATCGAATATCAAACCTATGGGACGGTGCCAGCTAATTGGGATTCATCTCAGATCGATTCCTTTTATTGGGAGCATACTGCTGGTAAGATAGCTTTCCGAATGCTTCAAGATAAATCAGGGACATTGGTTGGAATCAATAATTTTGGATTCCGCCTGCGACATGAGTTTTTTGATCGAGCCTTAACCGAAAAATGGTCCGGGGCCAAGGTGATCGCAAATCTTGAAAAAGCGAATTTTGATCCGGAGTTTTTTGCTCCTTATTATATAGAGATTCAGAAGGAATTCAAAAGTCAATTTGGAGGGGATTTCAAAGTTTCAAAACCTTCATTTATTCAAAAATTATTCGGAGCAAGCGTATGAAGTGGATTCAAAAATTAGGTCTAGTTCTTTTTTTAATCGGCTTAGGGAGTTTTATCCTGATTCCTTTTTTGGGGAATTACAGTCTGGATAAAGAACTTGTTCTTGCCAATACAAAGGAAATTCACCAGGAAAAAATGGCTGAAATACTAGAGCCAATGTATGGTGAGACTTACTCTTCGAATTTTGCATTTCTGAGTGCCTTTGGGGATTACTTCAATACCTACAATGATCAGTTAAAGGCTGATGCAAATTGGGATCAAGTAATCTGGGATGATTATTCTTTCTCATTGGCTTTGGCGGGATTAGACAGTCCTGTGAAGGATAATCCTTGGATGTTTTTCGCCTTGTCTATTGGATTGGCGGTACTTGGTGGGATTTTCTATAATCTTCCAAAATACCAAGGCGAACCTGAAGGAATTAAGAATAACGGAATTTTTCATTCATCTATTAAGAACAGAGGTATTCTTGGAATGATTACCGGATCTTTTTTAATCCTTTTCTATATCGTCCTGTATTGGTTTCCTGCCTATCTCGTGACTTTGGTCGCTATGGTTTCACCGATTAGTGAGATGCTCAGTGGTAATCCTGCAAGTCAATGGTTTTTGTATGGTTTGATTTACACCTTGGCAATTATCGTCATGGGAGTCAGGATGTTCAGAAAATACCGCGGGAATAAATACCAGCAATTACGAACCGCATCAGTGATGTTTTTCCAGACTGCTTTTGCCTTTTTGATTCCTGAAATATTGGTGTTGATGAACCAGCCCTATTTTGATTTCAAGAATATTTGGCCGCTGGATTATGATTTTTTCTATGATTATCAGATCAGTACTTTTCTGAGTTCTGGTGGTGTAGGGATGTTTATGTTGATCTGGGGGATTTTATTAATTATAGTTGGAGTGCCTGTTTTTACTTATTTTTTCGGCAAGCGTTGGTATTGCTCTTGGGTTTGCGGTTGTGGAGGATTAGCAGAGACTGTGGGTGATCCTTTCAGACAGCTTTCTGATAAGTCTCTAAAAGCTTGGAAATATGAGCGCTATATTATTCATGGAGTTTTGGTTTTAGCAGTAATAATGACGTTGGTTACTATTGCCAATTATTTTTCAGGCTTTAGTTTTCTGGGAAATGCCACAAACCAGTTACATTCGTTTTACGGTTTCGCTATCGGATCTGCTTTTGCCGGAGTAGTTGGTACAGGTTTTTATCCTTTCATGGGGAACCGTGTATGGTGTAGATTTGGTTGTCCACTCGCAGCTTATCTTGGACTCGTACAACGATTCAAATCTAGATTTAGAATCACTACCAATGGTGGGCAGTGTATTTCCTGCGGAAATTGCTCAACTTACTGTGAGATGGGAATCGATGTCCGAGCATATGCTCAGAAAGGACAAAATATTGTCCGCTCCAGTTGTGTGGGCTGTGGGGTATGTTCAGCAGTTTGTCCGAGGGGCGTACTAAAACTTGAAAATGGATCTGAAGAGAACCGTATTACTGATTTCCCAATTCTAATCGGAAACGACTCTGTTAAGTTGAATGCCTAAATGATTTTCCTCTACCTTCTACTGGGAATATACACCCTGGGAATGCTGTTTGTTTTTGCCTATAGCTTAGCTCAAGGGCATTTGCTTTTGAATTTTTTAAAATCCAGAAAGATAAAAGTCCCTGTACCAAAAGATCCCGCTAATTGGCCAAAAGTAACCATACAGCTGCCTGTATTTAACGAACGATATGTGGTAGAGCGCTTGATTGATGCCACTGCAAAAATAAATTACCCGAGAGAGTTGCTTCAAATCCAGATTTTGGATGATAGCACGGATGAGACAGCTCAGCTCATTTTGGAAAAAATCAAATCCTTTCCTGATGTTGATTTTCAATACCTCCATCGTGTGGATCGAAAAGGATTTAAGGCAGGAGCTTTAAAGGAAGGCTTGGAAAAAGCAACCGGGGAATTCATTGCCATATTCGACGCGGATTTTGTGCCTGATCCGGATTTCTTGAAAAAAACAATTCCTTATTTCACTTCAGAAAAGATTGGAATGGTCCAAACCCGCTGGACACACTTGAATGAAAATTATTCCCTACTTACCAAATTGCAAGCCTTTGCTTTGGATGCCCATTTTCTAATTGAGCAGATTGGCAGAAATACGCAACATGCCTTTATCAATTTCAATGGAACAGGAGGAGTCTGGCGAAAAAGCTGCATTCTCGATGCAGGAAACTGGGATGATGATACGCTCACGGAGGATTTGGATTTGAGCTATCGTGCACAGCGAAAAGGTTGGGAATTTGTCTATCGAAGGGAGATTGAATCTCCAGCTGAACTCCCGCCCATCATGTCAGCTGTTAAGTCTCAACAATTTCGCTGGACCAAGGGGGGAGCGGAATGTGCTGCAAAGCATGCTGGAGGAGTCTTGAAGCAGGATTTACCCCTATCTACAAAAATCCATGCAATGGCTCACTTGTTTAATAGCACGATTTTCATAGCAGTTATCACAGTAAGTTTATCAAGCATAGGAGTGTGGTGGGCTGGGCAGCAAGGATTAATTCCTACCCAATTATTTCGGTTGGCTGGAATATTCATGATCGGATTTGTGATCATTGCTGCAGTGTATCTGGTTGCTTTTTTTTACGAGAAAAAAGGATTCTGGAAAAGTCTGATCCAGGGGCTTTATATTTTGCCGCTCTTTCTTTCTGTTTCGATGGGTTTAGCGTTGCACAATTCCCAAGCTGTTTGGGAGGGACTTACAGGGAAAAAGTCTCCATTTATCCGTACTCCTAAATTCAACCTTGAGGGAGGCAAAACCGGTCTGAAATCAAATCTCTACATCACAGGAAAGATCCCGGTGACTACATGGTTTGAGGGGCTTTTTGCATTGATTTTTGGTGCAATGGTTTTTCTTTCTATTCGGGTGGGTGCTTTTGAAATGCTCCCTTTTCATTTGATGTTGACAATCGGATACAGTTTGGTCTTTATCACCTCTTTCAAAGCCTATGCATTGGGTAAATAATAAATGAAATCGAGCATGACAAAAAAGACACACACTGGGATGATTAAGTGCTGCGAGATTCCATATGGCCTATAATAATCAAATTATAATCATATGAAAAACAACCCAATTATTGATGTCATTATTCCTGCCTATAACGAGGAAAAGTCAATCCCTAAAGTAATTGCTGAAATCCCGGATTTGGTTAGACATATCGTAGTAGCCAATAATAATTCTTCGGACAGAACTGCCGAAGCAGCGGCAGCAGCTGGGGCTCAGGTAGTATTCGAACCTCAAAAAGGTTATGGTAAAGCATGCCTCACGGCAATGGACTGGATTAAAAAGCAGTCGGTCCAACCAAATATCGTTGTATTTTTGGATGGAGACTACAGTGACTATCCAGAAGAATTGCTAGACCTCATTCAGCCCATTTTAGAAGAAAAAGCCGAAATGGTGATTGGTTCCAGAGCGCTGGGTGAGCGAGAATCGGGATCGATGACCTTGCCTCAGGTTTTTGGAAACTGGCTTGCGACTACCATGATGCGATACATGCAAGGGGCTAATTTCTCAGATTTAGGGCCTTTTCGAGCGATAGTATGGCAAGACTTGTTGAACTTGAATATGGTTGATCAAAATTTTGGTTGGACTATCGAGATGCAAATCAAGGCTCATAAGGCAGGACTCCGCTATACAGAAGTACCGGTAAACTATCGAAAAAGAATTGGTGTTTCAAAAGTCAGCGGTACTGTAAAAGGCGTATTCGGAGCGGGATACAAGATTATTTTTACGATTTTTAAATATTGGTAAAGGAAGCCGTATTTGAATATTCAAAATTTTAATTCGCTGTGAAAATATTCTAGTTAACAGCTTATAAGCCCGATGTCCGAAGTGACCTTATTTCAAATTGCGGGAAACTGCGAAAACTTAATTTTATGAAGTCGAATCTCTTTTCTTTATTTCTCATAGTTCTCCTTTTTTCCTGTAGTCCTTCAGGACGGGAAGGGGTACTGGAAGAACAGTTTGCTGGGTATTGGTACCAAGGAAAAGCAGAAATCAATGTGTTTGAGCTAAAGCAATCACGATATGGCGAAGTCCGAGAAGGTAAAGCTGTGATGATTTTTGTTACAGAGGATTTTTCGAAGCGGAAGCAAGTCAAATTAGATAACCCTGGTAGTTCTGGAGCTGATGCTCAAAAAGTCCTAAAACTCAATATGACTCGGGAGTTTTTAACAGGAGTTTATCCATACCATACAATGCTCTCGGTTTTTACACCAGTTTATGAGGAGATAAATTCCCCCAAATTAACAGCCTCAATGACTGAATGGTGCGGCCAGTCTTTTGCTCAGATGAATTGGAAAAATAACGGCTATCAAACTCAGATTTTTTCCTATTTCGAATCCGAAGGAGATCAGGAGTTTAAGCTGAGCGGTAAATCTGAGGATGAGTTATTTAATCTGATTAGATTAAATCCCGCTTTGATTTCTGAAGGCGAGACTAGACTAATTCCGAGTTTGATTTATCAGCGCTTCTCTCATATTCCACTAAATGTCGAGGAGGCTGTGATCACCAAAAAAGCTTTTGGATCTGCTCAGGAGGAGCTAGATTTGAACTATCCTGAATTAGGTAGGACGCTGGTGATTCGCTATCAAACTGCTTTTCCTTATGAGATTCTTTCCTGGCAAGAAATTCAGATAACAAAGGACGGTCAAAAGGAAGTCACCTCAGCAGTGAGAAAGCGGGTTCAAATGCTTGATTATTGGACTAAGAATGGACTGGAAGATGAAGTTTTACGTGAAAGTTTAAGCTTTTGAGACCACCTCTTAGAAATGGCCTGAACTTCATAATTTGGTTCTTGATGTTATTAGGAATCATGGCTTTAGGCTATTGGGTTCCGAGAGCTGATTTCACAATACTTTTTACTCTTTTTGCCATAGTTTTTGCGGGGATGTTATTTCTTGGGAAATCATTTTCTCCAACTGTAAATTGGAAATGGATTTTCTTTGCAGGCCTGATCCTAAGAATTTCCTTGTTATTTGCAGCTCCAAATTGGTCGGAGGATTACCTAAGGTTTCTATGGGATGGGGATTTAATTCACAATGGTATAAATCCGTATTTGAAGACCCCTTCGCAACTGGAAGAATTAGGTATGGTCACTGACAATGCCTTCCGGAATCAGCTTTTTGATAATTTGAATTCCCCTGATTATTATTCGGTCTATCCACCACTGAATCAGGCTTTGTTTTACATTGGAGCAGCATCATCTTATGGTTTTGTATGGAATGGGGTAATGACTCTAAAAGCCATTTTAATCCTAGGAGAAATAGGCGTTTTTTTTGTTTTTCTTAGAATTTTTCTGCTTTCGAGTATTCCAATTAATAAGCTGATATTCTATTGGTTGAATCCCTTAGTTATCTTAGAAATCTCGAACAATTTGCATTTCGAGGGCTTGGTGCTCCTGTTTTTAATTGGCAGTTTTTATTTTTTGATAACCAAAAGTTTGGCCAAATCAGGATTTTTTTGGGGGATCTCAATTGGAATGAAACTACTACCGTTGATGCTTTTTTCTTCTTTTTTAGCTTTTGAAAAAACGAATAAATCATACACTTTTTGGATCGGAGCTTTTTTGGCTTTTGCCTTGAGTTTTGTTTGGCTTTTGATTGATCAGTCATGGATCAATTTCTTCCAAAGCCTAAAACTCTATCAAGGTAAATTTGAGTTCAATGCATCAATTTACTACCTCCTTCGGGAAGTAGGTTTTTGGATCAAAGGTTATAATACAATTGATACATTAACCAAAGGATTAAGCGGGATCACCTTGATAAAGATTCTTTATTTTTCCTGGAAAAAAAGACCCAATTCCAATCTGGAATTAGTCGATTTGTGGGTCTTGATTTACCTGATTTATTTGATTTTTCAGCCGGTGGTTCATCCATGGTATATTCTTCCAGCTTTAGGATTAAGCTTGTTGACAGAGCGAAAAGTATTCTTGATTTGGAGTTTTGCCGCAATTTTCTCTTATCAAGCTTATGGAAATACTGATTATAGTGAGAATCCATTTTTCCTCCTGATGGAATATGGATTGGTAGGCTCAGGGATTTATTTGGATTACTTTAGTCAAAAAAGAAATTCTAATTTGGTCCTATGAAATGCCCATGAGAAAAGTTCTCACACAAAGGGGATGATTATACAGGGCATTCCATATGACCGTTGAAAAACAAATTATAAACAGATGAAAAATAATTTTGTGTGGTGTTTTTTCTCAATCGCTTTGCTAATCGGTTCATGCACGCCTAGTCCTGAGAAGCAAGCCAGAGAATTTCTTCAAAAAAGCATAATTGCCCATGAAAAAGATAATTCCTGGGAGAACCTTTCAGCTATAAAATTTAAAAAATGGACCCGACTATTAAATGAAGATGGGTCTATTGAATCTGAAACCGACCAATTAAATGAGTATCGAATTAAGCCGTATTTCGAGGGGAAAATTACTTGGACAAAAGATAGTGTAGCTCATGTTTCGAGTTGGGATGGTAGCAAAATGAAGTATCTAATGGGTGGGAATGAGGTTTTGAATTCTGATTTTTTAGCTAAAAAGAAGAAAGATTTGGATGCTGCCTTTTATGCGCTTGCTCAACCATGGAAGCTTCTCGACGATGGCCCAAAGCTTTCGCTACAGCAACAAAAAATACTTGAAAATGGAACTACGGTTGATGTGATCCTCGTTGATTATGGACCTGAATCGGATACATGGTGGTATTATTTTGACCCGATCACTCACCTGATGATTGGCAACGAAGTGCAACTCAAAGATCACCGAAGTCTAATCTATAATCTGAGTTATGATGAAAGCAGTGGAATGCTTTTGCATGGCACCAGAGAAAGTTTCAGAGTGAATGAAAAAGGCGAAAAACTGTTTTTGAGAGCAGAATATCGCTATTATGATTACGAATTGATTTTTGAATAAAAGGAAAAAATGTATCTCGGCAATTACACTGGTAAGGATGTTTCCATTGGTTTTAGGGCTGGAAGACGGATGACTGAAGACCGAAGTTTGCCTAAACTGAAATTCAATCGAGCTTTTAGACAGTTCAACCATGCTACAGGTAAGAAATCAGATAATCATAAAAAGAAAAATATAATCGCTTTTACCCCTGGGAAGAAATTACCCAATCTAAATCAGGGTAACTCCCTAATTTAGTTTGGTTTCGATCTTTTGTCTTCGGTTTAAGAATGCAAAGAATATAAATTAACTAGCCTCATTTAGGATTGCCATAAAAGAAAATACCCATGCAGAAGAAATACAGCTTATTATTAATTATTGTCTTAGGTTTAGTTTATTACTCTTGTGACTCAAGGACTGAAGCTGAAAAGATTGTGGATGAATCTATTGAAGCACATGGTGGAGAAGCCTTCTCAAACTCTTTGATTGAGTTTGATTTTAGAAATATTCACTACACCATTTATAAAACTGAAAGTGAGTTTGAGTATATCCGAGAGTTTTCTGATTCGACAGGAAATGTAAAAGATGTCTTGAATAATACAGGTTTCCTGCGAACCGTAAACGGCACCAAAATCGATACGCTAGACCAAGAATGGATCGGTAAATATTCCAGATCTGTCAATTCTGTCGCATACTTTGCGTTTCTGCCATATGGCTTGAACGATTCTTCGGTGATCAAGGAATATCTGGGAGAAACTACTCTAAAAGACAAAATATACGATTTGATAAAGGTTACTTTTCAGCAAGAAGGAGGAGGGGATGATTTCGATGATGAGTTTTTATACTGGATTGGGAAAGATGATAAATTCATTGATTACATCGCTTACAGTTACAATACCGATGGTGGAGGGGTAAGACTTAGAGAAGTGACGGATGTGATTGAAGTGGGAGGGATTCGCTTTCAAAACTACCTGAATTTCAAGCCAGAAGATAAAAATACTCCAGTAGAAAAAATGCAAGATTTGTATGTTTCAGGAGATTTAGAGTTACTTTCAGAGATCATTCTTGAGAATATTGAAGTGAGACCTTTGCAGAAATAATCGGCTATGAATCCTAAACCCTTAAAATTTGAGAATCAAAAAGGGCTTAGCCTTGCCGCAAATCTGTACTTGCCTTTGGATAAGGCTCCTAAATTTTATGCGCTCTTTGCCCATTGTTTTTACCTGTACAAAGAATTTTTCTGCGGTAACCCAGATTTGTAGCTCGCTATCCCAGCAGGGAATAGCTGTATTAAGTTTTGATTTCACAGGACTGGGAAGGAGTGAGGGAGAGTTTCAAGATAGTTCGTTCAGCGCCAATATTTCGGATTTGAGTGATGCTGCTGCTTTTTTGGAGAAAAATTATGAAGCTCCAAAAATGTTGGTAGGTCATTCGCTGGGAGGTTCTGCAGTATTGTATGTCGCAAGACTACTTGACTCAGTTCAGGCTGTAGTTACCATTGCAGCGCCGGCTTTTCCTGCTCATGTCAAGCATTTATTTGAAAGTGACTTGGAGGAAGTGGAAAAAAACGGGTCTGCAAAAGTGAATATTGGAGGCCGCTCGTTTCGAATAAATAAATCTTTTTTAGAGGATCTGGAGCAAAGACCTATCACTAGTTTCCTTAAAAATCTTAGAAAGTCTATTTTGATTTTTCATTCGCCACAAGATCAAATTGTGGGGATTGAAAATGCAGCTGAAATTTATGGGGCTGCATTCCATCCCAAAAGCTTTATTTCCTTGGATGGAGCAGACCATTTGCTTTCCAATGCTGCCGATAGCCAATATATCGGAGAAGTAATTTCTTCCTGGAGTATTCGCTATGTAGCGATTTCAGAAAATTCTAAGCTAAACGACCTGAAAGGAAATCAAGTCCTAATCCGATTAGCCGGCGATGGCTACACTACTGAGATCAAAACTCCCCATCATCATCTTCTTGCAGATGAACCCATTGAAGTCGGTGGAGCCAATCTCGGACCTACCCCCTATGATCTATTGATGGCATCGCTGGGAAGCTGTACTGCCATGACTTTGAAAATGTATTCAGAACGAAAGGACTGGCCTTTAAAACAAGTGCAAGTCTACTTGAATCATGATAAGGTACATTTGGATGATAGCAAAGCTTCTGAAGATCCCGGAGCAAAAGTCAGTCAGTTTACCCGCATCATCGAACTGGAAGGTGATTTGGATGAGGATCAGCGGCAGAAATTATTGGAAATTTCCAATCGATGCCCAGTTCATCGTACCTTACAGGAAGAAATTAAAATTCGAACCATGCTAGCCAAATGAAAACTCCAAGAATCAACACTTATTTGTTCAGCTCCGTGGGCTTGGTGTTGATGCTGTTTTTTTCTTGGGTTTTTATTCCTGAAAATGAACTTCTAATTGCAACAGAAAAATGGAAAGGAGTCTGTTGGGTAGGGACTCGATCACCGCTTGAAGGTCCTGAACTGAAAGCTTTGAAAGCTACCGGAGCTGATGCAATCTCACAGACTCCATTCGGATGGCAGAGTGCTGTAAATTCCCCTGAGATCAAATGGCAAACTGTCAATGAAAAAATGTGGTGGGGTGAATCCTCCAATGGTTTAAAGGCCACCTTGGATTCTTCTTCTGCCTTGGGTATGATGAACATTCTCAAGCCACATCTTTGGGTGCGGGGCAGTTGGCCGGGAGAGATTGAAATGAAGACTGAGGAAGATTGGTCACTTTGGTTTGAAAATTACCGTGGATTCATCTTGGATTATGCTATTCTTGCCGAGGCCCAAGGGTTTCCGATGCTATGTATCGGTACAGAGTTAGAGAAGACTTCCCATCGGGAAAGTGATTGGCGAAAAGTGATTGCTCAGGTCCGAAAGGTCTATTCAGGTAAGTTGGTTTATGCTGCAAATTTCACGGAGTTTGAACAAATCAAATTTTGGGATGAACTGGATTATATTGGAATTCAAGCCTATTTTCCCCTTGCCAAGTCGCATGACCCAAGTTTAAGTGAACTTACAAAGTCTTGGGAGAATCATATTCCAAGGATCGAAAAAGTGGTCAGGAAGTATAATAAGCCTGTATTCTTCACAGAGATTGGTTATTGTAATACAGTGGATGCAGCGATTGAGCCTTGGGTTTGGCCAAATGAGCGAAAGGAAATCCAGCTCTCAGAAGAAATCCAAGCGCTTTGCTACAAGGCATTTTTTGAAACAGCTTGGAAAAAATCCTGGATGGCTGGCGTATTTTTCTGGAAGTGGTATCCTGAAGCACATGGTAGAAATCCAGATTTTACCCCTCAAGGAAAAGCGGCAGAAGCGGTGATGGCAGAATATTTTTTAGCAGATTGATTAAGAAGTAGTTTTGGTTTTTTTTTTAACAAAAAAAACTAAAGTCTAAAAAAATGACAGAAAGGAATTCAATCTAACCTATTTTCATCCTACTTGTGATTTTAATTAGACATTAAATAGATGTGGGGTAGGATACAGGAGCATTCTTAAGAGGCAGAATTCATAATTTGCTATTTGAGAATGCTCAGACAATGGTGTTGAAATATACTGCTTACAAATGCTAAGCAAAAAAAATCAAGAAAGTAGTGAAATCTTTTTAGCTAGACTTCGCTAAAGCTTTCCTAAATACACTGAATCAGCCAGAAGGTATTGCCTTGTTTTTGCGTTTTCCTGAGCAAATGTCAGATAAATATGCCATGATCCTCTCCCCAGCTCAATATTAAATGGAACCTGCGCCTGTATTGCATTTCTTCGGGTCAAGCCTTGAAACCATTTATACCTTTTCTCTTCCACATTGTAGCAAAGCACTGAGACTTCATCATTTGCTCTGGCATTCCCTTCAAATGAATTGTCTTTCCAGGTGATTTGGATAGTACCGCCTTCTAACCTTAGCTGTGAATCTTCAGGTCCCAAAAGATTTCCCTTGCTTATCTTTAGAAAGGAAGGATCGACTTTAGTCTCCAAAGTATGATTATAGCCTTTTGCACTGAGTTCAGAAAAGGCCCAATGCATTCCCTTTTTACTTTGGGTTAGAAATTGCTGATAGCCAAAATCCAAGACCTGCTTGATCGGCTTCAAAAAACCATTAATGTTAGTCAGCTTTTCCCGCTGAATCAATTGAAGTGGGCTGGGATTGTATTTGTTTTTATGATTACCGGATGGCTTGCTGCGAACCACCGTTTTGCCATTGAGGGTATAGAAAACTAGATTGCCAAGTTTTCCCTTTGGTAAAATAAGGTTTTGATCAGATAAGGTGGCCATGGCTTAAAAGGTTAAGGGTTTCAAAACGATAACCTTAAGTTAGAAAAAAGTAAACACGAAACAAACTGTTAGTCAATCTAACTTAACGAAAACAAGAGAGCTAAGATAAGTTTTAGATAGGGTTCAGTTAGGTTTAATTAATACTTACCCTAAATAAAACCTGACAAATCCCTCTATAAACCCTAAATAAACTTACTTTTTATCTTCCTCTTGACTTTGGATTGCTGTCGGAGGAATCTGCTCGGAAATCCAATTCCAAAGGAGTTCGAAGAAGTAAAGTCTATCTGCCAAATCAGCTCCTTCTGCATGTTGATTGATATAGCAGACCCATCCTTTTTGCATTTCCCAGAGGTAGTGTTGGATGGTTTCCTGATCATGACAGGCAAATAATTCTTCACCTGAGTTGGGAGATAAGGAATTCATAAACTGGAATTTTTAAGTGAATTGGAAGTGGTAAGTTCTAAGATTTTGCACTCCTGAATCAGATTATCCAGTTCTTTAACGCATTGGTGATCCAATTCGCATTCTCGCAAAATAGCGGCAATAAGTTTGCGATTGATTTCTAAGGTTTGGAGTAAGAATTCCTGTTTTTTAGAGGATTCCTGATCGTAACTAACGATATATTCTCCACTTTTCGAGGTTGCTGGGTTTTTGAGATTTGTTAGATGGAAGATTAACATAAATTTTGGTTTTTTGATACCATAGCAAATTGAAAGGATAACAAAAGGTATCCAATTCTGAAATTGAGTCATTTAGAAATTATTGGGAATAATTTATTCTCCATATTTTCGGTGCTTGCTCATTAATCATATGTTAATTATGCAGAAATCGACATTCAATAACAGATCTTTCAAATGGGGGAAGGCTCTTTTTGGTGATTTGGGGGAATTGGAATAACTTAGTTTGAGGTATATGAATGGAAATCCTTATTTTCAATCAAAAGATTCAAAACTATGAACAAGAAGATCCACCACGGCAGAAATATCAAGAGATTCAGAGAGATGATGGGCATCAAGCAGGATGCTCTAGCCCATGAACTTGGGCCAGATTGGTCACAAAAAAAAATCAGTCTGCTGGAGCAAAAAGAAGAGGTGGAAGAGGAATTGTTAAAACAGTTAGGTTCGATCCTAAGAATTCCTGTAGAAGCTTTTCAAAATTTTGATGAAGAAAAAGCAGTTAATGTGATTTCCAATACATTTAATGCCAGCGATAGTGCAACTGGATTTATTTACAATAACCATCCAACATTCCATCCTATTGATAAACTTGTCCATCTCCATGAAGAGAAAATTGCTTTATATGAGCGGATGCTCAAGGAAAAGGATGAAATGATAGCGAGATTTGAGAAATTATTAAGCAAGCAATAAAAATCCGTTTTATTATTCAAAATAATGGATTAAGACTCGTTGTTGTCATACTTTTTTGAAATATATAAAAAGGTTTGAAAATTCTCCTAGAATGTTAAGTGTGATTCCATATTTAGAAGTATGGGATACGTTATGCTGGAATAAGAGGTGAGATTTTTTTGAATATTTTCGGTTTAGGAGATTGTTTAGATAATTTAAAATCAATTATTTAACTGACTTTTATCATAAGATCATGGTCTGATTATTTATAAGTTTATTCATTATTAAAAGTGAATTGATCATTCTCCAAACCAAAAAGTCATGAGAAAAAATATGGGAAATGCTGACCGGACAATCAGATTGGTAGTGGCAGCAGTTTTAGTGGTATTGTATTTTTCTGGAGTAATTTCTGGAACATTGGGCTTAATAGGAATAGTTGTTGCTGCAATTTTTACATTAACAACAATTTTGGGCTATTGCCCACTTTATTCATTGATAGGTGTAAAAACCTGCAAGGTCCGAGAGGTTTAGCAGTCCATAGTCTGATAAAATAACAAGCCGAAGGAGAAATCCTTCGGTTTTTTTGTGTTCAATCCTCTACTAGAAAAGGGTTGAAAGCGGATTTTTTACTTGAATGACATCAAATGTCAGAAAACTTTAAAAGTTTATAAGAAAATTAGTTTAAATCTTTTTTGAATATAAAATTCTATTAATATTTTAGTGACGAGAGTTAAAAAAAGAAAAGGCGAGTTGCCCCGCCTTGGATGTTTTCACAACGGAATAATCCTTATTGTGAATTGCTTTCAAAATGTGGTTAAATATAGGCTTAAACTTTAATTTTTAAAATAATATGAAAAATATTTTAGGTTTGGATTTGGGGACAAACTCCATCGGATGGGCTTTGATTAACCAGGATTTTGAGAAGAAAAAGGGCGAAATTCTAGGGATGGGAAGTCGGATTATTCCGATGTCTCAGGATATTTTGGGCGAATTTGGCAGAGGAAACTCAATTTCCCAAACTGCTGAACGAACTCGATTAAGAGGAGTCAGGAGACTGAAAGAAAGACACTTGTTAAGAAGGGAGCGCTTACACCGTGTTTTAAATGTGCTGGAATTTTTACCCACTCATTACGCTTCCCAAATTGATTTTGAAAAACGTCTGGGGAAATTTATTGAGGACTCAGAGCCAAAATTGGCTTATAAATCTAGCTGGAATGAATCGAGCAATAAGAATGAATATGAGTTTCTGTTCAAAGAATCTTTTCAGGAAATGCTGGAGGACTTTCGTAAAGCACAGCCTCAGCTACTGGTGAATAAAAATGGTGATGCGGCCTCTATACCCTATGATTGGACGATTTACTTTCTTAGGAAGAAATCCTTAACCTCTAAAATAAGCAAGGAGGAATTAGCTTGGATACTTCTTAATTTCAATCAAAAACGAGGATATTATCAGCTGAGAGGGGAGGAAGAGGAAGAAAACCCAAATCAAAAAGTCGAATTTCATTCTTTTAGAATTGTGGATGTGCTTGCAGACGAACCACAAAAAGGGAAGGCAGATATTTGGTACTCACTTATTCTGGAAAATGGATGGATATACAGGAGGTCTAGTAAAACTCCATTGTTTGATTGGAAAGATAAGAGCCGAGATTTCATTGTGACGACTAATCTAAATGATGATGGAACAATAAAGACTGATAAGGAAGGAAATGAAAAAAGAAGTTTCAGGGCTCCTGGTGAAAATGATTGGACTTTAGTTAAAAAGAAGACTGAGCAGGAAATAGAAACTTCAGATAAAACTGTTGGTGCTTTTATCTACGACTCTTTATTGCTCAATCCAAAGCAAAAAATCAAAGGGAAATTGGTTAGAACCATCGAACGTAAATTTTACAAAGAAGAACTCAAACAGATCTTGAAAAAGCAGGTAGAGTTCCATCCCGAATTGAAAGATGAGGAGTTGTATGATACTGCCGTGAGGGAGCTCTATCGCAATAATGAATCTCACCAAGAACTTCTGGGCAAAAAGAACTTTGGGCATCTTTTTATGGAGGATATAATCTTTTACCAGAGGCCCTTACGAAGTCAAAAGTCATCCATTGCCAATTGCGCTTTAGAGAAAAGGCCAATGAAGGATGAAAAGGGCGTATTGCTTAAGGATGAAAATGGAGAACAGGTTTATAAAGCACTGAAAGCAATTCCAAAATCAAATCCTTATTATCAGGAGTTTCGAATTTGGCAATGGATGTACAATCTCTCAATTTACAAATTGGACGAAGAGGCAAGTATTACCGAGCAATTTTTGAACACCATGGAAGATTGGGAGGGACTTTTCGAATTTTTAAATGGACGGAAAGAAATAGAGCAAAAACCTTTGCTCAAATACCTGCTCGAGCGGAATGGGTTGAAAGGAAAAATGTTAACAAGCGAAGTTGAAAAGTATCGTTGGAATTTTGTAGCGGATAAGAAATACCCTTGTAATGAAACTAGGTCGCTTATCAGCAGCAAGTTAGATAAGGTGGATGGTGTTCCTGCTGATTTTTTGACTAGAGCTATCGAACAACAGCTTTGGCATATCATCTATTCAGTAACAGACAAAGTCGATTTCGAGAAAGCACTCAAGACTTTTGCAATCAAGAATGAGCTTGACCAAGAATCTTTTGTTGAAGCCTTTAAAAGATTTCCACCTTTCAAAAGTGAATATGGGTCTTATTCAGAAAAGGCAATTAAAAAACTTTTGCCTTTGATGCGTGTCGGTAAATTTTGGAACGAAAGTGATATCGTTCGTGATTCACCAGTTTATCTTAAAAACATAGAATCTGTCCTTTCAAAACTAGACTCAAAAATCAATTCAATAAAAAACGAAGAAAGCGAGAAGTGGAATAAGGAGGTAAATACCAAGCTGTACGAAGAACTGAAAATGTTTCTAGACGGGGAAATTTCCTCATTTCAAAAGTTAAGACTTCATATAGCTACCTACCTTGTGTATGGACGCCATTCAGAGGCTGCTGCCATAAGTAAATGGAATTCGGTAGATGATTTAGAAAACTACCTACAGGAATTTAGACAGCATTCTCTTCGAAATCCTATAGTTGAGCAAGTGATTACAGAGACTCTTCGGGTGGTTAAAGATATTTGGATTCACTATGGTAAAGGTGCAAAAGATTTCTTTAGTGAAATTCATGTCGAGTTGGGTAGGGATATGAAAAACACCTCAGCCGAAAGGGAGCGAATAACAAAGCAAGTATTAGAAAATGAGAATACTAACCTTAGAATCAAGGCTTTGCTTGTAGAAATGCAGGAGGATTTAAAGTTTGAAAATGTTCGCCCTTATTCACCCATGCAACAGGAGATCCTGAAAATTTATGAAGAGGGAGCGCTTAATTCCGATATTGAAATCGATGAAGATATTCTCAAAATAAGTAAAAGCGCTCAGCCTTCCAGTTCTGATCTGAAGCGATATAAATTATGGCTGGAGCAAAAATATTGTTCGCCATATACCGGTAAAACCATTCCATTGAATAAGCTCTTTACTCCTGAATATGAAATAGAGCATATAATCCCTCAGAGCCGCTATTTTGATGATAGTTTGAGTAATAAAGTAATTTGTGAGTCAGCTGTAAATAAGCTTAAGGATAATCAAATTGGCTTGGAATTCATCAAAAATCATCACGGAGAGAAGGTAGCTATTGGGATGGGAAAGGAAGTTGAGGTATTTGAAGTGGCAGCTTATGAGGAATTTGTAAAGCAACACTATGCCAAGAATCGCTCGAAGCGGAATAAGCTTCTGATGGAGGAAATTCCTGAAAAAATGATTGAGCGACAGATGAATGACACCCGCTATTTAAGCAAGTTTGTGTCATTGATATTGTCAAATATCGTGAGGTCTGATAGCAATGATGATGGGGTTAATTCTAAAAATGTAGTACCAGGGAATGGTAAAATTACCAACGAACTGAAGCAGGACTGGGGCTTAAATGATGTATGGAATGAATTGATTTTGCCTCGTTTTGAGCGAATGAATTCCTTAATCAATTCAACGCAGTTCACTGCTTGGAATGAAAACCATCAGAAATTTTTACCGACTGTGCCTCTGGAGCTTTCCAAAGGTTTTTCAAAAAAGCGTATTGACCATCGCCATCATGCGATGGATGCATTGGTTATCGCTTGCGCTACCCGAGATCATGTTAATCTCTTAAATAACAAGCATGCTAAATCAGCCACTCGGTTTGATTTGAATCGGAAACTTCGGAAATACGAGCGCGTAGTTTATACTCATCCCAAAACGAAAGAAAAAATAGATCGAGAAGTCCCAAGGGATTTTTTGAAGCCATGGGAAAGCTTCACCATCGATGCCAAAGATGCACTTTCTAAAATCGTGGTAAGCTTCAAGCAGAATCTGAGAGTAATCAATAAGGCTACTAATAAGTATGAAAAATGGACCATTAAGGATGGCGAAAAAGTCAAAGAAGTACACACCCAACAAGGAGTAAATTGGGCTATACGAAAGCCTATGCATAAAGATACGGTTTCAGGACTTGTTCAATTAAGAAAAGTAAAGACTGTTTCATTGAATCAAGCACTTGAAACGGTGCAGGAAGTAGTAGATAAGAAATTTAGAGCTGAGCTACTAAGGCTAATCTCTGAAGGATTGGATAAAAAGAAAATCTCAAAACATTTTCGAGAGGCGAATAATCTATTTGGTGAGCAGGATATTTCAAGAGTTGAAGTATTCTATTGGGAGCATGACAATGTAGCTTCACGAGTTTCCTTAAATGATTCTTTTGATGAAAAGAAGATAGAGTCTATCACTGACACGGGGATTCAGAAAATACTCCGTAATCATCTAGAGCTATATAGTGGCCGATTGGATGAGAAAGGAAAAGTGATTTCTGCACAATTGCTGGCTTTTTCACCGGAAGGGATAGAAGAAATGAATAAAAATATTGAAGCTCTAAATGGGGGAAAGTTTCATCAGCCGATTTCGAAAGTTCGCACCTACGAACCTAAGGGAAATAAATTTACAGTAGGTCTTCAAGGAAATAAGGGCAGCAAGTATGTCGAAGCTGCAAAAGGCACGAATCTCTTTTTTGCTATTTATCAAGATGAAAATGGAAAACGAACCTATGACACTATTCCATTGAATATTGTAATAGAAAGGCAAAAACAGGGGCTAAGTTCTGTTCCAGAGCGAAATGAGAAGGGAGATTTATTGTTATTCCATTTGTCTCCAAATGATTTGGTTTATGTACCAACAGAAGAAGAAAAGGAAAATCCAAATTTGGTTGATTTTGCAATGATGAACAAAGAGCAAATGAACAGAATTTATAAATTTACTGATGGAAGTGGAAGTACCATGAATTTTGTGCCTACTAACGTTGCAAGTTTATTATTTAATATGTCATATAAAGAGCAAGAAAAAGCTAAAATTAAGGTATCAATACAGAATGAGTTAGGTTTAGGTAGTCCACAATCTAAAAATCAAAATTCTCTAGATGGTATCCAGATTAAATCTGTTTGTTGGAAACTTAAAGTTGACAGGTTAGGTAATATTTCAAAATTCTAAAGAATGGAATACCTCCAGTCTTATCAATTTTTCAATCACGCCAACGGAACAGAGAATATTTCCCGTGAGCAGGAGAACTATCGATTTTTTCTTCAGCAATACGAGAAGTATCTGGGAGGGGTGGTGGAAACTTATGCCTATTGCTTGATGCCTAATCATTTCCATTTCTTAGTTGGGGTGAAAGTGGAAGCGGAGTTAGTGAAAACTTTTCCAAAGTTCGAAACTTTGGAAAAGTTGGTGTCCAAACAATTCTCCAATTTCTTTAGCTCCTATACCCAATCTTTTAACAAAAAATACCAAAGAAAAGGAAGTCTGTTTATCAAAAACTTTAAGCGAAAACCCATTCTTACAGAATCCCAATGGCAGGATACTTTTCTTTATGTCCATTTGAATCCTATTAAACATGGGTTTGTGAAGGACTTGAAAGATTGGAAATGGTCGTGTTTTCATGGATATGAAAGAGCCGCAGATCCTTCAAAATTAGAGAGAAACTACTTCCTAAATTACTTTGATAACTGGCAGCATGTAACTTATCTGCTGCAATCCAAAAGAGAACTAATTATGAGTGAGGATATGGAATAACCATTGGAGTGAAACAACTTTTCCAAAGTTTTAAAACTTTGGAAAAGTTTGATAAAATACCATAACACATCATTTATGATCAAACGAACCCTATTTTTCGGCAATCCAGCCTATCTCAGCACTAAAAATGAACAACTGGTCATTACTTTTACGGATGATAAACCAAGTCGTACGGTAGCAATAGAAGATCTGGGAATGATCGTTTTGGAAGATCAGCAAATCACCATCACCAATGGATTACTGGGGAAATTGACTGACCGGAAAGTCGCCATCGTAACTTGCAATTCCCAGCACCTTCCAGATGGACTTTTACTTCCTATGCATGGACATACAGAGCAGGTAGAGCGGATTGGAAAGCAATTGGATGCCAGTGTGCCGCTAAAGAAAAACCTTTGGCAACAAACCATTACCGCCAAAATCACCAATCAACATGGATTGCTCAAGGAGAAAGGAAAGTCGAGCAAGCGAATGGAGTATCTGGCGAAAAATGTAAACTCAGGAGACACAAGTAACCACGAGGCGCAAGCTGCTGCCATCTACTGGCAGAGTTTATCCCGAAATATGCATTAGGCTTCCTATTACGAGCCCAAACCGCTTCAAAATCAACCGCTTTGCTGCATTTAGCTCAATCACCTTAGCGGTGCTATGCCTCATTCGCTAAATGCTTGATTTTCTTGTGGTTTGAACTCTCATTACAGATTCTAATGCATAATCCGAGTTTATTTGATATTCCTGATTTCAACAGGGGACAAGCTGGTATTCCACCAAATAATTTGCTCAACTATGGCTATGCTATCTTGCGCGCCGTGATCGCAAGAGCATTAGTTTCTTCTGGATTACTTCCAAACGTAGGGATTTGGCATCATAATAAATATAATGCCTATTGCCTTGCTGATGATATTATGGAGCCCTATCGACCGTACGTGGACTTGGTAGTTTCTCATATCGTAGCTACAGAAGACTCCTATGATGAGTTGAACATAGATCTTAAAAGAGAGCTATTGACCATTCCTGCCTTGGATGTGATCATCGATGGGCAGAAGAGTCCCTTGATGGTGGCTGCTAGCCGAACTACCAATTCACTCTACGAATGCTTTGCAGGATTAAGTAGAAAAATCATTTACCCCGAATATGAATGAGAGCTATTATTCCAGACTTAATGCCTATCGGAGTTTGTGGGTCTTAGTGTTTTTTGACCTGCCGACCGATACTAAAAAGGATCGAAGCATCGCCAGTAAGTTCCGCAAAAGATTGTTGGACGATGGATTTGCTATGTTTCAGTTTTCCATCTACATGCGATTTTGTGCCAGTCGGGAAAATGCGGAAGTGCATAGCAAGCGAGTTCGGATCAATCTTCCTCCAAAAGGTAAGGTTGGAATCATGCAGATTACGGACAAGCAGTTTGGAATGATGGAAGTTTTCTATGGAAAGAAACCTATGGAGACAGAAGCTCCTGTGCAGCAGCTGGAACTTTTTTAAATTAGGGTTGATAGAGAAAAACTTTTCCAAAGTTCGAAACTTTGGAAAAGTTAAACACCGACACCTACCCAAAATGAGAGTAAAAGACCATCATTTTTTAGATTTCTAAAAACGGTGATAAATCACAGCATACCAGCCACTTATCGTGGGGTATGCTGTGATTTCCATTGGAAAGATACATTTTGAAAGCAATTCACAACTAAAAAGAAATACAATACCAATTTTTGACGCTGTGATTTCCATTGGAAAGATACATTTTGAAAGCAATTCACAACAGATTCTTACAGGTGAACGTAGCTCAAGAGCTGTGATTTCCATTGGAAAGATACATTTTGAAAGCAATTCACAACGGCTGGCTTGGATTGGCGTGATATTATTTTGCTGTGATTTCCATTGGAAAGATACATTTTGAAAGCAATTCACAACATCATTTCGTTTCTTCGTTTAGTTGCTTAAGCTGTGATTTCCATTGGAAAGATACATTTTGAAAGCAATTCACAACCAGTCCTAATCCACAACGACGACAAAGCTCGCTGTGATTTCCATTGGAAAGATACATTTTGAAAGCAATTCACAACTGAATACGTTTGCAAATGTTGTGCAGATGAGCTGTGATTTCCATTGGAAAGATACATTTTGAAAGCAATTCACAACTCTGAGGATGAGCAAAAAGTATTCTTTGATGCTGTGATTTCCATTGGAAAGATACATTTTGAAAGCAATTCACAACGGCTTATTGTGGTGGCGAATCAAAGTCTGAGCTGTGATTTCCATTGGAAAGATACATTTTGAAAGCAATTCACAACAAAGAAGCTATTGGACACATATTAATTTCAGCTGTGATTTCCATTGGAAAGATACATTTTGAAAGCAATTCACAACATCCCTATGGAATGGAACTACGAAGGATACGCTGTGATTTCCATTGGAAAGATACATTTTGAAAGCAATTCACTCCAAAGTTGGTCTTAATTTTAGAAGGGATACCCTAATCAGTAGCTAAATGGATTTTCCTAAATGATTCCCAAATCAGTCCCAGCTTGTTTTGAAGGGGTATGGGTTAAAAAATATTTTTCTAACTCAAGAAATGACCTTCCTGAATTTGACCAGATTATCAGCCTAAATACAAATGATCAAAATCATTGAGAGACCTGCTTTTATTTATGGTTTTCCATAGATCTCAAATATAATTTTCATCAAAATTCAAATTTTTCACTTAAACAAATTAAAGCGATGAAAACTAAACTTATTTTGACCGTTTTGATTACCGCTTTTCTGTTGGGTTTTTCCACTCAAACTTTCGCCCAAGAAATGTCCAAGGAAAACTATTTGGAAAAAAGCCGTAAACAAAAAACCACAGCTTGGATTCTCCTTGGTGGAGGAGTGGCCATGGCAGTCACAGGGGCTATCCTTTTTGACGAAAACTTCATACTATTCGGTGCTTCCGACGCAGAGGAAAACAAGGCTGGCATAGGAGGTGCTATGTTTGTAGTCGGAGGCTTGGCTGCATTGGGAAGTGTTCCTCTCTTTATCAGTTCTAGCTCTAATGCCAAGAAAACCGCAAAGATTAGTTTTAAGAATCAGCCATTAAATAACCTAAGGTATGCAGGGAATATCCCAAAGTCAATTCCCTCGGTCCACATTTCAATCCCCTTAAATTAAAAATATCAGCGTGGGGAGATATAAAAAGTCTCCCCAAATGATATTTCAACCAGTTTTCAGTAGTGGTCATATAGAGAAGTGTTTTTCGCGATTACTTCAGGTAAAATTTGAATTTCGAATGCTGTCTAAGGTCAATTTTTTTAAGAAGATTGTTGAACTTTTTATATTTCGCTATCTATCTTCCTTTATTTTTTTTTAATTAGCTATAGCATAGAAACTCAACATAAAAACCATGGACAATAATAAAAGGCGCGAATTTTTGAAATCAACTGGCCTGATGGGGCTTGGATTATTTGGAGCTGGATCGGCTTTTGGAATGGATCTGGAAAAACTTCCTGCTCAAGCTGCCAGAGGAATCAATCGAATTCAATCTTTTAATATGTCCGGATTTGCGGCTCCTAAGTTGGAGACTGTACGTGTAGGAATTGTTGGATTGGGAATGCGCGGCCCTGGGGCTGTAGATCGATTGAGTAAAATCGAAGGAGTAGAGATTAAAGCACTTTGTGATTTATTACCGGAGCGAGTGGAAAAAGCCAAAGAGCAGTTAAAAGGTACTTCGCACCAACCTCAAGGCTACTCTGGAAATGTCTATTCCTGGAAGGAAATGTGTGACCGTACAGACCTGGATCTGATTTATATCGCTACTCCTTGGGAGTGGCATACCCCAATGGCTGTCTATGCTATGGAAGCTGGAAAGCATGCAGCAACTGAAGTCCCTGCTGCCCGTACACTTGACGAGTGTTGGCAATTGGTAGAAACTTCTGAGCGTACCAAAAAGCATTGTATGCAGTTGGAAAACTGCTGTTATGATTTTTTTGAATTGATGACTTTGAAAATGGCCCGTGAGGGATTTTTCGGGGAGGTTGTACATGTAGAAGGTGCCTATATTCACGATTTACTTTGGCTGAATTTCGATAAGGATACTGGTTATCAAGATATGTGGAGGCTAAAAGAAAACTATCGAAATGGGAATCTTTATCCTACCCATGGATTAGGTCCAATCTGCCAGATTCTAAATATCAACCGAGGAGATCAGATGGATTACCTGAGCTCGCTCTCTTCCAATGATTTTTTGATGAAGAAAGAAGCAGAGAAGTTGGCAAAAGAGGATATGTTCTGGGCAGAATTCGCTTCAAAAAACTATCGAGGCAATATGAATACAACTGTCGTGAAGACCAAGCAGGGCAAGTCAATCATGATCCAACATGATGTGACCTCGCCAAGACCGTATTCTCGACTTCATGTGGTCAGTGGCACCGAAGGCTATGCTCAGAAATATCCTGAGCAAAAAGTGTCTAAAGGCCATGCTTGGATGAAAGAGGAAGAAATGGCTGAACTGACAAAAAAGTATACGCCTGAGATTGTCCAGAAAGTGGGTGAGCTAGCCAAGCAAGTCGGAGGTCATGGAGGCATGGACTTTATGATGGATTGGCGTCTGATCGATTGCCTTCGAAATGGTCTTCCACTGGATCAGGATGTCTATGATGCTGCATTATGGAGCAGTATTTCTCCATTGAGTGAATGGTCGGTGATGAATAGATCGAATTCGATTGATGTGCCTGATTTCACTGCAGGAAATTGGAAAACAAATAAGCCAGTTCCGATTACTTTAAGATAAAGGACGATTAATAGATTTAGTTTCCGGAATCTTTCTTTCTTTTAATCAATTCCAGCGTAACCAGAATGGCATAGTGATCTGAATAGGGGAGCTGGATCACCTCATAGCTAATGAGTTGAAAATAAGTCGAATCATAAAAAAGGTAGTCGATTCGTTTACCGTCTGTACCTGGATAAGTGGGTTCATAATTACCGGCTTCTCTTCCCGCATCTTTCCAATGGGTTGGGATTCTCTTATAGGCTTCCGAACCTTCCTCAAAGTTAAAATCGCCCATGACAAAAGCAGGGAGTGGAAGGGACTCGGCATACGAGAATAAGGAATCGACTTGGGCTATTCGATTTTCTTCAAATTCATGGTCAAGATGCGTATTCCCAATGTAAATTTCTGATAAATTCTGCAGCTCAAGTTGCGACCATACCATTCCTCTAGGCTCCCCATTGGCAGGATTTGGAAGGGCTAGCGTATGATAGCCCTTGCCATTGGATTTTTTGTTTAAAATTCCATTTCCATAAGCTCCGCCATCAAATGCCATTGATCTGCCGAAATAACCTTTATAACCTGTTTTAATAGCGAGTTTGGAGATCAGATCGACTTTTTCACCATAACTATTCACTGAGCGAAGTGTCATACTATCCACTTCTTGTAGCGCAATGGCGTCTGGTTGCAAACGAATAAGGTATTCGGCAATGGAATCTAGGGTAGGGTTTCCTGGTTGAGTGGGATTTTCCCCGTGGTAGATGTTGTAGGATATTACACTTATCTGCTGAGCATCAGTAAAATTGATACTTAAAGCAAATAAAAAATTCAAAAGGATTAGTTGTTTCATTTTAATATTTCTGATCTCAAGTAGTAAAAAAAAGATGAAATCTCGATTCATATTTCATTTTAACCTGTTCCCTAAACTATTTCTTTCCAGAGGTAAGGGCTAAGTATTGATAAGTATGAGACTATTTTGGCTTAAACCCATTTTTAAAGTTAAAATTATATTCCTTATTAGGTCAATAAGTATTCTTTAAATTGAAGGGGACCTCGTCAAATTCAATTGGTTAATAATTCGATTGTTTAAGCTATTTTTCAGCAATGAAAAAATTATTTGTTGGGATTTTACTACTAGCTGGATTACTTGCCGGACTGGCTTTTGGTTTGGAGCTTTATTTCGAAAAAAGGATTTCTCAATTAATAAATTCTAATCCAACCAGAAAGTATGATCTTCTTTTTGAAAATATTTCCGTCACCCTTTTAAAAGGTAATGTTAGTCTTGAGAAAATTCGATTGGTCCCTTTGGATTCGACGAGTTCCACTAAAGTAAGTGGCTCTTTGATTAGCATTGAATTGAGCGGTGTGAGTTTTTTGGATTTATTATTTAATCGCAAGTTGACAATTGATCGGGTTTTGCTAGATGAGCCAGGATTTCGACTGATTCAAAAGGAAGTCCAAGGTCGACCTGAGGATAACTCGGAAGCTCTTCAAGGGGTTTTTCAGGATATTATTTCCCGTGGGGTGATTAGTAATTTTGAACTCAGAAATGGCACCGCCGAATTTCTTGTTCAAGTAGACAGTATCAGACCTTTCGCGCATTTCACAGATCTAAATATCTCCGCAGAAGGAATAATATCAGATTCGGTAATTGTCCAGAATTTAGTTCCCTTTCAGGTGGAATCGATCCAGATAAGCCTAAAAAACCTTTTGGTGAACCTGCCGAATAAACAAAGTTTCAAGCTCGGTACCATGGAGTTTGACTCAGAGGCTAAAAAAATCGTGTTTCAGGATATTACTCTGAAATACGAGGATTGGGAAGAAACCGTGAAGACGATGGTTTATCAAAGTGATGTTATCGAATTGGCGTTGAAGTCACTTTCCTTAAGCTATATCGATGAGAAAAACAGTATTTATGGCAATTGGCAAATCATTGCAGGACTGGCAGCCTTTGATAGTTTGATAATTGATGATTACCGGGATAAAAATAAACCTCGTCCTGACGAGCCTGAAAAACCACTTTTTGAGGGAATGATTGAACAAATTCCTTTCCCAATCTACTTGGATACCATTCGTATCAGTAACTCAAAAGTTGTATATCGGGAGCTGCTTCCCGGTCAGTCCAGTCCCATTGTTTTTAATTTTGGAAATCTAACCTCGGAGATTATCAATGTGATATCAACAGATTCTTTGCAAAAAGATTTGAACTTAAAAATTCAAGCCAATGCAATTTTCAATGAGATAGCTCCTGTACAATTGGATATTTTGTCGCCTTATGATTTGGGCTCATATAGCGTTCAGGCTCGAATATCTGGTTTTGAATTATCTGAATTAAATGATTTGTTGGAGCGAATTGCAAATGTTAAGGTCTCCTCTGGGAAAGTCCATTCAGTTTACTTACAAATGGAAGGAAGCAGGTTCAGCTCTTCCAATCACCTAACTTTTGACTATGAGGATTTGAAATTGGAAATATTGGGGAAAGATCATTCTAAAAATAAGTTGAATACCACATTGGCAAATATGTTGACTTCCAAAAGCAATATGCCTACTTCTGCCAAGTATAAAATAGCAGCATATCAAACAAAGCGGAATATTTCTAGAGGGCCTTTCAACCTGATTTGGGAAAGTACAAAAGACGGGTTAATTCAGATTGTCCCAAGTGATGTGGTTCAATTGTTCAGTCAAAAATGAAATGCAACAATCTTATTCCCGGAAATGAAAAAAAGTCTTAAGGAGTTTAAGATTTCTTCTTTCTGTTTTTAAATTCCTTCATTTCGGATGCTATTTTTTTATCTAGGTCCAATTCGCTTTTTGAGAGTTGAGCAACAATGTTATCATAATTGGTTTCATCGCGATTCTGAGAAAGCTTTGCGCTAGCTTGCACCTCAGTAATGACTATCTCAAAACCTACCAAAGCTCGAATCTGACTCTGCAGGTAATTATCACTCATTCCTTCCACAGTCACTCGGTTAGGCCGGCCTTCTTCATAAATATTCACTAGGGTTTTTAGATGATCCAATAATTCCTCCCCTTCGATAATTCGAATTTTCCCATAGACGTGCACAGCTAAATAATTCCAGGTAGGAACATTTTCATGATTGTACCATGAAGACGAAATGTAGGCATGCGGACCTTGAAACATCACCAAGACCTCAGATTGGTCAGGTATAGATTTCCATTGCGGATTTGCTCTTGCAATGTGACCGGTAAGAATGGCTTTTCCATCTGAATTTTTGTCTAACACAAATGGCAAATGAGTTCCATGCGGACGTTGATTTACCTGAGCGACTAGTGTGCCAAAGGCATTTTGCCTGATAAATGCAATGATTTGAGGCTCGTCCTCCCAGATATTAATCGGATGGATGTACATGGCTTTTGGGGCTTCTTTCTAATTTTGATCTAAACTATGAAAATTAAGGGCTCAAAGTCAATTTCAATTTAATTCAAACTCAATTTTTTAGTAAGTTAGTTGTATGGAAAATGAATCAACGGATCGGTTAGAGTTGGCAGCTAAATTTGTCAACAATACTGGTGCACCAATTTTTTTGACCGGGAAGGCAGGAACAGGAAAAACCACTTTTTTAAGGGATCTCGTTCGGAAAACCCATAAGCGTCATGTGATTTTGGCACCAACTGGTATTGCAGCATTGCATGCAAAAGGAGTTACAATTCATTCGCAATTTCTTCTTCCATTGGGGAGTTTTCTTCCTGTAAGGGAACCAGAAGGTAATTTCACTAGCCAATTTGGCTTTTTTACCCAGCATACATTAGCCAGAAAACATCCTTTAAATCAACTTCGGAAGAATGTCTTAAAAGCAGTTGATCTTTTGGTTATCGATGAGGTCAGTATGCTTCGTGCAGATGTTTTGGATGCGATCGACTATCGGATGCGAAGCGTCAAAGGGAATTATAGAGATCCTTTTGGAGGTGTTCAAGTCTTGATGATTGGGGATTTGTACCAGCTGCCTCCGATCGTTAGGGATCAAGAATGGGAGGTTTTAAGGCAATTTTATCCAAGTATGCATTTCTTTGAAGCAAAAGCTCTTCAAAATTCCGGGATGGTGTATTTGGAATTGGATAAAATATTCCGCCAACAGGATGATGAGTTTATACGAGTTTTGAATCATCTCCGAGACAATGAAGTGACAGCAGAGGATGTGAAGTTGCTCAATGCTCATTATCGATCGGCCGATGAGGTAAAAGACTTACCGCCCTGTATCACGATCACCACCCATAATTACAAAGCTGATCAGCTTAATCAGAAAGAACTTGAGGCGCTGAACATCACTTCTTTTTATTATGATGCTGATGTGGAGGATGATTTTCCTGAATCACTTTTTCCTTTGCCCAAGACCATAGAGTTGCGAGAAGGCGCTCAGATCATGTTTGTTAAAAATGACAGTTCGGGTCAATCTGAGTACTTCAATGGAAAGCTTGCCAAAGTCATTAAACTTACCAAGACTGAAGTGATTGTACGAATGCAAGATTCGGAAAAGGAATTCCAGCTTCGCAAAGAGACTTGGGAAAACAAGAAATACATTATTAACCCGGAGACCAAGGAGCTGGATGAAGAAGTGGTGGGTACTTTTTCTCAATTTCCAATCAAATTAGCTTGGGCGGTCACAGTTCATAAGAGTCAGGGACTGACTTTTGATCGTGCGATTATTGATGTGGGGCAAGCGTTCGCTCCTGGGCAAGTATATGTAGCCTTGAGTAGGCTTAGGAGTTTGGATGGATTGGTGCTACGAAGCCGGATTCAATCGGATTTGATTCACTCAGATCGAAAGGTGGTAGATTTTTCAGTCGGTGCCAAAAAACAAACTCGACTTGAGGAACTTCTGATTCAATATCAAAGTCAATATGTTTCACATATTTTAGATTCTACGTTTGATTTTAGTCCGATACAAAAAGAGTTGGAATTCTTTCAAAAGGATCAAGCTAGCAGTATGGAATTTGAAGATGAAGAAATGCGCGGGGCCATTCCAACGATTCAGCAGCGCTTTCAATCTGAGAAAGAAAACTCAGATCGTTTTCGAAGACAACTTTTGGCGTTGGTTTATCAGGGAAATCAATCCAAACTCCAAGACCGCTTAGACAAAGGAAGTCAGTATTATCGTGAGATTATTGCCAATCAGATTCAACAAGTCATTGGCTTGAGAAGTCAAGTAGAACTCTTCAGTAAAACCAAAAAATATCAAGAGGGATTAGAATCGCTGGAGGCAATGTTGCTTCGAAAATACCTTGAAATCAGTAAAGTGGCTCGGATAGTTAAAGCCATTCTTAATGGCGATATGCCAGGGAAGATGGAGGAGCTCGATCAGGAAATTTTGGCATTGCGAATGCAGTTTATTAATAGAGCTAAGGAAAAAGCTGCAGAAAAAATCACCAACCTAAAGTCCAAAACAGGCAAGAAGAAAACCGGTGTGGCAAAGCCCAAACGAGCGAAAGGAGATTCTCAAGAATTGACTTTTGCACTTTTCGAAATGGGAAAAACCATTCCTCAAATTGCGGAGGAGCGCGAATTGGCGGAATCTACTATCAAAAGTCATCTCGCCGATGGAATCGCATTGGGAAGAATTGAACTTTCCGATTGTCTTCCTGAAGAGGTGATCTCTGAAATAAAATCCCAGTTTGATCGCTTTAAAAGCGTTTCAGCCCTACGAGAGCACTTTCAGGGTAAATTTGATTATGGTACTTTGAAGATGGTTTTTGCTGGTAATAAGTTGGATTGATATGAGATAATGGAAGGAAATCAGAAGTCTAAAGTGAGAAATCAGAAAGCTGAAGGCTGTACTTTGTACTTCCCTAAATAGCGTTGACCGTTTGGTTCAACATTTATTTAATTCCATCGGGCAATTATGAGCCAGAGGTTCTTCTCTTGGGTAAACTTCCAAGGGGCTCGATGCCT
>NZ_JAQWXX010000071.1 GCF_029254265.1 Algoriphagus sp. | reverse complement strand
ACTGGATGTACTTTTGAAACTGGAACCTATACGATTACGGAGCCGAGTGAATTTTTAGTCTCGAATGTCATCGCTGTAGAGACCACCTGTAGTATTCCGGATAACGGTTCCATTGAATTAACACTTTCCGGAGGAACTGCTCCTTATACGTTCACGAGTATCTCAAGAGACGGAAACCTTTTGACAGGCTTTGTTCCAAGTATTTCTGGAACTTCCTATACCTTCACAAGTCTGGAGGCTGGGAATTATGAGTTGGTATTTACAGATGCAAACGGATGCCCAGTCGTTGAATTGGAGACTGTGGGTACGATTCCTCCTCCGGACATATTATTGAGTGCAAATCCTGCCTACTGTGAGAATGAACAGATAATCATCACCCCTTCAATAGTAGAAACAGGAACGTTGGATGCCTCGGTAGTTTACACTTGGGTTTCTGGAGGTACTACACTAAGTGGACTCAGCGGTAATTTCGGAGGAGGTACTTACATCATTACACCTGGATCCGGGATTAATCCTCCGACCTTGACTCTGGAAAATATTGCCCCGGCTGATTACACCTTTACCCTAGAAGCAAGAGGAGGAGGAAGTTGTGATCTGGATTTTCCAATTGATATCACTGTCAATCCTTTACCAGTTACTGATTTTGAAGTTGTGGATGTACTTTGTTTTGGAGGAACAGGGGAAATCAATTTGATATCAGGTTCAGAAGTTGGACATACATACACCTTAAGCAATGGTGAAACCAATAACACCGGGATTTTCTCAGGTTTAGCTGCTGGGGATTATACAGTAACTATTACAAGTGCTTTGGGATGTTCTCAAACTTTGGATTATACTATCAATCAACCAGCTGAGCTTTTAATCAATGCCATTGATTCTACTGACCCGACTTGTGGAGCGGCGAATGGTGAAATTGTTTTTGACATTATTGGAGGTATAAAAGAGTATGAAATCACAATAAATGGAACTGAATTAAATACTTCAAATTTTGATGTGTCGATCAGTGGCGACACCTACACTATTCGAGGTTTGGCTCCAGACTTCTATTCAATAGCTGTAAGTGATGCAAATTCTTGCCCTGTTAATGCTCCAAATCTTTTTGAATTGGTCAATGATGATGGCTTTGCAATTGGCATACTCCCAATGGAGGATCAGATTTGTGAAGGAGGAACTGCTGAACTTACTCCGCAATTGACTATTCCAGCTGGTGCAAGCCCAGTTTTGAATTGGTATTTTGATAATTCCCTTACACAAGCAATCACTTCTTCTGCAAGCCCAGCACCAGACGGAAATACCTATCAGATTTCTGGGACAGGCTCCTTGAGTATATCCGGTTTACCTGTTGGGACCAGTACGTACTATTTAGTCATTTCAGGAGTTGACATCTGTGAATTTGTCACTGAGGCCACGGTTACTGTCATTCCTCCAATCCAAACCAATGCAAGCGCTACTCCGGTTATTTGCTTTGGTGAGTCGAATGGTACTATTCAAGTAGATTCTCCAACTGGAGGAAGTGGAACTTACGAGTTTAGTTTGGATGGAAATACATGGCAGGCCAACTCACTTTTCGAAAACCTCGCAGCTGGAAATTATACGGTTTATGTAAGAGATGATAGTGGATTAAATGGCTGTGAACTTCAGATTCCAGATGTAATTGTAGATACTCCATCCGGGCCAATTGATGAGACCCAAGCGGTCACACTACCTGTTTCTTGTGGTTTGGACAATGGAGCTGTTCGTGATGTATTGGTGACAGGTGGCTGGGGTAATTATTCCTTTGAATGGAGAAAAGATAATCCGACTTCAGGTCAGATTCTAACCCAAGGGTCATTAGCAGGAATTGAAGACTTAGCATCTGGAGATTATTTCCTAATTATAACGGATGAGAAAGGATGTGTAGAGATTTTTGAATATAAGGTTGGAATAGCATCTGACCCGGTTTATGAATTGGTTGATCCGATTGACAATTGTTTTGGGGAGCTAATTGAAATCAAGCCTGTTCATATTGCTCCAGACCCAAATCTCCCGCCTTCTGCAGGAACTGAAATTCGATGGTATACAGAAGCCAACCAAGTTGGTCAAATCAGCAATGGTCCCGACTCAAATGATCCTTCGGTAATTTATACAATTGATGGCTCGGACTGGTTAAACCCTGTTCTTCAAATTGAAAACTTACCTATAGGCATACACGATTTTTATTTTTATGTGGTCTGTACAGGTCAGGAAATACAAATTGAGGTAGAAGTTTTTGATAAGCCTGAAGTGGTATTCGAAACTGATCCAGTGAACTGTTTTGGAGCTTCGGATGGGAAAATAAGAGCTATTTCGGGAACCAAGACTGAATATACCTATTCGGTTGACAGCCCAAATCCTATTTCAATCGCTGAATTGGAAGCCTTGAATCTTCCTGCGGGAACCTATGAAATTCAAGTTTTTACGCCCGCAGGATGTCCGCAAGTAGTTAGTTTAGTTGTTGAGGAACCTTCTGGAATTCTCGAAATACAACTAGTATCTGAATTAGATCCTTCCTGTAATCTGGATAATGGAGAAATTCGATTAAGCCTTTTAGGAGGAAATCCTGATTATACGCTGACCATGAATGGTACTGCTGTGACAGGATTTGACCCTTCAATAGACGGAACTGAGGTAATAATCGAAAATCTGGCAGGTGGCACCTATACCTTTGAGCTGAATGATTCTAAGAACTGTAGTGTAGCAACTCTTGCTGTGACTTTGGACCCATTGGAAGTTCCTGATTTCAGTGCTACAGGGGATGAGATTTGTGCTTTTGACCCGGTTTCTGGATTGGCAAATACTGCAATTCTGAGACCTGTAGTAGTTAATCTCGCAGGTTCTTCTCCTGTTTATACTTGGTATTATGAAAATCAATCAGGAACCGAGGTTCAAATTTCAGATGGAGATCAATTATTCGGAGGGACAGCTGTTATAAATGGATCAGGTGAACTTGAATTGACAGGTATAGTTGCATCAGATACACCATATAAATTTTTCCTTGAGGTAACAGGAGATTTGGTTTGCCCTGGTCCAAAGATTGAAGTTGAATTAAAAGTCAATTTTACTCCGGAGGTAGCTTTTGAAAAAACAGATATCATTTGTTTTGGTGAAACTACAGGGGGAATAAGAGTGCAGTCTGGAGGTTTGACAGGCTACGTTTATACGCTTAATACTGGAGAAACTAATGATACTGGAGAATTCCAGAATTTGGCAGCTGGTAATTATACTATTGAAATCAGTAATGGAACCAGCTGTATCCAAACTGTGGAGGTTGAGATTGTTGAACCTCAACAACTCTTAATCACTGCTTTAGACTTCACAGATCCTACTTGCGATGCAATAAATGGTGAAATCAGATTTGAGATTTCAGGTGGAACCCAAGCTTATAATATCTTCGTTAATGGCGATGCACTAAACTCATCCAATTTTTCTTTTACTGAAGTTGGAGGAGTTTATACTATACAAAATCTTGCTCCTGGTCAATTCTCGATTCGTGTACTTGATGCGAACGGTTGTGAGGTCGAGTCAACGGATTTATTTTCATTGACAAATAATGCAGGTATTGATATTATTTCAAATCCTGTCTCTGATGAAGTCTGCGAAGGTGAGACTGCCCAACTGACTCCGGATCTTACCTTGCCAAGTGGAACCACACCAATTTTACGTTGGTACAAGGATGCTGCGACTACTCAATTAATAAATTCTTCCCCAACACCTGATACAAATGGCATTATCTATCAAATCGATGCACAGGGAGTTTTAAGCATAAGCAACCTGGATGCAGGGGTTTATAATTATTATTTGAGAATAAGTGGCCCTGGAATCTGTACGCAGGTGACAGAGGCTACTGTTACAGTAGTTGCTCTACCTGCCGTGACTTTGGATGTCTCCAATATCTCTTGTTTTGGAGAAAATGATGGTTCAATTCAGGTTTCTTCAGGAAGTGACCCGTCCTACAGCTATACACTTAATACTGGAGAGACTAACTCTACCGGTAACTTTACCAATCTTTCACCAGGAACGTATTCCCTTGAAGTTGCCACTCCAACTGGTTGCCCTCAACTGCTGAATTTTGAAATTCTTGAACCTGCCGATTTGATCATTAACGACCTTGACTTTGTCAATCCATCCTGTGATGAAGACAATGGTCAAATCACCTTTGAAATTATTGGTGGAACGGGGGATTACAGTATCAATATTAATGGCCAAATTTTGAATGATTCAAACTTTGCATTTATTGAAAATGGTCAAGAATATAAAGTAAAAGGACTTTCTCCAGGAGATTATTCAATCCAAGTGACGGATGAAAACGGATGTTCTGAAACACAAACTGATCTTTTCACCTTGGTAAATGAATCAGGAATCTTAATCGGATCTAATCCATTGTTGGAAGAAATCATGCTAGGAGAGGTGGCTACCCTGACGCCAGACCTTACTGTTCCAAGCGGTGCAGTGTTTACCCTGACCTGGTATTTTAATTCCGCTGTAACTCAAATCATAACTTCCGATTCAAACCCAGCTCCAGATGGGGTTATTTATGAAATAGATGCTAACGATGTACTTACAATTTCAGGACTCAACCCAGGAACATACACTTATTATTATGAAATAAGTGGTCCGGGTATATGCGTGGCTATTACAGAAGCGACTGTAGTCGTGAAATCTCCATTGACTGCAGATGTTGTCAGCACTCCGGTAACCTGCTTTGGAGGAAGTGATGGTAGTATATCCCTAGAAAATATCGTTGGGGGTAATCCTCCATTAAGTTTTAGTCTTGATGGAATTAATTGGCAATCCTCACCAGTCTTTGAAAATTTACCAGTAGGAAACTATACGGTTTATATTACTGATCCATCAATTACTGTTGGTTTCTTGACCACTTTTACTGATGTGCTTATTGAAACTACGGCTACTCAAATTGAAATTAATACTCCTGATCTGATCAGCGCCTCCTGTGATCTGCCTAATGGTGCAATCAGGAATTTGCAGGTGATTGGCGGAACAGGAAGTTATTCTTTTGAATGGAGAAAAGACGACGCCCTTTCAGGAGAACTTCTTTCCAACGGAACTTTGACTGGACTTGAGGATATTTATCCGGGAGAGTATTTTGTTACAATTACGGATAGCAACGGTTGTTCAGAGACTTTTTCTTTTGTAATCGACGAGTTGCCTGATCCTGTTTATGAACTAGTACCTCCAATCGATATTTGTATCGGAGAAGAAGCTACTATTCGTCCTGTTTTCATTGCTCCTAATCCTCCTGTACCTACTTCTCCCACAGATATCATGTGGTACAAAGATGCTGGGCAAGTAGGCTTGATTTCAAATGGACCTGATCCTGATGATGCTTCTATTATTTATACTATAGATGATACGGATTGGATTAACCCTCAATTGACTATAGCTAACCTGCCTGTTGGTGTACATGACTTCTATTTCTATGTTGTTTGTACTGGACAGGAGATCAAAGTTGAGGTAACTGTATTTGGCAACCCTGACATGGTATTTGAGACTTCTCCAGTTTCATGTTTTGGGGGGACAGATGGTAAAATACTATCGATTTCAGGGGATATGCCTGAATATACTTATTCATTGGATGGTGGTGTTGTCCTTACACTCTCAGAATTAGAGGAATTGGAACTTGCAGCTGGTAATTATTCTCTTGAAGTTTTGACTCCTGCGGGCTGTAATCAAATAATTCCCCTTACAATTGAGGGACCTGACTCAGAACTTTTACTTTCTGGAATAACTCAACTAGACCCAGGATGTGGCGCTGATAATGGAAAAATACAAGGACAAATAACTGGTGGATGGGCACCTTATACGGTCAATGTCTTTAAAGATGGTCTACTGCTTAACTCCTTCTCTCAGAGTGTAAATTCTTTTAGCCTTAACGATCTTGGCATTGGTCAATATACTCTTGAAGTAATTGATGATAAGGGTTGTACAATTGTTTCTGACATAATAGAATTGGTTGATGGACCTACGCAATTGTTGATTGATAATGAAGAAATATGTGAGGGTTCACCTGTGACCTTGGTCCCTAGATTGGATCCTCCTGTATCTGATTTTACGATTCAATGGTTTTTTGATCAAGCAGGTACTCAACCTATAGAATCGAGTCCAAACCCAGCTTCAGATGGTGTGATTTATGAAATTTCTTCAGCCGGAGAGTTAACGATTACGGGTCTTTCTTATAATTCCAGTCCATATGCGTTTTATGCAACAGCTACGGGACCGGATGTTTGTCCAGGTTTTGTTGGAAACTCTTTGGTCCAAGTCAATGAGGTGCCAAATGCAACGATCTCCATCACAGCTGAGCAGTGCTTTGGTGAAGGAGGAATAATTACTGTCAATGCATCCGGCGGATCCGGCGGTCTTCAATACAGCTTAGATGGAGTTAATTTCCAAAGCTCTAATGTCTTTAATGTGCCTCAGGGTATCTACTCCGTTACTGTTCGTTCTGGTCAAGGTTGTGATTTGATTATTTCAGATCAAGAGGTAACTGGTCCAGCCAGTCCAATTGAGGTTCAAGATTTAAATCAAATTGATGCGACTTGTGGTAAATCAGACGGTTCAATTAGCTTTAGCCTAATAGGCGGATTTGGAGGGTATGAAGTAGATTTGATACGGAACTCGACGGTGATTTCTACCCAAAATACCCAAGCTGATGGTTCAATCTCCTTCACAGGCTTAGACGCGGGTACTTACTCTATACGAGTAAGGGATGCTGGATCTTGTAGTATCACTTTTGATAATTTGGTACAAATCGAAAATATCCCGACTTCGATTCTGGTCGATGATGTAAGTATTTGCGAGGGTGAAATAGCCACATTGATTCCAACAACATTGGTTAATAACGGCGACACCCAATTTACTTGGTATTTTGATGCCCAAGCCTCCAATCCTATTCCGGTGGGAGCAACTGGTGATCTTACCTACTCGATTTCTTCAGACGGACAATTAGCTGTGGAAGGGCTTCTTGCAAACTCATCACCTTATGAGTATTTCGTTTTGGCCAGTGGTACGGATATTTGTAGTACTGTACCTGAGAAAGCAATTGTCAAGGTGATTGAAATTCCAAACCTAAGAGTTTCAAATCCATCAATTGTTTGTGATCCAACAGGCACCGTTGATCTTACAGCCTATATCGAAGGGTTTAATCCAGCGGTTTATGATTACAATGTGGTTTCACCAAATGGATCACCTATGAGACTGGATGAGTTGGTGTCTGTAGATCTTTCGGGTGATTATAGAGTAAGCAGTGCGGTTAAAGGGACATCTTGCTGGAATCAGCCTCAACGTATTCTTGTAGTTATTTCACAAACTTTACTTGAAGCCGAGTTCAATTATCTTGTTGATTTTGGTGGAGGAAATATCTTCCAAAATGAAGATATCCCGTTGGGAGAAGACGTTTATTTTAATGATCTCTCGAGAGGTAATGCTGTGATTTGGAATTGGGATTTTGGAGATGGATTTACAAGTAATGAAGAGAATCCAGTTCATACCTATAATGAAGTTGGTTCATTTAACGTGAAGCTAAGAGTAGTAGATGACATAGGATGTGAATCTATTTATGAAATGGTAGTTAACGTCATAGATGATTTTGAAGTCATTATACCAAATGCATTTACTCCTCAGGGAAATAAAAACCAATATTTCAAACCTGAATATAGAGGGATTGCAAGCATGGAATTCTACATATTCAACACTTGGGGTGAATTGATCTATAAGGCCACATCTCTCGAGGACATAGGTTGGGATGGTACACTTAATGGTAAGGATGCACCAAATGGTAATTATGTGTATAGAGGAGTTTTCACCTCAAGGAATGGTATAAAAATTGAAAGAGCAGGGGTCTTTATTCTGATTAGATAAATCTCCCTATATAGCATAAAAGGTAAAAAAAACGGATAGCCGCTTAGCAGCTATCCGTTTTTTTTAAGCCTCATCTGTATCAAGGGACCATTTTAATATGACTCATAATTCTATCCTCTACTTCTTCCATAGACTGATTTGAAAGAAAAAGACTTCCCCAAATTTCTACCGAAGCTAACTTGGCCAGTAAGTAAGGGTGACAATTTCTTTTAAGTAGGGTTAAACTTTTTTCGTTTAGATCAAGAGCTGTTTCCAAAAACCCATTTTTAAAAAAGTCTTTTTCAACTTGAACATTCATAAGCCCAGAAACAGGGAATCCTTTTTTCTGGATGTAGGCAAGCTTTTCGTTTAGAACCTTTTGGGTTAATTTACGAACGATGTGCTTATCTATCCGAAATGGGTGTTTGAAATTGTGAAATTTGGAGCTATTACCAACTTTATACTTTACTGGAAGGTTTACTGCGAACTCTAAAACATCCTCGTACAAAAAGGGAAATCTCGATTCTATACTGTGCATCATTCCCATTCGATCGTTTCTCCAGAGTAAGCTATGAATGCTTCTTTCTAGCATGTTTAAAGTCATAGCTTGATCAATCTGATTATTTTTATCCTTTATAAACCCGTAGACTTCTTGGTTTTTTACCTCCTTTTCTGAGAATTCATATCCTGTCAACAGTTTTGAAAAATCTTCTTGGAAATTGTTCTTATCAAGATTGAGGTAGCGAGGAAGACCAGGTACTTTTTTATACACACTAGTTATTAATGTGAAAGGGAATTGAATGATTTTATCAAGTCTTCGGGTTAGCAGTCTTGGATAGCCTAGGAAAAGTTCATCAGAACCCTCACCAGTTAGCACTGCCTTACAGGAATTCGCATTTGCCAGTTGGCTTACAAACTGGAATGGAATTGCATTAGGATGTGATAGAATAGGTGATTCATAATACCAAGTTGTTTTGGCCCATAATTTCAGAAACAAGTCATAAGTAAAATCATGTTGATGTAATTCGGCATTTAATACTTTTGCCAAATAGGTTGAGTTTTCAAGTTCAGAATGTTTTCCTACTACGTTAGATGTGAATAAGGAAATTGGGCTTTTTTGAAAAGCGATTCCAGCACAAAGGGAGGAATCAACACCACCACTGACAAAGGCCCCCATTTTCGCATCTGCTGCCATGACCGAATGGACAGTTTTAGTGAAAATATTTTCAAATTCAGAATGTACTTCAGATTCTTTTTGAAGTTCTCTTTTTAGGAATTTCTCTTCTGAGACATAGTCTGACATTCTGAAGTAAAATTCAATTTCACTTTTCCCTGAAGGTATATCATAAACCAAAAAAGTACCTGGTTCCAATTGTTTTACATTTGTCAGCGCAGTGATAATTCTTGAGTATTCATATTCCCCAAAAGCTGCCAGGCTCAAGAATCTGTGGTTGAGATTCCTATACTCGTCGAGACACCATATCCCTTTTAATTCAGAAGAAAAGACTAGTTTACTATTTTTTGTGCTATAAAATAGCGGTTTCATGCCAGTTCGATCTCTGGCGAGTAAGACTTTGCCTTCAAGAAAATCATAGAAGGCAAAGGCAAACATACCTTTGAGTTTTTTTAGAGTTAATTTCAGACCCCAATGAATTAACCCGAAGAATAACACCTCAGTATCCGAGGTGGTTACAAAAACCTGCTGATGGCTCTGTATCAATTCCTTTTTGAGATCAAGATAATTATAGATCTCACCGTTGAAGACCAAGGCAAATTTATCATTCTCAAAAGGTTGGTTTGACCTTTCGTTCAAATCAACTAAGGAGAGACGATTATGCCCAAACACGGCATCTTGGTAAGAAGAGATAGTGGTGTTATCTGGTCCTCTGTGATGGAGGATTTTACACATTTTCTCTACAGATTCTTTGGTATATTCTGGCCTTAAAGAATGGCTGGCAATACCTGAAATTCCACACATAAAATGTAAGAGATTAGAAATTTGACGCGAATGTAGACGGAATTTTTCGATTCAAAATCTGATAAAAAAGAAATAATAATTCACAAATTGATTAATAACACTTTAAAAGGTGATAAAAATTAGTTTATAATTTGAGTTTTTAATTTTAATTAATTGAATTTCAATTAATTAAAATTTAATTCTGAGTATATTTTTAATGAATTTGGACTTAATTATTTTTGATTTTTTAAAGAAAATTTATAAAAATATCCATGAAAATTGATCGGGGAGCACCTGATTTATCCAACGGGAAATAACTTAAGAATATTTGAGTTTTTTCACTCTGAAAAAGCGCTTTCATTCAAAGCTTTTGTTTTCGCTAATTTTATATTTTTTGAAATTAGGATTCAAATGCAAAAAAAACTTTTGCGAATGAACAGGTTTGTGTTTTGGATCAAAATCTACAGGTTATTTGACCTTCTTTAAGTTTTTTTAAAGTATTTTTGAAAATTATACCATGAGGTAAAAGCACAAAGCGATTTTCGAAATCCAGCATGTCCCTACTGAACTATCAGGTAATTATTCCCGCTCGAAAAGGATCGAAAAGATTTCCAGGAAAAAATAAGACACATTTAGCCGGAAAACCTTTGTTCCAGCATTCTATTGAATTTGCGCTTAAGGAAGGAATTCCTGCGAGTCAGATTTGGATAAATTCGGATGATGACGAGTTATTAGAACTAGCCAAAGATTTCGATGTGAATGTCTATCGTAGAGAAGAGGCATTGGCAGACGACCTCACATCCACAGCGGCAGTGCTACGGGATCAGGTGGTATTTTTTCAAAATAAGAATATTGCCTGTGATGCAGTTATTTTATTACAAGTCACAAATCCGCTTAGACCGACAGAACTACTTTCAAAAAGTCTTGAGCTTTTCAATTCCTCAGATAGATCAAGTCTTTGTACGTTTAGTCGACTCAACAAGAAGTTTGGAACCATTGATAAGGATTACTTCTTTCCAAAAAACTATCTCCCGGGTCAGAGAATGCAAGATCTTGAGCCTTTGTTTTTTGAAAATGGTCTTCTCTACATCACTAAAATAGACTTACTCCTTCAAGAGGAAAAAATTATAGGTGATGATGTATTTCCCATGGTTATCGATCACATTTATGCTCAAGTAGATATAGATGAACCGGATGATCTTATTCTCGCAGAATATTTAATAGAAAATTATATAAATGAAACCTTTTAAAATAAAAGACAGAGAAATTGGAATAAATTTCCCTCCCTTAGTCATTGCAGAATTAGGTATTAATCATGAAGGAAGCCTGAAAACAGCTTTTGAAATGGTTGATGCTGCAGCGAGGGCTGGGGTAGAAGTTGTAAAGCATCAAACTCATATTGTCGAAGATGAAATGAGTTCGGAAGCCAAAAATGTAATTCCAGGTAACGCAAAAGTATCCATATATGAAATTATGGAGCGCTGCGCATTAAACGAAGAGGATGAAATTCGACTCAAAAATTATGTTGAGTCAAAAGGAATGATTTTTATTTCCACTCCTTTTTCAAGAGCAGCCGCAGATCGTCTCCAGGCAATGGATGTTCCCGCATTCAAAATTGGAAGTGGAGAGTGTAATAACCTCCCACTCTTAGAGCACATCGCTTCCTTTGGAAAACCAATGATCCTGAGCACAGGAATGAACACTTTGGAGAGTGTAAGGAAGTCCGTGGAGACAATCAGTAAATTTGATGTTCCCTTGGCTTTGCTACATACTACCAATTTATATCCTACTCCTTATCATTTGGTAAGATTGGGTGCTATGCAACAATTAATGGAGACTTTTCCAGGTATACCTGTTGGCCTTAGTGATCATACGGTAAGTAATCACGCTTGCTTCGCTGCTGTAGCATTGGGAGCATCTATCTTGGAAAGACATTTTACTGATTCCATGGATAGAAATGGACCAGATATTATTTGTTCTATGGATGAATCCGAAACAGCAGAACTGATTAAAGGCTCAAATCTGATCTTTCAAATGCGAGGGGGAAAGAAAGAACCTGCTAAAGAGGAAAAGGTAACCAGCGATTTTGCTTTTGCCACAGTGGTAGCGATTCAAGATATTAATGAGGGAGAACTGTTTACAAAAGATAATATCTGGGTAAAAAGACCAGGGACTGGTCAGGTTTTGGCTGAGAGATTTAATGAAGTATTGGGGAAAAACTCGAAGAATTTCATCAAAAAAGATCAGCACCTAAAATTCTCTGACTATGAGTAAGAAAGTTTCGGTTCTCATCCGAAATAAAAATCAAAAGGATAGTCTTAAATTCTTGCTAAAGAATTTAAATAATCGGTACAAAGAGGATATCGACGAGATCATTGTAATAGATAATGAATCTGTCGATGGAAGTATAGAAATAGCAGAAGAGATGGGGGCAAAAGTCGTCACTATTGTCGACTTCGGCTATGGTAGTAGTGCTAATCTTGCAGCTACTTCCGCATCACATGAAATTGTAGTCATGTTTAGCGCACATTCTTTTCCGGTTAGTCAGGATTTCTTTCAGATTATAAAAGCCAAATTTAACGAGAACGATAACCTCGCCGGAGTAAGGGCTGTTCATAGATCAGGTGATTACAAACTAATGATCAATGGAATAAAGTCAAAAGATGACCCTAATCGGGCGGGATTAATGTTTTGTGGTTCTGCTTTTTCCAAAGAAGTATGGAGAAAACATCCTTTTAAAGATGATATCGTGACTTTTGAGGATAAGGAATGGACGGTAAGAGTATTAAATGAGGGGTATGATGTTGAAATGGTTCCTGCGGTATTTTGTTATGATCTCAAAAGATCTCAAGCCTCCAATTATAAAAGATTTAAGGACGAAACATTAGGAAATAGAGATATATGGGGGAAGAAAGTCACAATAGGTCAAGTCTTCCTTAAAATGGGAAGAAGCTGGTTCGGTTATTTTAAGATTTTTCTAATAGAAACTTATTATGTTTTTAAAACCGGTTTTTTCCTATTGTGGTACGTCCTCTTTGAACAATCGAAAAATAAATGAAAAGATTATTATTTCTGACTGGAACTAGAGCTGATTTCGGTAAAATCAAATCCTTGATTGAAGTATGTCGAAATAATCCTGAATTTGAGGTCCATATCTTCGCTACTGGTATGCATATGCATAAACAATATGGAGAGACCGTAATTGAAATAGAAAAATCAGGATTCAAAAATATATTCAAATTCATAAACTATACTTCTGAAGCAAGTATGGATCTAACTTTGGCAAAAACCATTGACGGGCTATCAGGCTTTGTCAAAGAAAATAAGCCGGATTTGATTATGGTTCATGGTGATAGGGTAGAAGCCTTAGCCGGAGCCATAGTTGGAGCCTTGAATAATATTCTTGTTGGCCATATTGAAGGGGGAGAAGTTTCAGGTACCATCGATGAATTGATCCGACACTCAGTAAGTAAACTCAGTCATATCCATTTTGTATCGAATGAGCTGGCCAAAAAAAGACTCATTCAAATGGGGGAATTAGAAAATCAGGTTTTTGTCATCGGCTCGCCAGACATAGATATTATGTTTTCTGATAAATTACCTGATCTGGATACTGTTTGCGATTACTATCAAATCCCATTTAGGAAGTTCTCAGTCTTAATGTTTCATCCGGTCACCACAGAGTATGCCCAGATTGGAGAATATGCCAAAGTTTTGGTGGATTCGCTCTTGGAAGATGACTCTAACTACGTGGTAATTTATCCGAATAATGACATGGGGACTTCCAAAATTCTAGATGAATTTAAAAGACTTTCCAATAACAACAGGTTTAAAATATTTCCATCCCTAAGATTTGAATACTTTCTCACAATCTTAAAAAAATCCGATTTTATCATCGGAAATAGTAGTGCAGGCATTAGAGAAGCTCCTTATTATGGGATTCCAAGCATCAATCTAGGAACCAGACAGCAAAATAGAGCCTTTGGAGAGACAATCATTCATTCTGACTTTGATCCGGAATCCATTCAGAAGTCGATTGAAAAAGCCAAAACAATGGGGAAATCCGAACCTGTTTTTGGTTTTGGAAAAGGGGATAGTTTTAAACTATTCAATGAGATTCTATCAGATCCGGATTTTTGGAATTCTTCTCATCAAAAACTATTTAATGACCTTTAATTTATGAGAGGTTAAATAATATCCTGACATGCATCGCCCATTGATTTCTATTATTATCGCATCATATAATCAGGGGCAATTTCTAGATGAGTGTCTGAAAAGTGTATCTGATCAGGTCTACCTGAATTGGGAATGTATTATCGTTGATGATGCAAGTCTTGATCAAAGTGTTACAATCGCAGATTCCTGGGTAAAAAAAGATCAACGTTTTAAATTGATTTGTCTCCCAAAAAATAAGGGGCTAAGTCATGCAAGAAATAAAGGATTATCCATTTCTAAAGGTGATTATTTCCAGTTTTTGGATTCAGATGATCTTCTTTTGTCAAAAAAAATCCATCATCAAGTTTCTTTCATCGAAGGTGATCTTATAACTGTTTCCGGATCTAGGTATTTCTATAATCAGGAAGGAAAAAACTTTCAGCGTATAATTGGGAAAAATGGGGCATTCACTGAAATAGTGATTTCCAAATGGGATCAGACAGACGTTTTTGAGGTGTTTAAGCAGAGAAATCCCTTTGTAGTTTGTGCTCCTTTATTTGTATCCATCCGATCAACCCCATATTGCTAAAGGCCTCCTGACTGTATAATGTTGCAGGATGAAAAACGTAAGCAACGAAGAATACTATTCCCTTTTCTGTAAATGGAGGGAATCCG
>NZ_JAQWXX010000023.1 GCF_029254265.1 Algoriphagus sp. | reverse complement strand
GAATTACCTGGACGAGTTTTGTTACAAGCTCAACAGAAGATACTTCGGTCAAAAACTCTTTGACAGACTCATCATTGCTTCGATTTAATCATACTGGCAAGATTGCGGATATACATATTTCATAAAACTCAATCGGGAGATCATCAGGATCTGCGATGAAAGTAAACCGCTTTCCGGTAAACTCGTCCACTCGAATAGGCTCCGACCATATTCCTTGATTTTGAAGGGAATGAATGACAGATTCTAGGTTCTCTACTGAAAATGCCAAATGCCTCAAACCAGCAGCTTCAGGTCTTGAGACTCGTTGGGGTGGATTAGGGAAAGAAAATAGTTCAATCATATATTTCCCGTTCAATGCCAAATCAAGCTTATAAGAATCACGCTTTTCCCGAAAAACTTCCTGAATTATTTCCAAGCCTAGAATATCGGTATAGAATTTTTTTGACCGTTCGTAGTCCGAACAGATAATCGCAATATGATGGAGGTCTTGTAGCTTCAGCATCAATTCATCAGATGTTTTTTGAGAAAATCTGCTGTAGCCTGATCTACACGAACCATATTTTCCCACTTCATCCAATGATGGGTATCTCCAGGAATTAGTATGGATTCGTATGGTTTTTTGAGTTCCTCAAATCTCCGGATCAAATCTGCTGTTTGGCTTACATTGACATTACGATCATCATCTGAGTGGATGAACAAAACCGGCGATGTCCAAGTAGCTAAATCCGAAATGGGTGAGGAGTCCCAAGCGACTTTCTTCGCTTTTTCATAGTCTGGTGCCACTTCGTAAGTTTCGGGCAAGTCGTATCGTCCATCCAAATCATGCACTCCATGAATATCCACTCCGACTTTGAATAAATCCGAATCTCTGGCCAAGGCAAGTGCAGTTAAAAATCCCCCGTAGCTGCCACCATAAATCCCGATTTTATCCCCATCAACCTGAGTTAAGTTGGCAAGAAATTCTCCTCCTGCCTTGATATCTTGATACTCCACCGCACCTTGGTAATAGCCGTTTGCAGGTCTGTGAAACTCATATCCATAACCTATCCCTAATCGGTAATTAACTGAAAGTACTACAAAACCTAACTCTGCCAAGTACTGATTGATGGCGTAGGTATTTGAATAATAATCCATGTAGCTCCATCCTAAAAGCATCTGACGCTGAGGACCTCCATGAGCGAAGATCACGCCTGGTTTTTTCGAAGCACCTCCTTCTTTTTCAAATAACTGCCCATAGACTGTGGTCCCATCGAGCGCTTTGAAGCTTACTTGCTTTGGGGTTACCAAACTATTCTGGGGAAAATCAGCAGGGATTATATTCTCCTGCAAGAGTTTGATAGAAGCCTCATCCTTAATGGCGATTAAATGAGAACGCAGGGGGGTGGCACTGAAAAAGGCCATTTTACCAGAATTTCCAATCCAAACCGGGTAAGCCTCTATTCCTGTTCCGGAGGTTTCCCAAGTTAATTTGTTACTGGAAAGATCAACAGAACCGATATGTCTTCGATCCAAATCCTCAGGTGATTCACCGGTATTTGCAGAAAAAATCAACTTTTGTCCATCTGGACTCAACTTGATTTGTTCAACCATGTAATTCCCTGGGGTGAGCAGAGTTGATTTTTGATCTGAAACAGAAAGTGAATACAAGTGCTGCCAACCATCCTCATAGGATTGATACACGATTATGTCATTATTGGCAAAAGCGAAAAAGGGATAAGGATAGGATCCTCGAAGTGTCTCCGGTGCTTTCCAAAGCTTTTTGCCCTTTCCAGATGCTGCATCTGCAACCCAGATCTCCCAAGGGTTGTGTCGAGGTTCTAAAAGTGGAAATGCGGCGCCTTTGCCACCCAATGTGCGGATAAATGCGATGGATTTTCCATCCGGAGACCACTGAGGGTTCGTATCTCGGTGAAATGAAGGTTCAATCCATCGGATAGGAGTATTGGAGTCTTGATAAATCCCCATAATTGAATGGCTTCCCCGGTTTACTGTGAAGGCTAATTGTTTTCCATCGGGAGAAAATTGCATTCCGTTTACTGAGCCTTTTACTTCAAATAATTGCTTAGGCTTTTCAGTGCTATTTAAATCCGTTTCCCAGATTTGTCCACCTTTCAAAAAGATCAATCGAGCAGGAAACCCAAATTGAGGGGAATCAGCTTCCATTACCGGAAGTAAAAGCTTGGTCGATAAATTCATTTTCCAGATTTCTACTTTTGGGAGTTCAAGCAGATTTTCTGCGTTTACAGTCGAGGATGCATTTCCGCCGCCATGATCGCCGCCTCTGACAAAAACTAACCAGTTTCCATCTGGGCTAAATTGTAAACTGCTGATTTCTTGCCCATCATCCTTGATAAATGGAGTTAGTTTTTTAGGCTCAAAGTCAGGTGCTTCTGCCAAATAGATGTTCCGTTTTCCTTGTTCATTCATTGCCCAAGCGATTTTTTCGCCCGTTAGGGAAGAAGTCAACTCAGAAGGAAAGCTGAATTTTGCTACTTGCTCCATCGTAAAGGACTGTGCGTAAAGTACGATCGGAAGCAGTAAAATGAATAGAAGTGAAAGAGTTCGTTGCATAGGTTTTAGTTGGAGGTTAAAAGTTTTTCGAGTTCGTGAGCAAGTTCAGCTTTATCGGGAAGATAGAATTGATATTTACTTACAAAGAGTTGATTACTAATGTTTTCAGTAGCATATTCTACAAGAATTTGATCTTTATATGCACCAAGTATTATCCCAATTGGCGGATTATCACCTTCTGTGGATTCTTCTTTTCGAAAATAATTGAGGTATAAATTCATCTGACCTATGTCCTGATGATCAATCTCCCCGCGTTTCAAGTCAATAAGGACAAAGCATTTTAGAATGCGATGATAAAATACCAAATCCACGAAAAAATGTCTGTTGCCCAGCGAAATACGATATTGTCTTCCAATGAATGCAAAACCTTTCCCAAGCTCTAGTAAGAAGTTTTGGAGATTTTCAATAAGGCTTGTTTCTAATTCATTTTCTGAATAAGTATTAGGATTTTTTAGACCGAGAAATTCAAATACATAAGGGTCTTTGAGGATGTCCTGAGGTTTATGGATTTCACTTCCTTTTTCAGCTAATTTTAAAACGGATTCTTTGTCCTTACTTAGTGCCAAACGATGAAAAAGCATACTCTTCATCTGACGTTTCAACTCACGGACCGACCATTTTTCTTTTTCACATTCTTTTGTATAAAAGCTGATTTCCAAATCATTATCGGATTTAATTATTTCACAGTAATGACTCCAAGACAATTGTCCAGACAGTGTCTGGACTTTTTGAAATTTCAAAAAGAAGGATCGTATTTGAAATAAATTTGATCTTGAAAATCCTTTTCCATATTCTAAGCTTAAGTCCTTTGAAAGGCTGTCTAGAATAGCAGTTCCATAATCTGCTTTTTCTTTCCCCTTTTGCTCAAATTCGACGATATGTCTCCCAATCTGCCAATAGGTTTGGACTAGGATATTATTTATGGCTTGGCTGGCCTGAGTTCTTCCTATCAGAAGTAATTCTGAAATTTGAGACTTCAGCGAATCATATTCAGGATTTTGTGCGATTGGATTCATGTTAAAAGCGATCATGGATCAGATAAAGGATCTTTTCTAATTCCTTTTTCAATTCACTCGAAGGTTTTGCATAGTTATTCATCATACAGGAGAAGTGGAGGACTTTTCCGCTTTTGGTGATTAGATATCCGCTGAGCGCATTGCTCATCGAGAGCGTACCTGTTTTGGCATAGATATAGGCAGGTTGGCCTTCATCAGCTTTGTACCAATTCCGGATTGTTCCTGATTCACCTCCAGCAGGGAAATAGGCCTTTATCTTTTCGAGCGGAACTTCTGTTCTGATTTTTCCCAAAAGACCGATTATACTTCTTGGAGTGAACATGTTGCGCGCTGAAAGTCCTGAGCCATCATACCAAACTGGCTCGTCAGGAAGGTCTGCCAATAGATTTTCTTTGGCGTATGAAATGGCATCAGAAGTACTCAATTTGTTATTTAATTGATCGGATACCAGAAGCAGTAATTGCTCCGCTAGAAAATTATCGCTGATTTTCATCATCTGCGCATAGATGCTATCGGCAGGGGCAGTTTGGAGTTTTTTAGGGTCTGAATTGAAGTAATTTTGATTGTGGATAAGAGTCACCTTTTTCTCGAGCTCTTCAGAAAGCATGAGGGAGGCAAGCTCAGCTGAGGTCACAAAAGGGATGTCTGTCTCAAATGTCCCTTCCCATTTATCGGGAATCTGATAGGTAAAAAGGTTGTCAAATCGATCTCTCCGGAAATTGTATCCTTTCCAGTTTTCTGGTTTTTCTGCTTTTAATCGGTTCTTGAAGCGAGATGGAATTATCTCAAAAATTGAATTTTCTTCTTTTTTATCAAATCGGACGACATTGCCATAGATTGGAAATGCGGATCGCTCAGTTGCAAAATAATAATTGTACCAATCCCAAGACCAACCAGGACCAAATGCGGCTACCTGCTCAAAATTATCCAAGAGGAAAAGCTGTTTTCCGGAGTTTTTGAGGAAGTCCAAAGCGACTTCATTTCTTAAATCAGGGTGTAAAAAGCTAGGATCTCCTGTTCCCCAAAAAATCAATGAATCACCTCTTTCGAGGTAATTCAAGCCATTCACTAACTCATCTCCCAGAACGGTATAGGCGGTATAGAAAGTAAAAAGTTTTGTGTTAGAGGCGGGAATAAAATATTTATCTGAATTGATATCTACCAAAACTTTTCCTTTATCCGGATCCAAAAGCATAAAACCCAAATGACCTTGTTCAAATACATCGGTTTTGGTAAATGATTTATTGATTTTTTGGACTGTACAGGAACTCAGTAGTATGGCAAGCCCGAGAAGAATGTTTTTCATTCGATTAATATAAAAAAAGTCTCCTGCTTTAGGGCAGGAGACTTTAAGGATGAAAGAAATTTTACTGATCCCACCAGATTCGATCTAGCAGTGTCACCGAAGGAACATTCTGTCCATTTCTACTGATTTCACTATCCGGATAGGCGAGACGCCTGATTAGATTCCCTCCCAAATTAGGATTTAGGTTAGCTGGCGGACTAAAGTTTTTATAATTATAATCAAATCTTCTGGCATCATTCCAGCTTTCCGGATGAAGGAACATGGCTACCCATTTCTCCTTGAAAATCAAATCTAAAGTCAAATCTGCCGCACCTACGTTGACGCTTGGATCAGAAAGGTAAGTGGCTTTATCAGCGGCAGCTACACCTAACATATCCATATGCGCCTCGATTCCTTCCATATATGCATCGAAAGCTCTAGCCTTATCTGTATCGAATGCGGCCTCAGCTTCAATAAACTTTAACTCAGCATATGTTGCTATTAAGACAGGGGATAATGTTGAGGTATAATACTGTCCAGGGATCAAAGTAGATCTTGCACCTTGTTCAGGTGCGTTTCCACGACCTGCTCCATTTACAGTCCCGACAAACTCTCCATCGTCGGTAGTTCCCACCATTAGAGCCAATCTTGGATCCACTGCGGGATAAGATGTACCGTCAAGTGCTTCTATAAATTGCTCGGAAATCCATCCGCCAAGCAACAAGTTAGAGTTGTTGATTGCCACTTGAGCCCAAGGGTTAAAGCGTTGTTCAAAGAAAATCACTTCAGCATTGTCGGCATTGGAGGAAAAACCTGCTGTTGTGGCTGCTAAAACTTCTGCAGCACTGAAGCCCGAGCCACCTCTGGAATGAATCAGATATCTTGCTTTTAAGGTATTTGCAAATTTGATCCAAGTGGCCACATCTCCACCATAGATAAAGTCGTCATTTCCAATCGAAATCGAAGTAGTGCCTTGAAGGTTTGCTATTCCTTGATCGAGTAAACTGATGATATTTCCATAAAGGGTTTGATCATCATCATATTTAGGCGTTACAGTTGTAAAGTTGAAACTTTCTGAAAAAGGGACGTCACCAAATAAATCCACTGTCATTCCTAAATTCAAAGCCATTAACACCTGGCCTGCACCTAGGTAATGAAGTGAACCAGCTTCTTCAGCTTTTTTATTCATTTCATTTAAGTCTGTCATGACATTGTACAAGCTGAACCAAGTCCCGCTAAAATCTAATGGTTCCATGGTGTCCGAACCACTGTCTGGATTTGGAGAGGCAAGGTATTGCACATAGTTACTTACCGCACTTCCTGATCTGAAGACGTTAAGAGAGGTCTCGTACGTGATGTTAGTCATCAAGCCAGAGATAGGTGCATCTTCCGGATTGTTTGGGTTTTCGTTGACATCCAGAAAGCTTTCACAAGCTGAAGCTGAAAGGATCAAGGAGGCACCCATTATTGCTCTTATCTTATTATGTAATTTCATGTTTCTGATTTTTAGAGGTTTATAGTCCTAAATTCAAGGTGAAGAAGAAGCTCTGCACACCTGGGAATCCAAGTCCGGTAAATCCTACAGCGTTTCCGCCTGCACCTGCTGAGAACGACTCAGGATCAAACCCATCCCATGGAGTAGAAAGGATGATATTATTCGCTGCCACGGAGAATCTTGCTGTTCTGAATGGAGTTCGCTCCAATACAGTTGGGCTTAAATTGTAGGCAAGGGTTATATTTCTCAGTTTGATAAAGCTTGCATCATTTACAAAGTTTTCAGATATACCTCTGTAAGAGTTTCTCCAATAGCCCGCTCCGTAATTCACCCCGTCAGGGCCTACGCCTTGGCCAAGCCATACTGGCTTTGCATTTTGTAAGCCATCAGCCAAAACCCCAGGGAATACAACCGTATCATTTCTTCTATTGGAGTCTTCCTGCTTACCAAAAGCAGAAAGGAAGTTGCCAAACTGATCATACTGCTGTAGTCCGGAGCGGAAGTCAATCAGGAATGAAAATTCAATTCCTTTATAGCTGAATTGGTTTCGGATACCTCCAAATAATTTAGGGACTGCATTTCCAAGAATCAATTGACTGCCAGTTCTCACAGGAAATCCATTGGCACCAATTAACTGAGGCAGATCTCTGTCTAGAGTCTCAGTACCTTCTGGGGCCCCTGGTCTTACATAAGAACTACCATAAATATTTCCATATGCTTGACCTTCTTTTAGAATCATAGTAACTGTGGAGCCGGCATATCCAAATTGAGAACCTACCACAATCTGATCGATACCCTCACGAATTCCTTTTACTTCATTCCTGTTTGTTGTAATGTTTGCACTTACATCCCATCGGAAATCCCCACTCTCTATAGGAGTGCCTCCAACGACGATTTCCCAACCTCTGTTTTCGATTTCACCTGCATTAGTGATGTAAGAGGAGAAACCTGTTGCATCAGAAATCGGAACTGGAATGATTTGATCTTTTGAGTTTGACTTGTAATAAGTTACATCCAGATTTGCTCTGTTGTTAAAGAAAGCGAACTGAGTACCAAATTCAATCGAAGTCGTCAATTCAGGTTTCAAGTTTGGATCACCAAATACTGAGTTTTTAGAGAATCCTACTTGGCCATTCAGTGGAAAAACTGCAGGGGAAACAAACGTGGCTCCCAAGATATGCGGATTGGTATCCTTACCTACCTGCGCCCAAGAGGCTCTAAGTTTTCCGAAAGTAATCCAACTAGGCAATTCAAAATTTTCACTAAACACATAACCCAAATTCACCGAAGGGTAGAAGAATGAGTTATTGTTGGTAGGAAGAGTGGAAGAGATGTCATTTCTACCAGTTACGTTCAGGAAAAGGAAGTTTTTGTAATCGACCATCAAATCACCATAAAAACCAACCAATCGTCGGATTGATTTACCCTGACTGGCAAAAATCTGAGTCGTATTACTCAAGTTATAAAAGCCAGGAATCACAAAGTTAGATCCTGTTGCAGTGATTCGATCAAACCTTCTCTCGAAGACATCATTTCCTAATCTTAGCTGAGTGTTCCAGTTTTCGTTCCACTGTTTTTTTAGCGTGATGTAGAAGTTTGAGGTCAGGTCGCGGCTGTTGATTCTGGTTTCCTCTATAAATCCAGTAGAACTTAAAGCAACTTCACCATCAATCCCCATCGGACCAGGGGTAATTTCTTCTCTGCTGTCACTGTAAAAATCAGTACCTAATCTATAAGAGAGCATCAACCAATCAGTAGGGCTATAATTGAAATTAATATTTCCAATCACACGATTTACGTCATCTTCATAGGTAGCAAATCTTGCATCATAGATAGGATTTGTATTCCCATAGGTTTTCATGGTGCCATCCTCATTGATGTAATCTCGTACATCTGTGGTCTCAGACCAATACATCATTCGCTCCAAGAATCGATCATGTGGGACACGATTACCTCCTGAATTGGTGAAATTAATGGATCCTGAAAAATTAAATTTCTCGCTGGCAGTCACCGTTCCGGAAAGCTTAGCTGTAGTTCTATTCCATGATGAAAAAGGGATTATACCATCTTGTTCTAATCGACCAAATGATCCGTAGAAAGTTGCTTTTTCATTTCCTCCAGATACACTTAAACTATTGTCAAACTGTACGCCGGTATCAAATGCCCTATTCCAATTATCTTGGTACACATAGTTTGGGTCATTTTCTTCTGCAATACTAGCTCCCCAAGATGGCCAGAAACTGGAATCATCTCTTTCACCGCTAAACCCTTGACCATATTGATCTTGAAGCTTTGGGAGCTTTACCAAGTTGTCAAAACCAAGAGAACTATTGAAGTTTATTTGAACTACTCCTGATTTACCTTTTTTAGTGGTGATAATCACTGCACCATTCGCAGCACGAACCCCGTAAAGAGCTGTTGCTGCAGCGCCTTTTAGGACAGACATGGTTTCGATATCATTTGGGTTGATATCTGCTATTCTATTTGTCATTCCTCTTGGCGTTCCATTTGATTCGATGGTAGAATTATCCACCGGTACACCATCCACTACAAAGAGAGGTTGATTATCAGCAGATGGATCCAGAGAGTTTATCCCACGGAAAATAATTCTAGCAGATTGACCAGGAGCGCCCCCTGAATTTGTGACTTGTACACCGGCCACTTGACCCTGAAGTGCATTTACCACATTTTGTTGTTTAGAGGTAGTGATTGCTTCAGAATCAATACTTTGGGCTGCATATCCCAATGATTTTTTCTCTTGAGAAATACCAAAAGCGGTGACTATAAATTCATCCAATTCGGATGCTTCTGTAGCCAATACCACATCGATAGTAGATGAATTCCCAACAGTCACACTTTTAGTTGAAAATCCTATAAAGGAATATACTAAAACGGACTGTGGGCCGGGAACAGAAATGGAATAGTTCCCGTCCAAATCCGTCACTGCTCCAGTTGTGGTGCCTTGGATAACGATACTCACTCCCGGAAGAGGATTCCCATCCTCCTCGGCCGTGACTTTCCCTTTTATATTCTGTTGAGCGTAAGTTGGAACGCTGACCAGAAAACCTAAAAGGAAAAGCAATGATAAAGCGTAGCTTTTCTTCATGTGATTTTAGTTTAGATTATTGAATTGGTTTTAGTTTTTTTCAGGTAGTTAAATCATTGCTTGTTTTTTCAGCTTTTCCTAAATCTAGTATGGATTCTGCATTATTTTTCGAGAATTACCTTTAGATCATTGATCAAGAACCCTTTAGATACTTTTAAATAAACAAAATCAATCTCATCAGTAGAAGCTAAAAAAAACATCCCAAAACCGGACAATCAGCAAATTATTCTTATACCTGTTGCTTAAATTAGTAAGAAAGGTTCAATTCTTTAAATAAATTGTATTTTTTTTCATCAAAAATCTAAATTTTATGTTAATAAAAAATATTATTCGTTAATGCTGAATTTTGCGGTATTTTGTTTTTAAAAATGCAACAATTTGCAAATTTAAGAGAATTGGCAAAAAAAAAAGAGCTGCGACTTTCGTTGCAGCTCCTATTATGGGAAAAACAGTTTTTTACTTAGTTACTGTTTTTGTTTCAGTGGTGATTTTCTTTCCATCCTCATATCGGATTTCTTTTTTGATCTCTACTTTCTCAGCCATTGGCTCACCGTGGGGTCCTTCAGAAATATGAGGAGCTATCACAAGAGCTACAATTGACATCAATTTGATCAAAATATTCATGGATGGTCCTGAAGTATCTTTGAAAGGATCTCCTACAGTATCACCTGTAACAGAGGCTTTATGAGGCTCTGATTTTTTGTAATAGATCTGGCCATCGATTTCTACACCTTTTTCAAAAGATTTCTTGGCATTATCCCATGCACCACCGGCATTGGATTGGAACATACCCATCAATACTCCTGAAACGGTAACACCTGCCAGCAAACCTCCCAAAACTTCAGGGCCGAATGCAAATCCTACAATAATAGGAGTAATCAATGCAATTGCACCTGGAGCAATCATCTCTCGGATGGAAGCTTTTGTAGAGATTTCAACACACTTCTCATATTCAGGCTTTGCTTTGTATTCCATGATTCCTGGAATCTCTCTGAATTGACGTCTTACCTCATTCACCATGTCCATCGCAGCACGTCCTACGGCAGCAATTGCAAGCGAAGAGAAAATAAATGGAATCATACCTCCCACGAATAGACCTGCAAGGACATCTGCTTTGTAAATATCAATTGCATCGATTCCTGCAATTCCTACGAATGCTGCAAATAATGCTAATGAAGTTAATGCTGCAGAAGCAATTGCAAATCCTTTTCCGGTAGCAGCTGTAGTATTACCTACCGCATCCAAAATATCAGTTCTTCCTCTTACTTCTTCAGGTAGCTGGCTCATCTCAGCGATTCCGCCAGCATTATCTGCAATTGGGCCGAAAGCATCAATTGCCAATTGCATCGCAGTAGTAGCCATCATACCTGCTGCAGCAATTGCTACACCGTATAGACCGGCAAACTCATATGCTCCATAAATACCGCCTGCCAAAACCAATGTTGGAAGTACGGTAGATTCCATTCCGACTGAAAGACCACCGATAATATTGGTTGCGTGACCTGTAGCAGACTGCTTAATAATTGACATTACTGGGCGCTTGCCCATTGCAGTGTAATATTCTGTGATGATAGACATCAAAGTACCTACGACTAATCCTAAGATGATTGCATAGAACACGTCCATATTGGTGAATTCATATCCTCTGATGGATAGCGTCTCTGGCATCATATATTGCACGATAAAAAACGATGCGATTCCAGTGAATACGATTGAAGACCAGTTACCCATATTTAGGGCTTTTTGAACATCACCTTTTTCATCTTTGATCGTCACGAATGCCATTCCCATAATGGAGAATACAATTCCTAAACCTGCCAAAACCATTGGAAGTAGGATAGGAGCAATGCCCCCAAAATTATCCACTGAAACAATTTCTCTACCCAAAACCATGGTGGCCAAAATTGTAGCTACATAGGATCCGAACAAGTCAGCTCCCATACCAGCCACATCACCTACGTTGTCACCAACGTTATCTGCGATAGTCGCAGGGTTTCTTACATCATCCTCAGGAATTCCAGCTTCTACTTTTCCTACTAGATCAGCTCCTACATCAGCAGCTTTGGTATAAATACCGCCACCTACTCTTGCAAAAAGTGCGATTGATTCAGCTCCAAGAGAGAAACCAGCTAAAACTTCAAGCGCTTTTTCCATTTCAACACCATTTACACCTGCACCTACACTTTGTACATACACTTGGTAAAAGATGATAAACAAAGAGCCAAGTCCCAATACCGCTAATCCAGCCACACCAAGACCCATTACAGATCCTCCTGTGAATGATACTTTTAATGCAGCTTTTAAGCTTGTTCTTGCAGCTTGGGTAGTTCGAACGTTCGCTTTGGTAGCGATATTCATTCCCATATAACCAGCCAAGGCAGAGAAAAATGCTCCGATTAGAAATGAGATTGCAATCACAGGGCTTGAAGTCTCTACAGACATTCCTGACCAAGCCAAAAGAATTACCGCGATGATTGCAAAGTAAGAAAGTACTTTCCACTCTGCTTTCAAAAATGCCATGGCACCGTCTGCGATGTACCCTGCCAATTCATTCATTTTCTCATCGCCGGTGGGCTGCTTAGTTACCCAAGCAGACTTGATTGCCATTGCAATCAAACCAAGGATTCCCAGCATCGGGACTCCGTAAATCAGAAACTGTTCCATACAATTATATTATTCCTTTGATTTTTTTAAATAATAATTGCGCAAAGATAGAATTTCTAAGCAAGCAGCCAACTTGTATCAATAATGCAGAATTTCAAGTAATTGTGCCTTTTTAGTTTCGATTATTAAGCAGACCGTAATTTCAATTGAATTTTTGACCAGATTTTTCCGGAATTATTAAAAAATCATTCAAAATTAAATTTTGTTTAAGTGATTACTTTTCGTGCTCAAATCTAGTTTGTGATAGTTTCGTGAGATCTAGAGACTAAATTTCAGAATCACTTTTAATTGTCTCATGAAAAAAGTACTTGTTGTAGAGGATGATTCTAATATCTCAGATTTGATTCAAATTCATTTGAAGGATTTGGGTTATGAAATTCAAGTTCAAAATAATGGAAAGAAAGGTTTTGAGGAAGCCCAAAAGAATCAGTTTGATTTGATTATTCTTGACATAATGCTTCCAGAGATGGATGGGATAGCAATCTGTCAACGTTTAAGAGCTTTGGATAATTACACTCCTATATTGATGATCACTGCTAAATCCGAGGAAATTGACAAGGTGATCGGGTTGGAATCTGGAGCGGACGATTACATCACCAAACCATTTAAAATCAGAGAGTTTATTGCCCGTGTCAAAGCCATTATCCGAAGACAGGATCAATTCGCACTTTTGGTAGAAAAAGATGTAGGATCGCTTCGTTTTAGCTCTTTGGAAATTGATGAAAAAAAACGAAAAGTAATTCTAGATCAAAAACGGGTTGAGCTTACTCCAAAGGAATTTGATCTTTTGATGCTCTTGGCAAGAAATCCCGGGCGAAGTTATTCTAGGGGAGAATTACTCGAACTTATCTGGGGCTATGATTTTAGTGGATACGAGCATACTGTAAATGCACATATCAACCGGCTGCGTTCTAAAGTGGAGAAGGACCCTAATTCACCGACTTACATCCTTACCACTTGGGGAGTAGGCTACCGATTTAACGACGAACTTTAACGATATTTTATGAAAAGTCTTTATTGGAGAATCTCCCTCAGTTTCTTTGTGGTGCTATTAATTGTTGGTTTCTCCTATATATTCATTACAGCTACTACTGCTCAGCGGTATTTTCAGGAAACGACTCAACGACTCAACGCATCAGTAGCGGACTACCTAATTAAGGAGGTAAATCCATTCCAAGACGGAAAAGTCAATGAAGAAGCACTCGGTATTATCATGCATTCGATGATGGCAGTTAACCCAGGGATAGAGGTTTACTTATTGGATCCTGATGGCGAGATCATTTCGTTTGTGGTATTGGATCAAAAAGTGAAATTGAAACGGGTTGAGCTTGAACCGATTCAAAAGTTTATTTCTGAGGGAGGAAATAATTTTATACTTGGAGATGACCCTAGAAATCCGGGACAAGAATCTGTCTTTTCCGCAACTTCAGTTTTTGAGGATAATCAGCTTTTGGGCTATGTGTATATTACATTGGCAAGTGAAAAATATGAAACAATAGCTAGTAGCCTGCTCGGGAGTTTCTGGATGCAATTGACCTTTAATTCCATTTTAATTACTCTGGTTGTAGCCTTTTTGATCGGGTTGGTTTTGATCAGTTGGCTTACCAGACACTTGAGGGAGATTGTACGAACCGTAGAGAAATTTAAGGATGGAGATTTGAAAGCAAGAGTTTCGGAATCTAATTCTAAATCAGAATTAGCCGTCTTAGGGAATACTTTTAACCATATGGCAGATACAATCTTGAATAATATAGAGGAACTCAAGAAAGTAGATAGTCTAAGAAGAGAGTTAATTGCAAATGTCTCCCATGACTTAAGAAATCCACTTGCAATTATTAATGGCTATATAGAAACACTTCAAATCAAAGGAGAAAATCTTTCTAAGGAAGAAAAAGAAAAATATCTAAAAATTATCAGTGACTCTACTGATCGATTGACCAAATTAGTTGCTGATCTTTTTGATCTTTCCAAACTTGAATCTGGTCAAATGCATGTAAAGTTGGAGCGACTCAAGGTACAGGAGCTCCTTTTTGATTCTGCCTTGAAATATGAGCTTCTCGCACAAACCAAAGGCATAGAGATTAAATCTCAGATTTGTCAGAATTTACCAATAGTCAAAGCAGATTTATCCTTGATCGATCGGGTGATCCAGAATCTACTGGACAATGCAGTAAAATACACACCTAATCAAGGAGAGATTCTTATCGATGCTTGCGAAGTGCCAAATGGGGGAGTTTGTATAAAAATCCGAAACTCCGGAAATGGAATCCCCCAAGGGGAATTACAATCCCTATTTGATCGGTATTACATGATCGATAAAAATCAACAAGGTGTACAAGGCTCAGGATTGGGATTGGCTATCGTCAAGCATATTCTGGAAATTCACGGAAGTGAAATCAAGATTCATTCAGATTCTAAGAGCTTTACTGAGTTTGAGTTTGAATTGGCCAATTAGATTTTCATGGACTTTTGAAATCGTTTTTTTAAATTTTTCACCATTTCATTTTTGAATAATTTACCAATTAATAAATTTGGTTTTCAAATTAATATCGGGGTGTAGCGCAGCCCGGTAGCGTACACGTCTGGGGGGCGTGTGGCCGCAGGTTCAAATCCTGTCACCCCTACTTGATTATTAAGGAGTTATGATATAAAAAATTGTAACTCCTTTTTCACTTGCATACAATTTGCGTATAAAATGATTTATTCCTCATAAAACCCATTATAAAAACAAGTACATGTTGCGTGTCTAGGTAATTTTGGAATTATATTATTTTCCAATCTTTTAAACTTTTCTTCTCCAAATGTTTCTTGGCATTTGCATCCCTCATTGATGATTTGTATTCCTGCAATACTCCTTATCGAAGGTTCTTTTTCCAATAATTTTTTTAATTCTTTGATTTTACAATTGTTCCAAAGGAATTGGAATTCATATTTTAAAAAGTAATCAATGATTTCAAACTCGGATAAGCTATCTGAATCTAAGTTTGACTGATTTAAAAATTTTTTGAATTCAGAAAAGTCAATGATTCCCAAATACTTTGAAATGAATCTTTCATTGTTTGAAAAAATAATTGCTCTAATTGCTAACGCTGCTTTGATTTTCTGCCTTTCTTGATCTGTCATTTTCCAATCAAAATAGAAATTCGACCTAGATGCTATTTGATTTAAAATACTTTTGGTTCGTGTTGTAAATTCATCAAAATTAGCGCCTAAGCTTCTTTGGTCTGGATGAGCTTGATCTAGCAAAAAATGGTTTTTTTCAAGCTTGCTGAAATTTCCAGAAGTAAATATATCAGCTTGATTTTTTAAAAAATCGACATAATCACTTTCAAATTTTTCTAAGTAGGAATTGATTTGATTTTCTCCTAGACGAGTTACCTTAAAAAACGAATCAATTCCTTTTAGGTAGGACTTATTTTGTACTTGGTCTTTTACTCTTAATGCCAAAATTTCTTTATTTCCTGCCAAAGGAAGGTTGTTCTCTCTTAGAATTTCCTTTAATTGTTTAATGGTCAGACTTTCTTCTTTTAAAGAAATTTCAAGAAGGTTTTCTTTATGAAATTTCTTGATAATTACAGTTAAATCTCCCAATAATTCAGTAAATCTCCCTTCCCAATAGGTGTTTTCTCCAAATAATTTAGATGAAGGTGTTTTATTTAGCCTTTTTAAAAACTCTATTTGGTAATTGAATTGAGGGAAATCCTCAGGTAATGCTATTATACCGTTTGGTTGATTTTTTGGGTTTAAGTAGCCTAATATTTTTCCAAAAAAAGACATGGTTTATTAGTTTGATTAATTAAAAGTACAAACTTAGAATGTTTTAAAAGCAAAGTTTTTCAATATCTCGAAAATTGATCTTTTCAGCCTCCCTTATTTCTTTGGATAGCTTCAAATACCTTTTAGTAAGCTTTCCTGCATAAGTTTTTTTAAAGTGCTTTTGGAATAGTTGGCTGTAAAGGTCATCTGTCTTGAAATATACCCCTAATGTTTTACCCAGTTGTCTTTGCCTCTTACTTTGGGTTTGTGTTTCATACATACAACCCTTGAACGCTTCACGGTGTAGAAAGTAACCGCCTATTGAATACAATTTACGGCAACGTTTGTGTGTTTCAGGGCAAAGAAAATACCAATTAACCCCTTTGCCTAAATTCGATGGTATAGAAACCAATCTTACTTTATAAGTTCGAGGTGTATCATTGTATTTGTAATCTAGTTCAATGTAATGCTCCTCTTTGTAGGTGTTTACTCTTATTGAAATACTACCTGTTTTGTTTCCGTTCCTGCTCCAAGTAATTGTACCACTTTTAATAAGATAGGGGTGGAGGTAGCCCCATTCTTTGAGTTTGGCAATACTGATTTGAAACGCTTCATCGTATAGGGTTGGGAATGTATGAGGTTTTGGCATGGTTAATTTCTTCTTGTGAAACCTAAATAATTAACAAACTTCTATTAATCCCATGTCAAAGGCTCACCTTCTTTTGAGTGTACTGCCTCCACCTTTGGAAATACAAAGGGCATCAATTTGCATAGTACGTTCAGGCGTTCGCTTGGTGGTAACTTTTCCAACAGTTCTGGCAGCTTCTGAATCTCTGTCTGCATTACTTCTTTCAAGGTATCTCTTAATGAGTTGGTAAGGATTGGATTTTGTGTTTTCATCTTATTATCTGGTTTCTTTCGCGCGCGTATTGGTCTATTTTTTCAATTAAGGGTACCCGTGAACTTTCCGATATTCTCTAAGAAGTTCTGTATTTCCGCGTTCCTCTGCTTCTGGAATTTGGTGATTTCTAATTTGGTTTCGTACCAATCCAATTTTTCTCCAAATCTCAAAAGTTGCGCTTTCCGTTTCTCTAATCTCCTTTTTAAGTCGTTCAATTCGTTCGATTTCATTTTCTTCTGAAGTCTGGTTTCTAAATTTTCGCCAATCCTGTTGGATTAAATAGTCTGCAAGGTCAAGCCCTGCCAATCGCTGTTGTTCTGTTGCTGCACGCTCCAATAAATCGGAAACAATAAATCGCGTATTTGGCAACAGGTGTTCAAATTGCTCTGCCTTATCGCTCCAAGACTGAAAGGCTTTGCCATCCTTAGAAAGGTCAGGAAATAGAAAAACGGATCTGCCTTTCAAAACCCTGCATCGCTCTAAATTCAAGCTGCTCAAATTATAGACTGCCAACCAAAGCCAATCTGTCTGGGATTCTGGCAGCCCGAAATACAACGCCCCGTAAATAGCTGTTTTTGGTGCCTCTACAAGGGCAACAGGATTGTTGTGGTATATTGGCAATAGGTGTTCACCAAACAGGCAGGAAACCTTTGTTTCTTGGTTCTGGTAAGCTTCCAACCAATCTGGCTTGGTGGAGGCATTGCGGGAAATAATCGAGTGAAGAAAATCAGTTGAAACGGTGTGATTCATTTCATCAAATTGCTTCACCTGAACCGCTCGCACATTACCGACTGAATCAATAAACGGGAACGTTACCGCGCCAATCCGTTCACCTCTGGCAATGGTTCCCAAATAGTATAGGGAAACAATTCTTTCCACTTCTGAAGGATCCAAAGGATAAGGCACGCGGGAAAGTAGGCTTTGAAGAAACACGTTCAATTCGTACCGCTCCAGCTGCAAGGTCTGTTCAAAAACCTCCATTGGAATAAATACCTGTTCTGGTTTTTTCTGGTCTTTTGGCTTGAGCAGAACCGCTGTTGCTTTTCCTTCGGGTGTGAAATATTTGCAATCCGTTCCAAGGTGATTTGGGGCGCTTGCATTATTCTGAAGGAAATATTCTGCCACATACGCGCCCGCAGGTTGGATCTCGAAAACCGTTTTTTCTGGCAGGTAGTAAGTCTTTGAATCTTGTTGGATCTGGAAAGCCTTATTGCTCTTTTCAGAAATTGATTCAAAAGAAACAAACAGGCATTTGGTTTCAAGTGGAGGCTTTTGGTAATACCCGCAATTGCTTTCACGGTCGCAGCGCCCGTACTGCTCTGGCAGGTAGTTCTTTTCTGAATCCACATACCGGACAAAGGTTTTTTTCTGGCAGTCAGGACAAAGGATTTTTTTACTGCTTTTGTCGAAATGGTATCTGAATTCTCTCGTACGTCTCGTACTGTTCGTACTGTGTACGATTGGTACGATTGGTACGAGGCTTACATTTTTATTTTCCATTTTCAATACCTTTTTTAATCCACTTTCGAATTGCTCCTTCAGAAACACCTAACTGCTTGGCAATTTGAACATTGGAGACGTTTTGTTTTTTGAGTTCCAATGCCTCTGAAATTCGGCTTTCCCTGTCTTTTTCTGTGAGTTCCTTCAAGTGTTCTCGTTCAGTTCCATAGCCAACAAATTCAAACTGAAGGAAATTGAAAGGCTTATGAACTTGGCAGACAATTACATTTTCTGAATCGTATATCTTTTCAGTATGCCTTTCTTTGATCTGCTTAATGTATCTCAAATGCTTATCGCTGTGACTTTCACCAATTGAAAAAGAACTGTCAATGAAATTTATCAGCATCTTACTACCTGATAAATCGTTTCTGGTTATCGGTTTTGTCAGGTCGCGTTTAGGTGTGTGAGCAAGGGCTAAAATTGAAAGTCCGTATTTACTTTTTAATGCCTTCAGGTGCTTCATTAATGGCAGCGCGTCTTTTGCCTTTTCGGTCTCGTTTTTCAAATAGGTAAGATTGTCAATGATTAAAATCTTAGCGCCTGTTTGAATTATTGTCTTTTCTAAAGATTCATTCAGGTAATCTTCAAACGGTTGGTGTTCCGGTAATTCTGCATTTGGGTTAATCTCAACCCTCAAAAAATTTCCCTTCCATTGGTAATGGTTTTCAAAATTCTCTGAATACCTGTTTTCAAACTGTTTGTCCGAAAGTTCAAAATCAAAGTATAGAACCTTTTGCGCTTCACCTTCAAGCTTGAAACCTTGGATCGCTTCGCCCTTACTTATGCTGTCTGCAATCTGTACGGCAAGAATTGACTTTCCCAAATTGGTATCTGCAAACAGAATGCAAAGTTCGTTTTCATGCCAAAATTCACTAAAAAGCATCTTTGGAACAGGTCTGCCTTTTGCCTGCTCAATCCATTCATTTCCATTTTTCACATCGAAAAGCCCAAATGATTTCAAATGATTTTCAAGCTCTTTATTGTGATTTAAAATTTCTTCAGGGTTTAAGCTTTTAAATACTGGATTTAATTTTTTAGCTCCCATTCCGAAATAGATTTAATTGGTTGGAATTAGATTTTAATAGGCTTTCAAATTCATTCGGATTTGTGCTAATTAGATGTGCAGGATGCTTGGTAATTGGGCAAATGAATTCATCAATTGACTGAACTAGTTTCCCTTCCTTTTCTAAGCTTCTTTTATACCTGCAACCTGCCTCCACGGGGATATTTAAAGCAGTACAAAGGGCTTTCTTTGTGGTGGTAACATGATGTAGTGAAATTTGAAAAAGGGTGTCCTCAGAATAGGTTTTCTTTAATTCTGGAAGCCTAATTCCAGTCCCTTTTTCTATGCTGTTTACTATTAATGCAATAGTAAATTTCTTACCTTGTACCTGTCTCTCTTGCAAAAATACTTTAAGGCTGTTTCTTTGGTTCGTCTCCATGATTCAGCCTTTTTTTGATTTGATTAAATACTGATCTGCTTCAGCCTCTATCTCAGCATTAGACTTTTTACGCCCAGCCTTCAGATAATCCTTTAATTCGGGCAATGAGAAATACAACCGCTTGCCTCGCTTCATTACGGGCAGTTGACCGCGCGAAACTTTGCTATAAAGGGTTGGGACTGATAAGTTCAGAAACTCCGCTGCCTCGCTTATGGATAGCGGCTTATCATTGGGCTGGGTGGAGGGTTCAGCCTGCTTTTCTAACAACAGGCGTTTCAATTCGCTAACTTCATTTGTTAGCATCGTTACCGCTTTGGGTAATTGGTCGAAGGTTAATTCTTGATACATTTTTACAACAGTTTTAAAATACTTACCGCTGTAAATTTATCACGCTTTATTGTTATAACTTATTGATATTCAGTTGTATAAACTTGAATACAAGTAAATACAAGTTTGTGCAAGTGGTTTCTTTTATCTTGTTAATGTTTCAATGTACTTTTTCATACTTTCCAATTCATTTTTATCAATCGTATCATTGAATTTATAATCATTCATCGCTGGGTAACTTGCTATATTCCAACCAAACTCTTCCTTGCAACAGTTATAAAATTTTTGGGCAATCCTTTCTTTGGGTAATAGGTTAAGATCCTGCAAAGCCATCAATAACAACTTTAACCGCTTGCCTTTTATGTTCTTGTATTGGGTTTTAATACCCTTCACTATTTCAATGCTTTTTACATGGGTAATTAAGTCGTTCAGTTTTTCCTTTTCAAGTGAATAAGGTTCCAGCGCATCATTTTTGATTTCTTGTTGAATAGTTGAAGGATTTAGAAAGTCAATCGGTAAAGTTATTTTCTTTGCTCCTTGCTGAAATAGCTTTCCAACTTCCTGAATATTACTTGCCTTAATGGCTTTTTCTTCGAATTTTTCAAATTCATTGAAATCAGTTACTTTGAAAAAATCAAATAAATCCTTTGTTACATCGTCCAAATCCCCAAAGAAAAAATCCAAACCCAAGTAAGTTTCACCTTTTGTTTTTATCCTAAAATCAAGGTATTTCTTTTTGAAAGAAAAGAGATCAGACAAATCTTCACGATTGAAGTTTTTCTTTAAATCATGGATTTCACTGTGATATTTATTTCGCCAACTCCCAGTTAGTTTTTCCCTTTCGTTGTTGAAGTCGCAAATATCAAGTTCAATGGATTTATTTATTATCGGAATAATGATATTTTCCTTTATTACTTCAAATTTTTCAATAATCCCTTCCTGAAGTTCATCTGACTTCATTTTGTCAGAAAAATTCAGATCTGGCTTTAACTTGCCTTTTTCCCTTTTCAAAAAACGGGCTTCATTCAATACAGATTCATATTGATTAAAGTTGTCAATATTGGAATTGAGGTATTCAATAAATTCAAATAGAGTTTTGATTTTGTATGGTATCATTTTCCGAATCCAATTAAAATTCTAAATCGTTGCTTAATTCCTTAAATGCTTCTTTGGGAAAGCTGTTGATATAATTTTCTGTCACCTTTAAATTGCCATCGTGGAGTATTTCAGAAATCAAAGCAATGGATTTCCCCTTTCGAATAGAAACAGTTGTGAAACTGTGTCTAGCATGGTAAGTGCCTATCTGATCGGCAAAGCTGGCATCTATTCCAGCGACTTTGGCAAATGCTCTAAAATGTTGGTTTATAACCTTATTGAAGTTTCTAATTTTTTCATGCCTTTGGGTTGGATTCTCTTTTTCGTCCAGAATACCAAAAAGGTATGGGGATTCAGGTTTTTTTCGCCTTTCAATTATTTGTTTTATTGAATTGGTCAAGGGTACTTGTTTGATGCTACGTTCCTTTTTGGTGTTTTTGGTCTTTGCGCGTATGTATTGGATAGAATCGCTGTCAATAGAACTGTGTTTCAGTTCACATACATCACGGGTATTCATCCCAAAAGTGAAATAGGAAAAAAACCAAAAATCCTTTGCCCTTGCCTGTACGGGTGTAAGGGGTTCTGTCTCCCAAAGCTGCTTCAATTGGGATTCAGTCAAAGCCTTATTTACTTTCTTGCTGGTTGGGATTTTGTAGCCATCTTTAAAAAATGGGTAACGGTCTAGGCTTGCAGTTCCATTTTTAATTCCTATTCGATAAACAGCCCTAAGATTTCGCAAATAAATCCCGATTGTCGCAGCGGAAAGGTTTTTCATATTCTCCGAATAACTCTGGTAAGATTCAAGAAATTGAACTGTGATTTTATCAAAGGTTAAGTTCTCTGAATCTTGCTTTTTATGCTTTAGATAATTTTGAAGGGAAGTTTTGGCAAGCCTATATTTTTCAGCTGTTGAAATAGCCCCATTTTCTAATTTCTGTTTTTCAATTTCATCAAAAATATAGAAGGCGTTTTTGTAGTCGCCCTTTGAAGTATTGAAGAACTTTTCTTCAAAGGCTTCAAAGCTGAAGGGTTCTAAGGATTCCGCAATTTTAGAGGCTTTTGTTTCCAATGCTTCAAGCTTTTTTCTTGCTTGCTTATGATCCTCTCTTGGCTTTCGGGTTTCCCAAATGCTCTGAAATTCCTTTTCTTGAAATTCAAAAATAGTGCTGTAAAGCTTTTGCTTTCTGGGTTCTGGCTGGAACACTTGAAGCTTAACGGGGAATTTTCCGTTTTTCTTAATTCGCCTTTTATCAAGAGTTATTGAAACAAAAATCTTTTCCATTCTTAGTGCTTTGTATGCAAGATAAATCATTTGCTTACAATTTGCATACAGAACTACAAAATATCACAAAATAAACAAGTATCAAAAAGTGATCTTTAATTCTTAAATTGTGGCTTTAAGAAGGAAAACAAAGTATTTCTATACTATCAATAAAGTATTAAAACACGACTGGGGGGCGTGTGGTCGCAGGTTCAAATCCTGTCACCCCGACCAAAAAATAAAGGAGCCATTGTAAATTTGCAATAGCTCCTTTATTTTTTAATTGATGTTAAGGCTTAATTCAATGGAGCAAAACCAAAAGGAATTGCCGCTGCCCCACACCAAATTATTCCATGGGTGAACTTGCCATCAGGGGCGCTGGACAACGGAAAGAAATGCTCTCCTGCTTTTCCTACAATAGATACTAATTGAAATGATCCTGAAGCGGAAAGCTGAAGTCTATCGGAAGTGGATAAATATACTGTTACAGTCCCTGTGCTGAATTTGGTGGTGAAATCCTCTGTAAGTCGTACAAAGTATTTCCCTTCTGCATTAGTGACTACTTGAACCATTCCTTTGGTATTAGTGCTACTTTGAGCGGTTAAAGTTCCTGTTTTTAAAACGGTCACGGGTCCTGTCACTTCGACTTGGTCGGCAGGTTTCATCTTGTCTGCGTCTTTCATTGAGCCACTGTCACAGCTTGATAAGAAAAGCATAATAACAAAGGAAAGGCTGAGTTTGAGTAGATTTTTCATATGATTTCAATTGTTTTTTAAAGGATATATGGGATCTCGCATTTTATAATAATTCCAGTGTATGACTTTTGAGTCATGCTCGATTTCATGTTTTTATGAGTTAAAGGTTGCAAGATTTCTAAATAGTATTCGGTTTCTTGAGTAAGTGATTACCCCTTCTTTTTTTAAAGCAGAAAGTGTTTTGGTTACTGTCTGTCGACTGGAATCCGTTAGCATGGCAAACTCATCATGTGTGAGATTTAATTTTAATAGGGTCTCATCTCCATACCGTTTTCCCAGCTTTTGAGCAAGATCATGCAAAGTAAATTTGATCCTACCTTCAGCATCCATCCAATTTAATCGCTCTAAGCGCTGTGTAATTTCTAAATTTGAACACAAGATTTTATCATACAATTGTGGACCAAGATTAGGCTCTAACAGGTTTCTGCTCGTGATTTTTTGAATTAAAGTCCCGTCTTCTAATGCTTGAGCAAAGGTGTTATTTCTTTTAGCCGAAGTTTCATTTGATTTCCCCTCTCCGAATATTTCTCCAGGTGTGACGATTTTCAGAATATACTGTGTTCCGTTTGGAAGCGATTTTTGAAGTTTGACACTGCCATGCTTGAGCAAATAGAAGCCCTCAGAAATTTCGCCTTGACGATAAATATTTCCTCGCTTAGAATAGTTTCTGAAACTGGGAAAAGTGATTTGACTTGCCTCCCAATTTGAGTTTAAGGTTTGCATCGTTTATTTCCGTTCGTAGTATATTCCGATACTGACAACTCCCGAAGAATAAAGGTTTTTACGGTCAAATATCAGGTCATTAAAATTTCTATAATTCAGATTGAGGTGAAGCTTTTTGTACACAGGCACACTTGCTCCAAAGCTAATGCTGGTATATTCAGTACCATCTCCTCGCACAAAGTCAGTAGCCACAAGCACATCGCCAACAGTTGCCAAAGCATTCAAACGGGCATTAATCCAGACTTTTTTAGCGATTTGGTAGCCGACCTCTGCTCCCAAGGCATATTGATCATTAAATTGAATTCCATCGTATTCAGTTCTAACATTATAAGCCCCGAAAATACTTCCGTATAATGGTGCGTTTGGAAGTGAAAAAGAAGTCGCTATAGTGGACCAGACATTAAATTCCCCATCTCCGGAGGGTAGGTTGATCTGCTCAAAGTCATTGATTGTACTTTTTGCAAAATTATTAGCTTTTCCAATTGGTAACTCGGGAGCTACCGAAATAGTTAGGGGTAAGTATTTTTTCAAAATTGCATGCTTAAACTCCAGCCTTAAATCTCCCAATCCGCTTACTTTTTGAGTGTTTTCAAACCCATTCCAAGTTTGAAGTGGTAGGTTGGCGATAATGGTGAATTTATCTGTCACCCCATATTCACCATAAAAAACTATGGATTGCTGGGAAAACTGATTGGTCTCAAGTAGCTCGCCACCTAATGTGTAATAATCCTTGGAAACCAAGGATTGATAACTTAATTGATAGAAGCCCTCTTTTTTTTCTTTGGTCCATCCACTTTGGCCAACTGCGACGGAGGAATGCAAAAGACTCATCCCCAAGCATAACGCTAGGGGAAGAGAGGTGAAAAAACAACTTTTATTAATTTTTTTAATTCCAGCCATACTATTGCAATTGTGCATTACCAAATGGAATCCCAACAGAACCGCACCATAGAATTACATGCGTGTATTTTGATGTACTTTGGCCGGATGGGATTGCAAAGAAGTTTTCTCCGGAGTTCCTTACTGGTCCAAGAGGTAATAGATTTGGGTTGCCATTTCCCGGGTCTGCCATAAAAGCTGCTGAAGTAGAAAGAAACACGGTAACAGTTCCTGTTGCCAAGGCAGTATTGAATGCCTGATTAAACTGCAAAAATTCTTTTCCTTGTGAATCTGTTCCCAGTGCCGCGGTTCCAGTGGAGCCTGCACCATTTTGATCTACAAAGCTTCCTGATCGTAATACATTCAAAGCGCCAGTTGGTCTTGTAGGATCAATTGTGATTGGATCGGGATCATCTGAGCAGCTCACTAAGCCTAAGAAGGTAACATAAAATAGAATAAGTACTTTTTTCATGGTTTTATTGGTTTTGTTTGAGACAAATTTGGACTTAGGATATCACGAAAAAGTCACAGAAGGTTAAACCTTTTCAAGAAGTTGTTTTCTTTACTATTGAATTGAAACACAAAAGGGTAAATCAATGAAAGCGATCGAAGAATTTTTAAATAGTGATCTGATAAATGAAAATGCTTCTCCTATACTACTTGCCTTATGGTATGATGGAAATGGGGATTGGAAAAAAGCACATGATCAAGTAGATCAGTTGGAGGGAAAAGATGCAGCCCGAATCCATGCCTACTTACATCGTAAAGAAGGAGATCAATGGAATGCAGAATATTGGTACCGTCGAGCGGGGGTGGCTGTTTACCAAGGTACGCTTGAAGAAGAATGGGAAAATCTATTGAATGATTATTTGGGAAAATGATAAACCAATTGAATATTAAAGAGTTGAAAGAGTATGAAACTCTTTATCATTTTTGCTTTTATGCTGATTTCAATACCTTTTTCCAAAAAACAATTGAATGATTTTAAATGGGAAAATCGCTTAATTGTCACTTTTGATATTCCCAAAAATTATTTTGAATCAGTAAATCCATCTGATCTGAAAGAGAGAAAGTTGTTGTTTTTTGCTTTTGAATCCGGAAACCTAATAAACTCGAATTTTAAAGGTGAAATAGATCAAAGTGAATTCTTAAAACTGCATGAAAAATACGGGTCTGAATACTTTTTGATTGGACTTGATGGAGGGATAAAATCCATGGGGCAATCCAAAGATTTTTCCTTGGAGAAATTGATAAAGCAAATTGATTCCATGCCTATGCGGCAGTCTGAATTGAAGAAGAAAACCGACGGAATCAAGTAAATTTACCCTACTAATCATTTAAAACATTCTAAAAATACCCATTTATGGGTATTTTTTTGAGAGTTTTGACTTGGTACTTTTACAGGCACATCATACTTTTTACCAAATGAAATTTTATTACTTGGCAACTACTCCCAATTCTGAAGGCAAATTTGAGGTTCATGAAAGAGATTGTGAATTGATTCCAACTGCTTATGACCGGGATTATTTGGGTCCCTTTAATAGCGGACATGAGGCAATTCGGAAAGGACAGAAGCTAAATGAAAACGCGGTTATTTGTCCTAGATGCGTATCTGATAAACCCATCCCTGTTGTAATTCGATCTAGAAAGAGCAATTAAGGAATTTCCGAATATGTTTTTCAAAGATCCTATAAATGCCAATTAACTTAAAGATCTGCTTTTGAGCTTGGCGCAAAAGCAGATTTAGTTTTTTAAATAGAAAGTCAGCAGTAAAAAGAAAGCTTTAGAATTTTTCAAGCATTAGATCATCCGAGCGGAATTAGGATATTATTTTCTGGATCTACGGGTATTTTTACTTTTTCTCACCATTTCCTCCATTATCCAATACACTAGGAACTTTCCATTTAATCGATCCAACAGTACGACTTTCTGCTATTTGAAGGGCTTTGGAGCTTCTTCGTTTTTCATAGATCATGGCAAAAGTCATAATCACACTGGTTCCAATAATCACAAATAGCAAAATTCCAGGTTCAAAGCTTTTCACTTGGGCTTCCACAGGTATCGCATAAAATAACAGCACGGTAATCAATCCTCTTGGGGCAATGAAAGCTTGAGGGATAATGTCTTTCCCTTCAAAAATCAATAGCAAAACAATTCGGATCCCATAAATAGATCCGATCAGAAGACAACTGATCAAGGCTACTTGCAAGTCAAATAAGGAGGTGATTGCTATTGTCAAACCAAAAATCACAAAGAAGAGGGTTCTCACCACAAAGGCCGTCTCAGCGGTAATCGTATGCAGTTCATGATAGATTTGATGTGCTTTGGCGTAATCTAATAAACTGGAAAGCTTGCCTTTGAAAAATAGTTTCATATTGGCGATAACCAATCCAAAAATTAGAATAATAATCAAAGAGGAGAGGTGCATTTTTTTTCCCAATGCATAGAGTAGGAGCAAAACTGCAATCAATAGAAAGAGCTTTACATTGCTTTTGATTTTCTGAAAAACCAAAATGATTGCGTAACTCGCTACCAATGAGATGACGATAGTTAGTAAGAGATTTCCACCAAAACCTACCAAGCCTGAGTCTTCCGCTGGATTGAGTTTTCCGGTTAGGAAGTAGAAAAGCATAATTCCCAGTATATCAGAAAAAGTGCTTTCATAGATGTGAAACTCTCTCTTTTTCCCCTTCAAACCTGATACACTTGGAATAATTATCGCACTCGAGAGTATCGATAATGGAGTAGCGTATAGCCATGCCGACTGCATAGACATCTCCGGAATATAATAATAAAGAATACTGGCTGCCGCCCAAACAGACGCCATCAAACCAATTAATGCTACACCAAGTGATTTGAGAATAGGAAGTAGTTTTTCTCGTTTTAGTTCAAGTTCTAGGGCAGCCTCAAGCACGATCATAATCAATCCAACAATACCTAATACTTCTAAAATTGGGAAAAAATCGATCGAATCAGTGGTGAAATATTCTAGGATGTACTGTAACATCAAGCCCAATGCGATCAGCATAAGGACTGCTGGAATATTAGTCTTTTTTGAAAGACCGTTGAAAAGGAAGGATAAAATGATGATCACTGAAAACTCAATGATCAGATTATAGGAAGATATAAGTTCCATTAGGATTCAAATTTTTCAGTTTGATTGGTCATGACTTTATTGTCATGCAAATAGTTGATGAAGTCTTCGTGCTGCGCACCTCTTACCAAAGTGTAGTGCAGCAAATAAGTGTTTTCACTTTCAAGTGCCTTTAAATTGCTTGCCTTACCCAAAGCCAATATGGGATGATCAAAAATCAAATTAAGAAGGCTTTCTTTTTTGAGTTCGGTTTTAAGGTAGATCGCACGCTGTTGGACATTCGTCTGATTTGAGATCAATGTGAAACCTGCTCTATCAAATGATCTATACCAAACCCAACGCTCTCCTTGATCGGTACCCAGTACCATTCCTAAACTTCCGATCCGATTGATTCTCCCTCGGATTTTCCCTGCCTGAACCAAAGTTCCAGCGACTACCATTGTGCTGGACCGAATGAAAAGCCCACTGATGTAATTTCCTAATTGCCGATAGCTAAAACCTGCAATCAGCAAGATCACCAAGCCATGAGTAATGGGATCCAAAGAGATAAATCCGGCTATGACGATCATCCAAGCGATAGGCTTGTAGAAAAGCCTCATTTTTTTGATTAAAGCAAAATAACGGTCATTGATCCGTTTTTTCTTGAGGTAGCGGGTAATCAGGAAAAAACAAAAGGAAAGGACAAGGTAGATCGCAAAGACGATTAGAATTAATGCGAAAAGATCATTCCAGTTGTTCATATCAAATAGAGCCAATTAGGCGAGTAATTCACGGTATTTTAAAATTGAATAAATATCCTGCCTGACGGAGTTTTTCACGATAAGGAAGCCACTGTTATCTCGATCCAAAATGCCAATATTCAGTAGTTTTCGCACAGTAGGCTTATACTCCAACTCATAGCGATCTGTAAATAAGTTTTTAAGCTCTAGATCACTGCAATAACCAAAGAGCAGGCAGTTTTTTAGAATCAACATTTCTTTGGTCGAAAGAAAGTCATTTAAGTGTGTTTCTTTTTCGGTGAAACGGATTGAACTGTCGGGTTCAATATCTGTGCAGAAAATCCAAGCTTGCAACACCGCTCCAATATTGTAGTCAAATTTCTTAGCTAGCCAGGCTATTTTTTTTCGAAGTTGTGGCTCGTACATCAAAGTATCCTCTTTTTCAAAAATAGCTCGATGAGATGCACCGTGTCTGAGCATGACTGCTTTGTAGATTTCCTCAAGGGTGGCTGTATTCGTATCTAGAATATTGGTGAATGCTTGAGAAAATGGCATTCGTGTGTCCAGATGCAATCGAAGAGAATTAGTTATCCCGACAATGACAAAGACCTTTGAGGCATTGGAACTGATAAAATCTATTAGAGCAGTAGCATTTGCTATAAGGGAAGAATCCTTGTCCCGCCAGAGATGAAGATCATCTATGACTAGAATAGGTTTGGTATTGCTGATAGATCGCTTTACAAAATTTAGAGCTTCTCCCAGATCCTTGCTGGTCTTGAGTTTTCTTCCTTCAATACTAATATCTCCACCCGGCACCAAATAATGGACATCCTTGGACTTGAAAAGGTGGGTTCCAAATTCCAATAAAGTGGATTTACCACTCAGCGGATCTCCCAGCACTACTAACGATCTATTTTGGCCTTTTTTCCAAAAGTCAACCACTTTCTCCAACGCTTCTTCCTGACTACTTCGTTTGACCAAAAAGAGGTCACCGATGAAATTCTTGTTTAGGAAAAGGGAATGGTAATGATCAGGAGTTTCCTTTTCATTTCTGGTCTCAAGGATTTCCAATGCGATTTCAAGCTTCTGATGCGGTGTTTTTTCCTTGACATCCTTGACTTGTTTGCCCACACTTTTGAACAGCTGAGAGATTTTAGCTGTGATCAAACTTAGATTCCCCTGTTTATTATTGGTTAATCTGTTGAAATTATTTTGAAGTGGTACTTTGAGGTATTCATCTTGGGTAAAGACTTCAGTTACTTTGAATTTCTTTCCAAGTTCAGTCTCAATATGTGCTACGAGTTCTTTACTATTCGAAATATCAGTGTTCTGCTCCTGCAAAATGGAATCTAGAGAGGCGGTCTCAGCATTAAAACCATTATGGTTTTGGGTTTTTTTAGCCACGAGAAGACTGCTTTTGATCTGTGTAACCACATGCATCATATGCGAAAAAGTAGCTTCCTGACCATCCCAAAGATCGATTAAGTAGGGCAAGATCTCGTAATCCATCCATTTTTGGATAGTTTTTCTGAAGTCAATTTTTTTCAAAATCAGAAACCCTTCCTGAGAATTTACAGGGATAGAAAGTGAAGGGAGCTTATTGACCGAGTCTTCGAGATTTCGCATGGTACTTTCAGAACGGATCTCTTGACCTATACCCAAATTGATCAGCTCATCAAAAGATTTAATGGTTTGATCAAGGGTTTCTTTATCAGTAATCCCTTTGAGGTATTCTAGGCATTTTTCAACCTTATTAGCAAAAAGGTCATTGATTTTGAGGACATCGCCTCGCATTTGAATAACTAGTTCGCTGATCTGTCGAAATTGCGCGATGGTTTGTTCAAGCCGATTATCATTGAGGTCTATTTCTTTTAGCTGTTCCGAAAGCATTTCAAACTGCGCCTGATAGGTTTTCCAGGGATTTGAGAAATGCTTAACTGATTCTAATTTCCGCTTCAGAACTTCAGGTTTGGCCTGCATGGTTTCTCGCTCCAACCTAAAGTAATTCAGGCATTTCTCAGATTCTGTGGTCAGAAGTAGTTTTGACTCTTCAAAGTGTGTAATCACTTCTGCTTCGGATACCAAGTTTTCCAAAGCACGAAGTTTTGCAATACTGAGTTGAAGCAGGATGTCACGTACTAATAAGAATACTGTCTTGAACCGATCAGGAAATGAAAAATGAAGCAGGTAGAGATCAGGGTCTGTTACCTCCGAGTTTAAACCCACTATTTCTAGGGTTTTCTCGCCAGTTTGACAATAAGCATCCAGTAATTTTGCGCCATCGCTGCAGAGATAGGTGTAAAGTTGTGTGGGAGAATTTTGGGTTGCCACACCGCTATTGAAACTGTGAAATTCTTCCAGAAAGGAATCCACGACCTCATTTTTATCTACACTAGCTTCCTTTACCTTTGGGTTGTTTTCGCTCATAGGGACTGAAAAGATGGTTCAAATTAAAAGAAAAAAGAAGTTATAACCCCCCAATAGCTTGAGGATTGGCTTTTTTTTCTTTCGAACTGGGAAATAAGAGCTAAAATCAGTTTCTAGGAGGAGTAATCATGATGTGTGCGCGGTGAGTTCCCGGATCCATTATCCAAGGCATCCCAGGTGCATAGGCTTTAAGTGGAAGTCCTGTAGATTCGGAAGTGGCCCAAGGGATGTAGACTACATATCTCAAATAAGTGTCTTTCACATCTCCTGTTTGGGGATTGTAATTTTCAGCTTCAGCAGTCAAAACATAAAGAGTAGACCCATCTTTTGGAAGTTTTAGCTTTCCACTTTTTCCTTCCGACTCTCTAGTGTTAAAAATTTCCTGAAAGCCTTTTCCTTCTTTTTTCAATTGACGGCCTCGCTCCATAAATGGTTCGGCGCTGTCGTGATAGCAAGCCACACTAAAACCTTTACCAGCAGGATCATCTGTGATACATATCAAGTCATTAGTCCCTTTGCGAAGTACGGTCCATTCTCCTGATGAGGTATATCCATAAATCATCGCACCATCTTTCTTTTCATCTGGTGCTGCCATCAATGCGGTTTTGATCTGGATAGCGGAGGATGGGATTTCTTGTGCAAAAGAAGTGAAGCTAGCAAGTAGCAAAATCGAAAATCCGAGTAAATTTTTCATGGCTATGGGTTTTGAATCCCTTTAATTTAGCGGATTTAGCTGAAAAAATTCAATTTTTCATATCAAGCCTTTTTCACCATAAAGCATTACCCCATGACTAATCATTTTAAAAAACTCATTTTGAAGCTCATAATCAAGTTTTTTAAAATGGAAACAACTTTTGCCTTTGAGGCATTTTTTCATCGCTGGGGAAATCCATTCGAATTCCTCAGGATTCGTGTAAATCGGAAAAAAATAGAATCGAACATCCTTTGGTTTTGGGATGATGGACGCAAAGTATAAGCCTGAAACAAGCTGTTTTCCTTGCATAGTTTCTTTGGTTCCTGCCACCTCGAAAAGCCTAGCTTCGTTTTTTCTTACCTGAAGGGGTGGGCAAAGAGTTAGAAGATTTTTTTCAAGAAATGCTCTGAGCTGGATTAAATCTTCCATGAGTTATTTGGTTTTTGATTTCCAAATAGCTCATTTTTTTGAGTTTTAATCTAATTAGGGCTTACAGATTTTTTAAAAAATCCCGAAATTCATCGGAGTTGAAATTGCTCATTCCTTCTTGGTAAAAAACGATTTTACCCTCCGGGCTGACTACCAAGGTGGTGGGGATAGACTGACTTTGAAGCGAAGAATTCAACCCAAAACTGGCATGAGCAGTGGGGAAAGTCCAACTTTTTCCGTCGAGGAAATTTCTGCTTTTCTCAATGTCATTATCCAATCCTACCAAGAGAAATTCAATATTCGGTTCATTTTCCAATGATTTATACAATTCGGAAATATGCGGCATCTCTGCACGGCAAGGTCCACACCAAGAAGCCCAAAGATTAATAAATAGCGTTTTACCTCGGTAAGATTCCAGCAAAATTTCATTTCCGTCAAAGTCTAAAAATCTACCTCGATAATTAAAATCTTGATTTGATAAATCCACAAGCTCCAGCTTTGGTTTGATCAATCCTGTCGAAAGTAAAACCGATTGGATGGCCCCTTGAACCACAGGAAGAAGTCCTGTGAAATATAAAAAGGCAAACAAGCTGAGGATCAAGCCCCAAGATTTAATTTCTTTTTTCCAATCTATTTTCATCTGTGATTTACGATTTACAAGGTAAAAGCGAATTTTTTAGGTTTCTAGGAATCTCTAAGGCTTCGTTTTCAACGAGGATATTCAAATTTTATAATTTTAAAATCTTACAATCTTTCAATTTTTAATATCACAAATTTACCTGCACATTTTCAAAGCCTTAGTGACAGGAAGTACATTTCTCGTTTTTCGATTCAAAATGAGGCTTAACTTGCGGTTCAATTTTACTTTATAGTACCCATGAATTACGAGTTACAGATTGCCCAAGAATTGCAAATTCGCCCAAATCAAGTCAAAGCTACGCTAGAATTATTGGATGGTGGAGGTACGGTGCCTTTTATCTCCAGATATCGAAAGGAAGCTACAGGAGAGTTGGATGAGGTGCAAGTGGCGGGAATCCGTGATCGGGTGGAGCAGTTGCGAGAATTGGATAAACGAAAGGAAGCAATTCTCAAATCTATACAGGAACAAGGGAAACTAACTCCCGAGCTGGAGGGCAAAGTGAAGGGAGCAGAAACCATGTCCAAGCTGGAAGATATCTATTTGCCATACAAGCCAAAGCGACGAACCAAAGGGATGATTGCGCGGGAAAAAGGATTGGAGCCTTTGGCTGAATTAATTTTCTCCCAAAAATCCATTGATCTGGAATCTGAAGCCAGCAATTATTTGGATGCTGAAAAGGAGGTCAATTCTATCGAGGAGGCACTTCAAGGAGCTCGGGATATCATTGCAGAGTGGGTAAATGAAAACGCTGAATTGCGTGAAAAGATGAGAAAACTCTTCTTGACCGAAGGGAATTTTACTTCCAGAGTAATTCCTGGAAAAGAAGCAGAAGCGATCAAATACAAGGATTATTTCGAATGGACTGAACCGATCAAAACGGCTCCCTCGCATCGGGTATTGGCCATGCGAAGAGGGGAGAAGGAGCTTTTTCTACTATTGGACACTGTCCCGGAAGAAGCTGCAGCAATCCATTTGATGGAAAAGGAAATCTTACAAGATTCCTCAAACAGCTCTGCAGATCAAGTTAGATTGGCGATCAAAGATGCTTACAAGAGACTACTCAAGCCAAGTATGGAAACTGAAGTTCGGCTTATTACTAAGAAAAAAGCAGACGAAGAAGCAATCAAAGTTTTTACAGAGAACCTCAAGCAGTTATTGCTTGGCGCTCCGTTGGGAGAAAAGTCAGTGATGGCAATTGATCCGGGATTCCGTACAGGTTGTAAGCTAGTTTGTCTAGGTCCTCAGGGACAGTTTCTACATTATGAGGCGATTTATCCTCATGAACCTCAACGAAAAACAGCTGAGGCTGGAATGACAGTAAAAGGCCTAGCAGAGAAATTTAATATTCAGGCTATTGCAATTGGAAATGGAACAGCAGGTCGGGAAACTGAGGCTTTTGTCAAGCGTCTTAATTTGCCTAAGTCAGTTATCGTCACAATGGTGAATGAGGCAGGAGCATCGATTTATTCCGCATCTGATGTGGCGAGAGAAGAATTTCCTGATTTGGATCTGACTGTAAGAGGGGCAGTTTCGATTGGTAGAAGACTCATGGATCCCCTTGCAGAGCTTGTGAAAATTGACCCAAAATCTATAGGTGTGGGACAATACCAACACGATGTAGACCAAAATGCTTTGAAAAATGCCTTGGATGATACTGTGATCTCTGCGGTAAATGGAGTAGGGGTGGACTTGAATACTGCTTCAAAACAATTGCTGACTTACGTGTCTGGACTTGGACCAGTCTTAGCTCAAAATATAGTGGACTTCAGAAATGAAAATGGACCTTTTGCCAGCCGCGCTCAATTGAAAAAAGTACCCCGATTGGGTGAAAAGGCATTTGAGCAAGCTGCGGGATTCCTTCGAATCAATCATGCCAAACAACTTCTAGATCGATCAGCTGTGCATCCGGAGCGCTATGCACTGGTGGCCCAAATGGCGAAAGATGTCAATGCTTCGGTGGAGGAATTGATGAGCTCGGAGGAATTACGAAATAAAATCTCGCTTAATAAGTATGTTTCCGATACGGTAGGTTTACCCACACTTCAGGATATCCTGGCGGAATTAGCCAAGCCAGGGAGAGATCCTAGAGCGAATTTTGAAGTTTTTGCTTTCGAGGAAAGCGTCAATAGTATGTCGGACTTGAAAGTAGGAATGAAGCTTCCTGGTGTGGTTACCAATATCACAGCCTTTGGTGCATTTGTGGATGTGGGAGTTCATCAGGACGGATTGGTTCACTTGAGTCATTTGGCGGACCGATTCATTAAAGATCCAAATGAGGTCGTATCAGTAAATCAGAAAGTGCAGGTTACCGTCATGGAGGTAGATATTGCCCGGAAGCGGATTGGGCTGAGTATGAAGGCCGATCCATTTGCGGAGCGTAGCAAAAAGATGGAAAAAAAGCCAGATGTCAAAACTCAGCCAAAAGAATCTGAAGGCTCGATGGCCGACAAGCTGGCGATGCTGAAAGGGAAGTTTGGTGGCTAGGAAACCGGGAGGCTATATAAAAAAGCAGTCTTTTGAATGTTTTGACGATTTTACTTGATTAAAATAGATTGCTTTATACCTACAAGAAGTTGGCGATTTAGGAGGACAAGAAACTCTCTTGAATCGTTGCTTTTGGGGTGGCGCTATTATACATGCAGGACATCTTAAAGCCTCTTTCATTTCCGCTTCTTTATCAAGCTTTTGACCAATTTATTAAAACGTCTTTTTTCTTCTTCTTTTAACTTAAAAACATATTCAGCTGTCTTGAGAGGTAAAGGTTTTCTAGAAAGAAAATGAATCGCGGAATAAGTGTCGTGCCAATCGCCCAGCCTCTTTTGCAGCTTCGTAATTTCCGCTTCATTCAAGTCAATTTTATTTTGAATTTTTTTTGGCAAGGCATTATATACATAAACCAGTTTCTTTATTTTTTTTCGGTATTCATGCAGGCCTTCTCTGTCTATGTTCTGGAGTATTTCGTTTGTTTTTTTCTGCTCCTTTTTAAAGTACTTAATGATTCTTTTTTTTCGCCACCGTATTTCAGGAAAACAAATTCCCCCTTTAAAATCCTTTACAAGCTTGATATATCCTGAACCATTTTCAATAAACTCTTGAGTGAGAATATTTTTTTCCTTCTTCAACTGAGTAATAAGTCTTTTGGGAGGTTGGGGAGCTGAACTCAATAGTTGAATGTTTAGATGCATTTCCCTTATTTCTCCTGCTTCACCAAATAGAGGCTTAAGCTTAGCAGCATCATATTTTTCTTTATTCATATACTCAGCAAAGGAAAATAAGGCTTTTATTTTTTTTAGGTCTATCCTGATACGGTGGAGACTTTCGGGATTTTGGTCTGTTATAAAGGCAGAAAGATTCTGTTCCAGAGAATCAAGGAGATCAAAAAGATAATTATTGAATAAACTATTTTCCATTAACCTGTTGTCTCTGATATTGATTAAGGCATGATTAGTCTACCTTGCTTGGATTAGTTTGGCTTAGAAGCCTGTTCGGTATAAAGTGAATTTACTTTTGCTCCGGGGAATTTACGGAATAAAAAACCGCTTGAGTTTGGAGATACTACATGGATTGATCTGTATGCTCCAAGCGTCTGAAAAGATTTGCAATAGTATACTGATCTGGTTTTTTGATTTTTGACAATTCATCCCAGTCCAAAGGCGTTGCCACCCCGCAAGAGGATATGGGGCGAAGTGAATAAGGACAAACTGAGGTCTGACCATATGCATTTCGGAGGTAATCAATGAAAACTTTATTCTCTCTTTTGTTTTTCCGGATAGCGGTGGTCAGAATATCGGGATATTTTTCTTCCATTTTATCCGCAAGTGCTTTCGCTTCTTCCCTGCGCTCATCGAAGTTTTTGTCGCGCCTTATGGGATACCAGATATGAAACCCGATTTTTCCTGTCGTCATCAACTTTGGTTCTTTGCCCTCTTTACGAAGAAATTCCCCGATTTTTTCAGCGGCATCCTTTACGCTTTCAAAAGAATCTTTTGGTGGATCTAGATCAAAAACCACTTTATCGGGCTTATGTAAATCGTCCTTTTTCGCCAACCAGATATGGAAAGTCACTGTGCCCAGATTTGCTAAATAAATAAGGGTTTTTTTGTTATTGCAGATCACCTGGGTATTGCTTCCTTCTTCTGTTTTTATTGTAACGGTTTCGACATAATCAGGGAAATAATCCCCGGCGTTTTTTTGGTAAAAGCCTTCCTTATCAATACCGTCTGGGAAGCGCTGAAGTGTCAATGGTCGGTCTTTTAGAAAAGGCAACATTCTATCAGCGACCTTATCGTAGTATTTCACCATGTCCAGCTTGGTGATTTTCTTATCCGGAAAAATTAATTTGTCTGGATTCGATATTTCAATTTCTTCGATTTTCATTTGGGTTTTTCCTTTTTTATTTCTTCCAGGCTACGTCCTGTTTTCACGCTTTTCGTTTCCGTATTGACAGGATTTCGACGTGCATCTGCCTTATCGTCATCCATTTTTATCAGTAGCCAGTTTCCTTCCATATTGCCACTCTTCATTTTGATAAGGGCGTAACCGCCTTTCAGCTTTTCTCCTTTCAGGTAAATTTCTACCGTTCCATTTTCGTATGATTTTTTGAGCGAGATTGGCTTACCCTTTTCGTCTTCCGCGATGTTATCGAAAGTTCCCCTATCCCAAATCATCACCGTTCCTCCTCCATATTGTCCTTCAGGGATCATCCCTTCAAAGTCTGCGTATTCCAAAGGATGGTCTTCGGTGGGAACAGCTAATCTCTTTTCATGGGGATCTGTACTCGGGCCCTTAGGGACAGACCAAGATTTCAGTGTTCCGTCTATTTCAATTCTGAAGTCATAATGGAGATGGCTGGCATCGTGTTTTTGGATCACGAAAATAGGCTCGTTCGTTTTGCCTTTTCCCTTATCCCCAAATGGCTCATTTGTTTTACTGAAATCACGTTTTTCTTTATATTCTTTATTTCTCATAACAAGGCTTTTGATTAAACCCCAAATGGGAAAGTTTCAGGAGTCATTGCTGACTCCACAGAAATATCAATTTGATGCAATGCCTGCGTTTCGTTGAGGAACAGAAAATGATCGTATCGCTCCGGAATAACTGTCGGAACATAGTTTCCATACCGTTCAAGCTTTGGATTATAGACTACACCCACTGCACGATGGGCAATTCTTCTTTGTAGTGCAGCATTTGACTTCAGGTCTTCACAATTTATGTGGAATTGTTCTCCTGCCTGGTGACACAAATCTTCCCAACTGTTTTCAGGAGCGATCGGTAAGTACATTTTTTCTGCAGGTGCTCCCCAAGATCTTCCAGCCAAAACACTTCCATGATAACTTCCAAAGCCAATCAGTGAGACATTATTTTTTCCATATTCCTTACGGCCAAGTTCCCCTATGTTATACAAACCTTGGTCCCCCATGTCTGTGTAGGAAGCATCTCCAATATGCGTGTTATGCGCCCAAACGATTCCTTTCGCAGCTTTTCCGTGAAACTCCATCAGCCGGTCTAAGGTGTCCATCATGTGTTTGTCACGCATGTTCCATGTAGACGCACTCCCAGATGCCATGATCCGGTAATAGTTTTCGGCATTTTTGATGACTATCGCATTCTGTTGGGTGCTAAAAGCATGCTCTCGATCTGTATTATAATTTGGCGCATTCCTTCTGATTTGAGAGAGCAGTTGGCTTACTTCTTCACTACATCCCTTGGGTACCAATCTTGTTGACATTGCATATTTCTGTCCGTCTCCTTCTCCAAAAGGTTCGAAACATCGCATTGCTGTGGTAGCGGTCTCAAAAGCGGCTTGATCTTCTTTTTTCAGATAATCCATAATGGCCTCAAGTGATTCCCAGAGGCTATAGACATCTAATCCATAAAAGCCTTTTCGTTTATTCAAGGGAAAACCTTTATTAAAATGCCTAAGCCATTCCGCCCATTCGTACACCTCCCAGTTCGCCCACATCCAAGAGGGCCATCTTTCAAATTTCTTGAATACTTTTCCGGTCGCTACTTCGGCATCAGCGTAATTTTTTACGTGGCGGTTGAGTTCATAACATGGAGGCCAATCTCCTTCCACGGCTACGAAGTCAAACCCATGTTCCTCCATCAATATTTTCGAAATTCTAGCCCTCCATTTGTAATATTCATGCGTACCATGTGAAGCCTCGCCAATCATTACAATCCTTTTGTCTTTTATTTCCTGGATTAAGGGTTGTAAATCTTCCGTGTTTTTAAAGTCATTTTTGTGTTTTTGCAGGGTTGCAATAATTGAATCTTTCATTGCCGTATGTTTAAAAATTATGCGAATGTTTTTAAAAATTCTAAACCAAATGTTAGGCTGCTTTGCGGCTAGCCTTCCCACTAAGAAATCAAGCCTGAGGGACATATTTCTTAGGTTTTGTGTGTACCCAATATTGGAATCGCGTATTAAAGTTACCAAATAATTCCGGAGGATGAAAAGGCTGAACCGAAGTATTCTGGCATCCGGTCCTGTTGACTTGGTGAAGGATCTTAGTAAGAAGCAATTCGTGTCCTGAAAAAATGATTACTTCTTCCTTACTATTCACTTACTTTTTAAAAAATAAAAAGGATGGGGATTGGATAACTATGTCCTAACGATAAAAAATGACATCCAAAACATCTCAGGAAGGATTTATAAATTATAAAAAATCTAACTTTTGAGGATACCGGGAATCTAACATCCCATTTTTAAACCTACTTCCTGCATAAATAAAAGACTTAAAACCCGACTCAATCCCCATAAGAACCTCTCCGGTTCTCCCGATACGCTTCGCTATCGGGACAGGCAGTGCAACAGCGTCCCGCATAGCTATCGGGATCATTGTTCGTGCTACGCACGCAACGAAAACCTAGTTGTTATGGTGCGTTTTTTATTCTGTTTTTCTTAATGTCAAAATATGTAGCAAAGTCTGTAACTGGATTCCCATTTTCATCAAATCTTACGATGATTTTATCACCAATGATTGTCAATGTATCAGGAATGAAATCATTACTATATCGTTTGTCTTCAAAGATTATTTTGTTGTCTATAATATGGTAATTCCCTTTATAGAAATCTTCATTAAACATATTTGAAGAAACCATTTCAAATTTCTTATCAGCTCTTAGTGTCAAATGAATTGCAGATAAATCGTCCATCAGGGTCGCTTCCAATATTTTTTTGCTTTTAAACACCTCTGAATTTATCAGTTCTGATGTCGAAATGATTCCTAAAATTAAAATCCCGATTAGAATGCCCTTTCGATTTTTATAAGTTATTGACAAAACGAAAAACACAAAAAAGGCAATTCCTAAAAGCATTAAAGGAATTACAGCAAAAAACCATATTTTTTCCCAAAGGTAGTCTTGCAGGAAATAGGTTGTCAAAAAAAGAGTCCCTGTCCCTAATGTAAATAAATGATATTTCGTGTTTTTGTCTGTCATATTAAAATGCACCATAACGTTTTGCATATGGCTTGTGGCGGTTTCGAAGAACTTTCCTGTCCAATGAAACCAAAGCTGGCTACGAAGCGAAAACCTTGCTGGCAGTCGTTCTCCCGCCATAAGCTATATGCTTTGTGTGTGCCCAGCATGGGCATCTGGTATCGAAGATACCAAATTATTCCAGAGGGTGGAAGTCCCTTGCAGGCGAGTTGGTGAAGCCTGTTAGTAAGCCGTGCCGATAGCTATCGGCA
>NZ_JAQWXX010000132.1 GCF_029254265.1 Algoriphagus sp. | reverse complement strand
AACTCTCCATTGTAAATTACTATATACACTATTTGACTTGGCACACCGAAGTGCCCAAATCTTCTCTTTCTTTACTCAGGTTACTATTTTTTTTCGCCTTACATCATTTCAAAGAACTTTTCCCTTTCTTTTAAAGGGTTTGTGAGGATCGTTTTCCCCAAATGCGAGTGCAAATATCGGGATTTTATTTTTGATTCAAAGCTTAATTTGAAAAAAAATAAAATCTTTAATTTTTATCACATTTCAATTTCTGTTTCCGCTTAAGTCTTTCCTCAAATGGGAGTGCAAACATAGCTCAGTGAAGCATATTTCACAAGCCTTTGCCAATCAAAATTAAAAGTATTTTAAAAGATTTTTTCTACCCCTTCAATATCAGGCTTTTGATTTTTTAAAAAGTGGAACTGTACTGCATGGTTCACCATACATTATGCTTTTGGCACGATCCTGAATCAATGATACAAGTCTTCCGTAAGCAAAAAGTGGAATCGGAAAATTACTACATCCTTTGATTACGACTGGTCTATCAGTAAGAGATACCAAATCAATTTTACCCAAAACCAATTCAGAAATTAAAACCTCTAGCTCTGTCAAATCTCCAATCACATATCCTTTACTTATAGGAGTAAGATAGGTAGCCACTAACATAAATGCCCAATTTGGAACAATCGCATCAGCAGAACAGATAATAGAAACCCATTTATCAGAATAATCCTTCCACTCCACTTCTTTCAATGCAGATCTAAATTCCTTCTCTCTCAACACAAACTCCTGAAATAAAAAAGGCTTCAAATCAAAAATCACCCGCTCTTCTTTGGGGTAAATCTCTTCCAGATCTATTGAAACTATAGGACTTTGCGTAACTCTATTTACAATTTCACTCATGATAGTAAAGGATTCTTTTTAGCCTGAAGTGCTTTAAACTCTTTTAGATAATTGGGAGCGAAATACGCCAAATTAACAAATTCTCCTCTTTCAAATTTTTCAAACGCCAATATCCCCATATGTATAGCGTCAATTTTTGTATCAAGAAAAGTAGCATTAACATGAGAGATTATTTGACTTACCTTTTCAACCCCATCCCCCACAAAGTAGGTAGGTCTCTCTTTCAGAATCTCATGATATGAATCCTTATCAATCAGTGCCGATCCTAAAGAGACAATGGATTTTAGATCTTGATTAAACACCTGATGAAAAACCTCCATTCTTCGAGCGTCTAGAAGAGTAACAATATAAGCATTGTCTGAAATCCTGCTTTTGGCAGCAATAGCTAAAATCTTCAACGTAGAAATCCCAATTAGCGGCAAGTCCCATGCAAAGGCCAGTCCTTTTGCGGTAGAAACACCTATTCGAAGACCAGTATATGAACCCGGACCTTCTGAAACGGCGATCGCATCCAACACCTCTGCTTGAAACTCATTTCTTTCCAAGAGCTGCTGAATCATAGTCATCAACCTCTCGGAATGAGCTCCGGGAACTTCGATGGATTCAGAATCGATTAAAATTCCATCTTGATGTAGAGCAATTGAACAGATGGGAGTCGAAGTCTCTATAGATAGAATAAGAGCCATTTTCAACTATTTAGCAGAGGCGGTCAGTGTTAATTTAAATTTTTCTGGCTGATTGAAATATTCTTTTGAAGCCAGAATATCAGGATCTTTGACCAAACCCGCAGCTATCATTCCCTCTTGAAAATAATACCTAGAAATAATTTCCTCTGAAAGTATTTTCTGGATTTCCCCTTTATAAGTAATCAAATCTTGCTCCTTGCTATGATTAACGCGCTTTTCTAAAGCCTCAATTTGATCCTTGATCTCAGGGTAATAATCCACTTTTTCAGCATTCTTTTTCATATCCTCCACGGACTTTTCCAAGTAGGTGGTATAGTCATATTCTTTCCCTTTCAGCCAATTTACAAAGTCATTGTAATCTTCTTCAGAAATAGAAAACGAGGTTGGATCAGCGATTTCCGAATGCTTATAAAAATATTCAGTTGCAAAATCAAAAATATGATTGCGGGCAACCAAGCTGTAAGAAATAGGTTTATAGCTAACTGACTCAACTTTTTCATCGGGTTCTATTCCAGCACCATCCAGAACTATCCTACCATTTTTAGTTTTAAATTCTTTCCTAAGTGAATCTGGTACAGAAGTCAGCTCTCCGTTTTCTCGACTCTGCATATAATCTATAGCTTGAATACATCTTCCGCTTGGAATATAATATTTGGCAGTGGTGATTTTCATCTGCGCATTATAATTAAGGGGGATTGTAGTCTGCACCAAGCCTTTTCCAAAAGACTTTCTCCCCACCAGAACTGCCCGATCATAATCTTGAAGGGCTCCCGCAACAATCTCAGATGCACTTGCACTTCGCTCGTTAATCAAGACGATTAAAGGAATATCTTTATCTATAGGAGTCTTGGTTGTTTTATAAGTGAAATTGACGTTTTCTAACTTCCCAATAGTCTTTACTACTTCCCTTCCTTTCGGAATAAAAATATTCACAATCTCAACAGCCTCATTCAAAAGTCCTCCAGGATTATCTCTTACGTCGAGAACTAGGCGCTCTATTCCCTGGCTTTTCAAATCTACTAGCGCGTTTCTAACTTCGTTTCCCGCATTGGTTGTGAAATCACTTAGTTTGATATATCCAGTCTTTGAATCAATTTTTCCGTAATAAGGGACATTTTTAATCGCGATTTTTTTCCTTACCACTTTAAAGTCTAGGGTATCATTATTTCTCTTCACCCTCAAGAAGACCTCGGTATTTGCTGGACCTTTCAAAAGTGTGGAAACCTCGGCTGTGCCCATACTTGTCACAATTGTAGTATCTACCTGAATAATATAATCTGCGATTTTCAACCCTGCATTTTGAGCTGGAAAACCAGTATAGGGCATGATTACCATATTGCCTTCTCCACGATTACCTATCACTGCTCCGATCCCGGCATATTCTCCTGTAGTCAGCATTCTGAAGTCGTCTGAGTTTTCCTCTGGAATATATTCCGTATAGGGATCCAACTCTTCCAACATGGCATTGATACCAATTGTCACCAACTGATCCGGGTCAATCTCATCTACATAATAGGAATCCAGCTCCCGGACCATCGTAGCAAAAATATCTATGTTCTTAGCTATCGCAAAAAGTTTATCGTTTTTGAAAGTGAAAGCTAGTACTCCTGAGAGTAGCACTATTCCCAAAAGGGCAATAATCCCTGCTTTTTTTGTTGTTTTATTCATTCTTTGAATCGTTTTGATCAATGATGATTGATATCTTTTTGAGAATTGGGATGATTTTGGATTCCAAATTGGTAAATTCCATTAAATTCGAGGATACATAAACCAAGCCTATAGAAATGTCTTTAGCCCCTAAGTTAAGAAGTGATTTATTTAACCTGTAAACTTCTTTTATCCTCCTTCTTACCAAATTTCTTTGGGTAGCTTTTTTTATTTTCTTCTTTGAAACGGAAAAAAGGACTTGAGCAGTTCCATTCCCCTCCTCCTTTTTAACATAAAAAAGGACTTTAAATGGGTATAAAAAAAAAGAGGAACCTTCGTTAAAAAGTTCCTTGATAAGTTTATCGGCATGAAGCCTTTCACTTTTTGGAAGTCGATAATTCATCGCAGATACTGTAGTCGTATGTGAACATACGAAAATCAGTACAAAGAATTACTTCTTCAATGTCTTTTCAGAAGAAACACTCAACTTGTGTCTTCCTTTTGCTCTTCTAGCCTTCAATACTCTTCTACCGTTAGCAGAAGACATTCTTTCTCTAAAGCCGTGCTTATTTTTTCTTTTTCTGCGCGAAGGTTGAAATGTTCTTTTCATGATCGAATATCTTTATCTAATTGCTTTCTAATTTGTAAATACCTGGATTACCCCCCAAAAAGGACTGCAAAGATAAGTACCATTTCTTTAAATACAAGCCAAGCAAATAAAATTGTTTCCAATTCGAATTACATGAAAATCAATTACCATTTCAGTTGCAAGAATCCCGCTTCACAATTTATCCAAATCGAAATAAAACTTTGTGCTGTGGATAGTGATCAGGTTATACTCCAAATGCCCAGTTGGCGACCAGGTAGATATCAGTTAGCCGATTACGCTCAAAATGTACGCTTTTTTCAAATTAAAGATTTTGCCAATAATCCAGTTGCTTTTGAAAAAGTATCCAAAAATCAATGGAAATTCTTAGCTAAAAATGAACAGGATTATTTAATAAGCTACGAATATTATGCAGCAAAAATGGATGCCGGTTCCTGCTGGGTAGACGAAAGTCAAATTTATCTCAACTTCGTAAACTGCTGCTTGGAGGTTCTAAATTTTCCGGATTTGAATTATGAGCTCTCTTTCGACCTTAATCCCCAATTCACGATCGCAACGACACTTACTCCAAAAGAGGTAAACAAATTCAGTACTTCCAATTTTCAAGAATTAGCTGATTCCTCATTTTTGGCTTCACAAAATTTGACTCGTTGGGAATATTTGATCGATAAAGTTCATTTCAACTGCTGGTTTAATGGAGAAATTCACTTTTCGAAAGAAGAGTTTTTAGAACAGTTTCAAAGATTTACCCAAAGGCAAATTGAGGACTTTGGAGAATTCCCAGAATCTCAGTACCATTTCATATTTCAATTACTTCCCTATCCGCATTATCACGGAGTAGAGCATAAAAAGGGAACGGTGATCACTTTTGGGCCTGCGGAAAGCCTCACTGACCCAAGTCAGATGGAAGAGCTTTTAGGAGTGAGTTCCCATGAATTGTATCATGCTTGGAATGTCTGTAGGATTCGACCCACCGAGCTATTGCCATACGATTTTTCAAAAGAAACATACACCAATGCTGGCTGGATGCTAGAAGGAATAACAACCTATATGGGTGATTTGTACTTATTGAAATCCGGGGTCTATTCGTTAGAGACTTATCTAAAACATCTCGAAAAAATCATTAACCGAGAAGCTCAAAATTTTGGATGGAAAAATTATACCATACTTGAATCCAGTATGGATCTTTGGCTGGATGGCTACCAGGCTGGCATTCCAGATCGTAAAGTAAATATCTATTCTCATGGTGCGCTAATCTGTCTTTGCTTGGATATCATGCTAATGCGAAGAAATGGATGTTCATTAGCTGACGTAATGAAAGCTGCTTGGGAAAAGTTTGGAAAAAGGAATAAGGGGTATTCACAGCGAACATTCTGGTCTATTTTTTTAGAAAAAGCGCTGGATGAAAGTGAGTTCAAGCTTTTTTATGAAAAATTCATTGCTGGAAAAGAAGACTTACTGGAAAAAGTCAAAGCACTCACCCCACTTCTAGGGTTGGAATTAATCTCAGATCCGAAAATTAATCCTCTGGCATCTAAGGCGGGGATCTTAACTTCTAATGGCAAAATCACAAAAATACACCCTGAAAGTGCTGCTTATAAAACCCTAATGATAGGGGATGAAATCAGTTTTTCACTTTCGGAAAAGTCAGTTGAATTAGAAGCAAAAAGATCAACTGGTCAGCTTATTCGTACTACTTTCGGGTTTAGTGATCAGGAATTTTTTCCTTCCTACACTCTAAAAAGAAATGAGGAGACAGATCTTCGAACCAAATGGATGAACTAAAAAAGGGAGCCTTTTGAGCTCCCTTTTCATGTATTCAAAATTAATAATTAGAAATCTGCATCTGTTATAGCAGGGTTGATTTCAAGATTAGTCACCTTAGCCTCAAGAGGCACTGGGATCATTGCTGATTTGATAGTCCACAGCATCGGAAGTAGGACACCGCTTTTTTCCTGGTAGTCACTAAAGAATGTATCACCACTGGCTGGATTTTCGTTTTTAATTTTTAATCCAGTTTCTTCAGAGTAGAAGTTTACCAGTTTAGCCCCGTTTGCAGAAGCAAAAACAACTTTATAAGCCGCAATTCCATCTACGTCTTTTAGCCCTTCCAGTGTAGCAGTATACCCTTTTTCGGCATACCAAGCCTCAGGGAATAAATAAGCATTGATCATAGCTTCTTCGAGTTGAGCACCAGTTAACTGCATGCTTTGACCTTGAGCACTTATCTCAGCTGCTCCATCTTTGATTTTGGTTGCTTGCATTACATTACCCATCACTGAGGTTTTTTGCCCATAAGCACTGTTTTCAGCGTCAAATACTATGGCAATGCTCAACGGATTACCCATCACATCTGCCTCCAACGTCATTTTTGCAGTTTTAACAGCCTGCGCTGCAGCCTTTCCTCCAATTGCATTTAGGTAATTCTCGATCACGTTTTCTGCAGAGATATTTGCATCAACCATTTTCATTTCTTTGGCCGGAAAGCCCATATTATCATACATAGTCACTTCGCCAAACTGAGCAAGTTTATCTTTGATTTCACTTGCATTTCCTACTGCAGTAATGTAAAGCTTATCTGGATCGATTAATTCGCGGGCAGTTTCGTTAATATCTTCTACCGTCAATGCATTCATTTTTTGCAGATAAGTCGCATAGTAATCTTTAGGAAGATTATATCGCTCAGTATTTAGTGCAAAATTTGCGATCGTCGAAGGACTTTCCAGTGATCTGCCAAATGATCCTGCTATACTTGCTTTTGCCAATTCCAATTCTTCTTGAGTGATTCCATTATCTACCAAGTTGTTGATCTCGTATATAAATTCATACACTGCAGAATCGGTTACTTCATTTCTCACTGAGGCAAATGCTGAGAACTGACCAACTAGCTTATCTGCTGAAATTGAGCTATTCGCCCCATAAGTGTATCCTTTATCCTCACGAAGATTCATGAAAAGACGGGATGAAAATCCTCCTCCAAATATCTCATTCAATAGTCGGCTTGCTATGTAATCCTCATCTCCTAGCGTCAAGTCAATCGGTTGGGCGATATTGATCACAGTTTGTACTGAGGAACTTCTATCCACCAAACCGACTGCATTTTTTGAAACCGGAGCTGGCTTATTGTAAGTAAATGTCGGAACTTCTCCCTTTTGCCATTTCGCAAAATACTTATTAACCACTTTCTCAGCTTCAGCTTTGTCCATATCTCCTACTATTGCCAGATATGCTACGTTTGGCTTGAAGAATGTTTCGTAGTAAGATTTGATATCAGACAATTCTACATTTTTCACAGTCTCTTCGGTCTCAACTTCTCCATAAGGATGATCTTTTCCATAAACAAGAGCTGAAGACAGTCTGCCAGAGATCGAATTAGGATCGTCTTTAGATTGCGCCAAACCTGTCAAAGTTTGCTTCTTGAGCTTGTCTAGTTCCTCCTGAGGAAACTTAGGATTGTACAATACGTCAGCCATTAGATCCAAAACTTTATCCTGATGCTTTTTAAGAGAGGATGCAAAAATCGAAGTTGATCCAGCTGAAAGGCTAGCTCCGATAAAATCTATCTCCTCATCCAGCTGATCTTTAGTCCGGCTTTCAGTCCCAGCCATCATCATTTGACCCACAAGGCCTAATAATCCAGCTTTATCACCTTCCATTATCGGATCACGCTCTAAAACTAGAGTAAATGAAACTCTCGGAAGTTTATCGTTTTTAACGACAAACACTTTTAAGCCATTATCAAGCGTGAAGGTCTCTGCCTCGCCAATTTTGATTTCTGGCGCAGGTCCTGATGATGGTAATTTACTTCGGTCTACCTGGGCAAAGCTCATCCCAGCGACCAAAAATGTCAATACAAATGCTATTGCTATTTTTTTCATGTCTTTTTTGATTATTAGGAGAAACAATTACTCAGTTGACTGAGCTGACTTTGGAAGGTAATACAACACTACCCGTCCATTCAGATCCAAGTATTTTTGAGCCACTCGCTGAAGATCAGCCTTGGTAACTTTACTATACATCTCCATTTCTTTGTTGATGTACTCAGTATCACCAAAAATCACATGAGATTCTGCCAAATTTTGGGCAATTCCAGCCATGGATGAATTTCCACTCACCAAATTGTTTTCCATGATGTTTTGCAGCTTCGCAAAATCCTGATCCGAAATACCTTCGTCCTGAACTTGCTTTATCAACTTGTCCACTTCGGTTTCCAAATCTTTTGGTTCAACCCCCATGTTGGTAATACCATACATGATAAATATGCCACCATCCTCCAATTCTAGAGGAATTGCTGCCAAAGCAAGTGCTTTTTGCTGCTTATCTACCAATTCTTTAGTCATCAATGAAGAATTACCACCTGTTAAATAAGTAGAAAGCATCGAAAGGGCATAGGAATCCTGATCAGTTCGCTTTGGAAGGTTATAAGCCTGAATCACAGCAGGAATCTGAATATTGTCATAAATGATATCTCTAATCTCAGCAGTTTTCTTAGGCTCAACGATATTTGGTCTATAAATCTCTTTAGTACCTCTTGGGATTTCAGAAAAATATTGTCTTACCCACTTTTCAGTTTGGGCATAATCAAGATCTCCCGCAATAGTCAAGGTGGCATTGTTTGGCACATAGAAATCCTTGTAAAATTGCTGAAACTCCTCGATAGAGGCCGCATTCAAATCATCCAAAGACCCAATAGGTGCCCAACGGTAAGGATGAACTGTGTATGCTCTTTTTAAAGTTTCGATAAGGATAGATCCATAAGGTCGGTTATCATAGCTCTGTCGCTTTTCTTCTTTTACGACTTCCCGCTGTGTTTCAACTCCTGTCTGATCTACTTTGGATTGTAGCATTCGCTCACTTTCCATATAGAGCGCTAGCTCCAACTCATTTGATGGAAGCAACTCATAATAATAAGTGATGTCATTTGAAGTGAATGCATTCAGCGTTCCACCACGACTCTGAATGATGTTCATATACTCTCCTCTTTCAATATTAGGTGATCCTTCAAACATTAAATGCTCAAAGAAGTGAGCAAATCCAGTACGGTCGGGTTGCTCATTTTTAGAACCTACGTGGTAAAGAACCGAAGTTATCACAATAGGAGTAGTCTCATCTTGGTGCATGATCACATGCAGACCGTTGTCCAAATCGAATTCCTTGTATTCGATTTTCTTTTGAGCAAGTGCAGGCAAGGTCAACATGCCGGCAACTAAGCCCAAAGCGGTAATTTTTCTCATCATAATCAAATTGGGTTTGTTTTCAATAAATACACTTAAAGTTAAAATTGTTTCAAAAATACCGATAAAGCACCATTTTAAACTTCTTAGCTCTCATCAGAACCTTTTATCACAATTAATCCTCTAAAAAATAACATTATAACCAAACTAAAAAATTTTTAGTGTGGTTTTAGAAAAAATTAACCCGAAACAAATTGCCTCGGGTTAATTTTTTTTAAGGATTCAATCTTGCTAAGATATCTTTAGCCTCATGCCATTGTAGTCTGGGACCAAACTGGCTAACAATTTTCGAACTGGCCATTGATGCTAATTTCCCGCTTGATGCATAACTGTGACCATTTGTGATCCCATAAATAAAAGCGCCTGCAAACATATCACCAGCTCCATTTGAATCTATAGCCGTGGTCTCATAAGGTTCGATATCGATAAATGTATCTCCATCAAATATCATCGCTCCATTTTTACCTTGCGTGATTACAAATCGCTTAGCCACTTTTTTCAATTCCTCCCGCGCTTCCAAAAGATTGTCATTTCCTGTGAACAGCATCGCTTCTTCCTCATTGGCAAAAAGTAAATCAACACTCGCTCCGATCACAGCATCAAAAGGTTCTCTGAAATACTTTACCATCGCAGGATCAGAAAAAGTCAAAGCTACTTTGACTCCATTTTCCTCCGCAATCTTCTTGGCATGAATCATCGCTGCTTTCCCATTTTCAGAAGTAATCAAATACCCTTCGATATAAAGATATTTTGAGTCCTTGATCGCAGCTTCATTTACATCAGCGATGGAATAGGTCTGAGTGATTCCAAGAAAAGTATTCATGGTCCGCTCCGCATCTTCGGTGACCATTACCAAACATTTCCCTGTGATTCCTGACTCAAGTTGATCCACATTTAGATTGGAAGTCACCCCAGCTTCTTTCATATCATCCATGAAAAAATGCCCCAACTCATCATTGGCAACCTTGCAAGAATAATATGATTTGCCTCCAAACTGACTCACCGCAATGACTGTATTTCCGGCGGATCCTCCACACTGTTTTTTAGCTGAAGCGGTAGGAATTACTTTCATCAAGGCATTTTGTCTCTCTTCATCGACCAATGTCATCAGGCCTTTTTCTACACCATTTTCAGAAAAAAACTGATCAGTAACTTTAAATTCAATATCTACTAAGGCGTTTCCTATTCCTGTTACGTCGTATTTTTTCATTCTTATTTTTTATTGGAAAATTTTAAAATTGAAATATTGGAAAATTGGATTCAGAGGTTAACGGTACTTCATTATTTGATATTCAGCATTCTTCATTCAAAATTTTAAGATTAGGAAATTGTGCCAACAATACTTTCAATCTCGCATTTCGAACTTAGTATTTCGTCAATCAAAAATTCGATGCCGCTCGAAAGGTTTCTCTCTATCAAATAAATACCGGTAGGTATGATGGGTTTTATAAATATCAGCTAAAAGTTGTTCACAGACTCGCATCATCTTTGGATTGAAGTCTCCAATCCAGTTCATCTCTATGGTTTTATATTGAAAATCACTTTTCCCACTCATTTTGTCATATTCTACTACCATGGCACTTTCTACGCCTTTTCCTTGATGCTCTGGCACTACGCCAAACACCAATCCCAACATTTTATTAGGTGGAGAAAAGGTCTTGTACCAAAGGAATTTGAGTTTTCCGATCAGATCCATTTTCCCATTTACATGCTTGAAAATCTGATTAATCTCCGGAATCTGAATAAACATGGAAACGGGCTCTCCTTTATAAAAACCAAAGTAAATTAACTTCGGATCGATGATCGGTTTCATCTTTCCAAACATCAGTTGCGCTTCCTTTAGCGCAATAGTTTTACCCATATGCCGAGCCCAGGCTTTATTATACACCGTCATAAAGTATTCCGGCGCTTTTTCCTGTAGTTCTTTTCCTTTTATATACCGAAACGAATAATCAGGATCTGCAATGACTGCATTTGCACGCTTGATCATCTTTTCATCAAAGCCTACATTCTGCACATTTCTGGCATAGGTGAATTGCTTGAAGTAAAGCTGAAAGCCATAATTCTCAAAGAATTCTTGGTAGTAGCCAAAGTTCCAGGGCATATTGTAGTTCGGCTCCGTAAATCCATCAACCAGTAGTCCCCACCACTTATCCCGCTCTCCAAAGTTGATCGGGCCGTCCATGGCTTCCATTCCCTCGCTTTCCAACCAAGCTTTTGCGGTATCGAAAAGTAAAAATGCGGCTTCCTGATCTTTGATGCATTCAAAGAAACCAAGGCCCCCGGTAGGCTGCTTTTCCTTCATCTTAGGATTGATGAAAGCAGCTACTCGTCCTATGGTTTCACCTTTGTCATTTTGTAAAAGCCAGCGTTTAGCTTTGGCACCATTTCGAAAAAGCTTGTTGGTTTCTGAATGAAAAAGTCCTTCGATATCAGCATCCAAGGGTCGAATCCAATTTTTCTCATTTTTATAAAGACGCACCGCCATCTCAATAAACTCCTTCTGATGGGCAGGCGTGGTGACTTCAATCAACTTCATTCGGGGGATTTTAGTCTGCTAAATTAGGAAAAGGGAGTCAAAGGGCAAAAACTAACGCTTCGGAGCCAAATTCGGATAATCTGTGATAATCCCATCCACACCCATTTCGAGAAGCTTTTCCATCTGAGGAGTAGTATTCACGGTCCAAGGAATAATTTTCATTCCTTTTTCTTTTAGCGTCTGGATGATTTCAGGAGTTAAACCCACAAAGTAAGGTGAGAAAATCTCCGGTTGAAAACCCAATTCCTCCAGATCTGCTTTGTAAGTTGCCGCATTCTCCACCAGCATGGCTAGCGGAACATCGGGATAAGTCGCATGAATATATTTTAAGACCCGAAAGTCAAAAGACTGGATATTCACCCGCTCCCAGCCTATCGATTCGGAAATCAGCTTGACCACTTTGTCTGAAAACTCGCTTACTTCAGGATGATAGATCCCATCTCCCTCCGGACTGCTTTTAATCTCAATATTGTAGCGTGGCGCAGGAAGATTCATATCCTTGGCGTATTTCTCAGTCACCACAAAAACATCTTTTAAGAGTGGTTTGGTGGCAAAAAACTTGACTTGCTGCGGAAATCCCTGATGAACTTTAGTTCCACAATCGAATCCCAAAATCTCACGATAAGTCATTTCATACAGATTGTAAGAATGATCTTTCGCATCAATCGTGGCTGCATCCGGAGTCAGGCAAATCACCGGATTCATAAATGGCTCGTGTGAAAGAATCACATCCCCGTCTTTGGTGATTGCCAGATCCATTTCCAGCGTCGTCGCACCAAGATCCATCGCTTTGATCATGGCAGGAATGGTATTTTCCGGCATCAAACCTCTACTGCCCCGATGGCCTTGAAGGTCGTAAGAGAATTGAGCAAAAACAGTCATGGGTAAAAGTGCGAGCAGTGAAAGAAGGATTTTTTTCATACTTTAAAAATAGAAGGTTTAACCGAGACTTGCCAAGAACTCCCAAATGTTTAACAGCTTTCTAATTGACTATTTTAAATTCAAATCATAGGGATCCCAAACCAATGATCTTATAAAAAAGCAATGCAGTCAAACCTTTCAGCCTGACTGCATTAAATGAAACATATAAGTGATTTTAAAGCTTAGAATGTGGAATTGACAAAATTAAACCGCTGCAAATAACTGAGATCATTGGCCGATTGAGGTTGGTTGGAAAAAAACCTTCCCAGACCTAATCGATCCTCTAACTGTTTTTCCGGTGTTGGTGGATTTCTAAAATCAGCATTTTCATCTTTGCTAAAGTCTTTTTGGCTGACCAATTGCCCGGCAAAGTCGTAATAGTTCCAAGTACCAATTTTGTTTCCCCCAGAATAGTTGCCAGTACTAGCCACACTTTCTGTTTTTGGAAAATACTGATACCATAGTCCTGAACGCTTACCTTTCGCATATCTTCCTTTTTCAAGAATATTCCCTACAGAATCGAAGATAATTCGCCTGCCGTTACCATTTTTTATTTTTCCACTTTCCAAAAGATTGCCTGAAATGGTTTTGAATTCGCTTATTGAGACCAGTTTGTCCTCAATATAGATTTCCTCCTGATACACGAATCCGTCGGAATCAATCACCTTCCAACTCCCTGTCTTTAAACCAACAAGGTATTCTCCCGATTTGTAAAGTCCGGCTACTCCTTCAAATACTTCTTTCCATTCTCCACTTTTTTGACCCGCTTGATAAGTTCCTTCGGAAAGCAATATGCCATCAGCATTAAAAAACTCCCAGTTCCCACTTAGACTACCTTTTTCGAATTCGCCTTTAGCACTTATTTTTCCATCTGGATAATATAAAATGAAATCTCCATGCTCCTTTCCATCCAGAAACTGTACCATTTTTTGCTTGACCCCATTTTGAAAAAAAGATTGATAGGAACCATCCATTTGGCCGGATTTTAATGAAATCAATTCCGCAACTGTCCCGTCTGGATAGTAATTTTTTGTAATTCCAGAAAGAAGACCTTCTTCATAAAAAAAATCAGATTTCTTAGTCCCATCCGAATAAAAAGAATTCCATTCTCCCACTTTCTGATCTTCAAAATAGCTTCCTGAGAGCAGAATTTCACCTTCCTGGCTAAATTCAAAAAAGTCACCATTTAGCATTCCTTCAGAATAATTTACCAACTTTTTAATTTTCCCATTTGAAAAATGCTCTTCCAAAATACCATCAGGGAGGTCATTTTTAAAGCTAATTCGATAAACAGTTTTCGTAAGATCAAATTGCTGACTAATCTTCTCACCATCCACTGCTTCGATAGATGCTACCGGCAATTCTGAGAGATCTATTCGTTGGTAGATATTCCAATCCCCATTCTTTTTTCCATTTTCCATTGGACCAGTCCCAATAAAATTGGTATTTCCAAAATAGAAATAAGTGTTTTTGTCTTCCTGTTGAGGATTATAAAGGAATATTAATCCGATGAGAAAAGTGAAGATCGTTTTCATAGGGATAGCGTTTTCAGATGAGCACGAAAAAACCCGATAGGTTCTAATTCTATCGGGTTAACGGTATTTGAAATTTAATTGTTTAGATCACTTCTCCATACAAATCAAATTCCGTCGCATCGGTGATTTTCGCTTGCACAAAGTCCCCCACTCGGCAGTAATGTTTGGCCGCATCGATTAGCACCTCATTATCCACTTCGATTGAGTCAAACTCCGTTCGGCCGACGAAGTGTCCGCATTCTTTCTTATTGATTAAGACTTTGAAAGGCAAGTCTAATTTCCTACTTCAGCATCTGATCAAATCGAAACGGCAATTTGATCAGATGATTTGGTCAAAAAAAACTGCTATTATTTATTTTAAAAATTGCCCCATGGTGGACATACGCATTTGCGTTTCGGCGAATTTGTCCGGAGTTAATGGTGATCCAGATCCAAAGGGAACACCCTGTCTGCCACTATCCAATTTCAATGAGTCTTGTCCGCTATAAGATTCCCCCTTTTCTCGTCCATAAGCAATTTGATCTAAGGTTTCACCGTCAAAACTGTAAAAATACCAGGTGCCAACTCGCTCAGATCCTGATAGCTGGCCTAAAGCTGAGATCCGATTGGATTCTGGAAAATAAAAATACCAATTACCCTTTACCATCCCTTTGGAGATTTTTCCCTTTGCAAGGATCTGCCCTTCTTCATTATAGAAATATCGTTTTCCATTGCCATTTTTTACTTTGTTTTTATCCAATTCCGGATTTGGAATCTGAAATTCACCCAGAGATATCAACTTTCCTTTCTTGTATTGCTCTGCCTGCAAAATCTTCCCTTCTGAACCAAGAAGTTGCCATTCACCTTCCTTGAGTCCGTTTTTATAAGTTCCTTTTCTATAAAATCCCGGAACGATTTCCAATTTCTCAAACCATTCTCCAACCGGAATATTCTTAGCAAATTGACCTTTGAATTTAATTCCCGAATCAGGCAGGTAATACGCATAAGGACCATCCAGTTCTCCTTTTTTGAATACACCCTCCCATTCTACGCTTCCATCAGGAAAATATCCATGAGATTTTCCGTCTAAATATCCTTGATTATAAATCAGCGAAGTTTTGATTTCTCCAGATTTTAGATATTCTATCCACTCCCCGTCCTTTTTACCCTGCAAAATTGTACCTGTAAAATGTAACTCCCCGTCTTCTTGAAATTCGCTGAATTCACCATCCAAAACTCCATCGGTCATATGAGTTACTACTTTGGGCTTGCCATTTGGATGATTTTCCAAGAAACGTCCATTGGGAACTCCTTTTTCAAAGTCTATGACAAACAAAGGAAATTCCTGTTTAAAATCTCGTTCAAACTCTTCAAGGTCAGCTTGAAGTAATGAACTTTTAGGAAGTTGCTCTGGATTATTTCTAACATAAACTTTCCATTCTCCCTCTTTCTCTTCTCCTTCGAGTATCCCTACTCCTATTACATTGGTATTGCCAAAATAATAATACCCAGTATCCAAAGTTTGGGTCTGTAGAAACACTGATAACAGTGCAAAAGCCATTGTATACATCTTAAAAAATTATTTGGTTTAACTAAAAATACGATAGCTAGGACAAAATTAAAACCATGTCTTTCAAATTTATTAAAAACTAGATTACTCTTCCACTGTAGCGTACAAATCAAATTCCGTCGCATCGGTGATTTTCGCTTGGACAAAGTCACCTACTCTACAATAATGTTTGGCTGCATCGATCAGCACTTCATTATCCACTTCTATCGAGTCAAACTCTGTTCGGCCGACGAAGTGTCCACCCTCTTTCTTATCGATTAGCACCTTAAAGGTTTTGCCTATTTTTTCCTGATTCAAGTCATAGGAGATTTGCTCCTGCACTTCCATCAGATGGTTGGCTCGCTCCTGTTTTACTTCCTGAGGAGTGATGTCGTCCATAGTATGCGCGTGAGTATTTTCTTCGTGTGAATAGGTAAACACACCCAAGCGCTCAAACTTCATTCGCTCCACAAAGTCTACCATCTCTTGGAATTCCTTTTCGCCTTCTCCCGGGTGTCCCGCAATCATGGTCGTACGTATCGCAATCTCTGGCAAAATATCTCGGATACTATGAATCAGTTCTTCCTGCTTTTCACGGGTCGTTCCTCTTCGCATCGCCTTGAGCACATCGCTTGATCCGTGTTGCAATGGAATATCCAAGTAGTTGCAAATATTCTCCCGCTCCTTCATCACTTCGATCACTTCCATCGGAAATCCAGTCGGATAGGCATAATGCAGGCGAATCCAGTCTATTCCCTCCACATCAGAAAGTCTTCTCATGAGTTCAGCCAGATTTCGCTTTTTATACAGATCCAAGCCATAATAAGTCGAATCCTGAGCTATCAAAAGCAATTCCTTGGTTCCTCCAGCTGCTTTATGCTGCGCTTCTTTCACCAGTTCCTCAATCGGTCGGGAGATATGTCCTCCACGCATCAAAGGAATCGCACAGAAAGAACAAGGTCTGTCGCAACCTTCTGAAATCTTCATGTAAGCATAGTGCGCGGAATGAGTTAAAAGCCGCTCGCCCACCAACTCATGCTTGTAATCTGCTTTGAACTTCTTTAAAATCGCAGGCAAGTCTCGCGTTCCAAAAAACGCATCTACTTGGGGGATTTCTTTTTCCAAATCGTCTTTGTAGCGCTGCGAAAGACAACCAGTCACATAGACTTTGTCCACCAAACCCTGCTCTTTGGCATCCACATATTGCAAAATCGTATCAATCGATTCCTGCTTCGCATTGTCTATAAAACCACAGGTATTGATGATCACAATATTATTATCATCCGAATTGGACTCATGGCTGGCGTTAATGCCATTGCCTCTAAGTTGGGTCAGTAGCACTTCCGAATCCACTAGATTCTTGGAGCAGCCCATGGTGATAATATTGACTTTGTCTTTTTTGAGAGTTCTCGCTTTCACAGTTTTCCTACTTTTTGAGGGTGCAAAGGTAGGGAAAATTTTATGTCAACAGACCACTGTCAACAGTCGACTGTGGTCTGTGGTCAATATCCCGTTATTTCTTTCATTAGCCTAAAGAACCCCTTTTTTCGCTCAGAATTAATTCCCCAATCTACCGGGACACTCTGGTAGCCTTTGGAGAATCCTTCTTCTTTCATTCGGTAATCAAAATATCCCCAGGAAGCGTAGGCAGAAACTGCTGCCGTGAAATTATTCAGGTCTTGATCAAAATTGAAGTGATCATCCTCATTAAAGACAATAGGTTTTGGGGCATAGCCTGCTACCGATTGAGTTTCCTGCACCATGGCTTTGATCCGATTGGGATCTTTTACACCATTTCCATGAAGAAGAATATAATCTGAAGTTCGAACTACATTTTCTAAAGGAATAGCCCCTCCGCCATAACTGGTGCTGACCAACAATCTCCGGCCTGATTTAGTTGGAATTTTCATCAATTCGATTAATTCGTGAACTCGCTCAGGTTGCAAAATCGCATGATCGTAGCGAATATTGCATTCGTTATTGATTTCAATCAAAACATTCCGGTAATCCTTTTTCAGTAGCCAGTCCCGCATCCCCGTAACAGCACGGATCACCGCTGTTTCATCTTCCAAATTTTCATCCTGACCAAAGTAAAATAAGCCTAAAATAGGCGCCATCCCCAATCGGTCAGCTTCATCAAGAATTAGTTCTAATCGAGCGAGATAGGCTTTTCGGATTTTTCCTTTTTCATCGAAAGCTGAATTGATCCAAGGCTGATTTTGAGAATAACCAAAAGGACTTCCTCCCTGTAGATTAATGGTAAAAGAAAGCATGCCGTAAGAATTCCACTCTTCCATGTGACTCACAAACTCACTCGTATTCCTATCGGCATCCCAAGTTTTAGTATCCGGGTATTCCCAATTAAAAATCGTCTCCTGGTTCAAATCGTCAAAAATTCCTTGAACCATTCTAGAATTCATCAGTAACCCTTCTATTCGATTTCCCTTCCAAGTCCTTCCTTCGTAAGTAGGCTTTCCATTAATAAAAAATTGCTCCCCTCGGATCTCAACTTCTGTTTTACCCTGAGCTAAAAGACACACTGATGAAGCGAAAAAGAGAATACCAATTAAAAATGCAGCTGTAAATTTCATAGGTCTTTAGGAGCTTCGTTAACTTAAAATTATGTCAAAAAGTACCCAAAACTTGCAAGAAAACATATGGAACGAGTAATTTTTAATCTCACTCAAGCCTGTATTACCAATTTATTAAACCTGCTCTTTTTTGTTAAACTAAGCATAACCGAAAAGTGTCGCTGGACGGAATTCCGATAGCTACTTTTGAATCATACAGCAAAACTTTTTAACTCCTTGCATTTATTTTTTAACCCCGGCCAAGGCCGGGGTTTTGCATTTTATAGGTTTAAATGGATTAAAAGACACATTTTTTAAAAATCCCCTAGACTGGATCAGAAAGCCGAATTTTAAGCTTTGTAAAGCCTAAAAGCTATTTTAACTTAGTGCTCAAATCCCAAAGAAATGACTGAATTGACCCAATCGGCTTTATTGACTTTTGATCGAAAGAATTATTCTAACGAAACACTTCTTTCTCTTTACGAATCACTGATTATGCCTCGCAGAATCGAAGAGAAAATGTTGATTCTGCTTCGTCAGGGTCGAATTTCCAAATGGTTTAGCGGTTGGGGACAAGAGGCAATTTCGATTGGAGCAGTCAATGCCTTGGCCGCAAATGAATACATTCTACCAATGCATCGAAATCTGGGGATTTTCACCGGCAGAGATATGCCGCTGGAAAAGCTTTTTGCTCAGTTTCAGGGAAAAGCTTCGGGTTTCACCAAAGGCAGGGATCGTTCTTTTCACTTTGGAAGTAATGAACATCACATCGTCGGGATGATCTCTCACTTAGGCCCACAACTTGCAATTGCAGATGGGATCGCTTTGGCAGATAAGCTTTCAAAAGAAAAGAAAGTGACCTTGGTTTTTTCAGGAGATGGGGCAAGTTCAGAGGGTGACTTTCACGAAGGTTTGAATGTCGCCGCAGTGTGGAAACTTCCGGTGATTTTTATTGTAGAGCACAATGGCTACGGACTTTCTACCCCAAGCGAAGAGCAATTTGCTTTCAAATACTTTACTGAAAAAGGCCCAGGCTATGGTATGGAAACTCTCAGAATTCAAGGAAATAACGTTTTGGAAGTCTACGATGCAATCAGGAATCTAGCAGAGGATATCCGGAAAAACCCACGTCCAGTGCTTGTCGAAGCCATCACCTTCCGAATGCGGGGACATGAGGAAGCATCTGGGACAAAGTATGTTCCTAAGCAATTGATGGAAGACTGGTCAAAGCTTGATCCGGTGGATAATTACGAAGCCTACTTAGAATCCATTGGCGTATTGGATGAAAAAACAAAAGAACGAATCAACAAAAAAGTAAAGAAAGCCATCAATGATGGACTGGAGGTTGCATTTGCGGAAGAAGCCATTCAACCAGATCTTGAGTTGGAATTGAAAGATGTTTATGCGCCATTTACCCAGGAAGTAATTTCTCCTTCAGAAAACAATCCCAAATCCGAAAAACGATTTGTGGACGCAATCTCAGACGGGCTTTTCCAGTCCATGGAAAAGTATCCAAACCTCGTGCTGATGGGACAAGATATTGGTGAGTACGGAGGAGTATTCAAAATCACTGATGGGTTCAAAGGAAAATTCGGAGCTGATCGCGTTCGAAATACGCCGCTCTGTGAAAGTGCTATTATCGGAGCAGGATTGGGACTTTCCATCAAAGGCTACAAAGCCATGGTGGAGATGCAATTTGCGGATTTTGTCTCGGTAGGCTTTAATCAAATCGTAAATAACCTGGCCAAAATCCATTACCGCTGGGGGCAAAATGCCGATGTGGTCGTTCGGATGCCAACCGGTGCCGGAATGGCTGCTGGCCCATTCCATTCTCAATCCAATGAGGCTTGGTTTTTCCATACCCCAGGATTAAAAATCGTCTATCCATCAAACCCTTACGATGCCAAAGGCTTACTCAATGCGGCTCTGGAGGACCCGAACCCTTATTTATATTTTGAGCACAAAGGCATGTACCGGTCCATCAGTGCGGAGATTCCGGATGAATATTACACGGTAGAAATAGGCAAAGCAGCTTTAGCGAAAACTGGAGATCAGGTATCCATCATCACTTATGGCATGGGAGTCCACTGGGCACTGAAAGCCATAGAAGAAATGGGGATTTCTGCAGATATCTTGGATCTGCGGACTCTTTTACCTTGGGATAAAGAATCTGTGAAAGCTACGGTGAAGAAAACAGGGAAAGTGATTTTTCTTCAGGAGGACTGCCTGACTGGCGGAATTGGAGCAGAGATTTGTGCCTGGATTTCTGAGCATTGCTTTACCGACCTAGATGCGCCTGTCATGCGGGAAGGGAGTTTGGATACCCCTGTTCCTTTTGCTCCAAGCTTGGAGAAGCAGTTTTTGCCTGTCGCCCGATTCCAGAATAAATTGAGGGAGTTGGTGGAGTATTGATTGGAAGATTACTTCGCAAAAGACAATTAACTGCCGCTGTTTGTCCTCACGGACAGCAAAATCTTAAGCTTCAAATAAACATCATTTATGTGAGTGGAGACACTCACTTGGGAGAAGTAGCAAAATCTTAAATCTTTGATAAAACAATTTAGGATTTGAGAATATCAACCCCTGCATTTTTAAAATTTATTTTTAATTTTACAGGGATGATAAAACGAAGCATAGAAAAGGATTTCATAGAATCACTACGGTTATTTCCAGTTACAGGAGTAATCGGCCCCCGCCAAGTCGGCAAAACCACCCTAGTGAAATCTATCACTTACAAAGTCCCATTTATCTATTTGGATTTGGAGCGTAATTCTGATTTGAATAAACTTTCGGACCCTGAATTATTCTTTTCACAGAATTTAGACAAAACAATTATTCTGGACGAGATCCATCATTTACCAAGCCTTTTTCCGATTATTCGAGCCATGGTGGACGAAGATCGGAGGCCAGGACGATTCGTTATTCTGGGCTCGGCAGCTCCGACCTTACTTCTCCAAAGTACAGAAAGCCTAGCTGGAAGAATAAATTACCTAGAAATGACTCCGCTAAATCTTCTCGAAATTTCAGATGTAGATCAAACTAATTCACTCTGGATAAACGGAGGCTTCCCAGAACCATTTCTCTCCACAGAAAACTCATTTTCACATATTTGGTATCGGAATTTCGTCAATAGCTATATCCAACGAGATTTACCTCAATACGGACTTCCCGCTGAACCAAGACAGACCCGACAGTTGATGATGATGATCGCAAATGCACAAGGTGGCCCGCTTAATTACAGTGCCTATTCGAAAGCACTAGGACTTTCAAACCCTACGGTGAAAACATATATGAGTTTCTTGATCGAGGCATTTCTCTTGCGTGAACTCCCCTCCTGGCACGTAAATCTCAAAAAGCGATTGGTAAAATCCCCAAAACTGTACTACCGAGACACCGGAATGCTTCATTACCTGACAGGGATCCAATCGATGAATGACCTATTCGGAAATATACTCTTGGGATCATCTTGGGAAGCTTTTGTGATCAATCAAGCGGCAAGTGTTTTGCCTCAAGATTGTGAACTTTATTATTACCGAACTCAGGACGGAGCTGAAATCGACCTCCTGATTAGAAGAGGGAATCAATGGCTTTCCGCAGTGGAAATTAAATTCAGTTTAACCCCTAAAATAAGTAAAGGGACTTTTCTAGCAATGGATGATCTGGGAATCGAACACCTCCATGTGGTCATTCCAAAAGAAGACAGCTACCCGATTGCAAAGAATGTGACTGTGGTCGGAATTGTAAAATTCTTGAAGGAGTTGGAATCTCTATCCTAGTCAAAATAAAAAACCCCGACAACTCCTTTTTCCGTATCAATTTAAAAAAACAGTTGATGCAAAGATTTCTAACATTCTCTTTTTTCTTCTTCACTACGCTAACCGTTCAAGCTCAATTTTTTCTTGCCGGTGGACATTTCAATGGGAGTTCGTCAGTAGGAAAACTTAAGGAAGAAGCAGGATCGATTTTTTTTCCTACCCTTTCAGGATTTATGCTTTATGAATTTCAAACCGCTCCCATACAAATTGGATTGGATTTGGGCTATGGTCTCTATGGAAGTAAGTTGGAAAAGCGAACTGATTTATACCAAGGATTTAGCGATGAGTTACGGCTGCGAAGAAATAATTACATCGCTACAGGCATGATTACCATGCGATACTTGCCTTGGGTAAATGCCAAATACACTCCTTTTATCGAAACTCAATTCGGGGCAAATTACCTCTATACACGATACCAAATCCGGGTAACCATCGATGAAGAACCAATCGAAGCAGATTCCGATCACAGGGATTGGGCTATAGCTTATCGAATCGGAGCGGGAATTCAGATTCCCTTGCCTTTTTTGGATGAAGGAACCAAGTTGGAATTAAAAACCAGTTACCAAGACAGCAACAGTATCCGTTTTTTGACCAAAGGGGATGTCACTTACCTTCCAGATCAGGGAAACGGGGAGTTTGACTACAATTTCCGTAGAAGCCCGCTTCAGTTACTTACTTTTTCAGTTGGAATCGTAGTGTATGATTTGTTTCATTGAGCGGTCTTGAGTCTCAGTTTATAAAACAAATTATAATCCCGCTCTATTTCTCCTTCAGCGGCTTTGACAATCAGCGTTCCATCAGACAAACCAATGTTTACAACACCTGCCACTGGAAGCTCATTGAGGATTCCAATTTGCTGATCTTCTTTTACAATAATATATCGCGGTTTTCTATACTTGGTTAGGGCTTCTCTGAATTCCGGATCTCTGAAATACTCCTCAGATTTTGCCCTGAAACCCATTAAAATATCTTCAGGCATTGGAGTGAAAAATATAAGTATCTGATAGGGGCCAAAAGCTTTGATATCGTTAAAACCTGGGTATACTAAACCATCCATACCAAGAGATGCCTCATACCCATCCCGATCAGGATGGCTCAACTCTACTACTGTTTGATAAACAGCGTCATTTCCTTCCAGCTTATAAATCCCAAGTTGATTACCCATCTGCGGTAAGGAAGCCAGGGTTTTGGTAGTTGGGTTAAACGATAAACTTGGATAAGTTGCCCCGATCCACTTTTGCTCTTTTTTATAAGTCCAGTCATCAGGATATACATTTAGGTAGTGAACGGAGTCCTGCTCCAAATCAAGTATAAATCCTTTATTCACCTTATTGTAAAAATCAGCTCCAATGGTCTCCAAATCTATATCAGCGATAGAGAAGGAGTTCGGTTCCTCCCCCACCAACTTATACTTCCCATCCTCTTCAAACACTGTAAAACTCTGTTTATTTGAGTTGATAGAAAGAGACATCATCTCTTTCACCGTACCCTTGGTTTTTTTGATCTTAGTAAAATCAGCATCGAACAAGTGATATGGCATCTCCATAGAAAGCTCTTTAAAAACATATCCGGATTCTCCGTAAAACCTCCCTTCAAAAAATTGAGGAACCTGATTTGGCCCTTCGCCTCCTAGCTCATGCTTTTCAAGTATTTCTCCCCGTCCATTGACCAGAAAAACCTTTCCTTCTCTGGTATTTTTCATCAGATATAGATCCTTTGAGGGATGGTAATCCAAAATGGTAACCGGCTCAAGCAAATCCACTAGGATAGAATCCACCACCTCAAACTGAAGCTCTTGAATTGGGCTAGTTGGAGTTGTAGTGGTTTCTTTTTCGGAACAGGAAAAAAGGGCTGCGAAGAACATCCCGAAACAAATTAAAAAAACAGGTCTGTACATGGATAAGGAGTTTGGTTTTATGATAGGTCGCATTTTCTAGCAATTATAGGACAATTCGGCACGGTTATTTTCCTTTAAGCTCATCCAAAAAATCCTGATAATTGGGAAATGAGGGATTTTCTAAAAACTGAACTTTTCCGTCTTTCGTATTAAAAACAATCCCATTCGTATCTCCGACTACATTTTGAATATAAAACTCCTTGGCAGGATCATACAATATGGGCCGCTGAAAATCCGTTTCTTTCATCCATTTTTCTATTTTACTCTTTTCATTTCCAGAATAGTAGAAAATGAATTTTATCTCAGGATTATTTTCAAAATAGGGATTCCAATCAAAGTTAAATATTGAATATTCCGAGAGGTTATTAGCAAAAACTATGACCTGAAAGTCTGCATCAAACCAGCTGGAATCAAACTTTGTACCCCGATCAGGATTGATTACTTCAGCGTTTCTAAAATGCTGAATCTGCTTTCCTTTTGGAGTCTCCGTCTCTTTTTGATTGATGAAAAATAACAAAGCGCCAATCCCAATCAGTAAAATTAGAATGACACTATTCTGGTATTTTCGCATACAAGATCACCGGGTTTGAATCCTCGCTTAGTTTCGATAGTTGCTCCAAAATGGCTGGACTAGCCTTGATCGAATTAAGATTCTTGATCAGATATGGTGCATAGGCTATAAAAACGATCTGATCCCCTTCGATGCCGATCGGACTATAAAATTGTCCAAGTCCTTCCTCATCTACCAAAAACTTCAACTGCTTCTGAGTTTTCTTATTTAAGATAAAAAGCTCCTTCTTCCGAAATTCAGAACTTTGGGTGATCACATCGGCAAAGAAGTAATCTGCAGTTTCAGCCATAAAATAAATATCTGAAAAACCCTGTTCTTGGATCATTTCAAAGCCTGCAAAAGGGTCGGTCATCTCCCAAAACTTCTCTGGAACGGTATATTTTCCAAAATCGATTTTTATGACCGGCTGAATGGTGTCAGACTCCATTTCATATACCATAGTTTTAAATGGTTCACGAAACAAAATCCGATTATCCCCTTTAAAAAAAACCTGCTCGTCGATAGGAAGCATCTCATCTGCAAATAGATTTTCCAAAATCGAGCGTTTTATTTTTCCATTTTGATCAGTTTTTATCAGACGATGTGTCCCCGCAACCTTGTTATAACCACTATAAAACCAATGGCCATCTTTCAAAGGTTGAAAAGAGAATACATTGAGTGGGAACTTCGTAGTAGAAACCAACTCATTTGAGGGTGCAAATTTATACAACTCAATTCTATCCCCAAGTCCATCAATGACTTGAAGGGTATCCCGATATACTTTAAAATCGTTGAACCCTCTGATTTGACCAGGAGCCTCACCTACCATAGCTGCTAGCCCTAAGTAATTTCCCTCCCTGGAAAAATGATGAATACCTTTTGGCCGCATGTAATTCGCTACATAAAATTGATCAGAATCATAACTAACCTTCAAATCTGAACCAAGCAACTCAGTAGTATCTGATTCAAGAAGAATCACTTTTAGAATTTCAAAATCTGGAGTAATTGCCTCCAATTGATCAAATTGAATAGCGATAGGTCCGGATTCCTCTGATTTACCACAGGCAAAAAGAGTAAGCAAGATGATTGGCAATAGATTTTTCATGTGATTATTTTTGATTTTCAAAGGTTACATGGAATCTCGCATCCAGCAAAATCATCCAAGTGTGTGACTTTTGAGTCATACTCGATTTCATATGAATTTTAATTTAATATTACATTCAAAACCTTCGAGGTTCGAAAAAAACCTCAAAGGTTATCTCACGTTCCGCCGCCGCGTCGCCGTGAGAAAAACCATTTGCGCCTTGGCTCCTTAGCGGGAGCCACAATCTTCTCCGCAATAACCTCTCTTTTCCAAAGCAACATCGGCAAGATCCAGAACACCCCCACCATACTAAATACCAATCCTCCGATCGTACCAATTGCCAGTGAAAACCAGAAAATCTCATTTTGCCCCTCAATCAGAAATGGAATCAATCCAAAGCAGGTGGACATGATCGTGAGCAAAATAGGAATTGCTTTTCCTGCTACTGATTTTAAAACATTGCGATTATAAAGTCCCGTTGAACGGTTGTTCAGGTCGTTGATGATAAAGATTCCGGCATTGACCGCCAAGCCCCCGAGCATCACAAAAGCGGCATATCCTCCCTGATCAAAGTAGAAATCAAACAGGGAAAAGATCAAAAATAAGCCGATAAAGCTAATCGGTATAATGACGATAATATAGATTGGCTGCTTGAGATTCTCAAACAAAACGGCACAGATAAAGAAAATCCCGATGATCAGGAACCCGATCAAGCCGTATTGACGCTTCGCTTTTTCGTAATCCCAAGACCAGGTTTGCTTTTTCGCTTCATAGCCGATTGGCATGAGTTGCTTCATTTCGGCTAATACTTCATCCAGATATTCATTTCCGAATTTAGCAGACCCCATGTACTCAAAGGAAGCTACCCGGAGGTATTGCCGATCTTCTTTATGCAGGGCATTGGTGGTGGTTTCTTTGGTCAGGGTGCCGTAATCAGAGATTTTAAAAATCCGATCTCCTCCACCAATCAATCCTTTTTGCTCTAAGTCAAACTTGCTGAAATCCTTAGAATCTGTTTCTCGAATTACTAAGCCATAGTTTTTTTCTTCCAAAGTCAACATCCCAGAGGGTCCTTGCGGCTTGCTCAGATCCAGCATGGTATTAATCACTTCATACTGATTGGTCTCGCCAAGAGCGATTTGATTCTGATCCAATCGCAAGACATATTCTTCCGTCTTTTGCTCATTGTAGCTGAGACGCTCGTTGGTATTGACCTCTTGGATTCGCTTGTGTTTCAGTAGTTTTTCAGCTAGGATTTCGGTTTGCTTTTCGAGTTCGTCAAAGTTGTAACCCCGCATTTCCACTCGGAAATTTGGGATTCCTTCACCTCCACCTCCGGTGTAAAAACCCTGACCCACTCCGTAAATATTCCATTGAGCACCCGACCAATCTGTGGATTTAACGGATAGTTTTCCCTTCAACTGATAAGGTAAAGCACCTTTTTCGTAGGCTTCATCAAATGTGATCGAGATCTGTGCACTTTGTCCAGATTGCACAAATGTGACAAACTGATCTATTCCTTTGACATCTTTCAGATAGGTTTCAAATTCCCGCATGATGAAATCCATCTGATCCAAGGTATTTCCAAATGGAAGTCGGGCATAAACATAGAGCCGAGTTTTCTCCGCTTCCCGATAGGAGCTTTTTTCATACACTCCACGCACAAACATCCGAAGGGAACCGCCCAAAGCTTTATCTACATAGGGTCGGATTTCCTCTTGGTAAAAGGTATTTCCCACCGTCTTATTGTACCATTCCTGACCTTCCCATTTGGCGGGAAGAAAGAAAATAGGCGTACCAAACAACAAAATCATCAACGTGATAAAGGACTTTCGGTAGCGCGCAGTCCACGCAATCCCGCTTTCATAGCGTCGCAAAGCCTTAACCCGCTTACGGAGTTTAGGGATAGTCAACCCCCTGGCCTTTTTCACAGATTCTTTGAACATCACCTGATAAAAGGCAGGCGTAAAAAACAGTGCAATCAACAAGCTAATCCCCAGCATCACGGATACCACAATGGAAAATTCTGTCAGGTTCTTTCGATCTTCTTCCGGAAGAAGAAAGACAATCATCAGCGCTGCAATCGTAGTCAGCGAAGCGGCCAGCAAAGCGAGGAAAACTTTACGATTTCGATGCTTGTGCAAGTGATCGATCATGATGATCGCATTATCCACAATCAATCCAAAACTAATCGTGAGACCCGCCAGTGAATAAAGATGAATATCAACTTTCAGAAAATAGAGAATGATCGCACAAAGGCTCAAATTTGCCACAATCCCCAAAAAGAGAATCGTGAGGTACTTCAAATTGCGATTGATCAAGAATATAAAAAGGATCAAGATCAAAATCGAGAGTCCCGATCGCTTGTAGATTTTATCAAGCTCTTTTTCGAGAAACTCAGTGTCGTCATTTTCGAGACGAACCTCAAATCCCGCAGGAAGTAGTTGCCCGGCTTGCTCGATGGATTCTTTTAGATTTTGCGCTAGCAGGACTTTATTGACCCCATCTCGGTTAAAGATGGAAAGCGTAACGGAGTTATTGCCATTGATCCGGTAATAGCTACTCGGCTCAGCTTCTTCCAAGGTGATTTTTGCAACATCCCGAAGACGTACCGGCATTCCGTTTACTTGTTTGATGGTCAGCTCTTCAAGTTGAACCATTTCCTTTAGCGAGCGATCCACTTGTACAAAAAGTGTCTCTCCTTTATTATTAACGACTGCACCGGGAAATTCCCGACCAAAAGCCTGATTGACCCTCGAATTCAATTCACCTCGAGTCACTCCAAAAGCCTGCATCTTTTGGATATCAAAGGTCACATAAAGCTGCAAGTCATTCGCTCCACGAACAGAGACTTCTTCCACCGCTTCGAATTTTGTCAAGGCTGGCTTCAAAATATCTTCTGCTATCTTTTTAATTTCGAAGGAAGCAAAAGGTCCGTTGACGCTGTAAGTCAAAATAGGAGTCTTGACATTATTTTGCCTTTCGGCAGTCTGACTCACCAATGGATACGAAACCCGCTGATCAAGTTGCGGATAAACCTGCCGAATCATAGAGGAAACCTCAAACTTTTTGAGCTCCATGTCCGCTTTCTTGTCAAATGTGAGCGTGATCGAACCCTGGTCGTAATTGGAAACTGAGGAAATTTTTTTCAGCTCAGAAAGTCTGGAAAAAGTCCCTTCCAGCGGAGAAGTCGCCAACTTTTCGACGATCTCAGGCGAAGACCTTGGAATCGAATAGCTGATCCGAAGCACGGGTTCCCGCTCTCGTGGGTTCAAATCCACAGAAAGCAAAGGAATAACCGCAAATCCACAAATGGAAAGCAATACAAAAGCAATCAGGATTCGAAATGGTGTCATATCAGATTTGCTTTAATTTTGACTTTGGTACAAAAAACCAGTAGGCTAGTGGCACAAAATACAAGGCTGTCAATGTTCCGATCGTCAAACCTCCTATCACCGCCTCCACCAAAGGACGCTGCAAATCTGCTCCCAAACCACTGCTGAAAATAATCGGAATCAAAGCTAGAATTGTCGTGATTGAAGTCATCAGAATCGGCTTCAATCGAATCTGACCTGCGCGATGAAGTGCCATTTCCAAAGCCTGCTCGGCATTGATTTCATCCGATTCTACATAGACCAGCCGTAAGCGATTGATCGTATCGATTTTCAAAATCGCATCATTCACCATGATTCCAAGCATCACCACCAAGCCGATGGCAGACATTACATTCAGCGAAGAACCTGCAAGCCACAAGACCAAAAATGCTCCTCCAATACCCAAAGGAAGCGTAAAGACCACAATCAGCGGCTGAACAAAACTTTCAAATTGGGCTGCCAAAATAAAATACAAGAGCAAAACCGAGATAAGTAAAATACCAATGAGTTGTTGAATATTTTCCCGGTCTTTGAAATATTGCCCGACGATAGCTATTCCTAAATTTTTGTCTTGTCCCCAATGGAAAAATTCACTCGCTTGTTCCTCGGGATTTTCAGCAGTCACCAAAGCAGATTGATAGATTCCACCTTTGTCTGCAGTCACATATTTATAATGATCCTCATAGCGAAAATCCACAAACTCACCCAAAATGTAAGAGGTGGAATCCGATGCATATACTCTCGTATTTCGCAGCAAATCTTCAAAGCGATCTTCCGGTTCCTTGAGCCGAATCGGGGTAATCTCCCCAAATCGTCGAATATCTGTGATGGTAAAACTTCCGAAAAGCTTCGAAAGCTGCTCCTGAATCGTATTCACAGGAATCTGATAAGTTGCCAATCGATCTGCTCGAAGCGTAAAAACTACCGAAGCCTCCTTTTGCAAACCTGGTCCCCGCTCCCACTCCGAAGTTGGAAATTGGCTAAGCCAAGGATCCATTTTTTCTTCTGGCACTGGCTCTTTCGCAGTCAGATCTTTCCATCGCACTTCATAATAAGGCATCGCCGAATTGAACAATTGATCAAACGCATTCGGGGCGTCGCCCAAAGTAAATGCTGCTTGTGGAAAGGTAGTCCTTACAAATTTTTCAAGCTTTGCGATCGCAGCCTCTTTTTCTTCCACAGTTGGGAAGAGAAAATAAAGCAAGGATTGCTGTATGGAATTTTCCCCGTCAAAAAGCAAAAACTGCCGGACTCCGACATCTGCTTCTGCCTGAGCAAAATCTCCTTCCAAAGTTTTCATCAGTTGGATCACTCTTTCCCGATTTTCCAAAGCAGAAATCGGCTCATTCCAATCCACTTCCAGGGTAGCATCCAATTTTTCAATTTCAGGAAGCCCTTCAGTTTTCAAAACCTGACTAATCAACAATCCCAGAGGAATCAGTATCGCAAAAATCGAAATCGCCAGTTTCCGATTCGCAGTAATTTTTCGATAGCCAAATTCATATAAACCTAAAATTCTGGAGAAAAAAGGACCTTCTTTCCCATCGTCCACTTTTTTGCTTTTGGAGAAAAACAGAAAATAAAGCATGGGAAGCAGGATAAATGCCACCGCCAACGAAACCGAAAGAATCGCAGCAACGGCAACCGCCTGATCGAAAAACAAAGCACCTGAAATTCCACTCAGAAAAACCAGCGGCACAAATACTGCCAAGGTAGTCAAGACCGAACTGATCAGCGCCCCCATCACTTCTTCCACACCTTCTACACAGGCGTCAAAAAGTCCTAATCCACTTTCCCGCTTGCGGGTAATATTATCCAGCACAATAATCGCATTATCAATCAGCATCCCGATCCCAAGTGCCAAACCGGAGAGGGAAATGATATTAATGGAAATATCAAAAAAGTAGAAAATCAGAAAACTGATCAAAAGTGAAGAAGGCAAACTCACCCCGATAATTAAAGGTAATCGAAAATCCTTCATAAAGAGAAAGAGCACTGCAAACGCGAAAATTCCTCCAAAAAGCAAGGAAGTTTGCAGATTGGAAATGGCCGCATTTAGCAGATTAGATTGATCTTGCGTCAGTTCAAAATCCACCTGAGGATAATCTGTTTTGAAAAGCTCCAGCGCAGCTTTCAATTCAGGAATCAATTCATTCATTTTGGCCGAAGCCTGCTTGTGAACCGTAATAACTAAGGCTTCTTTGGCTCCAAAGAGATGATAGCCGAGCATTTCCTTGGATTCATAGGTCACTTTTGCCAATCGGCCCAAGGGAATAATCGCACCTGAGGGAGAGGCTACAGGAAGCGTTTCGATATCACTTGGGCTATCCACCCGAGTTGCCAGCCTCAAATAATAGCGGAATTGCCCATCTTTTACGGAGATTCCCGGAAGCTCTGAGTTTCCGGACTGGATCGCCGAAATGACTTGTTGCTGGGTCATCCCCAAAGCTGCGAGCGCTTGCTCATCAGGTTCTACCGTGATGATGCGTTCTTTTTTTCCATTTATATCGACTAGTGAAACTCCGGGAAGCTGCTCGATTCGTTTCTTTAGCACATTTTCGGCAAGTAAGCTCACCTCCACTTCATCCACATTTTCTTTGGGAACCACCTGCACACGCGCCACAGGAATATCCGAAGTATTGATTCGGATGACCTCCGGTCGGCCAAGATCTTCAGGAAGGGAATTAGTCAATCGGTCAATTTTCTCATTGACATCGATGTAGGCCAGCTCCATCTTGGTACTGTAATCAAAAGTCAATCGAATAGTCCCAACCTCCGAACCAGCCTTCGAGTCCATTTCCTCCAGGCCATTCAAAGTGATCAATCCTTCTCGGATTGGACTGAGCACATTTTGCTCGATGGCTTCCGGGGAGGCATTGGGATAGTTGACCTTCACGACGATTTGAGGCACATCGATCGGAGGCAGAAGGGAAATTGGGAGCGTGCGCAGGACGATGAAGGCAAAAACCATCAAAGCCATAAAAGTCATGAAAACGGCGATCGGCCGGGCCAGTAAAAATCGTACCATGGGCTTAGTCTTTTACGATTTGAACCGGTGCTTGATGCGCTAGTTGCAGGTTGTTTGTAGTGATGACCGTACTTCCCGCTTCGATTCCATCCAAAATTTCCACTTCCTGTCCATTGTCTTTGCCTACTTCTACGTAGTTCCACTTGGACTCATTATTCTCGATGGTAAAGACCACTGCCCGACCGGAACGATAAACCAAAGCCGCTTTTGGAACAACCAGTGAATTATTTTGCGGAGCGCGGATGATGGCACGAGCATTCATGCCGGGAAGTAGATTTTTATTTCCTGCCAAAGCAATCGACACCTGTACCAAGCCATTCTCATCTACCCGAGGATTGATCCCAGTCACCCGACCAGCTAGCGCAACTGTAGTTGAAGTGATCGGATAGACTTCGGCAGTTTGTCCAAGGGAAATCTGTGGGATATCTGACTCCAAGACTTTCACTCTTAGAATCAATTGATTGGTACTGAGAATCTCACAAAGCGCCTGCGAACTGCTGACCAAACTTCCGGAATTGTATTTCAAATCGGCTACTTGACCGGAAATCGGCGCTTTGACTTCGCAGCGCTCAAAAATCATTTGAGCTTCTTTAAGCTCCAATTCTGCCAAAAACACCCCGCTTTTTGCCTTAAGCTGATCATCGATCAACGTAATTCGCTCCTGATCATTGGAAGAAAAAACAGCATCATAACCCATCTTCATCGACTCGTATTCGGCTTTCGCATTTCGAAGCGCGATCTGAGCTTTCTCGAGGCGAAACTGCGCTTCGGCCGGATCAAGCTTCGCAATGATATCTCCCTTTTTCACAAACTGTCCTTCTTTCACATTGACTTCCAAGAGGTAGCCAGCTTGCTCGATGATGGCCATGACTTCCGAACCCGCCTCTAGCTTTCCGGTGGCATTGATCAGGTAATCGAAGCTTTTGCGCTCGGCAGCGGCGGTGCGAACTTCTGTAGCGGCAACTTCATTTCGGAAGGATTCGGTGGGAGCTTCTTCAACTTTTTCGGTTTCTTCCTTGCAGGAAAAGGTAAAGATGAGCAGGCATGCAAAAAGTAATTGGGTATAATTTTTCATCTGGTTTTAGTTTACAACCTGAATAAACTAACTAATCATTCAAAATCAAAACGAAAAATTCGGAAAAGCTGTTAAAAAGAGTGAAAACTAAGATGTATTTTAAAATTCCTTCAAATCAAAGATCAACAAAACCGGCTGTTCAAAATCCTCTACGGACTCTAAGAATTTTTTAACCTTGGTGAATTCCCTCCCGCTCGCTTCCATCTTTTTAAATAATTCTTCATAATCTTTAAACTGCGTTCCCCCCAATCTGATAAAGGAAACACATCGTTGACCATCACATGCTAAGGGAAAACTATAGAAAATCAAATCCTCAAAATCAAATTCTAATCCTGTACCTGAAATAACCTCTCTAGTTGTTTTATTATAGTAAACATGAAGTTCCGGCCCACCAAACCGATTAAATTTCATCCCCATCCAAGTTGGGCTAACAAAATGGAGCCCAAAACCATAGAATTTTTGATCTTCTTTTCTATCAGAAATAAAATCCGGACCAATGTCTTCTAAGTCCTTTTCTAACAACCCTTTAGATTCCAGATTTACTTGGAAGATTGGGGATATTGTATTGTTTGCTACATCTATTTGAAGAAGTTCATTTGAAAATCTTGGAAAGTAAGTTACCACTCCGCCATTTGCTCTAATCACATCCCTAGGAACATAATTTGAAAGCATCTGATTGATTTTGGGGTATTTATAGGTGTTTTGGATGATAAAATTACTATCCAGCAAAAAAATATCACTTTCAGCGGTTTTCCCTAAATGACCATTCCCATTATTAAAGCTTGAGAAAAGAAGTTGATTTCCACTAAAAATCTTAAAAGAATGAGCCCTTATCGGAAGTCTCTTTTCAAAAAGAAAATCTCCTTTAAAATTGAAATACAAGACTTTCGCCAAAGAATTATCATAAATCAGGATTCTTTGGTTCGCTTCATCCAAATCAAACTCGGTGATTTCCTTCATTTCTCCTGGTCCCTCCCCGGTTGGGATAAATTGAAGTACTTGTTCACCTGTGAAAAAATCAAAAATTTGCAGTGAGTTGAAGGTGTACTGATCCAGAATAAAAATCAAAGAATCTGAAAGAAGGATTTTATCAATATCTCCCACCACTCCGCCTTCCCAATTCTTCAGACTCAGCAATCTATAGTCAGTCATTAAGTCTGAAAGCTTGATCTTCGCATCTATTTGATTCTCGTCCAGATTTAATACAACAGGATCACTTTCAGAATAGATAAATTCGGTACTCAAAGAGTCTGAACCTACAAAACTGAGAAATTTGCTATTTCCAGTTTCTGTCACTTCATCTTTCTGTCTTTCACATGCTGAAAACAGAAACAGGATGATAATTAATTGCAGCTGAAAATTAGATCTACACATAGATTACATTTGACAAAACTGAGATAGCGTTCGTGTTAATTAGTTTTGAAAAATAACAGACTTCGGCGCCGACCTTGATCTTTCGTTTTTAAACTTGAAAACAAACCCAATTATACGCAAGCTTAGTTTGAAAATATTTTAAACTAAGCTTGTAACTAATTGACTATCAAAGACTAGGTTTTTTGTTTGCATTAAAAAAGTAACCTAGAACACTCTATATCTGCTAGTTAGTAAACCTAACTTTACCTACCTCCCAAGTCCAAGCCGGTTCTGGTCTGGGTAGGGAAAATGGTTTTTCATAAATTCTTACACGAATCGTATCTGTCGGAAGTCTTACAATTCCTGAAAATCTTATCGGAGGTAATCCTGCACAAATTTATAATCAATTTTGGCCTTTTTATCAACCTTCTGATCAGTCAAATTATCAATCAGTAATCTGCCATAAATAAATTTTCTCCCGAGAGTTGGATTCGTTCCGATTAGGCTTTCTTTCTGGATTACTAACTGCTTTAAATGAGCTAAACCATTTACAACGAAATAATCAATTCTAAATCCTATTGAACCAGGATGATACGAAGCCATTGGGCTTGAATTCTTAGTGGTATCAAAAGGAATAAATCCTTCAATTGAATTAATTTCAAATGAATTTCTGTCTATCCAATAAGAAAAAAAATAGCCGCTTGCCCCTGAGTTTGTTACTTTGATAATTGTGCGTTCATCTTGATGTTCTATTTTCTCGAAATACCAATCAGACGAAGATACTTCCCGGTTGACAATGAATGCTCTTTGTTCGATCGCATTTTTAAATACAAAGAATTGAGAAATAAATGAATCCTCTTCGATTCCACCACCTCCGTATGGAAGCTCAAAACCAATCATTTTAGCAGCCATTAATAAGTTATACTTCTGGTGACCAGTTTTAGAGTGAATTTTCAGTAAATAAGCTTGATCATTTTCCACAAATTTATTTTTCCTCATTGCATCGCGAAAACCCTCTGACTCGATCATTAAGTTGATATCATATGAAAAAGTAGAATCACCATCCTCGATTATTTGCTCTTGATAATTACCTACAGATCGGTATTTATTAACTTCGAATGTTTCCTCTATTTGGCCTAATGCTTTGTTGATAAAATCCGTTGGACTCATTCCGATATCTATTACTTGAATCTCGTCCAACTCAGTGGGAGATACTTCCAAATAAAATCGATTCGTTTTACTTACCTCGAGCTGTCGTATTGAAAGGAAGAGTGTAGAATAGCCAACAAAGGAAATACCAATTGGCTTGTCTTTGAATTGCTCAGCGATTGTAATTGTACCTCTACCGTTTAGATCTGTGACTGTTCCGATGAGTTCGTTTTCGAGCTGGATATGAGCAAATGAAACGGGTTGTCCAGTGTCTTTGTCCATAATTTCAAAAGAAAAAGTCTGACCCATCAAAGGAATCGCTGAATGAGTAAAAAAAATAAAAATCAATATCCAATTCCTCATAATACATCCAATTTGAATCTGTATAAAATCAATTCTTCATTATCAGGGTTTTCAGCCGATCCATCCGCATAGTAAAAGTCACCTATCTTCCCTATTATTTTAAAGAAATTAGGCACCGAAACATCTCCTACCAATTGCTTCCCTTTGTAAATCTGCATGCGCTGTGGATTATCTCCATATTCATAAGCCAAAATATCTGGATTGCCCAAGGTATAGGTTCTAAATAATAGATCCTCTTCACTGAAAAACTTAATATGCTTATAGAATCCCTTTTGTGCTCTATTAATCCGCCAGTAGTCTTCCCAATCTTCCACCGTTGATACCTCTCTGTAAGATTGATCCATGCCTTTTCCAGAATTTCCAAAAGACTCTTTAGCCTCAAAGTCTTGATCCAAAACATAAATTAGAGAATCCGGCTCGAAACTGATGTAAATCTGATCCTCGTGGCGGTCATGGTAATAATAGTCAAAGTGAGGCAGTTGATTATAGCGCTGATATACCGGAGGATGCTTGCCAAAAAGGCTTAGTACTTTTCCGCTTTTGGGATCTACCTTTGCATAGAGATAAGAGTTACGATAATATTCAGAATTCATCACAAAATTGAATTTGGGATTTGAAGATTCAATTTTTGTATAGAGGTATCCATCGATCACTTCTAACTGATTTTCCCAATACTTGACTTCATAGATCCCAGCATCATCAGGGTTTGGATTACCCTCAATTTCCTTTAGACTACTTTGGTGATGAAAATTCAGAACAGAGCGACTGACTAACTCATTGTTTTTGTCATAGACCATTAGAGTATATCCATCCAAAAAATACCTGAATTCTCCATCACTGGTATAGGATTGAAATTTGGGAATTTCTGCAGGGCCTTCTCCATTTTCAAGGATCGTTTTCTGAAATTTGCCATTATTATCAAACTCTAGAACTTTCATTCCCAATCGATCTAAAAAAAGGATACTATTCCCTTCAATTTGAAAAAAACCTTTTCCAAAAAGTTGAACTGTTCCTGTAAATTCAATTTTTTCAATATTGACCAATGTGTCTATGAAGATCATCGGTTCAACATACAGAGAAGTCAAAGACACACCCTGTTGCTTTTCACTGCACCCCAAAGCAAAAATAAAAATCTGTATAACTATTAACGTTTTTTTCATGATTATCATAAAAAGAACCAGTTCTATTTGAACTGGTTCGATTAATTAAGCTTTAGTCTAGTGAAGGCATTTCCCAGTTACAGGAAGTCCCTAATTCACAATTAATTGGTTCACAAGATTTTCTAAAACTTATAGAAGAACCTGGTAAACAATACCCCTCGCCAACTGTGTGACATCTTGCATTAGAACATGATTCTTCTGCGTAAGAATCAGTACTCATTGAGAACAATAGTATCATTGTGCCAATCGAGAAAACAGATAGTAACTTTTTCATCTTTTTTTTTGGATGTGCCCCCGACCTACGAAAACTGAGACCGGGTTAGAATTCATTGATTTTGAAAAATTCCAGATTTTGGCGCCGACCTTGATCTTTCGGTTTCAATATCAAAAAAAAATCTAATAAGTAAGATTAGTTTGAACTATTTTACTAGAAAGTTTCTAACTAACTGATTTTCGGTTACTAAGTTTTTAGCCTTGACTCATAAAATCAATTCAACTCACTCAATATCTGCTAGTTAGTAAACATAACTCTTCCTACTTCCCAGTTCCAAGTCGGCTGGGGTCGAGCAAGGGTAATGGGTTTTTCATAGATTCTTAAACGGATCGTACCCGGAGCTTCTCCCTCAAAGTGCTTATAGAGCCGGTTCATTTCTTCAATGGTGGCGACATGAATACTCACTTCAGCGATTCCCTTTTCGATCATGTGGAGTTCTTTGGCTGCGCTTCTAGAGATATCGATGATTCTGCGTGAAGTCTTTGGCAGTCGATCGTTTACTCGCACCCAAACCGAATCTTTGGTATCCACTCGAGTTACTTTCACCCAGGTATTAAAAGGGAGGTATTTATGTGCGGCAGTCAAGGAATCCATATGGAAAATCTCCCCACTGGAAGTCATTCGCTGATGAAAACGCTTTCCATAAAAACTAGCAGTGCCCGTTTGGATCTTCACCGAATCGGCAAGCTGTCCAAAAGAGGAGCTGACAAAAGCTATTAGAAAGACGGAAAGCAAGAATAACCGCATATACAAAACTAGGATTTCGTCCCTGCTTTCCAAGAAGCCTGCCAATTGCTGACAAGTCAAGGTTAAAGTTTGTTCCAAATGGGGATAAAATCTAACTTAGATTTCTAGTCGAAAAACTTGATTTTCCCAAATTTCAACTTCACATGAAATCGAGCATGTCGTAATCGACACATACTGGTATGATTATAATCTGCGAGATTCCATATGGCCTTTAAAAAACAAATTATAATCATATGAAATGAATTTGACTTAAATGCTTTACAAAAGGCACTCGAAGATTAGATTACGCTGTGAATCTAATTTAGGGATGTAAGTTCAAAGAAATTGAAAGTCAAGCAATTGACTTAATCTAGATTTTTAAACCTGAACAGTGGTAATTAACCTGAAAACGAATAAGATTTCCATTTGCAGTCTTCGTGAAACCTTAGCGTGCGCTGTGGTTAAAAAAGAAAAAAAATGATAAAAATTCTACACACTGCCGATTGGCATCTTGGGAAGCGCCTGCAGGAATTCTCCCGCATTGAGGAGCAAAAGCTTGTATTAGCCGAAATCTGCGAAATCGCAGATCGGGAGGAAGTGGATCTGGTACTACTAGCCGGCGATATTTTTGACTCCTTCAATCCTAGTCATGAGGCAGTGGAGTTGCTTTACAAAACTCTTCGAAAACTCTCTAAAAATGGCGAAAGGCCAATCATTGCCATTGCCGGAAATCATGATAGCAATCAATTCATCGAAGCTCCGGATCCATTGGCTCGAGAACTCGGAATCTTTTTTTACAGTACTTATCAAAATCTCATTCCAACAGGGAGACTGGATTCCGGGATCGAAATCACTGCATCTGAACCGGGCTTTGTGGAACTCCGCCTTCCAAAATTTGAATTCCCTATCCGAATCCTTTTAGCTCCCTATGCCAATGAAGTTTCGCTCAAAACCTATCTCGGGGAGGGAAATCGGGAGTCAGAATTTCGCAATATACTTGCCGAGAAATGGAGTAAGCTTGCCGACAAGCACTGTGACGACAACGGAGTAAATTTGTTGATCGGGCATTTCTATTTTACCAAAGAAGGCGAACCGTTGGAAGCCGAGCCCGAATCCGAGCGGCCTATTCTACATGTAGGAGGTACCCAAGCACTTTTTACGAGTTCTATCCCTTTACAAATTCAATATGCCGCTTTGGGTCATCTTCATCGCTATCATGCGGTTTCCAAGTCTCCACAGCCAATCGTCTATTCCAGTTCGCCACTTGCTTATTCCTTTAGCGAAGCAGATCAGCAGAAACAAGTGGTCTTGATTGAAGCCGGGCCTGGAAATAAAGTGACTTATCAGCCAATTCCTTTAGAAAGCGGTCGTCCACTTTACCGGATGAAATTTGACAACCTTCCTGATACGCTAAAATGGCTGGAGGAAAATCCCTATTGCTTCGTGGAGCTGACTTTTGTAGCGGAGACATCCATCGAAGCAAGTACTCGAAAGGCAATTATGAAAGCACATGATGGCATCGTTAATCTGATTCCCCAACTAAAAGACCGAGGTAGAGCGGGAAGTAGCGCGCTGAAAGTAGAAGATCTGGGGAAAGACATGACCAGTTTATTTTCACTTTTTTATCAAAGTGAAAAAGGGGAAGAACCCAATGCGGAAATCCTCGCTTTATTTAAAGAAGTAATCAGTCAGGAGGGCAGCATATGATACCGATTCGATTAGAAATTCAGGGACTTTATTCCTACCGGGAAAAGCAAGTCATCGACTTCGACAAGTTGACGGCAGCTGGGCTTTTTGGGATTTTCGGAGCAGTTGGTTCTGGAAAATCCTCGATTTTAGAGGGAGTGCTTTTGGCACTTTACGGAAGTACAGAAAGGCTTTCCGACCGGGGCGAAAAAAATTCAATGATCAATCTGCAAAGCGATTCATTGACGATCAGCTTTCAATTTCGATCCGGCCAAAACAATCAATTCCTGTATCTAGCGCGCTATGCTGCAAAGCGAAATAAAAAAGACTGGGAAAAAGTCGATCCTGCGGAGCATACTTTTTATCAAGACAAAGGCGGAGAATGGGAGCCACTAGAAGCGCGAGCCGAGGAAATCATCGGCATGAAGAAGGAGCACTTCAAGCAGACCGTAATTATTCCGCAGGGCAAATTCCGGGAATTCATAGACCTTACTCCTGGCCCTAGAGCGGAGATGATGAAGGAGCTCTTTGGATTGGAGCGATTCGATCTCTCCCAGAAAACGGGGGCATTGCTGAAAATCGAAAAGGAAAATAAAATCCGATTAGAAACCCAATTAGCAGGGTTAGAAGAATTTTCACCTGAAAATCTTCAGGCATCTGAGCTGCAACTCGCTGAAGTCCAAACCAAAACTCAAGACTCAGCCAATAGTCTGGAAGTCAAGGAAGAGTTACTGAAAACCTTGGAAATAAAGGGACAACGATTTGCGGAGCTACTTAAATTCCGAGAGGAAAAGGCAAAGCTAGAAGATCAAAAACCTGAAATCGAGCGAAATCGAATTTTGCATCGGGAATTTATCAGCGCAAAGACTAATCTAAAACCGACCTGGGATAACCTTCAGGATTGTAAAGTTGAATTGGAAAAAGCAAAAGTGAGTGCGGATGATTGTGCACGATTTGCCATTCGATATGAGCAGGAAGTCGCCGAACTTGTCCAGGAAGAAACCGAGCTCAAGCAAAAAAATCAAGATCGCCCCAATCGCGAGGCAAAAATCCGAGATCTTAAAAAAGTGGCTGAAATTCAAGCTTTGGATCAAGAGCTAGCCGAGGCCAGTAAAAAAGTTGAAACCCTTCAGCCTGAAATTGAATCAAAGAAAACAGCTCAGAAATCACTGGAAAACAAAATCAAGGAGCTGGAAGATCAATCCGAAAATCTCATAAACGTGGACGCCAGTCAGTTGGCAGAATTGAAAAGCGCAGCTCGGGAATCTGAGCAAATCGAAAAGCAAAAATCGTATCTGGAGGAAAGCCTTCGGCAAATCTCCGACCTAGATCAGCGAATCGAAGTAGAATATCAAACCCTTCTTTCCAAAAAACCGGAAAAAGAAAAAACCTTGCTCAGTTGGTCTGAATCTGAAAAATCAACTTTAAAGTCCCTTGAAATCGATCGGGAAAAATTGATCACGAAACAAGGCTTGGCAGCGCATGTTCACTTATTGCATGCTGGGGAATCCTGCCCGCTTTGTGGTTCACTCGAGCATCCAAACCCGCTCCAAGCTGAAGCTGAAGAGCAGGAACTCCAAGCAATTAATCACCGGATCGAATCCATCAAGTCTGATCTTGAAGCGATTTCAAAGCTGATTCAAAAGCAGCAGGAGCTTGATATTCGGAAAGAAAATCAGCAGAAAAACAGGATCGAAAAAACTAAAGAATTTGAAGGAATTCAGAAATCTAGCTCGAATCTAACTACTAAGCTTGATTCCTTTGGCCTATCTGATCCAACAAAATTAGGCGCACAAATAAGCTCATTGGATCAGGCTGCACAGCTCAAATCCAAGCTAGATCAAGAACTCAAAACGGTACGTCAAACTTGGGAAAACCAGCGAACTCAGGTTGAAGTTCTGGAAAAATCGTTTAACCAAGCGACCCTTTCCTTTCAATCAAAGCAGATTGCCATCAACACCAAAAAAGAGGAAATCAAAGATCCGACTTTCTGCAAGCCGTTTTTTCAGAAAGAGCTGGAAGTCATCAAAGCCACCATTCAAAATGTGGAAAATGATATCCAAAAAGCGATCGAAGCCCTCGATGGAAAACAAAAACACCTTCGCGAAAAGCGAGCAGAACAGAGTACTAATCTTGCTGATCAAAAGAATTTCGAAAATCGGAAACGTGAGCTAAGCGACAAACTCACAGAATTAACCTCCACTTTTTCTAAGCTTAAACTCCAATTCAACTTTCATGACGAGCAAGCCCTAATCCGGCTTTTTGAGCATTCGATCAATGCGGAGAAAGTAGATTTAGAGATCCGCCAGTTTGATCAAAAATTGGGAACGGTGACAAGCCGAATTCAAGAACTGGAAAATGAAAAGGGCGTTTCGGATTTTGATGCAACAGGATTTTCAGATTTAAAACTCGATTTTCAGAATTTAAAATCACAGCATGAAGCATTGCAGCAGGAACTGATCTTGCTCCAGCAATCCATCAAAGAAACTCAGAGTAAGTTGGCCGAGAAAGTGATTTTAGAGCAGACGCTGGCCAAACTGGAAATCCGGGAAAGTAATCTCAAAGAACTCGAGCGGCTTTTTAAAGGAAGCGGATTTGTAAAGTATGTGAGTTCGATCTATCTCAAAGAGCTCTGCAATACCGCAAACTTGCGTTTTATGAAACTCAGCAAAAACAGTCTGAGTCTGGAAATCGATGATGATAATACCTTCTGGGTGATTGATTACCTGAACGGCGGTAAGCGAAGATTACTCAAAACCCTTTCGGGTGGACAGACTTTTCAGGCTTCACTTTGTCTGGCTTTGGCTTTGGCAGAAAAAGTGAAATCACTCAATCAAGCTGATCAGAGCTTTTTCTTTTTGGATGAAGGCTTTGGGGCCTTGGATCGCAATGCCCTTCGTGTAGTTTTTGAAACTCTCAAATCGCTTAGACATGAAAACCGAATTGTCGGAATCATCAGCCATGTGGAAGAGTTGCAACAGGAAATTGGAGTATTTGCACAGATCGAACTTGATCCGGAAAAAGGATCACAGGTAAGCTACTCTTATTAATGGGAGGAGATTTTGTGAAGAAATTAATTGGCACAAAAAAGCCCTGACGAATGCCAGAGCTTTTTTAAACTAAGAAAACCTTATGATAATATGTTATTGTTGACCCAATCAATCTCTTCCTTTCGAATAGTATGATCTGAGTCTTCAAAAATTAGCGTTTTCACATCCGCTCCTAGATCAACTAGCAAATCGGCAGAAAGTTTTATCCTCTCTAAAGGAACATGAAAATCCTGCTTGCTACTTCCAATAAAGATTGGAGTTGAGGCAAAATCTCCAATATATTTTTCACTTCTCAATTCCGCTCCAATCAGCCCTCCGGTGAATGCAATTACGCCTCCATACTTCTTGGCATGAAGCGCTGCGAATTCAAGCGAAAGACAAGCCCCTTGAGAAAATCCGATGAAGTATATCTGATCAGATTTGAACCCCTTGGAATACAAGCTTTGCACAATTTCTTCCAATTGCTTGATTGCTCTGGAATAAGCAGGCTCATTACTTGCATCAGGGGCCATAAAGCTGTAAGGATACCAAGAATTACCTTCTGCCTCAGGTGCTAGTAGCGCAAAATCTGAAAGATGCAGATGATCTTTCAGACCAAGAATTCCAGATGCACTTGCACCTCTTCCATGAATAAGGATTGCTACTTTTTTAGACTTGTCAAGTGGCAATCCTGCCGACAAAATTTTAGACATATTTTTCAGTGTTTAAGACAACTGGTGCAAGTCCTTTGGCTATCTGTGCTCTACTAGACTCAGCCCAGTCTGGCAATTTTAATAATTCACCCAAATGTGCTTCCTCTTCATCAATCGCAAAGCCAGGCTCGTCTGTGGCGATTTCAAATAAAACCCCACCCGGCTCCCGGAAATAAATAGACATGAAATAATTTCTGTCCTTTACCTCTGTCACCTGGTAGCCATTTTCCCAAAGTATTTTTTGAACCTCAAGTTGAGTGGTGGTATTGGCTGTTCGGAAAGCAATATGGTGAACTGTTCCAGCACTTTGCTGGCCTCTATTTCCAGCAGGATTCACCAAAATATCTACAATATCTCCAGGCTTGCCTTCAGTCCCGTATCTGAACCTCCCATTTTCTTCTCCAATAAATCGGTAGTCCATGTGATTAGTCAAGAGCTGGGCAGTTAGCTCTTTACTGCGCAAATTTAAAGTCGCTCCATAAAATCCTTTAATGGAATTTTCCTTCGGAATCTGACCATAAGACCAGCCTTCCCGATCATCCTGATCATTGGCGATCAACTCGATTCCCATTCCATCGTGATCTTCGAAGCGGATTAACTTATCTCCAAATCGAGTTAAGACATCAGAAACTTTGACATCAAATCGCTCTAATCTAGTTTTCCAATAGTCCAGAGAATCAGCAGCAATAGAAAAAGCCGTATATGTCAATTCCCCTGTTCCTTTAGTCCCTTTTCTGGCGCCTGTAAATGGGAATGTAGTAAAGACTGTGCCTGGCCTTCCTAACTCATCTCCGAAATAGAAATGATAAACATCAGGAGCATCGAAATTGATTGTTTTCTTTACCAATCTCAATCCCAAAATCCCAGTATAGAAATCAATATTCGCTTGGGGATTTCCTGCGATGGCAGTAATATGGTGGATTCCTGTGATTAATGGTTTCATTGATTTTCCTTTCTTTTTGTAAAAAAAAAGCTGCCATTGCGGCAGCTTTTAGATTAAGAATTTTCTTATGCTAATTCTGCTACTTGTTGTTTTACCAACTGCACATTCAAGTGTAATCTAACTTGATCGCTTACTACTACACTACCTGCCTCAGTGATTGCTGACCAAGATAATCCGAAATCTTTTCTGTTTACTTTACCGTCGATTTCAAATCCAGCCTTAGTCTGTCCGTATGGATCGCCAGCTACACCACCAAAGTCTACGTCCAACTCAACCGCTTTAGAAGTTCCTCTCATAGTTAGATCACCTACCAATTTATAATCTCCACCTTCATTCTTGATCACTCCAGAGAAAGTAAGGTTTGGATGATTTGCTACATCAAAGAAGTCACCTGATTTCAAGTGATTATCTCTATCTGTCTGATTGGTATCGATACTATCTATTGCTGCAGAAAAATTCACTTTTGCTCCCTCAAAATCATCAGATGTGCTTTCTACACTTCCTTCGAATTTTCTGAAAAAACCAGTAACTGTAGAGATTACTAGATGCTTCACTTTGAAAGATACTTCAGAGTGAGTGGGGTCGATAGTCCATTTTGTTGTGGTCATCATTGTGTTTATTTAGTTATAGTTTATTTATTACTTGTTTTAACATTTGTTGTCTATACATTGATTAGCTAAAAAAAATTTAGCCTCGCATTTTATCCAGCAGATCGTTCAATTGATTGACTTCATCAAGGTTAAGATTCACAAATTGCTTAGTTCCTTTTTCGACTTCAGCTTGAATTAGATTGAGCAGATTCAATCCTTCCTGAGTAATCAACACATCTACTTGCCTTCGATCATTAGGGCATTCTTCACGTTTTACAAGCCCTTTTAGCTTTAATTTCTCTATAAGCCGACTTGCGTTGGACATTTTATTCAACATGCGATCTTGTATAGAAGACACCGTAGTGGGCACACCATTTTGGCCTCTAAGGATACGAAGGACATTATATTGCTCAGGAGAGATTCCATGCGGTTTAAAAAACGCATTTTGAGAAGTTACCAAATAGCTATTTGTATAAAGTAAGTTCACCACTACTTTATTGTAGGGATCCTTGAATACTTTCTGCTGAATGGCATCTTCTATCTTGCCCATGATATTTGTAATTGTATTTAATGTATATACATTTAAATGCATGAAAAGGTTTACTTTAATTGAGTTTTTTTTTTAAAATGGTGGAAAAACTGTCAATTAGAACAAATTGAGACCTTAAAATCTTATGAGGTAGTCACTCAAATTATTCTTTCGCTCCAAATTAAGTTTCTTTCGAACCCGATATCTCCCAATTTCAACTCCCCTAACAGAGATGCCTAGCAGATTAGCAATCTCTTTTGTATTGAGGTTCATTCGGATGTAGGCGGCAAACTTTATCTCCTGAGGCGTGAGTGTTGGGTACATTTCTTTTAGGCGCCTGATAAAATTACCATGGACCTGATCAAAATTTTCTGAAAACTGTTCCCATTGGTTTCCATTTTCAAGATCCCGCTCAATTGACTTGATCAATCTGGAAAGCTGTGCATTAAATGCCTTACTTTTTTCTTCACTTGATATGGTTTTCAGAGTACTTTTTATTGTTGCCAGAAGCTGATTCTTTTGAATTAAATGCATCGCAGAAGATGTCAATTCTTGATTTTTATAATCTATTTCTGTCTGTAACTTTTCATTTTTAAGTTTTATAATTTCTTGTTCGGCACGTTGAGTTAAGCTCTCAAGCTCCATTTCTTTTTCACGCAGAACCAAACCTTGTTCTTTCTCCAATTTAATAGTGTTGCTTTTGTATCGCCGGTCCAACCATTTGTAGGCAAGAAAAAGCATAAAAAGAGTTCCGAAAAAGTAAAACAAGTAGGCAAAGACACTTCTATAAAAAGGAGGTTTTATGGAAAAAGAATAACTCAATTCAGGACTTATTTCATCAAATATATTTCTGGACCTTAATTGGAATTCGTATTCTCCTTCTCTGAGATTGGTGTATTCTTTTCTGTTTTCATAGGTCCAATCAGACCAATCTTCCTCAAAACCATACAATCTATACTGATATTTTATTTCATCACCACTTTCAAAATGAGGTGAAATAAACTCAAAGTGCATGGAGTTTTGAGCGAATGGAAAACTTACTTCTTTTATTCGCTCAAAAACATCCCCTTCAAAATCATGGCCCTGAAAAAGAATTGAATCCTTTTCCCCCAGATTGACGATTTCTTTAAACAAAACTTTGGCCTCTGAAACTCTTGAGAAATCATGGTCTGGCGAATAATGAATAAATCCATTCTTCCCTCCGATAAGAATATTTTTCTCATCTAAAACCATAATATTAGCTAAATCGTCATTCCAAAAACTTTTGATTTTATTGAAGCTCGAATAATCAAGTCGAAATCCATCCACCAAGTCAGATTTTAACACTCCAAGCTTATCCCTTTCTATAAAATAGAGATTATTCAATTCGTCACTTTCGATATCAATAATTGTGGCCCCCTTACCGAGTATGTTCGAAAATAGTTCGACAGGAACGAACTTATCTTCAATATCTGAGTACTCAAAAAAACCACTATCCGCGGTGAATACTAACCTATTAGCGATTTTAAAAACATTAATCAATATATCACGAGGGAATCCGTTTTTACTGTTGTAAAGCTTATAGCTTTTCACTTCAGTTTTTTCATCATTCAGACTGACTTTAAAAACGCCTTTATATCCATGTGAAACCCACAGATTCTGTTCGTCGAATTCAATGAGCCGAGAAGACTCATCAAACCCTTTTATTTTCCGGAGATATTTAACTCCACTTTCGGATGATTCTAAAAATGAAAGCCCGTCATAATTTCCCACAAGGATCAGGTTTTCATTGCCTGGCATTTGCTTAAAAATCCAAGTTCCTTTTTGTTTTGAAATCTGCTTCACCTCTTTTTCTTTCACAAGAAAAGTCCCCGCATCGTGACCCATCAACACATGACCATTGATTTGTTGGATGGTGTAAACTTGTCCTTCTGATCCTGGTAAAAACTCGAGCTTTCCATTCTCCAAAAGGTATAATCCAACATTGGTACCTAAATAGAGTTTTTCTTTGACTAAAAGGGAAGTATACCCAGCACCCAACAAACCCATTCTATCATCTATAAATGAAAATGGTGAATTAAGATCAACTCGGGAAATCCCATTATTCAGAGCCAACCAAAGTCCCTCAAAACTATCTTCAAAAATATAGTTAATGGTCAAATCTGGAATCCCGGAGGATTTGTCCAGATGTAGGATTAATTCACCAGCCTCCGAAATAATGAAAAGACCTGCATTTTGAGTGGCGAGAGCTATGGAGCCATTTCGAAGTCTAGTGCTATAATTGATTAAATAATTATCCTTCCAAAAATCACCTTTGAATTCAAATGGCAAAACTGATCCATTATAAAGAAAAGCTCCATTGTTAAAGGTTGTAATCAAAAGCGTCTCCTTATCAAAATTCAAAATATTAGAGATTCTCTTATCTATGAAAAAATTACCATTTCTAACTGTGTCCAATTTCCCATCTTTCAGTTGAACCAGACCTTTTTCAAATTCATATGAGTAAAGCCTATTATCAACTTTGAAGGAGACATCAAGACGGGTTTCAGTTGGAATATATTCCAACTTGGTACCTTCATAAATATAAATCCCTTTAAACGTGCAGAAATAAATTTTGCCTTCTATTTCAAAAACCTTCCAAGTCTCATCAAAATCCCTAAGTGAATCAGGAAGACTATCTGCTATCGACACATACTCTAATTCACCTGAAACATTCGCTCCTAGGTATCCGAAATCCGCTTGGCTACCCAAATAAATCTTGTTATCTGCTGCTTGGACAATTGATCTGACTTTGGTATCACTTCCAAAACGCTCCCAATATTTCCCGTCAAATTGCAATAAGCCCATATTGTTTGCGATATAGATAAATCCGGATTTATCTTGAATAATATCCCAATTTTGAATGCCTGCTTTGTAATCTTCAGGACTGTAATTGATAATCATGGGCAGCCCTTGAAAGGCTTGTTTACTTTGAGCATTGATGCTCAATAAAGTGATGACTTGTACACAAAAAAATAAATTGATCCCCCGACTCCATCTTTGTAAAATGAATTTCATACACTGCCCTTTTGCGAAAAGACATTCGCAGTCTTGCGAAAGTCGAAATAATTTAAAACCAAGCTCAATTCAATTAAATAGAAGATAATTCACAAAATGATGAATTTTTGATGTATTAAAAAATTCCATTTGATGAAATCTTGTAGCATACTTAGTTTTGTAATTTCAAAACTATATGGGCTTATTTGAGAAAAAAAATAAACCCATGAAAAATTTAATTCAAAACGGATTATTGGTGCTCTTTTCAGCGCTCATTATATCTGCTTGCGACAACGGTTTTGCAGATATTCCAATTGTAGATACTGCACCAAGTATTCAACTAGGAGCTATCACAAGTGGAACCACTGAAGACGAAGATTTTGTGATCAGTGTCACCCTTAAAGATGCTGTCGAAGGAAGTAAAATTAGTAGCCTCGGCGAGCTTGACTACGTGATCACAAGTGGTGGTGCTTCCATAGCTTCAGGAAAAGAAGTTTTGACTGGATGGACGCAAACTGTAACTATTCGAGTGGCTGGTGGTTTCCCGGCTGGTGATTACAATTTCGATGTTACTGCACGTGATTCTAATGGTAACTCAAGCGTTGATAACGTTTCATTTACTGTGGCACCTGCCAAACCTGCATTTGACATCACTGGGGTTTGGTCAATGGAGCAAGTTCCAGGTTCATTAGCGGTAGGACCAGGCCCCGGCACTGGAGATTTCTTCTCTATCAACGCTGGCCAGATTACTACAAGAGCATGTTTTTATGATGATACGTATACATTCGAGCCAGACGGTACGTTCAAAATCGATATGGGAGATGCTACTTGGCTAGAGCCTTGGCAAGGAGTTAATTCAGATGCATGCGGGACTCCAATTGCTCCTTTTGACGGCAAAGGAAGTTATACTTATTCTTATTCATCTACAAGCCTAACTCTTGTAGGAGTAGGTGCTCATGTTGGCTTAGCCAAAGTATTTAATAATGGAGAGCTTGCAGCAGGAGATACGCCAGCTAATCAAATTACTTACACCATTGCTGATCAGTCTCAAACTGGTAATGTAAAAAGAATGACACTTCATATCCAAGTTAGCCCTGGAGCTTGGTGGACATTCAAATTAATTTCTGGAGCAGATGCTCCTGCAGCGACAACTATCGAGGGTAATTGGAAGATTGCACCAGAAGCAGGCGCTTTCGTAGTAGGAGATGGTAACCAAGTATTCTTCTCTAATCCATTAAGCGATGTAACAGGAAGAGATTGTCTATTCGATGATATTTACACATTTGATGCTAACGGAGATTTCTCCATTGAAATGGGTAACTCCACTTGGTTAGAACCATGGCAAGGTGTGAGTGACCCTACTTGTGGAACACCTCTTGCGCCTCATGATGGAGCTGGTACTTACACTTACGAATTAAGTGGCGGTAAGCTAAAACTAATAGGAACTGGTGCACACGTAGTACTTCCTAAGGCAGTCAATGGTGGTGAACTGCCAAATGTACCTGTACCAAACGAAGTGACTTATGACGTGCTAAGCCTTACTTCTGATGGAACTACCAAAAGAATGGTTCTTGAGATCAATGTAGGTGGATCAGTAAGGTGGACATTTACTTTAGTGTCAGCCTAATATTTTCATAATACCCGCCTACCTAGTGTAGGCGGGTATTATCATTTATAATCCTATTGATTATGAAAAAAATAAAAATAATTCTTTCTCTTTTTGTCCTTAGCTTTATTACAGCTTGCGGTGATGACGAGAGTCCTAATACTCCTGGAGGCAGTTCGGCTAAAATCTCTATCCCGACGACTGGTTTCACTTCACCAAACTCTTATGGAGGAATGACCTTAGTGTGGGAGGATGACTTTACCGGAAATAGTCTGAATACATCTAATTGGTCTTTTGAAACAGGACGAGGACAAAATGGTTGGGGCAATAATGAACTTCAATTCTATCGAAGAGAAAATACTTCTCTACAAGATGGAAATCTCATTATTACGGCAAAAAAAGAATCTTTTGAAGGAAGTGAATACACTTCTTCTCGATTGATTACCCTCAATAAACAACAATTTCGATACGGACGAATAGATATAAGAGCCGTAATGCCTAGAGGCCAAGGATTATGGCCTGCACTATGGATGCTCGGGTCAAATTTCAACACTGTCGGATGGCCAGCATGTGGAGAAATCGATATCATGGAGATGATAGGTGGCCAAGGCAGAGAGAATACCGTTCATGGCACAGTCCACTGGGATAATAATGGCTCAAGAGCCCAATTCGGTGGTGAAAAAAAGCTTACAACTGGAACGCTGGCAGATGAATTCCATGTTTATTCAATCACTTGGGATGCTACCACTATTCGTTGGTTTATCGATGACATTCAATATCATGTCATAGATACAACTCCAGCTGAACTAGATGAATTCAGAAGACAATTCTTCTTTATTTTCAACGTAGCTGTAGGAGGAGATTGGCCAGGATCGCCTGATAATTCAACAACATTTCCCCAACATATGATTGTAGATTATGTCAGAGTGTTTCAAGTAAATCCTTAAAAAAAGCCCTTTAAGGGCTTTTTTTATTTAATCTGGATCAACCACTCTTTTATTAATTTATTTATTTCTTCAGGTTTTTCAATGCTACTACTATGACCCGCTCCAGTCACCATATGTAGTTTGGAACCTTTTATACCCATTTGGATAAATTTAGCTTTTTCAGGTTTTGTAGCTACATCCTCATCCCCGACTATAATCATGGCTGGACAGTTGATTTTTGAAAGCTCATTCTCCACTCCCTTCCGATAGATCACTCCCTCAACCGGTCCAGTAATTGATTTTTTATTTGAACTCAGTTGCTTTTTCCAAAACTTAATTGACTCTTTATTAATGGGGTCATTAAGCCAACTTTGAGCAAACATAATCGGCATGACTTGATTGGCTACTGGAGGTATAACCCCAAACCATTTCACGATACCATTAAGCATTTTATATTTTGGTAAGTTTTCAACCGGCTCTGGGTTGGCAGAGGTATCAAGTAGAATAAGACTTTTGATCAATTTTGAGTGGCGTGCCGCAAGTCTCATCCCCACAAATCCTCCCATCGAAAGTCCTGCAAAGTGAACAGGTCCCTTTACCAATTTTTTGATAATCTGTGCAGCATCCTCAGTCAGGGTCTCCATGTCAAAAGGACCAATAGATTCACTTTGTCCTTGACCACGGTGATCATAGGCAATGACTCGATAGTTTGTTTTCAGAAAATCAATCTGATCCTGAAACATACGGTTGGAATATAATAACCCATGTGAAAACACAATGGTCTCCTCTCCCATCCCAGTGTCTTGATAGTAGATTTTAGCCCCATTTATATCTATCTCTGCCATTTTTGATTTGGTTTATGATCTTATAAACAATCTATTTAGAAGGAAATTTTTATTCCCAATCCAATCCAGGTTGCTTTAGTATGACATTTCCTTCAGCCTTGGCCTTTTCAACCATTACTTTTACATCATCCAATAATTTTTTGGCATCGTAAACGATTCCGTCTTTGACGGTATATTTTACTCCGCCCACTCGAATAGGCTGGTTATTTTCATCAAGTCTGATTGCACCAGTTCCATACAAAACCTTTAAGTTTTGAAGTGGATTCTCTTCAAGAATTACAAAATCGGCCAATTTACCAACCTCCACAGTTCCAATTTCCTTTTCCATACCTAGAAGTTCTGCACCGTACATTGTAGCTGACCGAATGACTTCCAAAGGATGAAACCCTGCTTCTCGAAGCAATTCTAATTCTCTGATATAAGCAAAACCATACAACTGATAAATAAAACCAGAGTCTGAACCTGCCGTAACTCTTCCTCCACGATTTTTGTACTCATTGATGAACGTCATCCAAAGGCGGTAATTCTCCTTCCACTGAATCTCCTCCTCCGTAGTCCAATCAAACCAATAAGAACCGTGAGATTGTCGACTAGGCTGGTAGTATTTCCAAAGGGAAGGTAGCGTATAAACGGGATGCCACTCTGCAGTTCTCGCCCGCATCAGATCCCGATTAGCCTCATAAATATTGAATGTCGGATCAAGAGTGAAATCAAGCTCCAAAAGCTCATTCATTACATTATTCCAATGCTCCGAATAGGGTGCTGCGGCTTGCTTCCAGAGCTTTCCGGCTTCTCCAAATCGATGCTGCTCATTCTGATAGTTGTAATCTAATCGAAAATCCTGAATCGTACGATCTTCAAATAATGCCTCGGGAAGACCATACCAATGCTCCATCGAAGTCAATCCGGCCCGTGCCGAATTCAACACATTCCATCTTGCCACATCTAGTTGTTGATGATGCATCGCCGAACGAAGTCCCAAACGCTTGTTTTCTGAGATAGCTGCCTGCATGACTTCAGGACTTGCTCCAAAAAACTTAATCCCATCAGCACCTTTAGATTTATTTTCATTAACCCAAGCTTTTGCTTGCTCGGGAGTTGTAATTGGTTTTTCAGCTTTTTGTCCAAAAGATGTATACGCAAATAGCCTAGGGGCAGTAATCTCATTGGCAGCTGATCTTTTCTTTTGCTCTAGCACCCAATCCAATCCATTTCCTGCAGAAGGATCTCTCACAGAAGTGATTCCATGAGCCATCCAAAGTTTGTAAACATATTCAGCTGGAGTACCCTGCCCTTCTCCACCAATATGGGCGTGTGAATCAATAAACCCAGGAAGTAAATAATGACCTTCGAGCTCATATACTTTGTCATTTGGCCCAGCCTTTGGACGTCTGCTTTCTGGGATCGGAAGCCCAGGATAACCTACCACCTGAATTTGAGCAATTTTATTTTTCTCTACTACGATATCCACTGGGCCTATCGGAGGCGCTCCTGTCCCATCGATTAAGGTGACTCCCCGAAGTATCAATCGTCCGTATTGTCCGTCGCCTTCAGCACGGTCTGGGGCTGGTTGGATTTGAGAGAGTGCTGGAAGCAAAGTCCAAAAAGCGAGTAAAAGGAGTAGTGTAAAGTTCTTTTTCATTTGTTTATAATTTTCTTTTCAATTGTCATATAGAATCTCGCAGAATATAATCATCCGAGTGTATGACTTTTTAGTCATGCTAGATTTCATAAGGTATGGTGGTAAATTCAGATCAATAAGATAGCTGAAAATCCTTCAACAAAAAACTGCCTTTTGACAAAGGAAAGCATAAAAAAAGCCCTTCAGAAAATCTAAAGGGCTTTTTGGTATAAGGTTGGTGGTTGTTATAAATCTTTAACTTTTTCCATCATCTCTTCTGAGATTCCGGTAAATGAGTAGCCACCATCATGAAATAAATTCTGCATGGTAACCATTCTCGTCATGTCTGAAAACATAGTGACAATGTAGTCTGCACAAGATTCTGCAGAAGCGTTGCCTAGTGGTGAGAGCGATTCTGCAAAGTTGAAAAAGGAGTCAAATCCTCCAATTCCTGTTCCTGCAGTAGTTTTTGTAGGCGATTGGGAAATCGTATTTACTCTTACTTTCTTCAATTTTCCGAATCGGTAACCATAGCCTCTTGCGATGCTTTCTAGTAAAGCTTTTGCATCTGCCATATCGGTATAAAAAGGGAAAACACGCTGTGCGGCAATGTAGGATAACCCAACGATTGATGCCCATTCGTTCATCACATCCTGCTTTTCCGCTACTTGCATCATCTTGTGAAAAGAAATCGCCGAGACATCATAAGATTTCATCGCCCAATCATAGTTCAAATCACCATAAGATCTGCCTTTTCGAATATTTGGTGACATTCCAATAGAATGTAAAAGGAAGTCAAAATTACCTCCGAGATACTCCTTTGCTTCGGTATAAAGTTTTTCTATATCTTCCAAACTTGTGGCGTCAGCTGGAATCACGATCGTGTTACATTCCTGGGCTAGTTCGTTGATAGCTCCCATTCGCATAGCAATTGGGGCATTGGTTAGGACAAATTTAGCGCCTTGCTCTTTAGCTTTTAGCGCTGTTTTCCAAGCAATTGAATTCTCATCCAGTGCACCTGTGATGATTCCTACTTTTCCTTTCAGCAAATTTTCTGGCATATAGCTATGGGGTTGATTTCAAAAATATGTTCAAAAATAGGTAAAAAATATGATTCTAGACTTCAATCCGTAACAACAGGGCAATTACTGCAGTAATTCCTTGGCACTTTCCAAGGCTGAAGCAGATGGAGAAACCCCAGCTATCATTTTTGCCAACTCTTCAATTCTTTCTTCTCGATTCAACAATTTTATTTTGCTTATCGTCTTTTCCGAACTGTTGTCTTTGTAAACAAAAAAGTGAACATCGCCTTTTCCAGCAACTTGCGGCAAATGCGTAATGCAGATAACCTGATGGTTTTTAGAAATATCCTGCATCATCCCAACCATTTTGAGTGCTACTTCTCCAGAAATACCCGAATCTATTTCGTCGAAAATAAGTGTAGGCAATGCCATCTTATCTGCCATCAAATATTTGATCGCAAAAAGTAGTCTTGAAAATTCTCCCCCCGAAGCTACCTTTTTCAAGGGCTGGGGAGCGGATCCTTTATTGGCAGAAAAGAGAATCTCGATTTCATCAATTCCACTTGAATTCGGTGAAATCGATTTATGTTCAAACTCAATTTTTGCGTTTTCCATACCGAGGCCAGAAAGCAGAATCTCCAGTTCTTTACTAAACGCTTTAAAACAGGAAATCCGCTTTTTTTGAAGCTTTAAACCTGAACCAGAAAGATTTTCTTGAGCTAACTCCAACTCTTTAGCAGTATCTTGAAGGACTTCCTCCAGATTTTGAACTTCAAAAACTTTTTCAGCCAGTTCTTTTTCCAAAGCCATCAATTCTTCAACTGTAGCTAGTCCATGTTTTTTCTGAAGCTGATAAATCCTACTCAATCGATCTCTTGTATGTTCAAGCTTTTCAAAATCTACTTCTACAGCACTTTCCTCATGACCAAGAGTTTCCTCAATATCCTGCAATTCGATTAGTAAAGATTGAAAACGGGACCTCAATTCTTCGTAAACATGAGCCAGTTTAGAAAGCGCCTGCATTCCATGATTTAGTTGAGTCATTCCATTGAGAATCCCTAACTCTTCGTCTTGCAGTAAATGAAGCATCTCATTCATCCTTTGCTTAATTTCTTCGGCATTTTCGAGAATTTCCTGAGAAGATTCCAGTTCATGTTGCTCACCCTCTCGGAGCTCCAACACACTGAGTTCTTCGAGTTGAAAAGCATTAAAGTCAGCTTCCTTTTTCAGCTCAATCGCACGTTGTTGCAAAGCCTCAAATTTCTTTTGGGCAGCTTTAAAAATTCTAAAGTTCGATTTATACTCCTTTATCTCTGAGCTAGTCTGTGCAAAAGCATCGATCAAACCAAGTTGATATTCTCCAGAGCCTAATTGAAGGGTGTCATGCTGAGAATGAACATCCATCAATTTGGCGCCTAGAATCTTGAGGGTCTCAAGCAATACCGGCGTATCATTGATAAAAGATCTTGACTTACCACTGGGGCTGATTTCTCTTCTGATAATACATGTGGAATCATAATCCAAATCCTCACTCTCAAAGAAGCTTATCAAGCCATAATTCCCGATTTCAAAAACCCCTTCGATAACACATTTCTTATCTTCGTGAAGTAAGACTTTAGTATCTGCTCGATTACCAAGCAGCATCCCCACAGCACCTAACATAATCGATTTTCCTGCGCCAGTTTCCCCGGTAATCATACTCAGTCCTACTCCGGGCTGCATAAGCAACTGGTCTATCAGGGCATAATTAGCGATGCTTAGGGATTTGAGCATGATGGATAAAAACGATTGGTAAAACTAGAAAAACGAATTTAGCTTTTCAGCAAATCATTATACTTTTTCGCATTATTGGGATCTACTTCCAATAATAATTCGACCGCTTCGGTCCGAATATCCAATGGCGCATTTTTTAATATTTGAGAAATCTCATCACTTTTTGCATCCATAAAGGAAATCGTAAAAATTCCATTGGGTTGTGCTTTATTGGCTTCTGCCAGAATTCGAATTGATTCTAGGATATTTTGATATGCCTGATTGGGTTGAGTCTGAAGAATATCCAAACCTTGTCTATGATATAAGTAATAGGCATCACGAATCTTTGAAAAAACTGAAGAAATATAAATATCATTAATCAACCAGTAGCGATTTCTTCGATCAGAAGTACTCTGTGTCCAGCCCTGTCTGCCGGATTTTTGTGCATTGTTTACGATGTCATTTGCGATCTCAAAAAAGTCATCTCCCCCTCGACTTTGAAATGAATCATAATCCATTCCTAATGCAATGTGTGCATAAAAGGCTAGCAGTGAACTGACATTATTTAAATAAGTGAACCGATTAAACTCTAAAGGCTGAGATTCGATGTATTCAAAATTCCAGTTTCGGTCTGCAAAATTAAAAAGTAAGCTTTCGAAATTCGTACCATAGACCGGACGAACGGTTTGTATTTGCACAGTGGCATTATAACTCCCAACCTGCGGCACTTCATTTATTGTAATCAAAAGATTACCCTTGATTCTTTCCTCACCCCGAAACTCATCTGTCGTCCAAGATCGTCCATTGAGAAATTGTTCAAAACTGGTTTTCATCTGATTGAAAACATCTGTGTTTTGAATTCTAGATCTATCGCTATTAATGATAACCGTAAAATTGAGCTCTTGGGAAAAAGCTATGATAGTCATCAGGAATAAAGGTAAAAGAAGCAGGGCTTTTTTCATGAATTTAAAAATAAAGAAATATCCATGTTCAAATCCAAACTGGGATAGTTTTGATCTGATCCAAAATTAAATTTGCAATCACATCCTTAGTAGAAACTTCAGATGAAACAGAGTAGCCTGAACCTTGAAAAATCTCGACTTTATTTGTGTCTAGTTTAAATCCAGCTCCTTCTTCCCTAGTCGAATTTAGAACTATGAGATCAAAATTCTTTTTTTGAAGTTTAGCTTTCGCGTTCTCTTTTTCATTCTCCGTCTCCAAAGCAAAGCCTACATGGATTTGATTTGCCCTTTTTAATTTCCCAAGTTCGGCAGCGATATCTACATTCTTTTTCAACTCCAAAATCACGTTAGAATCACTTTTTTTGATTTTCTCTTCTGAAATTTTTGCAGGCGCATAATCCGCTACAGCAGCTGCAAAAACACAAATATCCATCTGAGGATGAAGTGATGAGGTTGCTCTGAACATTTCATTCGCTGTATTGACATCCTTCCAATGAAATTTTCCCTTTTCAACTTCTAGGGAAACTGGGCCTGAAATCACGAAAACATCAGCTCCTCTTGCCTTAAAAGCCTTGGCAAGAGCGAGCCCCATTTTTCCACTGGAATGATTGCTGATAAATCTCACAGGATCTAACGCTTCCTGGGTGGGTCCCATTGTAATTAAGACTTTTTTTCCTTTAAATTCTTGTGAGGAATTGAAAAATCTAAGGAGTTCAGAAAGGATGTGCTCAGGTTCCATCATTCTACCTTGACCTGATAACCCACTTGCGAGCTCACCGGATTCAGCATCTAAGATTTGATTTCCAAATGATCTCAGCTTGGACATATTTGCCAGTACCGATGGATGCTGATACATATCTAAGTCCATAGCCGGGGCAAGAATCACTGGGCAACGAGCAGAGAGATAAACTGCCGATAAAAGATTGTCGCAAAGCCCGTTTGCAAATTTCGCAAGGGTATTTGCACTCACAGGAGCAATTAAAAACAAATCAGCCCAAAGACCAAGCTCCACATGATTATTCCATTCTCCAGTCTCATCTTTCTTAAATTGACTTAAGACAGGATTTTTCGAAAGTGTGGCTAAAGTAAGAGGGGTAATAAAATCAGTAGCAGAAGCGCTCATAATAATTCGCACTTCTGCTCCAGCTTTGACCAATAATCGAGTAAGATGAGCTGACTTATACGCAGCTATGCTGCCAGTCACCCCCAATAAAATTTTCTTACCCTGAAGGCTCATAAGATTATTACCCTTGTGGTTCTTCAGGGAATCTATGGTAAACTTTTCCCTCGATAAATTCTTCCATTGCCAAAGTACTTGGCTTAGGCATTCTTTCGTAGAATTTAGAGATTTCGATTTGCTCCTTGTTTTCGAATACCTCTTCAAGATTATCTACAGTAGAAGCAAACTCAGAAAGCTTATTATTCAATTCTTCCTTAAGAGTATTTGAAATCTGCTTTGCTCGCTGTCCCACGACATGAAGTGACTCGTAAATATTACCAGTCTTATCTGCGATTTTGTCCAAATCTCTTGTAATGATCGATGGATTAGTAGCCATGTGCTTATTAGTTATGTTTTACTTATTTTCTTTTATTTCCGCAGGAGGGCCAGTAGTAATCTTTGCTGCCTGTGCAGCGGCTTGCTCTGCGTATTTCATTTTCAGTTCCAAATGGTCGACAAGCTCTTTTTTAACTTGTTCCTCATATTTTTTCACTTCACCTGTAAATTGGCTGCTTGGATATCTTCGATAAAAGGTTGAAGCAAATCCAATCGCATCATTAAGCCTTTCTTCCTTTTTTTGGTAAGCACTATTTTTTGCATAACCAGCACTGACCTCTACCAGTTTATATGCGAGCTCCTCATTGTATTTACTTTCAGGATAGTCCTTCGCAAAATTCTGGAAATTGATGATGCAAGCCCGATAGAAATCACCCGGATACAAACCGTCTTTCAGCCTATAATACATGGAAGATTCCTGATAGGCTTTCTCTTCAAATCTACTTTGTAAATCCACTAGCATCTCCATAGCTCGCTCATAGCTTGCAGATCCTGGAAAAGCTGTCACAAACTGCTGAATAGCCGAAACTGCTTCTTGTGAACTTTGTTGATCCAAGTTGTAATCAGGAGAATCCAAATAAAGGGAGTATGCATTCATAAAAAATGCTTCTTCTGCTAATGGACTTCGATTATAGGTTCTATAGAAATTACTAAAATAACCTGCAGCTTCGATGTACCTTTTTGTCTTAAAGTGACAATTAGCATAGTTATAATCAGCTAATTCGGCTTTTTCACTCCCACGAATCACAGGAAGCACCTTATCATAAAGAATAATGGCTTTATTATACTCTCCAGCCTGATAATAGTCATTCGCTCCTTTATATAGCTCTTCCCAATTGGTGCTTTTCTCCAATTTATTGAAAGGCCCACATGAAGTAAAGGCTAGGGTAATAATCAGAAATAGAATGGATTGTACGCGCATTTTCATTTTCAAGACCGCAAATATACGGGATAATTATTCGGATTCAAATGGGTTGTGAAATGGCATGAAGATCACTTCTTCACAACGAGCTTCTTGGTGACAATATTTTTATTGTCGAGGAAAAGAGTGTAGAAGTACACACCTGGATTTAAATCTGACACATTAATTATCAGTGATTTTCTACTTGGATCAAGCTCATAATCCACAATTGGGTTTCCAATAAAACTATTTATTGCAATCCTCGCTTTAACTTTTGAGTTTTTGAATTCGTAGTCAAATTGTGCTATTCGATTACTTGGATTAGGGTATACATCACTTAGAATTATCTCCTTATAATCAAATTCGTCTACTTTATTTTCTGCGTTAGCGACTTCATAGATAGCCTCTACAACGAACGTTTCCCTGATATTAGTTTCATTTGCAAAGAACAGATCAAAAGAACCTCGAGTCTCGGCGATTCCCATTTGAAAATCCAAATACAAATCAGTTACTATTTCCCCAGGTTCTAACGTTAATTTTATCTTGGCAAGATCTCTTTTAGGATCATAACACTGATCTCCGATACAAACTTTAATACTTTGAGAAGAACCTATATTTCCTTTCAAATTCTTAAGAAAGAAGGTTTTTTGCTGATCAGAATCGTTTTGAAGAATTACGGTTTTTCTTTGGGTAGTCCCCAAATCCCCGTTGAACTCAAGGGATTCGCTGAGCACACGAACTTGCTGCGCACTTCCCAAAATAGGAAGCGACAGCCAGAGGCATGTAAAAAGTATCAGCAATCTGTTCATGTAGAATTTTAATCTATAAGCTCTTCAGTTTTTGAAACTGTAATCAATATACGGACAAATTTAGCTTTAAGGTTATCAGATTGAGGAAAATTGCGGTTAAATTCTGTTAACCCCCAGAAAATAATTTCAGAAAGATGTCGTTACTCGTTTTCCCTCAAGATTAATTTCGGATTCAAACTCCTTTTGCCTGTTGTTTGAATTCGTTTTTCTATGGATTTTCGAATCTCATCTTCAGTAGGCATTCTAAGTTTGGCATTCGGAAGATTAAAAAGATTTTTTGCTTTTAGATCAACTTCTTCTACTTTTCGCCAGTCGAATATATCCTCCATACTTGGCTTCTCCTCAATTCGCCAATTGTATCCAGTCAGTTTTGATGTTTCTTCATCCAACATCTGGAAAGGAGTAAATCTCCCATCTGGCTTAACACCATAAGTAACCCTAGTAATAACTCCATCGGCAAATCTGAGCTTGATGGTAGCACTCAAGGTTTTATTTACACCTTGTGTAAGTGTATCTCCCTCCAACGCGAAATATAGGGACTCCCCGTTTCCGTCAATATCGAGACGACTGATCTGACCCTCTTCAAAATAGCCATTCAAAGTCCTTCCCTTCATTTGATTGGAATTGAAAAGAGTATCCTGTGTGATCACAAACCCATTGTCTTTGAGATAAACTCTATCGAGTTGTTCATTTACAATGTAAAAAATCATCGAGTCTGCAGAGATCTGACTTTTATTGTTCCACATTACCGGATCTTGGAATAGCCTTATAGATGAATCAGAGTAATTATAAACCAAGGAGTCTGCTACACCGGAAATGTCTTTATTTAAAATTTTGATAGCCCGAAATGCGAGCAAAAACTTAGCAGAATCTGCTTCATTGTCCTGAGAAATAAGCGAATCAGAAGTCATGTATAGGGTGTCTTTTTCGAAGTACCTTCTGACTAAGGCATTTCCGTGAACCAGACTATATTTTCGTTCTTCCCAGTATTCACCCACATCTCCAAAGATCTCTACTTGCCGTTCTTTATTTAAAACACTGACATCTTTTTCGCCTTTGTAATAGGCTGCCAGTTCATCATAAAACAACTCTTTCCCTTTGATCCGGCTCGTCTCCGTCTCAACGATTCCATCAAAAAAACGGAACTGCTTGGATTGAGTATTGTAAAAACTCCCCTCCTGAGCATCTAATTTATTCCCGTCTTTAGAGACAAGGTTGGTTAAACCCTTTGTCTCCGCAGTCTTTGGAATAGTCAGATAGACCAAATAATCTGTCTTCAAGGTATAATCTGGATTTACCAGTACCACTTCATTTTGAAAAGTGATCCGCTCCAGGTTTACTTCATACTTACCTCGCTCACTTGTCAAGACATTTACAGAGTCAACGACTTTTCCGTCGTTGTAGTAGTAAGCGATGTTACCAAGACGATCATAATCCAAGTATTCAGTATATAAAGTGGTAGCTTCATTAGTAAATACCACCTTATTTCTCAATTTGGCTAGCTTGGTGTTTCCATCATATTCTGCATAGGCACTTCTGGTTTTTACAGAATCAACTTCATCTTCAATAACTACATTTCCAAAAAGTCTAGCCTTATTTTCCATTCTGAAAAAATGTGCAGAATCACAGTAAATTAAAGTATTCTGATTTTTCATTCGCACAGAACCAATCAATCGCTCAAATCCCTCCGCTCCTTCCAAGACATCCGCCTGCCTAATTTCCAAAGTGGAAGAGGCTTGGCCTAGTACTTTTCCAGTAATCCCTGAAAAAAACAAAGTGAATAGAAATAGCGATAGGAGCTTTTGAGTCATGTGAAAGTGAATGTGCGCAAAATTAGTAGAAAATGATATTTTTGATCAATGGTAAACGCTTTTATCCAGCACATCGGCAGTAAATCTTTGTTAATTCCTTCCAAAACCTATCTACTCGCATGCAGTGGTGGCTTGGATAGTATCTGCCTTGGTGAACTTTTGATTCGAGCAGAGATTCCTTTTGAAGTTGCTCATGTTAATTTTCACCTTCGGGGCAAGGAAAGTGATGGTGATGAGAAATTTGTCAAGGATTGGGCAAAGTCCAATTCAAAAACAGTCCATTTCCATCAAGCAGAAACATTGGAGTTTGCTGTAGAATCTCACATTTCCACCCAAATGGCAGCCCGGGAAATTCGCTATGAATGGTTTGAGAAAATCCGGTCAGATCGAAATCTTGAAGGAATAATCCTGGCTCATCACCAAGATGATCAAATTGAGACGATATTCTTGAATTTGCTTCGAGGGACAGGGATTGAAGGGCTTTATGGGATGGCAGAAAGGCGAGGATATCTCATTCGTCCTTTGCTTCCTTTTTCAAGGGAGCAAATTGAAATCTTTGCCCAGCAAAATAAAATCATGTGGCGAGAGGATAGTAGCAATCAAAAAACTGACTACAAGAGAAATAAACTTCGCCACGATATTCTGCCTCACTTATACGGTTTTTCTTCAGACTCAAAGAAAAACCTGATTACTAGTTTTGAGCGATTAAAGGATACCGGAAAAGCTTTCAGTGGCCTATTTGACCATTGGGTCAAAGCAAATATCCAATCGGAAGAGGGAATCCAGAGCCTTTTGATTGCTGACATCCTGCATATGACTGGAGCCGCAAGTTTGATCTATTTTTGGCTGCGCTCCTACGGTTTCAATTCAGATCAGTCACAAGATATTTATGAAAGTATCCGCAAAAGGGAATCGGGAAAAATATTTGAGTCGGGAAGTCATCTATTGAATATCGATCGAGAGAAGTTATTCTTAGCTCCGACAGTTGCTCCCTTTGAATCAATTCAAATTGAAAGCTCCGAGATTGAGCTAAAGCTGCCTGATAGTGAGTATGAAATCTTAAAAATCGACTCTGATGTGACCATCGATTCACATCGGGCAAATGCGATGCTTGATCTTGACAGACTTACTTTTCCGTTAACAATTAGAAATTGGGAAACAGGAGACAGGTTTATACCACTCGGTATGAAGAGCAGCAAAAAAATCTCCGACTTTTTAATAGATTTGAAGGTGCCCCTGCTTAAAAAACCGATGGTTAAAGTTTTAATCTCTGATGGCGAAATTGCTTGGGTGATCGGGTACCGAATCGCTGATTGGGCTAAAACTACAGCCGCTACTCGCAAAATTCTTTACTTCAAAAAGAACTGACTATGATGAATCCATTTTCAAAAACCTACACCGAAGACGAACAGCATATGTTTGATTTTTTGGGATTGATCAAGTTTTTTGAGCGATTAAGAAATAAAGAAATGTCCCGTTTTATTCCAGCGATGCACCATCGAAAATATGTGCGTGATGAAGTCGTTTTTTTCAGTAAAGACCCCAGTCAAGCATTGTATTTGGTCAAAAAAGGGGAAGTATGCTTGACCATCGATATCAAAGACAATTTTGAAACGATCCTTGAAATAAAGAAAGGTGAGGCTTTTGGAGAAAACTCACTACTCGAAAATGCGAAGCGAACCTATACCGCGTTAATTACTTCTGAAGAAGCTGAGCTGATTGTGATTCCTCATTTTGCGATACAGGAGATTTTTGAAAGCAACCCAAAGATCAAAGCTAAAATGATGACATCCTTGTCAGAATATTATAACGAAAATAATCAGCGCCTTTTCCGGTCCTATCGTGAATCCTTTGGTTTTTTCAGTCTCCGCCAAATGTTTGAATAGACCGATCCGAACAGATAGTTTCCTTTCTGATAAAAATACATGCCGGAATCAAAGTATTCTTGGCTGAACTTCTATTCCTAGCCTTTGTTTAATAACTTAGCCCCGCTTTTTAGCAGGAACTATACTTAAAAAAATCAATATCTAATTATGAGCAAAGTAACCGTAGTAGGAGCCGGAAATGTGGGCGCAACTTGCGCAGATGTATTGGCTTATCGCGAAATCGCTGAAGAAATTGTTTTAATCGATATCAAAGAAGGTGTCGCTGAAGGCAAAGCATTGGACATATTTCAAAAAGCACCTATCAATCAGTATGATAGCCGAACAGTAGGAAGCACGAATGACTACAGCAAAACTGCAAATTCAGACGTCGTTGTAATCACTTCCGGCTTACCAAGAAAGCCAGGCATGACTCGCGATGATTTGATTGAAACCAATGCAGGCATTGTAAAGTCGGTGACTGAAAACGTAGTAAAGCACTCTCCAAATGCCATCATCATTGTAGTGTCCAATCCACTTGATGTAATGACCTACCAAGCTCATTTGACTTCAGGATTGAACAGAAATAAGGTGATCGGTATGGCTGGAATTTTGGATACAGCACGTTACAGAGCCTTTTTGGCAGAAGAATTGAATGTTTCTCCAAAAGAAATACAGGCGATCCTAATGGGTGGTCACGGAGATACGATGGTTCCACTTCCTAGATACACTACAGTTGCAGGTATTCCTGTAACAGAATTGGTAGCCAAGGATAAATTGGATGCAATTATCGAGCGTACCAAATTTGGTGGTGGAGAATTGGTGAAGCTAATGGGAACCTCAGCATGGTATGCTCCGGGATCCGCTGCAGCTCAGATGGTTGAAGCTATTCTTAAAAATCAGCGTAGAGTATTCCCAGTTTGTATCAAACTCGATGGAGAATACGGAATTGACGACTGTTACCTTGGAGTACCTGTAATATTAGGTAAGAATGGTGTGGAGAAAGTCATTGAACTCGATCTGAATGCAGAAGAAAAAGCACTTCTTGAAACTTCACGAGGTCACGTGAAAGAAGTAATGAATGTGCTTGACAATCTTGGAAAGTAATTTTCAAATCTCAAATTAATCAGACCTTCGAGGCTCGCTCTCAGTAGCGGGCATCCTAGGTCTGATTTTTGTAATATTACCCCCGAAGCACCCGAAAACTGTGAAAATCTGGAAAAGCCTTCTTGTTCTTATTTTTTTAATTCTTTTTGCCGCATCCGGCTATTGGGTTTACCAAACGTACTTTTCCGCTCGCAAGCTCAATAACCTCGAAGTTGTAAGCAACAATGCAGTTTTTGTTTTTGAAACGGCTCAACTTGGCACAACCTGGAAAGCCCTTACTGAAGATCCATCTTGGGAAATATTAAAAACTTTTCCAGGCTTTCAAAAACTATCTTCCCAACTCAAAGCGCTCGATACCTTATCAAAAGGAGAGGGTCAAATCCTAGAAAAACTCGCAGGTAGGCAGTCATCAATCAGTCTTCACCCTACAGGAATCGAAAGCTTCGAATTGCTTTTCACCTTCAATCTCAGCGAGGAAGAAACTTTGAGATTGATTGAAGAATTAAAAAGCCAAATCCCCCCTGGATCACAATTCCAAACAAGGACTTATTCGGATGAAGCTGTATTTGAGTACTTCAATGCTGATAATACACAGGATTGGAGTATTACCCATGTAGGTGATTTAGCCATTCTTTCCGAATCTTCTTTCCTGGTTGAGGAAGCTATAAGATTCTATGTGAATGGAAATACAGGGAGTTTTTTTGATTTAAATAAGACAGAACCATTGAAGAATTCAGGACTTGGAAGGTTATTGCTTTCAGGAAAAAGTATTGCAAGTCTTTTAAAAGGAGTTCGAAAAGACCGGGAATCAGCAATTATCGAAAGCTTTGATCTTTTAAATGGAGCTGTAGCGCTTGATTTGAATTTGAAAGAAAACGAATTGGAGTTTTCAGGCCCCATATTTTATGGAGATCAAGTCAATTTCACACCGTCAATTGCTGCAAACCTTGGCAGTATTCAAAATTTAATTCCAAATCAAACTAGGAGTGTTACCCAAATCAACCTTGAAAGTATTTTTGAAACTCAAAAAATTATCAATCGAGCATTTTCAGGTAGATCTACCTTGAGCGGAGAGATCCAACGTAAATTAATCGACAGGGGATTTTTTGACAGCTTTACAGGGGAGTTGTATTCTTTGGAACTGGAAAACTCAGGCGGAGCCACAAATAACAAAGTGCTCCTTGCTAGAACAAACTCAACGGAAACTCCTTTAGAATTGCTAAAAGACTTCCTTGCTATCGAAAATGAAAGCAATCAGGAGTTTTACCAAGGACAAGAGATCATATACATTCCAGAGGAAGAGTTTCCAGCACATTTATTTGATGGGAAATTTCAGGGGTTTCTTCAAACATTCGTTTCCAGCCAAAGTGATATTTTAATTTTTGCTAATTCGCAGCAGGCGATGAAGTCAATATTGGATGACATCCGACTTGAAAATACTTGGGGCAAATCCAGCAGAGGGCCTCAAGAATCGCAGTTTCTAAATCCAACTTCCGGCTTTGATAAGCTTTTCCTCGTTGATTTAATTTGGGATTCTTGGGTTGCAGATACCAATCCTTCTTGGAGTTCCTTTCTTCAGAAATATTCTAACTCATTTCGATCCTTTGGAGCCATTAATTTCAGAATTAATCAAATCCAGGGAAATCAGATTGGAACGCTGAGTTTACACTATTCAGGTGAGAGCAAGCCTACAGTTCAATCCAATGAGGCAATCTCACTTTCCCCTAGCAATAGAATTTCTTTTTCAAGCTCACTTATCTATGGACCGAAAGTGATCACTAATTACCAGGACAATACGGAGGATATTCTGGTACAAGATGATCAAAACATCCTCCATGTGATCAATGCTGCAGGAAAAGAAGTTTATTCAGAACAGCTTTCTGGTCCCCTAGTCTCAGATGCTTTTCAAATTGATTATTATAAAAATGGAAAGCTTCAATTATTAGTCGCTACTTCAGACTTTCTATACGGTATAGACCGTCTGGGAAATCCTTTGCCAAATTACCCGATAAGGATCAATGGAAAGCAAATCCATAACTTGAATTTAGTCGATTACAGCAATTCAAAAGATTATCGCTATTTCATTTCCACGACAGATGGAGACCTGTACTTATTGGATAAAACCGGAATTCAGTTGGAAGGCTGGAACCCGCTCTCTGTAAAATCAAAAACGATTGGCCCGCCAGCTTTTTATCGTGTCCCCAGTAAAGGAGATTTTATGGTTTCACTTTCTGAAAAAGGTCAGCTGCACCTTTTTAACCGACGCGGAGAACTTCAGACTAAATCTCCCATTCAATTGGCAGATTCATTCGATTCCAGACTAGTCGCATGGAATGATCCAAGCTCGAAGACAGTCCTTTTGGTGGGAATTTCTTCAGGAGGGGAAGTAATCCATACGAATTTCAACGGGGAGGTAACTTATCGAAATCAGTTGGTCAAAGGGGATCGAGATCATGAATTTTTAATTATCCCTAGTTCTGACGAATCCGACTTTATTTTTATTTCTCGACAATTCAATGAAGTCCAGGTATTGGATCGAAACGAGCAGCTTATTTTCAATGTCCGTGCATCAGCAGAAGGATTGACTTATCAGTATTTTGATTTTGGAGCGAGCCGGCAACTGGTTGCTATTACAGACCTTACCCAAGGCTTTTCCTATTTGTATGATCTTGCCGGAAAACTATTGACGACCATGCCCCTTGAAAGTGTCGGACCTATCCAGATATCGTATCAACCCGGCAACGGTCAATACTTGATCCGGGCCATCTCTGGCAAAACCCTGACAGAATTCCAACTGGCAGATTAGCAAAAAGGAGTTTCCTTTGGGCAGGGCCGCCTGAATCAGTAACTTGCACCCAAATACAATTGATTCATGATTAAAAAATATTTCCTTTTTCTAGTTCTTTCATTTCTGATCAGTAATCAGTCTATAGGACAACTGATTACTGAAGATAAGAACCTTCCAAAAATAGGAGAAAAGGTAAATCTCAGTTCTCCATATCATACAACACTCACCTTTTTTTTTAATCTAGAAGAATCTCATTTTGAACCAGAGAAAGCTGGTAAAACATTAGATGTCTCGGGAATGAAAAATCCCGATGCAGAAAAACTTGCTGTGCAACTCAAGCAGATTTTTGAGGGAAAAGGTGTAATTATTCGAACAAGTGAAATCCCGAATGATCAAAATTATCGGGACAGCACATCAGGTGCTGAACTCATCTTTTACTTTGATAAAAAAAATCTTCCCGGAATCTTTTTGGAAAAAGAAGGGAATGAATGGAAATTTTCTTCCTTTTCTGTAAGCCAGATCGAAGAACTTCACTCAGAAACCTACCCATATGGCACAGCCAAACTACTGAACATACTTCCAAAGATTGGGACCCAAGAATATCTCGGCTTGCAGCTTTGGCAATTGGTTGGAATCTTTATTCTAATCCTTTTGGTGTTTCTGGCACATTGGATTTTTACGGTGGCCGTAGATAATGTGCTGCTTTACTCCTTCAAAAGGTTTGGATATGGGAAATTAGGAGAGAATTACCTACTCCCTGTGGCTCGTGTGACCAGCTTTTACCTTATTGTACTTTTACTTTCCATTTTTATCAGAGTCCTGCAGCTCCCAACCGAAATTTGGTCTTGGGTATTGGTAGTTTTTAGAACGCTAAAGCCGTTTTTGATCACTTTGATTTTCTACAAATTGGTAAATGTTCTCGCAGCTTATTTTGCGCGATTAGCGACCAAAACCGAATCTACTCTCGATGATCAACTTGTTCCCCTGCTTCGCAAAACGCTAAAAGCTTTTGTTGTGATCATTGGTACACTTTTCATCCTTCGGGATGGGCTGAATCTAGATATCATTCCATTCCTGACAGGCTTATCTATTGGTGGTGTGGCAATTGCTTTGGCAGCGCAAGATACCATCAAAAATTTCTTTGGTTCGGTGATGATCTTTATTGACAAGCCATTCCAAGTTGGCGATTGGATTACTTCAGGAGATATAGATGGAACAGTGGAAGAAGTTGGATTTAGATCTACTCGAATCCGGACTTTCCGAAACTCACTCATGTACGTACCAAATGGCAAAATCGCAGACGCAACATTGGACAATCACGGACTGAGACAATACAGAAGATTTTACACCACACTTACAGTCACCTACGATACGCCCCCACAATTGATTGAGGAGTTTGTCAAAGGATTGAGAGAGATTGTAGTAGCACATCCGCATACTCGAAAGGATATGTATCACATCTATTTCAACAACCTTTCTTCCTATAGTCAGGACATTATGTTCTATATATTTTTCGAAGTACCTACTTGGGGCGAAGAGTTGGCTTGCCGGCATGAAATATTAGTACAGACGGTGAAGCTAGCTAATACACTTGGAGTTCGCTTTGCATTCCCAACACAAACCCTTCATATGGAAACTTTCCCCGAGAAGAAAGGATTGGTTCCGGAATACAATTCGGATTCGGCTTTCTACCAAAACAAGCTTGGTGAGTTTATGAATACCACCTTAAAGAAGAAGTGACATTCTTTTCTTGACTTGTGAGATTTCCTCAGCGGAAATAAATAGGATATCAGGTAAAATTAGACCCAGCATAAAAACTCAGATTTCCAATTTCAAAATCTGATTCCTGAAAAATCATGGAAAGAAAAATTCTCTGACAATTACCTCCTGTTCACTTGGCAGCTTCCCGAGATTAGTCCTATTTTGAAGTCTCAAATCCCCGAGCTGTATGTATTTAATTTTTGATACCGAGACCACCGGTCTTCCCCGCGATTACAATGCACCCATGTCCGACGTGGACAACTGGCCTCGCCTTGTCCAACTGGCATGGCAACTGCATGACGCTAAGGGAAATCTACTCTCGAATCATAATTACATCATCCGACCAGAAGGTTTTACGATTCCCTACAATGCGGAAAAAGTTCACGGCATTTCTACCAAACGCGCTTTGGCAGAGGGTCATGACCTGAAGCAGATTCTTGGAATTTTTGAAAATGATGTCCAGAAATCAACCTATTTAGTCGGGCATAATATCGAATTTGATATTAATGTGGTCGGCTCAGAATACCTGCGGGCAGAAGCTACCATGCCGCTCACCGCTACCCAGCTTGATACCAAAGATATCTCTACAGAATTTTGCGCCCTGCCGGGAGGAAGAGGAGGCAAATTCAAATGGCCCACGCTTACCGAATTGCATCAAAAATTGTTTGGAAAAGGATTTGGAGATGCGCACGATGCCGCTTATGATGTGGACGCCACAGCACGATGCTTTTTCGGACTAATCAATCAAGGTGTACAAACTCCAGTAGCGGGAATTGGGATTTCGGAAGTAATCTATGAAGCACCAAAGCTGGAAGAAGCCAACTTTGCGCAAGCAAAAGACAGCCAGAAAGCTGCCGCAAAAGATATCCTCAAGCAAGCCGGCAAAGCAGACATCTCTGATCTGACAGATGTGCCATTTACCCATCTGCATGTACATAGCCAATTTTCTGTGCTTCAAGCTACTTCAGAGATTCCGGCAATGATTGCTCGGGCAAAAGCCTTGGGTATGCCTGCAATTGCCATGACTGACCATGGAAATATGATGGGAGCTTTCAACTTTGTGAAGGAAGCAATGGCGAAAGAGATCAAACCCATTTTAGGTTGTGAATTCAACCTATGCCGTGATCGCAAAAACAAAAGTAATAAAGACGATGGCTATCAGACTGTCCTTTTGGCCAAAAACAAAGCTGGCTATCATAATCTGGCCAAATTAGCTTCCTACGCTAATATTGAAGGCTTTTATTACGTCCCTAGAATTGATAAGGAGTTGCTCCTTCAGTATAAAAGTGACTTGATCGCCACCACAGGAGGGCTTTGGGGAGAGATTCCTTATTTGATTTTGAATGTGGGGGAAACCCAAGCGGAAGAGGCTTTTCTTTGGTGGAAGGAACAGTTTGGGGAAGATTTCTATGTGGAATTAAATCGTCACGGAGTCCCTGAAGAGGAAAAAGTAAATGAGGTTTTGTTGGAGTTGGCTCATAAATACGATGTCAAATATTTCGCAGCAAACAATACTTATTACTCTGAAAAAACAGATGCCAAAGCCCATGACGTCTTGCTTTGTGTGAAAGACGGTGAACTCTATGACAAGCCGAAGAAATACATCGGGAAGCGCGGAAGAGAATTCCGGTATGGATTTCCAAATGACGAATTCTACCTCAAGACTCCTGAGGAGATGAAGAAGCTTTTTGCTGATCTTCCTGAAGCGATCGAATGCACTAACGAGATTGTAGCCAAAGTAGAAGCTTATAAGCTAGCACGTGAAGTACTCCTTCCAAAATTTGATATCCCAGCTGAATTCGTCCATCCAGAGGATGCTGAAGATGGAGGTAAGCGAGGGGAAAATGCCTATTTACGTCATTTGACTTACGAAGGAGCCAAAAAACGCTACAAAGAAATTACTCCTGAAATCCAAGAGCGTCTTGACTTCGAGTTGGCTACGGTAGCGAATACTGGATATCCGGGTTACTTCTTGATTGTACAAGATTTCATTGCAGAGGCAAGAAAAATGGGCGTATCGGTAGGACCAGGCCGTGGATCAGCTGCTGGATCAGCTGTTGCTTATTGCACAGGTATTACCAACATTGATCCAATCGAATACAATCTCCTATTTGAGAGATTCCTGAATCCTGACCGTGTATCACTTCCCGATATTGATATTGACTTTGACGATGAAGGCCGCCAGTCGGTGATCGATTATGTGATCAAAAAATACGGTTCGAATCAGGTGGCTCAGATCATCACTTACGGTACCATGGCTGCTAAGTCAGCGATACGAGATACTGCGCGAGTGCTGAATTTACCTTTGGCTGAAGCAGGAAGATTGGCAAACTTAGTTCCTGATATTAAATTAAAAGCACTTTTTGCGCTCCAAGGAAATAGAGCCGCTATTTCTGACAAACTCAAAGGTCAGGGCGAAATGATTGCTAAGGCCGATGAGTTGATTCGGATTTCCAAAGGTCAGGATGAATCGGCCAAGACGATCAATCAGGCGACGATGCTTGAAGGCTCGGTACGAAATCTCGGAATTCACGCCTGTGGGGTAATTATCACGCCGGATGACATCACCAATTTTGTCCCGGTAGCTTTGGCAAAGGATTCAGAGATGGTTTGTACTCAGTTTGACAACTCGGTAGTAGAATCTGCAGGTTTGTTGAAAATGGACTTTTTGGGTTTGAAAACCCTCACGCTGATCAAAGATGCCATCAAAATTGTAAAAGAGCGTCATGGGATAGAACTCAATGCTGATGAGTTTCCGATCGACGACGAAAAGACCTATGAGCTTTTCCAACGTGGTGAGACGGTAGGAATCTTCCAGTATGAATCTGCTGGAATGCAGAAATACATGCGAGAACTGAAGCCTACAGTTTTTGCAGATTTGATTGCTATGAACGCCCTTTATCGTCCAGGTCCACTTGCTTACATTCCTTCTTTTATCAAGCGAAAGCATGGAACGGAAGTGATCGACTACGATCTGGATGACATGAAAGAATATTTGGAAGAGACTTATGGAATTACAGTCTACCAAGAGCAAGTGATGCTTTTGTCCCAAAAACTTGCAGGATTCACCAAAGGTGAGGCTGATGTTTTGCGAAAGGCGATGGGTAAAAAGCAAAAGGATGTCTTGGACAAGATGAAGCCAAAATTCGTCGAACAAGCATCTGCCAAAGGCCATGATGCAAAAAAGCTTGCAAAAATCTGGACTGACTGGGAGGCATTTGCATCTTACGCATTTAATAAGTCCCACTCGACTTGTTATGCTTGGATAGCTTACCAAACAGCTTATTTGAAAGCGCACTATCCCGCAGAATATTTAGCTTCTGTTCTGAGCAACAACATGAATGATATCACTCAAGTGACATTTTTCATGGAGGAATGTAAGCGTGCCGCTATCCCAGTTTTGGGTCCTGACGTAAATGAATCCAAAAGCGGATTTACTGTAAATAAAGCCGGAGAAATCCGTTTTGGAATGGCCGCAATCAAAGGTGCAGGTTCGGCTGCAGTAGAAGAAATCATCAAAGAGCGCGAAAAAGGCGGGGTATTCAAAAATATCTTTGACTTTGCGAAGCGAGTGAGTTCAAAGGCACTAAATAAAAAGACGATGGAAGCTTTAGCAATGGCTGGTGCTTTTGACTGCTTTCCTGAGCATCACCGCAGACAATACCTCGAAGCGCCAGATGGTGATATCACTCTGATCGAAAAAGCCACAAAGTATGCGCAGAAAATACAACAGGAGGAAGATTCTTCGCAGTTTAGTATGTTCGGTGGCGGATCAGGTGGAATGGCTGTCCCAATGCCGACCATTTCTCCAATGGAGCCTTTCTCCCAACTTCAGCAACTTAATATCGAAAAGGAAGTCGTGGGACTTTATATTTCCGGACATCCCTTGGATCAGTATAAGCTGGAGATTGAGTCTTTCACCAATGCCACGCTTCCTGACCTCACTGACTTGGACAGTCTACGAAACCGAAGTGATATTAAATTAGCTGGTTCGGTGCAAAGCTTTGCACATCGTACCACTAAAAACGGAAAACCCTTTGGCACGTTGACTCTTGAAGATTATGCGGGTTCTTTTACCTTTTTCCTCTTCGGAGAAGATTATGTGAAGTTCAAAGAATACTTCATGTCGGGATGGTTTATTTTCTTGACGGGAAAAGTAGAACCCAAGCGCTGGGCTGAAAATGAGTTGGAATTTAAAATCAGTAGCATCATGCTATTGAGTGAAGTTCGTGGAAAAATGGTCAAAGGAATTCGGGTGAATATCAACTTGGATGATCTGACTTACGATTTGATGGAAAAACTGCAATCCATCACTGAGAAATACAAAGGCGAAGCAAAGCTTTATTTTGATGTAATCGACCGAAAGGAAAATATTTCACTGGAGCTTTTCTCTAAAAAATTCTCCATTGACCCAAGTGCGGATATGATCAAAGAGTTGAAACAAATCCCAGAAGTGATGTATAAAGTGGTTTGATTCGCCCTATATCAAAGGGAATTAAGAACGGAGGAGATGACGTTCCAGATTTAGAATTTAAAATATTTTTCTGGTACCTAGGAACTTATTAAACTTGAATTCACTTTAAAACCTATAATTTGAAATCTTAAAATATTAACAACACATAAAATGGCAAAAGCAATAGAAATTACCGACGCAAACTTTGAAGAAATCATCAAATCTGAGCAGCCGATCTTGGTTGACTTCTGGGCAGAGTGGTGCGGACCTTGTAAAATGATCGGACCAGTAGTGGAAGAACTTGCTGGCGACTACGAAGGAAAAGCAATAATCGGTAAAGTAGATGTGGATTCTAATCCAGGTGTAGCGCAAGCTTTTGGGATTCGTTCCATTCCTACACTTCTATTCTTCAAAGGTGGAGCTATCGTAGACAAGCAAGTTGGTGCAGTGCCAAAATCTGTACTTTCTCAAAAACTAGATGCACAATTATAAGCCAAAAGCTTAGAATCAATTCTGGCCGCAAGTATTCCTTGCGGCTTTTTTTTTAACTTCACCCAGCCATGGCAGAAACCCTTATTACCCTTCCTGAATTTTTTGAAATGCGAAAAACACTTCCCATCATCGATGCGAGAAGCGAAGGCGAATTTGATCAGAGCCATATTCCGAATGCCATTAATATTCCGATTCTGAATAATACCGAGCGGGTAGTCGTAGGCACTTTGTACAAAGAAAAAGGAGCAGAAGCTGCCACCTTGAAAGGTTTTGAATTGGTAGGGCCACGGTTTCATGAAATTCAAAAATCAGCTTTGACAGAATTTCCTGATAAAAGAATTTTAATCTATTGCTGGCGCGGTGGAATGCGAAGTCAAATCCTCTCCTGGTTGCTAACGATGGTGGGTTTTGAAGTATATCGTTTGATCGGAGGATATAAAACTTACCGGATCCATAGTTTCGATTTGGTTCGGAGCAAGTTAAATCTGATCGTATTGGCGGGAAGAACAGGAACAGGGAAAACGGTTTACCTTAAACTTCTGAAAGAAAAGGGAGAGCAAATTCTGGATTTGGAAGGACTTGCTAATCACAAAGGGTCCAGCTTCGGCGCAATCGGGCAGGCTCCACAGCCAACGGTCGAGCAATTCGAAAACTTACTGGCAGAAGCCATCGGAAAACTAGATCCCAACAAACCCACTTGGGTGGAAAACGAAAGCCGGAAGATTGGCAGATTGATTTTGCCGGATTTATTTTACCAACAAATGCTTAATGCACCTTTGGTTGATATTCATCGAAGTGACGCGGAGCGAATCAAATTAATTGCTTCGGAATATGCCATTTTACCGAAAGACGATTTAATTCAGGCAGTACTTAGACTCAAAAAGAAACTGGGAGGTCTTCGAACTTCTCAGGCGATTGAAGCCATCGTGGAAGAAAATCACGAAGATTGGATTGCAAATCTCCTACTCTATTACGACAAGGCTTATGATTTCGACTTGGACAAGCACGAATCAAAGCAAACCATTTCACTTGATTTGGAAGGGATTTCTGAATCTGAAGCTATAAACCAACTAATTCATGCTAGACATAAACTCTTCTCCTAAGCAACCCACTAGACTGACTGAATGGAGTGAAGGATCCGGCTGCGGCTGTAAAATCGCTCCGGCCATACTTGATCAGATTCTCAGTGCAAGTGGCTCTTTTACCCAGACTGACCCCAATCTTTTGGTGGGGAATTCCGGTAAAGATGATGCGGCAGTTTATCAGGTTTCAGAAGAAATTGCAGTCATCAACACGGTGGATTTTTTCACCCCGATTGTAGATGACCCATTTGATTTTGGTAGAATTGCGGCGGCCAATGCACTTTCTGATGTGTACGCCATGGGCGGAAAACCCATTTTTGCTAATGCAATTTTAAGTTGGCCGGTGGAAAAACTGGCACCCGAGCTAGCAGCCAAGGTGATGGAAGGCGCCAAGAGCATTTGCAAAACCGCAGGAATTGAATTGGCCGGTGGCCACAGCATTGCCGCTAAAGATCCAATTTTTGGACTTTCGGTAAATGGGATTATTCACCCCAAAAAGATCAAACTGAATAAAGGTGCTAAAGCTGGGGATTTGATTTTCCTGACCAAGGAATTGGGAGTTGGAGTTTTAGCTACAGCTCTGAAACGGCAAAAAATCTCTGAAGAAGATTACGCCAAACTGATAGAGACGGCTTGTAGCCTAAATTCAATTGGGGAAGTTTTGGGGAATCATCCCGAAGTGCATGCCATGACCGATGTAACTGGTTTTGGACTTTTGGGTCATTTGATCGAGATGTGCGAAGGTGCAGAACTATCAGCTGTAATCGAATTACCAAAACTCCCAATGATCGCTGGAGTACAGGAATACATCAACCAGTTTATTTTTCCTGATAATACCTACCGAAACTGGAATGCCTATTCGGCAAAAACCAAAGGTGTGGTAGGAATGGATTTAGTCAAACTTTGTGATCCACAGACAAGTGGCGGTTTAATGCTGGCTGTTGATCCTGAACAATTGGATTGGTTTCTTCAAGCGATGAAAGAGGCTGATCAGACTATTTGGCAAATTGGCAGGTTTGTGGAAAAGACTGAGTCAGTCGTAGAAGTTTTGGTGTAAGCTGGCGATGAGTTTCTTATATTTAATGAAACCAAGACCAAACCCATGAAAACCTTTTACCTTCTCGGAATCCTCCTAATCTCATCACTCCCTATTTTGGCACAAACTCCAGAAAATATAAGCAGTGAATTGGTACTCCTGAATGTCAATACAGGTGAAGAGAAATCCATTCTCAAAGAACAACGCCATTTTGAAGCGCCGAATTGGTCAAGAGATGGCAAGTATTTACTGATAAATGCAGCGGGATTTTTGGAAAAGATTGATTTGGAAGGAAATAACCTTGGGAAGATTTTTCCAGAAAAAGTATCCACTATCAATAATGATCATGGATTGAGTTTCGATGGAAAAACTCTGGTTTTCAGCAAGAATGAAAAAGGTTTGGGCTCACGAATTTATGTGATGCCACTGGCTGGAGGAGAAGCTAAACTTATAACAGAAAAGTATCCCAGCTATTGGCATGGAATCAGTCCTGACGGCAAGAGCTTAGTCTATTGCGCCATGAGAGAGGAGCAATGGGACATCTATGCGATCCCAACTTCAGGTGGTAAGGAAATTAGACTGACGGATGCAGAAGGACTGGATGATGGGCCGGAATTCTCCTATGATGGGAACTGGATCTATTTCAATTCCCACCGCACTGGGAGAATGCAATCCTATCGGATGAAACCTGATGGAAGCGGAACGGAACAACTGACTTTTGATGAGTTGGACAACTGGTTTCCACATCCTTCGCCCGATAACAAATCCGCAGTGATCATCTCTTATCTGGAAGATCAAAAAGGATCACATCCTTTTGGCAAGGATGTGAAGCTCCGATTAGTAGATGTCGAGACGAAAGTAATCAAGGATTTAACCTCAGTATTCTATGGAGGTCAAGGCACCATCAATGTTCATAGCTGGTCACCCGACGGGGATTGGATTGCTTTTGTGAGGTATCACAAACAAAATTAACCCAAGGGTGAAACTCCTCCAGAAACCATAAACTTCATCACATCAGAGCTCTTGACACCAGGCAGCGATTTTATTCTATCACGTGATATGAGAAAAACATTCCCCGATACATTGTAGCTATGTGGGAAATAGACTGCCACCAATTCCGGAAATCCAATCTCCGACATATCCTCTTGAGTGATAAATCCCAGCCTAGAAAGGTGATCACTAATCTGTACCAACACTGGTGTACTAAATTTTTTCTTATCCCCAACAAAAGCTCCCATCAAGTCCTTGATGCTTGTGTAGATCAAATTGACTAATGGAATCTTGATCAAGCCACGCTCTAGCCATTCAAAGAAAGGCTTCGCAAAGAAGAGGCTAGCCAAATAGCCAAAAAAAGTGATCAACCCCAAAACCATCAAAATCCCTATTCCAGGTATAGGAACTGGGATTAGGTTGTCTAAAAAGAGGATAGTTTGATAAATAATATAAACAGTGACCGTAATTGGGGTTAGAAATAGAAGTCCCCGCAAGAAATAGGAAACAATTCTACGATAAGTAAAATCCATAAACTTTATAAAATGAAATCTAAATTAAATGATAGTCCAAATTCCTAATCCTTGAATAAAAACCTAGCCAAATAGAAATTTTCTTTTTGAATATATTCATTTGGTAAGGGAGAGAAATTCCTATCTGTATTGGAGTAAAAAGTGAAGACACTTTCTTCATCCATAAAAAAAGGATTCCTGAATAACGAGTTCTCTGATACTAGTTGATAGAATTCATTTTTACCTTTAAAGTAAATTCCATTTTGCTCGTATTCTTTTTCATTCACCCAATTGAAGATCAAATACTTACTGTTTTCAAAATTTCGCCCTAAAGAAAAGAAAGATGCCTCTTTTTGGATTCCTTGTCCCAGCTCCATAATGTCTAGGACCTTCAACTCAGTTGATACTTTTCTATTTCCGAAATCGAGAAAATATTTTGGTTTGAATTCATTTTCTAAAACCGTGTAGATGGTATCATTTAATGCCCTACTAAAAAGGAAACTATGGCTGGATTTAGTAAATTCTTGACCATAAAACATGACAACTGTTTTTGGATAGTCAAGAATCCCTTTAAAAATCGTGTCGTTAAGGGTGAAATTCACAATATGACCAAGATTCTCTTTCTCACTTACCGTATTTCTCCCATCTACCTCGACTGCAAATAAGTCTTTGGAAAAAGCGATGAAATTTTCAACCTGAAAAGTTGAGTAGGAAAACTCTCGAATAAAACTTCCAGTAGTCTTATCGAAAACTAAGAATTTTCGGCTGTTCATATCCAGAATGAAGAGTTCTACCCCATTTTCCAGAAGATCAAAATCAAATGGGAGTTTAAATTGTCCAGGTCCTTCTCCTTTTGTATCAATTTTAAAGATGAAATTTCCCTCCAAGTCAAATTTGAAAATTGCTTCTGCGCGATTTCGATCTAAAATATAAAACCCAGAATCATCTTTTACGACCTTATTAATATCACCCATCAAGCAACTATCACATTGCTCCAATTCTATTATTTCAGGTTCTTCAAAAATATCAGCAATTCTTAATCTATTTTCTGAAGCTACTTTTATAGTGACTAACTCGGTCGGTTTTTCAACAGATTTATTATTACATGCACTTAACAACAAAAGGGCAATAAGGAGACATTGCCAAAATGAACCAGATTTAATCATGCCCTAGAATCAATCAAGGATTTTAACCTTCACGCTTCGATAATAAATCACGCTCTCAGGATCGTGAGCTTGAAGTGCGATGGTTCCCGAGCTCAATTTCTTATCTCCGAGATCTCCGGTTCTTACATCTGACTCATCGTATTCATTGATAGTTTTACCATTGATTTTAACTGTGATTTTGTCCCCATTGACGATTACGTGCTCAGTGTACCATTCCCCATCCTGAACATAGGTTTCCTTTACATCCTGAAACGAATAAACAGAACCAGTTTTTCGCCAATCGCTGTGACTTTGGTTAACCTGGATTTCATAGCCTTTATTGGGCCATCCATTTTCCTGATATTCTGTATGAATAAAAATTCCTGAATTTGCCTTCGGCATAGTTTTCAATTCCACCATCACTTCAAAATTTTTGAAATCGTGATTCCCTACTTCTCCTATGTAAAACGCATGACCTCGAGGGCCTGCTACCTTGATTACTCCATCTTCAACAGTGAACGAACCCGGATTTTCGGAGATCTTCCAGCCATCTAGATTTTTACCATTGAATAATTCTATCCATTCTCCAGACTGGGCTGAAAGTTGAAACGTAAAGGCTAAAAGAGCAATAATTGAAAAGAAATATTTCATAGCTAGGTGTGGGTTTGATTGAATAATTCAAAAGTTAAAAACTTCAGGCGAATACTTTTCTACCGAAAACAAAAAAGGCTCTGAAAATTAATTCAGAGCCTTGATATTTCTGCTTGAGCAACCGATTATAAATCGATACCCATAAAGGACATAAATGCTAATCCCATAAGTCCGGTCAAAAGCATGGTGATTCCCAAACCTTTCAAACCATTTGGGACGTGAGAATATTTCAACTTCTCTCTAATCGCTGCCAAAGCAACAATTGCAAGACAGAATCCTGTTCCTGATCCAAAGCCATAAACAGAAGCTTCCGCCAAGGTATAATCACGTTGAGCCATAAACAAAGAACCTCCAAGAATGGCACAGTTTACTGCGATCAAAGGAAGGAAAATACCCAAAGCACCATATAGCGCAGGAGCAAATTTCTCAACCACCATTTCTACAAGTTGAACCATCGCAGCGATAATCGCAATGAACATGATGAAACGAAGGAAAGAAAGATCAACTGTAGCTAATTCTCCATTTACCCAAGAAAGAGCTCCTTCTTTCAATACAAACTCATTCAAAAGCCAGTTGACGGGCACAGTTACTGTCAATACGAAAATAACAGCTGCACCAAGACCAATCGCAGTGCTTACTTTTTTAGATACAGCTAGGAAAGAACACATTCCTAAGAAGTAAGCGAAAATCATGTTGTCGATAAAGATCGACCGAATACCTAAATTAAATAAATCCATTTTTTCAGCTTCTATTTAGTGTTCAACATAACCTGTTTTGGTACGCTGTACCCAGATAATCAATCCTAGAATGATAAATGCTCCAACTGGAGAAACCATCAAACCATTTGTTGCTAATTTGAAATCAGGCCCGAAAAGGCTAGACACATACTCAAATACCGGAATACCGAATACTGCACCTGATCCCCAAAGCTCTCTAAAGAAAGCTACAGCTAAGATGATCCAAGAATACCCTAGCGCTGATCCAAAACCATCCAAGATCGAATCATAAGGCTTATTTCCCAAAGCGAATGCTTCTAGACGACCCATTACAATACAATTGGTAATAATCAAGCCTACGAATACAGAAAGCTCCTTATACATGTCGTATGCAAAAGCTTTCAACACCTCACTTACCAAAGTCACCAAGGTAGCAACCACAGCAAGCTGTACGATAATTCGTACTCGGCTTGGGATGGTATTTCGCATCAAGGAGATCGTCAAGTTTGACATCACTACTACGAAGATTACCGAAATGGCCATAACCAAAGTAGGCTTCATCTGAGTAGTCACCGCCAATGCGGAACAAATCCCCAATACCTGAATGGTGATTGGGTTATCATCCACCAAAGGATCAGATACTAATTTCTTTCTACGTTTCGAAAATAGCGCTTCAGCCGGCTTCTTTTCAATCGTTTTTTCTATAGTTTCAGCACTCATGTTTTTATATTCTTGAGTTGATGTTCAATTAAAGTGCAGCTACTGCTGTCGAAGACTTCTTACTTTCAATATAAGCCTGGTAGTATCCCAAGTAATTCTTTAGCATATTATTCACGCCATTACCTGTAATTGTTGCTCCAGACATACCATCTACTTGATGCGGATTAGACGAATAATCTTTTCCTTCACCTTTTTGCATTTGGATTGCTACTAGCTCTCCAGACTCGTTGAAGATTTCTTTTCCTGTGAATCTAGCTTGAACTCCTGGTTCAGTGATTCTAGCTCCTAGACCTGGAGTTTCACCTGCGTGTGCTAAGGTAATACCACCAACTGTATTCATGTCTGTGTCCAAGGCAAGGTATCCCCAGATTGCATCCCAAAGCCCAGCTCCGTAAAGTGGAAATATATAAGACTTCACAGATGATACATTTCCTTCTTCATGGAAAATGTAAACTGGAAACTGACGCTCTTCCACAGGCTTCTTATAATTCTTTGCTACGTCAACACCTTCTGCAGTAGCTCCTGCAATTTCTTTTCCATTTACATCTACCACTGTAGATGCTATATGACTTCCATAATAAGCATTTACTTCATCTGGAGTCATGGCTGCAATTTCGTCACCTGAAATTACTGCACCAAGAATTTGCTTTTTCTGATCCAAAGCAATTGCCTCTTTCTGCATCGGCCCTAAAACCTGGGAAGTACCTGACAGAAGAAGTCCTAATACAACCGTCAAAATGACGGAAAATGTAATAATATATGTGTTAGACTGTTGCACGTTGTAACCTCCTTGTTTTGTTAGCTTTAACTACATAATAATCGATTAGCGGAGCGAATACATTCATAAACAACACCGCCAACATAATTCCTTCAGGATAAGCTGGATTGGTCACACGGATAATTACCGTCAAGAAACCGATCAACAAACCATAAATCCATTTTCCTGTTTCGGTCTGCGCTGCCGAAACTGGGTCAGTTGCCATAAATACAATACCGAAGGCCAAACCACCCATTACCCAATGATACTGAGGAGGCATTGCCATGTATTCGTTTACTGCAAAAAGATTCATCACAAATCCCATGATATATGCTCCTGCAAAACCAGATACAATAATTTTCCAGCTTGCCACTCCAGTTCCTATCAGAATCAATGCCCCCAAAAGAGCCATTAAAGTCGAAGTCTCACCGATTGAACCCGGAATCCAACCCATAAATAAATTGGAGAAACTGAATAAATCTGCTCCCAAAACTGAGTTATGTGTGGATAGTGCTTCTGTCACAGGAACTCCATCAACTCCTGCGTTGTAGGCTACTGCAAGAGCTGTTGCTCCAGAGAATCCATCTACTGCTACTTTATCTCCTAGGTAAGTCCAAACCTGATCACCAGAAATCTGAGCCGGATATGCGAAGTACAAAAATGCTCGAGCAGTCATTGCTACGTTCAGAATATTCATCCCAGTACCACCGAATACTTCTTTAGCAATCACAACAGCAAAAACAGTGGCTAAAGCAACTTGCCAAAGTGGTGTAGTTGCAGGTACTACCAATGGAATTAACATCCCTGTAACCAAGAAACCTTCGTTTATTGGGTGCTTTCGGATCACTGCGAAAGCTGCTTCAACCATACCACCAGCAGCATAAGCTACAATTACGATAGGAAGAACCAAGATTAAACCTGTAGTGAGCTTGTCTCCAAAGTTTTCCCAAAGGCCTGCAGTACCACCGGTTGCTAATAGGTGCTGATGCCCTGTATTATAAATACCAAAGAGTAAAGCAGGAATCATAGCCACCACAACGGTGATCATCATTCGCTTCAAATCAATGGCATCTTTTACCTGAGCTCCCTTGATACCAGTGGTATGATTAGGGCTGAAGAGGAATGTCTCACCTGCTTCGAATGCGTAATATAAACTTTCAAGCTTGCCTCCCTTTTCAAAAAGAGGTCGCTGCTTGTCCATTAAATCTCTTAGAAACTTCATATGGATTAACTGTATTGGATTAATTCTATACCTTTTCTTACCAACTCCTGCACCGGATGCTTGGATACATCCACAAATTCACAAAGTGCTAAATCTTCTTCTACAATCTCATAGATTCCCAACTCTTCGATTTCATCAAAGTCTTCTGCCAAAATCGCTTTCAACAAGTAAACCGGAAGGATATCCATTGGAGTCACTGACTCAAAAACGCCTGTTTGTACAAAGGCTCGCTCCTCACCTCTACCATTTGAATCGAGTACATATTCTTTTTTAGGAGAAAGGAAAGACAACAAGCCAAGTGCTCTATGATAGCTCAACTTTTCTGTCGTAGGTTTTGCCCAACCAAGGAATTCGTAATAATCTCCCTCTGGAATGACGGTAATTTGATTATGATAGAAACCTAGGAAACCTTCTAAATGAATTTTCTCACCTGTCAAAACATTGCCAGAGATCACTCTCACATGTCCTGAGTTTAAATTTCCTTTTACGAAAGTGGATACGTTAGCCCCACTGTAAGTTTTTACATAAGATGGCTTAGTAATCTCCGAACCGGTCACTGCAATTACTTTAGAAGAATCATAAATTCCTTCCAATATAAACTTACCAATTTGAACCACTCCAGTTGGAGAAACAGTCCAAGCAATTTCGCCCTTATTAATTGGGTCTAAATGGTGGATTTGTACCCCAACGTTTCCTGCTGGATGTGGACCTGAAAATTGATTGACCTGCGCTCCCTGGATTCCTGAAAAAACTGCAGGAACTGGCTTCGATCCATCTACATTAAGATGAACTTTCCCGGAAGTAAGTTTCGATAAAGCATCAATACCAGCCTGAAGGTATTTTTCTTCTCCCTGTAGGGTAAATCCATAATCAGGAGCTAAAGGATGAGTATCAAATGCAGAAATGAAAATCGCTTTTGGAGTATCTGCAGGGTTAGCTACAATCCCAAAAGGACGCTGGATGATGTTTGGCCAAACTCCACTTCCTGCCAACTTTGCAGCTAATGTATCTCGATCAATTGATGCAAGATTCACTTTTTCGGAAGTCTCAAAAGTCATTGCTTTATCAGCCAATACTTTTATTTCGAGCAGTTTTCGGCGATCGCCTCGCTTGATTTCGACGATTTCTCCAGAAACAGGTGATGCGTAGATAACCTGATCCATGGCTTTATCGATCAGAAGGGGAGTACCTGCTTTCACAGTGTCTCCCTCATTGACAAGGACTTTAGGGCGTTGAAACCCAATGAAATCCGTTGGCTTAATTGCGAAAGTTTGAGCTGCAGCGAAATCAGCAAGCTCTTGCTTTGCTTTTCCCACTAAATTGATGTCAAAACCTTTCTTAAGCTTCACTATTTTAGACATATCTGTTTTTAAGTATGAGCCTTTGAAAAACGCCCCAAATCTAATAAATAACCTTTTTATTTTTGGGTTAATTGAAGTTTAATCTTTGAACTTTTACCAGAGCGGTAGTGAATTATCCCGATATCGCTCATTTTTAAACGGTTAACACTTGCTCCGAATGGAGTTCTAGATGCTCTTTCACCTGTTCCATTAACCACATCGGGGTGGAAGTAGCTCCACAGATCCCGACTTTATCATTTTTTGAAAACCACTCCAAGTCCAACTCTGTTTCGTTTTCGATGAAAAAACTTCTAGAATTTTCATTCAAACAAACTTGATACAATGCTTTTCCATTGGAGCTTTTCTTACCTGACACAAATAGAATCACATCATTTTCCTTTGCAAATCGCTGAAGCTGGGGCTCTCTATTCGAGACTTGGCGACAAATCGAATCATTTGAATTGTAATCAAGCTCTGTCAATTCTCCTTTTGAAGCTTTAATCCGCTCTTCGATTTTTTTGGAAATTTCATAAAAGCCTTTGGTGCTCTTGGTAGTTTGGCTGAAAAGGGTAACTGGTCTGGTGAAGTCGATTTTTTCCAAATCCGAATCTTCCATGACCACAATAGCTTTTTCTAAAGTTTGACCAGTCAAGCCGATCACTTCAGCATGACCTTTTTTACCGTAAATAACAATTTGACCTTCTTCACGCTCCATCTTATCGAAGGCATTTTTTACCCGATGCTGAAGCTTCAAAACTACCGGACAGGAAGCGTCAATCAGTTCAATATTATTTTCAATGGCTGTCTTATAAGTTTCGGGTGGCTCACCATGTGCACGAATTAAAACTTTACAATTGCTCAACTGACCTAGTTGTTCCCGATCAATGACCACAAGTCCCTTTTCACTCAGACGCTTGACCTCCATATCATTGTGCACAATATCTCCCAAGCAGTATAGCTTTTCGCTATGCTCCATCTCGTCCTCCGCCATCTTGATGGCAAATTCCACTCCGAAGCAATAGCCTGAATTCTTATCGATTGTCACTTCCATATCCTAATTCATTTCAATTTTTGCCTTGGCCAGTCGCACGATTTGTGCCACCTGCCCCTCAAAAGTTAAATTACTTGTGTCTACTTCTACTGCATCCTTCATTTTAAGCAAAGGACTTTCCGTTCGCGATGAATCTACCTCATCCCTTCCCGCCAAGTTTTCTTGGATAGCTTCCAAATCCACCGATTGCCCTTTTTCTAGGAGTTCCAGTTGTCTGCGTACCGCACGAGTTTCCAGATTAGCAGTCATGAAAACTTTCAACTCTGCATCCGGAAATACAACGGATCCAATATCTCTTCCATCCATCACTACTCCTTTACCTCTCCCCAAACGCTGTTGCTGGGCTACTAGTTCTTTCCGGATTGATGCAACGGTTGCCAATTCGCTTACTTTCTGTGAAATCTGCATGGAACGAATCTCATCCTCCACATTCTTCCCATTTAAATAAGTTTCCTGAAGACCTGTTTCCGGATTTATCTTGAAAGAAATTGAAAGTGTTGCGAGCCCTTTGATTACATCCTCCTGTTTAGCAGGAGAAAGTTTTTCATTTAAAAAGTGTAATGTAGCAGCCCGATACATGGCGCCTGAGTCGATATAGGTGTAACCCAGAATTTTTGCCACTGCTTTGGCAGTTGAACTTTTCCCGCAACCCGAATATCCATCGATAGCAATGACGATTTTACCCATCTAAAAACTATGCGTTTCCGCTTTTTAATTCAGGCGCAAATATAGTAGTTTTAATCTAAACCGGTCCTTCAATCCCCGAAAGCTCTGCTAGTAATTTGACTTATATCATCTTTCCAAAGCCCCAATTCTCATGCAGCTCAAAGCGCAATTTGTAGACATCCCCAATCGAAAAATTTACCCAGTTTTACTTACTCTGTCGAATTCCACAATTCTGAAAATCGAACCCATTGCTCCTGAAGTAGGCCTTCCCTATTTGATGCCGGGGTTTATCGATGCACATGTGCATGTGGAATCTTCGATGTTGGTTCCATCAGAATTTGCTCGATTAGCGGTGGTTCATGGTACTGTGGCAACGATCTCCGACCCACATGAAATCGCCAATGTCTGTGGAATGGCTGGTGTAGATTACATGATCGAGAACGGAAAGCAGGTTCCTTTCAAATTTTATTTTGGTGCTCCCTCTTGCGTGCCGGCTACTCCTTTTGAAACAGCGGGAGGAGAAATCAATGTCGCAGCTATTGAAGAGTTAATGAGTAGAAAAGAAATTCATTATTTAGCCGAAATGATGAATTGGCCAGGAACTGTCAATCAGGATCCTGTGGTGATGGAAAAAATCCGGATCTCCCAGAAATACGGCAAACCTATCGATGGGCATGCTCCGGGACTGCAAGGTGAATTAGCCGAAAAATATGTAAAAGCAGGTCCGAGTACAGATCATGAGTGCTTCACTTATGAAGAAGCTTTGGGTAAAATTAAACTCGGAATGAAAATCGCCATTCGGGAAGGTTCTGCTGCCAAAAATTTTGACGCGCTGATCGATCTGATGGACGACTATTCCGACATGCTCTTCTTTTGCTCGGATGATAAACATCCCGATAGTTTGGCAGTAAGCCACATCAACGAATTGGCAGCTCGGGCGATTGCAAAAGGGAAAGACCTCTTCGATGTCTTGAAAGTCGCCTGTATCAATCCGATTTCACATTATTCCATGGAAGTGGGTCAGCTTCGCAAAGGTGATCCTGCGGATTTCATTTTGGTGAAAAATCTTGAAAATTTTGAAGTACTCGCCACTTATATCAATGGGGAAAAGGTAGCCGAAAATGGCAAGACACTTATTCCAAGGGTGGAGAATAAGCTAATTAATAACTTTAATACTTCCCTTAAAAAACCTGCGGATTTCCGAATTCCAGCCAAAGGGACAAAAGTTCGGGTTATCGAAGCTTTGGATGGACAATTGATCACTCCGGAAACTTCTGGAGAAATTCTAATCCAGGATGGCTTTGCCGAATCAAACCCGGCAGCAGATATTTTAAAAATCACCGTGGTCAATCGCTACGAAGATGCTATACCTGCAGTGGCTTTTATCAAAAATTTTGGACTAAAATCTGGAGCGATCGCTTCCTCCGTAGGGCATGATTCGCATAATATTATTGCAGTTGGAGTAGATGATGAATCAATATGTAGAGCGGTAAATTTACTTATCCAGGCAAAAGGTGGTGTTTCTGCTGTCTTTGGAGAGAAGGAAGAAATTCTCCCTTTGCCTGTAGGCGGAATTATGTCAGCCGAAGATGGCTACGAGGTGGCTGCTGCATATACCCGGATTGATCAACTATCAAAAAAAATGGGCTCCAAGTTGGGCTCCCCATTTATGACCTTGAGTTTTATGGCCTTATTGGTAATTCCTGATCTGAAACTGAGTGACAAAGGGTTGTTTAGTGGGCAAAGATTTGAGTTTGAGGAGGTATTTATTTAATACTCCGAAGTAAAATGAAACTCTATCTCCGGATAATTATCCTGCACCATTTGTAGCCATGCTTTTGACTCAGCCATAAATACGAGCTTTCCGTCCTTGTCATGCGCGATATGACGATTCTTAGAGCGGACAAATTCGTCGAGCTGCTTTTTGTCCTTGCTGGTAATCCAGCAGGCTTTGTACAAGTTCATCGGCTGAAACTCAACCGTGGCGTTGTATTCGTTTTTCAATCGGAACTGGATCACTTCAAACTGAAGTTGACCCACTGTACCTACTACTTTTCGCGAACCCATATCAAAGGTAAAAAGCTGGGCAACACCTTCTTCCATTAATTGCTTGAGGCCTTTTTCCAGCTGTTTGGTTTTCATCGCATCCTTATTCACTACTTCCCGGAAAATCTCAGGGGAAAAGCTTGGAATTCCAGTAAACACCATGTCTTCACCTTCTGTCAGCGTATCTCCGATTTTCAGATTTCCAGTGTCGTAAAGACCTACAATATCCCCTGGAAATGCTTCATCGATGATTTCCTTGTCCTGTGCCATAAACTGGGTTACGTTGGAAAAACGAAGCGGCTTCGGTCCATGGACATGATTGTAGGGCTTGTTTCGCTCAAATTTCCCAGAACAGATTCGCAAGAAGGCAATTCGGTTTCGATGATTCGGGTCCATATTCGCGTGAATCTTAAATATAAATCCAGAAAATTTCGACTCATCTGGCTTCACTTCACGTGTATCGGTTTTTCTGCTTTTTGGTTTAGGAGCAATTTTGATAAAAGTATCCAGCATCTCATTGATACCGAAGTTATTTACTGCTGAACCAAAAAATACCGGTGCAACTTTCCCTGAAAGATAAGCCTCCGTATCAAACTCAGGATAAACTCCTTCGATCAATTCCACATCCTCACGAAGTTGGTTGGCAAAGTTTGGACCGATTAATTTATCCAATGCGGGATCATCCACATTTTCAAATTCCTGTCGAACATCACTCAGCTTTCGCTGCGAAGGAGTAAATAGGTTCAACTTATGATCAAAAAGATTGTAAACACCTTTGAAGGTTTTTCCCATTCCGATCGGCCAAGAAAGCGGATGACATTGAATATTGAGCTTTTGCTCCACTTCCTCCAGCAATTCGTAAGGATCCCTCCCCTCGCGATCGAGCTTGTTGATAAAGCAAATCACTGGCGTATTTCGCATACGGCAAACTTCCATCAACTTCTCAGTTTGAATCTCGACACCTTTCACACAGTCAATCACCATGATTACCGAATCCACGGCAGTCAACGTTCGATAGGTATCCTCTGCAAAATCCTGGTGACCTGGAGTATCCAGCAGGTTGATTTTAATCCCTTTGTATTCGAAGCCCATCACGGAAGTAGCTACTGAAATCCCTCGTTGCTTTTCGATGGCCATCCAGTCGGACTTGGTCGCGGTATCAATTTTGTTGGATTTCACTGCCCCTGCCGTTTGGATCGCTCCTCCAAAAAGGAGTAATTTCTCCGTCAAAGTAGTCTTCCCAGCATCTGGGTGAGCAATGATGGCAAATGTTCTACGCTTTTGGATTTCTTGATTCAAACTCATGGGTAATGTTTTTCAGCGGGCAAAGGTAGGAAAAAAAGCGCGAAGGGATTTACGAATGACAAAGTACGATTTACGAGTTTTCCAACACAATTTCCCAACCTAGACATTATTGGACATCCCATAAATCAGAATTGGAAAAAAAGATAGAGGTTCAAGAAAATGTCGTAAATCTAAAATCGTAAATCGTCAATATTCCAAAATTCCTTCCGTAATAAACTGTGACGCTCCTTCCAAGCTTCCATGTAACACGATTCTGAACGTGGTCCCTTTTCCTATTTCAGAATTTTTGACAAAAATCTTTCCTCCATGATAGCCTTCAATGATTCTTTTGGCAAGGGTCAAACCTAACCCCCATCCTCGCTTGCGTGTAGAAAAGCCAGGATTGAATACTCTTTTATACATATTCTTTTCCATTCCCTTTCCTGTATCCGTGATATCTACGATCACATATTTATCACTATCCTGCAAGACATCGATAGTAATGGTACCTTTCCCTTTCATGGCATCGACCCCATTTTTACAGATATTCTCAATCACCCACTCAAAGAGCGGTTTGTTCATCATCGCTTCTAGATCTTTGGAATCAGCATTGATGATTAAATCCACTTTGGTAGAAATTCTGGGACGTAAATAGGTAATCGTCTCCTCAATGCTTTCATAGAGATTTTCAGGCTGGATAACAGGCTTACTTCCAATGCTGCTAAATCGCTCGGTTACCATTCTCAGTTTGACCACATCCTTATCCATTTCTTGGATGATTTCCCGATTTTCCTCCCAAACTGGAGAATTTCGCAGATAATCAATCCAAGCCATCAGGGAAGCAATTGGAGTACCGAGTTGGTGTGCGGTTTCTTTAGTGAGTCCTGCCCAAACACGATTTTGTTCCGCTATTTTACTTTGATTAAAAAGTGTGTAGGCTAATACTCCAAAAAGAAGGATAACTGCAAGCTGGATATAAGGGTAGTATTTGAGATTGAGCAAAAGCTCAGAATTTCGGTAATAAACCTGAATATCTGCCTCAGAAAGATAGATCGGTTCATATTCCTCCTGCATTTCAATCAACTCCTTTTCAAGGATTTTAGCAGAATCTTCTTTATTGGAATTTTTCTTAAAAATGATATTACGAAACTCAAATGGGTCTCCCTCGGAGTCTACCATTATGATCGGGATCGAATAATTTTGATTAATGATCTCCTGAGAAATAAATGTGAGGTTTTCGGAGGTAGTAGAAGCATATTCCAATGCTTTTGACAACAGCTCGATTTGGCGTCTTTCACGCTCTTTAAGTTCTTCAACCAATCGATTGGTATACCAAATCGAACCTGTACCAATGACTAAAGACACCAATATCACAAGCCATTTTACTTGCTTTTTATTTCTGTAAAGATCTCCGGATGTCAAGTCTTGGAATCGGTTTTTCATTCGAAATAATCAGATGCTCGGATAATTAACTCGGCAATCTATAGGTTAGTATGATTCTGGTCTGGAAAATGGTGATTTCCATTTGAAACTTTGTATGTAAAAATAGACCATAAATACTTGGATGAAAATTTCTTGAGTTATTTAAAAAGTGAAGCTATTTCCAGGGTGAAAAGAAAAACCCGGAAAATAGAGTTCCGGGTATTAGTATTAATTGTTTGTTTTTATCCACTTCCAAAGTGTTTTATAAGTTGGCTTAGTCCCATGCATGAGAATGCCTATTCGGTAGATCTTACCAGCCAGCCAGGTGGTAAATAAAAACCCGGTAATTAAAAGTCCCATCGAAAGTATTAACTCCCACAACGGCACCCCATAGCTCACTCTTCCCATCATCGCTATGGGGGAAGTCAAGGGAATGATGGAAAGCCAAAAGGAAGTAGTCGAATTTGGGTCATTTAACACAAATACAAAAAGTCCCATATACGCGACAATCAAAGGAATCGTAACAGGAAGCATAAACTGCTGCGCATCGGATGGGGCATCCACTGCAGATCCAATTCCTGCGAATAATGCTCCATACAAGAGGTATCCTCCTAGAAAATAGAAAATAAAAGAAAGGACGATCTGAGTCACATTGATTCCTGATAGAACCAGAAGAATCTCACCTACGTCGGAGTTGTTTGCCATGCCTTGTGCGATTTCAGGATTTGCCATTTCCATAGCCTGCTGCTGAGGCATCTGCATTCCAAGAAAACCTGTGACAATAGTGGTCAACGTTCCAATCAAAACTATCCAAATCAGCAATTGTGTTAGTCCCACTCCCGCGATTCCGAGAATTTTCCCCATCATGAGCTGAAATGGTTTCAAAGAAGAAACCAAAATTTCCACAATTCTACTGGATTTCTCTTCAATCACCCCCTGCATAATCTGGTTGCCATAGATGAAAATAAACATGTAAATCAAAATCCCAGCGAGAAAACCGATCGCATAATTTACAGTGGCATCGCTTACGGTTTCAGTTCCCTGATCATCCAACGTGATAGATTTGATGGCGACTTTAGTCCTGACCTCATTGATTATTTTTGGATCAATTCCACTTTCAAAAAGCCGCTGTTCCTCGATTTTCTTTTTTAGATTATTTTCTAGATAGCTAATCAAATTCATGCTGGGATTTTCCTCACCATAATAAGTAATGCCTTTTGGGTCTTCCAGCTCAAAGTTGGGAATATGCAAAAATCCATACCGCTCTCCATTTTGAACCAATTCCTTAGCTTTTTCCTCACTCAAATTTGAAAATGAGAAAGCATATTGCTCAGAACTTTCCAGAAAAAACAAATTGTTATCATCTACGACTTCAATGATTCGCAGCGATTGATTGTCTTTCTCCTCTAATGCGATCCACACAAAAATCCCCATAATGGCAGGGAAGATCAAAGGCGTCAAAAGTGTGACTAATAAAAAAGATTTTTTCTTGACTCGTGCGAGGTATTCCCGCTGAATCACCAGCCAGATTTTATCCATTTTCTGTCGATTTTACCTGGTGAATAAAAATTTCTTCCATACTCGGAATTACCTCTCTAAACTGAGCCACTTCTCCATATTCCATCAGTTCATGTAAGAGTTGATTGGGTGTCTTACCACTAAGGGGAAGCGTAAAGTGATAGGATGTTTCATCTTGTTTTGCAGCCCATTCAGCTGGAATAGGTTGCTTGATTTGATCAATGGTAATCGTAAATACCTCAGGCCGATAGCTGGATTTCACTTGTTTGATAGTCCCGTCGAGGATTTTTTGAGACTTGTTGATCATAGCAACCTGATCACAAAGTAACTCTACAGATTCCATTCGGTGAGTAGATAGGATTACTGTTGTGCCTTTTTCTTTCAACTCTAAAATTTCATTTTTTATAATCTCCGCATTGACAGGATCAAATCCTGAAAAAGGTTCGTCTAAAATCAGCAGTGGCGGATTATGAATAATCGTAGAAATAAATTGGACTTTTTGTGCCATTCCTTTGGAGAGATCTTCGATTTTTTTGTCTCTCCAGGTAGACATCTCCAATTTATCAAGCCAGAATTTAATTTTCAATTTAGCATCAGCTGGACTTAATCCTTTTAATCTGGCGAAATACAGCATCTGGTCCCATACCTTCATTTTTTTGTACAGACCCCGTTCCTCCGGTAAATACCCAATTTGAGAGATATGCTTGGGAGCAAGAAGTTCACCATTAAGATATACCTTCCCACTATCCCCTTCGATAATCTGATTGATGATTCGGATCAAAGTCGTCTTCCCTGCTCCATTTGGCCCCAAAAGACCAAAGACCACCCCCTTACTTACTTCAAGATCCAGATCTGTGAGCGCTTTACTCGCTCCGTAGGATTTGTTTAATTTTTCGATTTTTAGCATTCGCTCAAAAAGTAAGGATTATTCAACAGTAATCGACCCTACACCCACATCAATTATCAAATCTAATAACCGAGGATCGGACTCTTTATAACCTTTGGTGATGTAAATATTATTCTCCAATTCCTTTAGATATTTTGGCAAATTAGTTCGGCACATTGGAGTAGTCTTCATTTTGATTCGAACTGGAAAAGAATCAGGAGGTAGATGAATATAAAGTTTACCTGCACCAACGGAAGCAATGACTTGACTTTGATTAGACATTCCATCCGAAAAATCAAGATTTATTGCTCCATAGTTTACTTCGAAAATCATTTTGTTGGCATTCGTGTAATTCGCTTTATCGACTTGAACTGTCCCCATATTAAGCGTAACCAAAAGTGTATCCATCTGTACTTGATTCGGAGCTTTTGAACTGTAATGGACTAATACATCTGCGCTTGCACTTCTTATCTTCAACTGACTGACTGTCAGATTAGCAAGGTCAAAATCTGATTTTCCCATCCCCAGATTAAAATCCAGATGATATAAAAAATTAGTGGTCAGTCCAAGATCCCAAGTATGATCAAAGTCTTCTGATGCACTTGCAAACAACTTTGAGGTGATACTTTTTCCTAAGTTTTCTGACTCCACATTTTTATGAACCAATGAAGCACTTAGGATATTATTGGAAATTTGACTTGAAAAAACAGGAAGAATATTGGCTTTTTCCAGATGCCCATGGATATATAAGGGATCTGACGATTTAACTCGTTTTAATTGAGTAGTGCTTTTATAGGAAGTAAATTCAAAGGCAACCAGATCAAACCCTTTGGACTCGGTGACTCTGAATTCCTTGACCAACTGAGCCTTACTCGCATTTACCCCTCCGACAAGCAATAGGAAAAGCAGACACAAATTTTTAAGCATAGGGATAAGTTACGGTTTGCCTGTCAAAAGGTTCTTTAAAAATATAAAAAAAGCCAGAATTGCTTCTGGCTAAATTTTTAAAAAAACTCCTTCATTTTATCAAAAAAGGTTTTATCACCTTTTCCAGGGTCTGGCTTGAAGTTTTCAGAGAATCTCAAATTTTCCAAAACGTTTTTCTCTTCTCTGGATAAATTTGTTGGCGTCCAAACATTTACCATTATTAATTGGTCTCCACGAGTATAGCCATTGATATCTTTGATCCCTTTTCCTTTTAAGCGAAGCATTTTTCCACTTTGTGTTCCCGGATCAATTTTGATTTTCACCTTTCCTTCGATTGTAGGCACCTCTACAGATGCTCCAAGAGCTGCATCTATGAATGAAATATATAAATCAAAGATGACGTTATTTCCGTCTCGCTGTAAAGTATCATCTTCAAGCTCTTCGATTACTATCAAAAGATCACCTGCTATTCCACCTGGAATTTCGTTGCCTTTTCCAGACATGCTTAATTGCATTCCTTCAGCGACTCCACCTGGTATATTGATTGGAATAATTTCTTCTTTGACAACCAGACCTCTGGAATCTGCTTCTGCAGGTTTTTTATCAACGATTTGTCCACTACCGCCGCAAACAGCACAGGTGCTGGCGGAGACCATCTGGCCAAGCATGGTATTTACTACCTTCTTGATTTGGCCCGAGCCTTGACAAGTAGAGCAAGACTTGAAAGAAACACCATCAGCGACAACATGTCGCTTTACTTTTATCTTTTTCTCTACTCCATTTGCAATTTCGCTTAGAGTCAACTTGAGTTTTAACCTGAGGTTTGTTCCTTTCTTAGTACGCCGGCCACCGCCTCCGCCACCTCCAAAAAATGACCCGAAGCCACCTCCGCCGAAGATGTCACCGAATTGGGAGAAAATATCTTCCATATTCATACCTCCTCCGCCATATCCGCCACCGCCAAGACCTTGATGACCGAATTGATCGTATCGTTGTTTTTTCTCTGGGTTACTCAATACCTCATATGCCTCAGCAGCCTCTTTGAATTTATCTTCAGCTTCAGGGTTATTAGGATTTTTATCTGGATGATATTGGATTGCTAGTTTTCTATAAGCTTTCTTAATCTCATCTGCTGAGGCAGACTTGGATAATCCTAGCACCTCATAATAATCTCTTTTTGCCATAATTATGCTCCTATCACTACTTTGGCAAAGCGGACAACTTTATCCCCAAGAGTATATCCTTTCTCCACCACATCTACTACTTTTCCTTTCAATTCTTTTGTTGGGGCTGGTATTTGAGTAATTGCCTCCTGGGTATCGGCATCAAATGGCTTACCTATCAAATCATCCATAGGTACAAGGCCCTTGCTTTTTAGAATTCTGATCAATTTTTGAAAAATCAGATGATTTCCCTCTCCAACTTTGGAAGCATCTTTTTCATTTTCGCTAGCTTTAAGCGCTCTTTCGAAATCATCGACAACGGGAATCAAATCTCTCAATACTTCCTCAGAAGCTGTCGAAATCAGATCTAGACGTTCTTTAGAAGTCCTCTTACGAAAGTTCTCAAAATCCGAATACAGTCTGAGGTACTTATTTTTCAATTCTGCGATCTCCTGCTCAAGCGTATTTTCTCCGCCTTCTCCATTAGTCGAATCAGAAGATTCAGTTGGACCATCTTCCATATTTTCCTTTTCGCTTACCCCTTCTAATTGGTCTTCTTGTTCGTTCATTTCTTGATTTATTTGTTCTTCATCAATCATAATTCAATTTCTTCTAGTTGGCTTTGCATCCATATCAATATTGTTGCCATCTGGCAAAAACTGACAATGTGGCACTTTATGCCTGATGTATTGCCTGCCAGATTAAATCTTTAAGCACGTCAAGATTGTATTGGGAGACCGAGGAAATAAAAGTGTAAGGAATTCCTTTTGGGATTTCTCTTTCCATTTCCTTCATCAACTCCTCGTCTAGCATATCGGATTTTGAAATAGCCAAAATCCTTCGTTTGTCTAATAATTCAGGATTGTACTTTTCCAGCTCTCCAATTAAAATTTCATACTGCTTTTTTAAATCGGGTGCATCTGCAGGAATCATGAAAAGTAAGATGGAGTTCCTCTCAATATGCCTTAAAAAACGAATACCTAATCCTTTCCCTTCGGCGGCTCCTTCTATGATACCAGGAATATCTGCCATTACAAATGATTGATCTCCGCGATAGGCTACTACTCCGAGATTAGGAACCAATGTCGTAAAAGGATAATCTCCAATCTCAGGTCGTGCCGCAGAAATTGATGACAATAAGGTAGATTTACCGGCGTTCGGGAAACCAACTAAACCCACATCAGCCAAGAGTTTAAGCTCAAGTATGATCCATTCTTCAATTCCAGGTTCTCCCGGTTGAGAATAGTGTGGAGCCTGATTCGTAGATGTTTTAAAATGATCATTCCCCAATCCACCTCTACCTCCACGGGTTAAGATCACTTCTTGCCCATCTTCGGTTATTTCAAACCTTTTTTCCCCAGTTTCAGCATCTTTGGCTACAGTTCCCAAAGGCACTTCAAGAATAATATCTTTACCATCAGCACCTGTCCTACGTCCTCCTTCACCGTGCTTTCCCCCGTCAGCAATGACATGTTTTTTATATTTCAAATGGAGTAAAGTCCATACTTGAGTAGTTCCCTTTAAAATAATATGACCACCTCTTCCACCATCACCGCCGTCTGGTCCGCCTTTAGGCACATGCTTTTCCCTTCGGAAATGCATAGCACCAGCACCCCCAGCACCTGATCGGGAGCAAAATTTAACATAATCTATAAAGTTGGAATCGGCCATTTTTTTGGAAAGAAAAAGGCTAAGCTTTAAAGCTTAGCCAAATATTGAAATGCAAAATTACTAAAATAAAGGCAATCAGTAGCTATCTATCACAGAAGCGATCTCAGCAAAGATTTTTTCAATTTTTCCCACTCCGTTTATTTTGGTTAATTTATTTTGACCCGAGTAGTAATCAGCTACAGGAAGCGTTTCATCCAGATACACCTTAATTCTTGTATTTATTTTAGCATCATCTTGGTCATCAACTCTATTGGAGGTCTTACCACGTTCCTTTATTCGCTCTTTCAAAATCTCTTGTGGGACTTCTAAAGCAATCATTCCCGAAATCTCCATTTTATGATTTTCAAGCATCTTATCCAAAGCCTCAGCTTGCGCAGTGGTCCGGGGAAAACCATCAAAAATAAATCCGTGGGTATCCTTTGTCTCGCTGATTTTATTCTCAACCATGCCAATTACCACTTCATCGGGAACAAGATGACCTTCATTCATATACTTTTTAGCCAACAATCCCAACTCCGTTCCTTCCCCTAAATGTTTTCGAAACAAGTCACCGGTTGAAAGATGGGTTAATCCATATTTTTGAATAAGCTTTTCACTTTGAGTGCCTTTTCCTGCACCAGGAGGGCCAAATAGTACAATATTATACATTCCTTAGATAATTAATTGAGATACCGATAACTGATAAATTGAGGGTAAATTTCTTCCTAAACCATCGTAATCGAGACCATAACCGACGACAAATTTATTCGGAATTTCAAAACCGACATAATCTAAAGCATAATTAAACTGAAAAGCCTCTGGCTTAAAGAGCAAAGTTGCTATTGAAATCTTAGCTGGATTTAAGTTTGAGATTTCTGAAATTAGGTATTTCATGGTAATTCCTGTATCTACAATATCTTCTACGATCAAGATATTTTTCCCATCTAAGTCATCATCTAAACCTAGAATTGATTGAATTTTCCCTGAACTTTCAGTACCCACATAACTTTTGACTTTGATAAAAGAAGTAGATAACGGAAGATCTATTGCCCTACATAAATCTGCCATAAAAATGGAAGCTCCATTTAACACGCCAATCACCAGCAGTTCCTCCCCTTCAAAATCTTTAGTGATCCGCTGACCAAGGTTTTTAACCTTAGTCAAAATTTTTGCCTCCTCAAGAAAGAGTGAAAATTCTTGATTGCGTATACTTATACTCATATATCTTATAGGTTCTTAAGTAGATATTGATACATTTTTATCATGGCCTCTAAATCAAATAGAGAAACCTTTTCGTCTGGAGTATGAACATTATCCTCCGGAGCCCCTATAAAACACCAATCAATTGCATAGGGGGAAAATTGAACTTCTCTTCCGTCAGATCCACCATACGCCTCGACTTCCAGTTGATAAGGTATACCGCTTCTTTCCGCCAGTTCAATAATTCTATCTATAAATTTTTTTCGTGGAACAAATTTATCTCTAATTGATATAGCTACTCCTTCATGATGCCTTATGCCTTCTGTCACCCAGGTAATGTCAGAAATAAGCGCCTGTTTAATAGGGGCTTTTTCCTGAATAAAATCTAAAAGAAAAGGAATACTACCTCCTCCATGTTCCTCATATGTGGAAAAAACTACCCAACCATCGGAAATTGTTTCGCAAAGTTTTAGCGCATTATAAACGCCAAGCCTATTATCAAGATAAGCCCCCTGAATAAATTGATCATCAATTCTAAGATTTTGTTTGAAAGAAAGTCTTGTGCCCGGAATTATTTTTCTGGGAAAATCATGGAAAATAGCATCATCATCCCCTACTAATTTACATTGAATACCACCCAATTTATCCTCTCCAATAAGTTCTGAACCTTCAATTATCTCGGGACCTCCAATGCTAATCAGTTGATTAGCATAACGAACCATGAATCCCACAGTGTCTATATGGGCAAAAACAGCAGTTTTGGGGTTTCCGAATTTCAAAAGAATACAATCATGAAACTCTTCACCAGAATATATTTCTGGCGAAACTTTCCAAGTAACACTTCGTTTCTGTATTGTCTTGATCAAAAACTCAGAAATGCTAGATTCATCACCCGAAACTGCATTTATATTAAGGATTTCAGTTAAAAATTTCATTTTGGCATAAAATATGTTAAATTCATTAACTTAATTTGAAAAAAAGTTTAGAATTATTTTTTTGCTGCAATATGCTTTTAAATAATTCATTTAGATTTGTAGTAAATTAAAAGTTTATAAATTTGTATTCACATCTATCAACACTTAAAATTTGAACAAAAATTTTTTGTTATGAAAAAAATAATACTATCAACAATTATGGCTGGCGCCTTAGCATTCGGCGCTAACGCTCAAGAATTCGACAAATGGTCACTAGAAGTAGGTGGCGGTTTTAACAAGCCAATGGCTCCGCTGGGTCCTGACTTTCTATCTCCTACGTTAAATTTGGGTCACATCGAATTCGGTGCTCGTTACATGTTAAATGAAAAATTTGGTCTAAAATTGGATTATGGATTTGGATCAATGAGAGAAGCAAAAGGAAATGATTCCCAAAGCCTCCCATTCGATACCAAATATTTTAGAATGAATCTTCAAGGTGTAGCAAACATTGGAAGAATCATGAATTTCGAATCATTCACAAGAAGTTTTGGATTATTACTCCATGGTGGAGCTGGAATAGGCAGAGTTAATCCTGAAGAGAATCTGTATAATGATTTCGACGATGATGTTTATACCATCATGTTTGGATTAACACCTCAATTGAAACTAAGTAAAAATATAGCCTTAGTTGGTGATATTAGTACTGTTTTGAACGGTAGACAAACTGTCACTTGGGATGGCTCTACAGCTATTAGACCTTCAACTGACAACGGTTTCTATGGTGCAAATGGTACTTGGTGGTCTGGAACACTTGGATTACAGTTTTATTTGGGTAAAAGCGAAGAACATGCAGACTGGTTTATTGCTGCTGACAAATATGCTACCAAAGAGGAACTTGCTACTCAGATCAACGGTATTAAAGACATGTTGAAAGATTCAGACGGTGATGGTGTTCCAGATTATTTGGACAAAGAGCCTAACACTCCAGCAGGAGCAAGAGTTAATTCTTCTGGTATGACTATGGATTCTGATGGTGATGGTACTCCTGATCACATGGATAAATGTCCATTCCTTCCTGGTCCAGCCTCTACAGGCGGTTGCCCAGTAGAAGAAGTTGTTGAGCAAGTTGATTTCTTCAGAAAGGCTTTAAATGACGGATATGTGAATGTTTACTATGCATTCGACAGCGATAAGCCACTAGGTTATTCTACTAGCGCAGCTAACTATGTATCAAACTTCTTGAAAAAGAATCCAGGTGTAAGTGTTGAGGTTAAAGGTTATGCCGACGAATTAGGTCCAGAAGATTACAACATGAAGCTTTCTGAAAGAAGAGCTAAGGCTGTATATGATCTGATAATTGCTTCTGGAATTGATGCTTCAAGAATCTCTTACAAAGGTTATGGCGAGGACACAAGTGTTGATAAGTCTTCAGCTGATGCAAGACAAATGGCAAGAAGAGCAAGCTTCGAAGTGAAGTAATTCTCCTAACATATATTTAAGAAAGCCTGATCAAATTTGATCAGGCTTTCTTTTTTATAAAGAATTGGAAAAAAAATTCAGATTATCAATCTTCTATTTTTAAAACTGAAAATCAAAATTCATTTTATTATTCATTCGCTTTTCCATCGGAAGTCAGAATTCTCATGCTGAAAATTGATTATTATTCAAAGAACAAAGAAAGTAAGTTTTTTTACTCCTTTTTTCTATAATTTTGAAGCTGAATTACCCTAATCAAATATCCTTTGAAATGAGACACCTTTTATTATTCCTATCAATTGTATTTATTTCCAATACAGCATTTTCCCAAAAAGATTTCAACAAATGGTCAATTGACGCTAACCTAGGTGTAAATAAGCCTATGGGACCACTCACAGGTGGCTATTTATCTCCTACACTTAATATTGGACATGTCGATTTTGGTGGAAGATATATGGTCAACCAATACTTTGGATTTTCCGGAAATTTTGGATTTGGAAGTTTTAGTGAAGCCAAAGATGTAAGTCCTGAATTCAAAACAGATTACCTAAGTCTTAGTTTACGAGGTGTTTGGAATATTGGTCGATCACTTTCATTTGAAACATTTACAAAAAGGTTTACTGTTTTAGGTGAATTTGGAGCAGGTTTTGGATCTTTAAAATCAGAAGATCGGATTAACTCAGAAGGTAAGTTACCCGATTTTGATCCTGATTATGTTTATTCTTTTAACTCATCATTAAAAGGGCTGTATTCTCTTTCAAATAGAATCAGCTTACAAGGAACTATTTCTATGATTGTCAACGGAAGACAGCGATATACATTCGACGGAAATGACTTTAATCAGATTGGAAGACCTTTTTTACCAGAAATCCCTTTTCCCCACGCTACTGCCACCTGGTGGACCGGTACCATAGGGCTTAATTTTTACTTAGGAAAAAATGAGACTCATGCAGATTGGTTCATAGAACCCGATAAGTATGCTTCTAAAGAAGAACTCACTTCTAATATCAATGAAATCAAAGATATGTTAAAGGATTCTGACGGAGATGGAGTACCTGATTACTTAGATAAAGAACCCAATACTCCCGCTGGAGCTAGAGTAAATAGCTTTGGAGTAACAATGGATTCTGATGGTGACGGCACACCAGATCATCTGGATAATTGTCCATTCCTTCCTGGCCCTTCTTCAACAGGAGGCTGTCCAGTAGAAAAGATTGTAGAACAAGTTGACTTCCTAATAAAAGCCATTAATGATGGCTACGTGAATGTTTACTATGCATTCGACAGTGATAAGCCACTAGCCTATTCTACTAGCGCAGCTAACTATGTATCAAACTTCTTAAAAAAGAATCCAGGAGTAAGTGTTGAAGTTAAAGGTTATGCAGACGAATTGGGTCCAGAAGACTACAACATGAAACTTTCTGAAAGAAGGGCTAAGGCAGTTTATGACTTATTGATTTCTTCTGGAGTTGATCCTTCAAGAATTTCTTATAAAGGCTATGGAGAAGATACAAGTGTAGATAAGTCTTCTGCTGACGCAAGACAGATGGCAAGAAGAGCAAGCTTCGAAGTAAAATAATTCTCTCTTCAAATATTTAGGAAAGCCTGATCAAGTTTGGTCAGGCTTTCCTGTTTTAATAGTTTTAATTACAATTTGAAAAGATTTGTAACTTCTACAAGAATAAAAATCGGTCTTAAACAGCCGGTTTTTTCTTTTATCTTTGAAACATGTTTATCCTTTCTCAAACTCCTTCTATTGCCAACCAATTTATGGCAGAAATGAGAGATACTGTCATCCAGAAAGACAGAATGAGGTTTAGAAAAAACCTAGAACGTTTAGGTGAAATTTTGGCTTATGAAATATCCAAAACTCTCGTTTATCAACCGAAACTGATTCAAACACCACTTTCTAAAATTAATATTTTAACTCCTTCCGAAAATCCTGTTATAGTTTCTGTTCTAAGGGCCTCCCTGCCGTTTTACCAAGGCTTTTTGAATTTCTTTGATCAAGCAGAAAGTGCTTTTATAGGTGCTTTTAGAGAAGAGGAAAATAATGGGAAAATCAAAATCAATCTTGGCTACCATGCAAGTCCTTTTCTAGGGGAAAAAATAATGATCTTAACAGATCCAATGCTCGCAACTGGGAAATCTTTAATGGAGTCAATTGACACACTTTCTAAAAATGGAACTCCAAAACACATCCACATCGCTGCGGGGTTTGCCGCTCCAGAAGGAATAAAATTTATTAAGGATAATTTAAGCATACCGCATAGTTTTTGGATTGGAAGTATGGATGAGAGATTGAATGAGCAATTTTATATTGTTCCTGGATTGGGTGATGCAGGAGATTTAGCCTTCGGTCCAAAAATTTAATCAAAAAATGGCAGCGTACTTTCTTTTATTATTAGGGTTTATAATTCTTCTTGCTGGTGGTAAAATATTGGTAGATGGAGCATCTGGCATAGCAGTCAAACTAGGAATGAGTGCAGGCCTAATTGGTTTAACTATCGTTGCTTTTGGCACTTCTGCACCAGAACTTTTGGTAAGTGTAAATGCAGCGCTAAAAGGAAATAGTGATATATCAATTGGAAATGTAATCGGTTCGAATATTGCCAATATTGGGCTAGTACTTGGAATTACGGGACTTTTCTACCGCGTATTAATTAGAAGAATACATATACGATTTGATTATACAGTTACCCTTCTTGTTTCAATACTTTTTTATGGTCTAAGCTATAATGGGATAATTGAAACTTGGGAGGGGATTTTACTCCTTGTTTTATTCATTGTTTTCAATTTTTATTTATTCAAAACTAGTACTATAGAAAACCCTGAGATTGATGAAGAAATTGAGCAAGTAAAAAGTTTTTCTTGGCTGAAATCTATTATCTATTTCATTGGGGGAATAGTAGGGCTATATTTTGGTTCAGAGTTATTAGTAGAAAATGCAGTTCTGATTTCGAGAGAATTTGGAGTGTCAGAAAGAGTAATCGGGGTGACAATTATCGCTATTGGAACTAGTCTACCAGAACTGATTACCTCCATAATAGCTGCTCTTTCAAAGCGCACCGATTTAGCTCTAGGCAATATTCTTGGAAGTAACATCATGAATATTCTCTCCATTATAGGAATCACTGCAATAATTAAACCTATTGAGGTCTCCCAGGAATTCATAAACTCAGATTTTCTGTGGATGCTAGGAATCACAATTTTGCTTTTTCCTCTGATGCGTACCAAAATGCAAATTTCGAAAGTTGAGGGTTCATTTCTATTATTGGCCTACTTCACCTATATATTCTTCTTACTATGATCGAATCTATCCTCAAACTTCTGGGGATTTATTTCTTGTCTTGGTTCAAATTTATTGCTGGACCAGTACTTGGTACTGCAGCGGGATACAGTGTGATTCAAACCATTCTGGTGACTGTCTCTGGTATGATGAGTAGTGTAGTTGTATTCACATTTATTGGAGCACGATTTAAAAAATTTATAGAAATACGCTTCCCAAAACCCAAGTTTTCCAAAAAAAATCGGAACATCGTGAAAATTTGGAAAAAATATGGGGAAATGGGAATTGCGGCGATCACTCCACTTCTGTTGACTCCAATAGGAGGAACTTTAATTATGGTTTCATTTGGAGTGAAAAAGAGAAGAATTTTTATTCAAATGCTAATTAGTTCAATTCTTTGGGCAACATTCTTTTCCCTCACCATTGATTCAATCCTGAAAATCCCCTTTTTCAACAATCTATTCCTCTAAATCTTGGTCGGGAAGAATCTCTATATCTTGGATTAAAACCCGATTTGAAATCTCCTGACCAGTAAGAGTTGCTGCCAAACCACCCATAGCAGTTTCTTTATATCTGCTTTCCATTGAAGCCCCGATTTCTCCCATTGCCTCAATACATTCGTCAACGGGGATTACCGCGCTTACATTAGCGAGAGCTATCTGGGAGGAACTAAAGGATATCGCTGCCGCACTGGCATTTCGGACAACACATGGCACTTCAACTAAACCTGCCACAGGATCACAAACCAGACCAAGCATACATTGAATAGTAATCGCAACTGCATTAAAAATCTGATCAATATTCCCTCTAAGACAGTATACTATTGCTCCAGCTGCCATTGCAGCTGCTGATCCTGTTTCTGCCTGACACCCTCCTACTGCTCCTGCCAAACTGGCTTTCTCCTCAATAATTAGCGCGATCCCTGCGCCCACTAAAAGCCCCTCTATAATCTGCTCGTCCGAAAGAGAATGAATCTCTTGCAGGGTTACCAAAGTTCCAGGCAAAATTCCACTTGCCCCAGCTGTAGGAGCAGCCACCACTCTTCCCATACAAGAATTGACTTCCTTAGCTGCCAAAGCTCTGGAAATTAATTTTTGAAATTCTGGTGAAAGGACTGCAAGTGGATAATTAAAAACTTTTTTTGCCCCATTATTAATCATTCCTGATCTAGAAACCATGTCTTCCTCCAAGCCTGCTTTCACAGCATCCTTCATCACTTGATAGGCATGTAGTAATCCGATTTTTATTTTACCTTCTTCACCATTTTTTTGCTCTACCTCGTATTCGATGACAGACTGAGGCAAACTTATATTATTCAATTCGCAATAGGCTTTCCAGCCTTTGAAGTCTTCAAAAAGATAGCACATAGTAAATTTGGGTTTATATAATTTGGTAATCTTGAAATTTGTCTTTTTGTTCCAATCTTAAAAATTGAAATTTAAAGTCTGCTTAATCGCGGGATCTAAACTTAAAGCTACTGGACAAGTCTTGGCAGCATTCTTTAATTTTTGAATAAAAACAGAATTGTTCACCGGGACTTCCCAGGTAAAATCAACTTTTATTTCTTCAATTTTTCTAGGGTTTGCTTGCATGATTTTGGTTACTTCCCAATTAAGCCCCTCTAAGGAAATATTTTCTCTGGCAGCAATTATGCCCATAATGGTAACCATGCAACTCCCTAATGCGCTTGCTACCAAGTCCGTAGGAGAAAAGGCCTCTCCTTTTCCATTATTATCAACTGGTGCATCCGTCAGGATCTTTGTACCAGATTGAAGATGCTCGGACTCAGTCCTTAAATTCCCTAAATACGAACTTTTTATAGTCGGCATAAACTCTTACTTTTAAAATTCAGTTTAAAATAAATGAACCCAAAAATAGGGCTATATTTTCGACCAACTCGAATGAAGAAGCTGAATTTAATTCTAACGCTTATTTTATTTTTCCTTTCAATTGAGTCGTGGGCCCAGCGAGAAGATGCTGGAAACTACGATTATGATAAGGAATATACATTTGGATTGAATAAAAACACCAATGGAGGATTGATTGGTGGATTTGTTTTTAAATCCGGAACTCGAATAGATGACAATCAATTTAGCTTTTGGGCTATCGAACTTTCTAATGTAAAAAATCCAAAGGAAGTCCGCTTTAATACCGTTTTGGGAAATAGCTATATTTTTGGAAAATCAAATTATCTCTATTCCATAAGGCCTCAATACGGAAGAGAAATTATTCTTTTCAAAAAAGCACCAAATCAAGGAGTGCAAGTATCTGCCCTTGCTGCTGTAGGCCCCACATTTGGTTTGATTGCACCGTATTACATAGAATATGCTATCAACCGGATAGAAACTGTCCGAGAGCAATATGATCCTGAAATTCATCAAAGTAGATTCAATATCCTTGGGACAGGAAGACTTTTTGAAGGATTAGGCCAATCGGAGTTTGCATTTGGTGCTAACTTGAAGGCAGCTATGTCTTTTGAATTTGGCGTTTTCAGATCAAATGTCACTGGACTGGAACTTGGTTACATGCTTGAGGGTTTTACAAAAGAAATTCCACTAATTCCAACGGTTGAAAACAAGCAGTTATTCCAATCAGTTTATTTCACCTTTTTCTACGGATTTAGACAATAAGCAATCATTGGCTTTTTTAGGATAAGCCATACCTTTGCCACAAATCAATATACATGATCGAATTACCAGTTATATCAGAAGAAGCAACAAGAAGGAAAAAGCCAAATTGGCTCCGAGTAAAGCTTCCTGTTGGAAAAGAATACGCAAAAGTCCGAAAACTAGTCGACGAACATAAGCTCCACACTATTTGCGAAAGCGGTAATTGTCCTAATATGGGTGAATGTTGGGGAGCTGGTACAGCTACCTTCATGATCTTAGGGAATGTCTGTACCAGATCTTGTTCATTCTGTGCAGTAGCGACCGGAAGACCACCAGAGTATGATACTGATGAACCTAGAAGAGTTGCTGAAGCGATCAAATTAATGGGCGTAAAACATGCAGTAATCACCTCTGTGAATCGGGATGAATTAAAAGACCGTGGGGCTGAGATATGGTATCAGACCGTGGTTCAAACCAAAGCTCTTTCTCCTTCTACCACTATTGAGACATTGATCCCTGATGTGAAATCTAATTGGGACGCCCTTTATCGGATGATTGAGGGTGGCCAAGAGGTAGTTTCACATAATATGGAAACTGTGGGAAGTCTATACAGAAGAGTACGTCCCCAGGCAAAATATGAACGCTCCTTAGAACAAATCAAATTGACCAAAGAATATGGAAAGCGTACTAAAACTGGGATAATGCTAGGTTTAGGTGAAAAAAAGGAAGAAGTGTTTCAGGCGATGGACGATCTTGTAGCTCATGGTTGTGACATCCTAACTCTTGGCCAATACCTACAGCCAACAAAGTTGCATATTGAAGTTGCAGAATTTATTCATCCTGATCTTTTTGATGAATATCGAGAAGTTGGCCTTTCCAAAGGATTAAAATATGTGGAATCTGGGCCACTGGTGAGGTCTTCTTACCATGCCGAAAGACACGTAAACGTTTAAGTATTCCCAAATAAGTTCATAAAAAAAGCCTCGAGAAATCGAGGCTTTTTTTACGTTGATGATTTAAATTTTAAGCAATCTCTTCTTCAGAGGTTGCATATTCTTCTACTGGAATACAGCTACAAATTAAGTTTCTATCCCCATAAGCTGAATCAATCCTTCTAACACTTGGCCAAAATTTATTGGCTTTTACATTCTCAGACGGGAAAACTGCTTTCTCTCTAGAGTAAGGCAAATCCCATTCTCCGGTCAATACCATAGTAGCCGTATGAGGAGCATTTTTCAAGACATTATTTTCACGATCAGCTTTTCCATTTTCTATTTCACGGATTTCCTCACGGATTGAAAGAAGCGCATCACAGAACTTATCCAATTCAGACTTAGTCTCAGATTCAGTTGGCTCGATCATCAAAGTACCAGCTACTGGGAACGAAACTGTTGGTGCATGATACCCATAGTCCATCAATCGCTTTGCAATATCTTCTACCTCCACTCCGAATTCTTTGAAAGCTCTACAATCCACAATCATCTCGTGTGCAGCTCTTCCTTTTGTTCCTGTATATAGAATTTCAAAATTACCTTTAAGTCTTTCCTTGATATAATTTGCATTTAGAATCGCCATTTTGGTTGCGTTGGTCAAACCATCACCACCCATCATTGCGATGTATGCGTAGGAAATAGGTAAAATACTTGCACTTCCATAAGGCGCTGCAGAGATCGAAGACACTGGATCTTCACCACCAGTTTTCACCAAAGGATTTCCCGGCAAGAATGGTGCAAGGTGCGCTGCTACGCAAATTGGTCCCATACCAGGTCCGCCACCACCATGAGGAATACAGAAAGTTTTATGAAGGTTAAGGTGACAAACGTCAGCACCAATTCTTCCTGGACTGGTCAATCCTACCTGAGCATTCATATTTGCTCCGTCCATATAAACTTGTCCTCCAAACTGGTGAATGGTAGCACAAATCTCTTGAATAGCCTCCTCAAATACACCGTGAGTTGAAGGATAAGTAACCATCAAGGCAGCTAAGTCATTTGCATGAGCAGCTGCTTTTTCTTTAAGATCTACCAAATCAATGTTTCCTTTTTCGTCACATTTCACTAAGACAACTTTCATTCCCGCCATAACTGCAGAAGCTGGATTGGTACCATGAGCTGAAGTAGGAATCAAAGCTATATTTCGATGAGCATCTCCTCTGCTGAGGTGATATTGACGAATTACCATTAATCCTGCAAACTCTCCTTGAGCACCTGAGTTCGGCTGAAGAGAGGTATCTGCAAAACCCGTAATTTCATTCAGCCAATGTCTAAGGTGAGCGAAAAGTTCTTGGTATCCAGCTGTCTGATCGATTGGAGCAAATGGGTGCATTTGACCAAACTCAGGCCAGGTAACCGGGATCATTTCAGCAGTCGCATTCAATTTCATGGTACAAGAACCCAAAGAAATCATGGAATGAACAAGCGAAAGATCTTTCGCCTCCAAACGCTTAATATAGCGAAGCATTTCATGCTCACTATGATAATTATTGAATACAGGGTGAGTTAAGTATTCAGATTTACGCATCAATGAATCTGGGAGATCCAAAGTCAAGTCTTTAGCAAGACTACTGAGATCTGGGCTTTCAATTCCTTGAGCCTTCGCAAATACGTCTACGATATGTGCTACATCATCTAAGGTTTTTGCTTCATCAAACGTCATGAATACCGTATCATAATCGTATCTGAAATTCATTTCTGAATCCACTGCAATTGATTTGATAGTATTCAAAGTTTTTGCCTCTATGGCGACTTTCAGCGTATCAAAATAAGTTTGAGAAGAGACTTCATAACCTAGAAGTTGCAATGCTTTTCCTGTCAACTTTGCTAAACCATGTGTTCTAAGCGCTATGTTTTTCAAGCCTTTTGGCCCGTGATAGACCGCATAAAAACTAGACATTACTGCTAAAAGCACCTGCGCAGTACAGATATTTGAAGTTGCTTTCTCTCTTTTGATGTGCTGCTCTCTGGTTTGTAAAGCCATTCTGTAAGCCTTATTTCCCGCTCGATCAATTGATACACCAATGATCCTTCCAGGAATTTGTCTCTTATAAGCTTCTTTAGTTGCGAAGAATGCTGAATGCGGTCCTCCATATCCCATTGGCACACCAAATCGCTGCGCTGAGCCTACCACTACATCAGCTCCCATTTCACCTGGAGGTGTCAGGAGTGTCAACGCTAGCAAATCTGCCGCAAAGGCAGTGCTTACATGATTCTCTTTTGCAGAAGCTACTATTGCCGAATAGTCCATTACAGCACCTTCTGCATTCGGGTATTGAAACAGAACTCCATAAAGATTTTCATCTGTCAGGTCCAGTGAATCCAATGATCCAAAAACCAATTCTATTCCAAGTGGCTCTGCCCTTGTAACCAAAACTGCTTTGGTTTGTGGAAAAACCTGCTCGTCTACAAAAAACTTTTGGGCGTTTTTCTTTTCTCTTGGCTTGACCGAATACAACATGGTCATTGCCTCAGCTGCAGCTGTTCCTTCGTCCAAAAGTGAAGCATTGGCAAGCTCCATTCCAGTAAGCTCCATTACCACTGTCTGGAAATTGATTAAAGCTTCTAGCCTACCTTGTGCAATTTCTGCTTGGTAAGGTGTGTAAGCAGTATACCATCCCGGATTTTCCAAGACATTTCTCAAAACTACTCCTGGCACTAGGGTATCATAATATCCCAATCCAATGAATGATTTGAAGACTTTGTTTTTGGCTGCCAAAACTTTGAATTCCTTAAGAAACTCAGATTCCAACTTTGCTGCCGGGAGATTCATAGGCTTCTCCAGTTGGATTGATTTTGGTACAGTCTGGTTGATTAATTCCTCTACTGATGAGGCACCGATTTTCTCCAACATCTCTGCGATTTCCGCTTCAGTCGGGCCATTGTGTCTGCTCTCAAATTTGACAGCGTTTGAAAGGTTGATCTGCATAAAGAACTTAAGGAATAATGAAGTATTTGGGTATGGAATCTTAAAGATTTTTCAAGGTGCAAAGGTATAATATCTAAAAAGAATTAGCCCTTATGAACCTCAATAATTTACCCCCATAACATGCATAATTTACAAACGGTTTATTGCAGGGTTAAAATTTTATCTAGTTTAGGGCCAGAATAAAAATAAATCAATGAAAAAAGGACTGTTATTAACCGGGACTTTGGCGTTGGGCCTGACAATAAGTGCAGTAGCTCAAGATCCCATTCAAGTAAAATATGCCAATACTATTACTGCTGCTGATCTTACAGAATACCTTACTTACCTAGCATCCGATGAAATGAGAGGGAGAGATACAGGATCTGAGGAGCAAAAAATTGCAGCACAATATCTTGCTGATTTCTACAAAGAACTTGGTTTTACAGGACCAGTTGAAGGAAGCTACCTGCAGCAGGTCCCCTTGGTCAGTTCAGCATTTAATGCGGTTGATCTGAAAATAGGAAAGAATAAACTCGTAATGAACGAGGATTTTGTCTTTTCTGGGGATGGCAATATGGCAAAAGCCATGAAGACGGATTTAGTATTCCTTGGGTTGGTAAATGATGAAAATCTTGCCAAAGTGGCTGTTACGGACAAACTCGTGGGCATCTGGGCTGTAGGCGTACGAACTAATGATTTGATCAAAAAAGTAATGGATGCCGGTGCAGCTGGAATCGTCATGGTAAACATGGAAGGTCAGGCGAACTTTGACAGAATAGCAAACAGAGCTAAAACGCTTGCAGGAAAAGGTAGAATTGGCTTTGAAAAAGAAGTGACTCAGAGACCAATATTTACGGTAAGCTCTGACAAAATGGGAGAGTTATTCGGGCAACCTGTAGAAACTTTGAAAGAAGCTGCAAAAACAAACCCTGAATCTATTCCTTTTCAAAAAGCAACTTTTCAAGTAAAGAAAACTGTGAATCCTGTAGAAAGCTCCAATGTGATGGGCTACTTGGAAGGTACAGACCTTAAAGATGAAGTGTTGGTAATTTCATCACACTATGATCACGTAGGCGTAAGTAGCACTGGCGAGATTTTCAACGGAGCAGATGACGACGGTTCAGGAACTGTATCGGTGATGGAGATTGCTCAAGCATTTGCCACTGCTGCAAAAGAAGGCCATAAACCTCGTAGATCAATCCTGTTTTTGAACGTGACAGGTGAAGAAAAAGGGCTTTTGGGATCTGAATACTATGGCGACCATCCTATTTTCCCGATGGAAAATACGGTGAACAACATCAATATTGATATGGTGGGTCGAATCGATTACGAATATCAAAAGGCTGACAACAAAGATTATATCTATGTGATCGGTTCAGAGATGCTTTCTTCTCAATTGAAAAAGATCAACGAATACAACAATATCACTTATACCGATTTGATTTTAGATTATCGCTATGATGCGGAGGACGACCCAAATCGATTCTACTACAGATCTGATCACTACAACTTTGCAAAACATAATGTACCTGTGATCTTCTTCTTCAATGGTGTACACGATGATTACCATCAGGTAACAGATACCGTAGACAAAATCGAATTCCAACTGATGGAAAAAAGAGCCAAGCTAGTTTTCCACACAGCTTGGGACTTGGCAAATCGCGATAAGCGAACTCCTGTTGACGGGACAAATACTAGAACAGACCGATAAAAATTAAGCCCTGAAAATTTAAAATTTTCAGGGCTTTTTTAATTTTTCGCTCGAACCGAGTTGTAATCACTTTTTAAATAAAGAAGGTCAGCTTTCTTGAGTTCTTCGTATACTTTTATTTTGGAAGTGTGTCGATTCAAAATGAAAGCTTCTAAAAAGTCTGAGTAATATGGTGAGGATTGAAACACCTTTAAAGCATGACCATCTTTCAATTGGATTAGCGTACTATTCGGGTAGAATTCTGCCAGCACATCGAGTATTTTTGGATTAAGTAAAAGATCAAAAGCACCGCCAATCAGAACTACTTTTCCCTCAAATTCCAGCCATTTGTCAAAGTTTAACCCGTAAACAAGGAATGGTTTTTCCTTAAAGGTTTGGAAAATAGGTAAAGCGGCTCTAAGAAAAGATTCAAGTGTTTTTGAAGTAGTTTCTGAAAAAGGAGAAGTATTGTAAATCAGTTCAAATGCTCTAACCCTCAAAGAAATTGATTTAAATTGAAGTTTGGAAAATCCAGATATTTTATCAGCTTTAAATTGGTTTAACGCCAACACTAGCAAGCTGTCTTTTATTGATTTCGAGGAATTGAAAAAATCAGAATGAGAAAAATAAGCAAAATCAAGCGCTCTATCTGAGTTTAATTTTTCAACTTTTTCTTCAATGAAACTGAATTGATTCCAAAAACTCAAATTCTCTTCTACATCAAAAAACATTGGACTTATGCTGATCATAGTTGAAACTTGATCGGGATAAAGTGAAAGGTAATAATGTAAAACTGAAGCTGAAGATGAGTATCCTAAAAGTGTCACTTTTTCATTCCCAAGAAGCTCCCTTCTAATCAATTCAACATCCTCAGCAACTTGTTTTTGATTGAGCAGATTGTACTTCATGTCCCAATCAGGAGCCTTTCGATTTTCAAAGAAATCATTTAAGTCTCTTGATTGATACCTCCCTTTTATGGAGACAAGATTAAATTGATCAGTGAGTTGAATGGGAATATTTAAATAGCCAAACACTGAATCTACTGGATCTTCTAAATAAAACACAGTAAGTTTAGAGCTATCAAAAGAACCTGAAATCGAATATTCAATTGAAATTTTCCTACTGCCCGAATTAAAATGATCCATAGGAACCTGAATCGAAAAGATAGTAGCAATTCCAGATTGCAGCACTAAAAGCAGTCCTAGACAAAATCCAAGCATCACCTAATTTCTTTGAATTTGAATAAATCAAACACTAAAAAATCCTCGGAAACAGTTTCATTTTTGGGATGCGCTACATTGAGGTAAAGCCCATTTTCATTGACAAACCAATTATTAATCTGATAGGTATAGCTTGGGAGAGAAAATTCCTGAATCAAACTTAATTCCGAATCAAAAACAGAAATGGACGAAGATTTTTCAGTAAATCCATTTTCTCCAAGACTTGGATCCGGTGCTCCCCAAGTAAATCTGTAGATCAAATTCTTCCAAGGATCAGGCACTGGACTGAGAAAGTGTGGATTTTCGATTGCGTGTCGATCAAAGACTTCTGAGTCTTCCTGTGTCAGAAGCTCACTAATCTTCTTTTCTTCATGAATGCTACTTTGATCAATCACATCACCGATTGGTGAATAAGCATATAAAGGTGATTCGTACTGAAAATTATAAATCATCTTTTCATTCAGAAATCCGGAGAATCCCAAATAAGAAATAAACCCAACTTGACCATTCAGGTTTTTGAAATGCTCCGTATGCTTAATAGGCAATAGTTTCACAGTCTTATTTTTAATTGATAATGAAGTGACTAAGAACAGGTCACTTTTCCCCTTTAAATCAACTGTTGGATTTATCATAAAAAAGAAAACCTCTTTGGTTTCCTTTACATAATTCAATTTGAAATAAAAGTTGCAAACTGGTTCACCAAGATTCAAATTCCCATAAATCTCATAAAGATCAAAGGTGTCTACTTTTTCACCTTTGCTTGAGACGATGTGGAGCTTTCCTCGCTCATACATAAAAATAGAATCTTCATTATACCAAGAGAGCGATTGGATTTGGCCAAGCCCGTTTGGCCCATCTGAAACAAGGGATTGCGATCTTTCTACCTTTTGATTATCTAAATCAAAAAAATCAAGAGTATGACGGAGATAGTTATATCCTACCATCTTATTGTTTTCAGTTTTATAAACACTGAATTCCTGATAGCTATTTAACTGATCTGAAGAAATGGGAATACTTATTCGAACTTGCTCAAAAGCTAGTTCAGAGGCCTCCTCTTTCCTATCGCAGGCGAATGAAAGAAAACAAAGCAGTACTAAATACCTATTCATTCCGAAAAATAAGAGCTACAGCACTAAAAAATATTCCCTTAAAGAAATTTAACTTCTATTACTTCCCTTTATTCTTCTGATGTTTAGTCTTTAGCTGGTTTCGATTGGTCTTAGCTTTGGAGTTTTTGTTGCCACGCTTCTTTTCTTCTTTTGCTTTTTCTTTGAACAGATTCGGCTTCTTCCGCTCCTTTTTATCATGGAAAGCACCTTTGTAATCTGGATTATCCCGCTGCATCAAGTGATCGAGCTCCCGAGCATATGCTTGGCGCTCCGCGAAAGGTGTTTCCGGCACATCTACTTGCGCTGGAATTTCTAATTCAGAAACTTCCATTCGGATCAATTCCTCGATTCTTTGGAAATGGTAGGCCTCTGCTGGATTTATGAAAGTGATGGCCTTACCTTCATGCTCTGCCCTTCCAGTACGTCCAATTCGGTGAACATAATCTTCATAGATAAGTGGCACATCGAAATTAATCACATGCGATACCAAGGTAACATCCAAACCGCGAGAAGCCACATCAGTAGCCACTAACAGTCTAACATCCCCAGATTTGAAATCATCGATGGAATTAATCCTTGTATTTTGTCCTTTGTTTGCATGAATTACCCGAACCTCACCTTCCACCCGATTTTTCAAATAGGCATAGACCTCCTCCGCATTTTTGCGTGACCTGGTAAAAACAATCGCCCGGGCAATTTCCTCTTTCTTTAGAAGTTCCCCTAGCAAATTGATTTTGGTTCGAATATTTGGCACGAAATATTTGACTTGAGCAATGGTCTCAGCTGTGGTTGCAGAGGGAGTCACTTCCACTCGCTCTGGAAACTCCAGAAATTCCGAAGCCAACTTCTCAACTCGATCACTGAAGGTTGCTGAAAAAAGTAAGTTTTGACGTTTAACAGGGAATATCTCTAAAATATTTCGAATCTGAGGCATAAAGCCCATATCCATCATTTTATCAGCCTCATCCAAAATCATGGTTTTGATCTCTTTGGTGAAGATTTTCCCTTTTTTGTAGAGATCTAAAAAACGACCAGTTGTAGAGATAATAATATCTACACCAGCCTCTATCAATTCGATTTGGGTTTTTGGGCCTAATCCACCATAAAGACAAACGATTCGTAAATCAGTATTTTCCGCCATCTGAATGGCAACTTCCTCGATCTGCATTGCCAACTCTCTGGTAGGAGCCAAAATCAGCGCTTTTGGATGCATCCCTTGAGCATATTTCACCTTCATTAAAAGTGGTAAAATATAAGCGGCAGTCTTCCCTGTTCCTGTTTGGGCAATCCCCAAGACATCATGTCCAGCCAGAGCTAAAGGAATTGCCTTTTGCTGTATCGGAGTTGGAGTAGTATATCCGGCTGCCGTTACTGCTTCCAAAAGCTGACGATTTAGCTTAAATACCTCAAATGTTGGGGTTTCATTGGACATGATTGATTATTTTTGAAAGGAGTTGTAAACCTGATAAAAAGCGAATAAGATGAAAAGTATTTTAATCACCGGTGCAAATATAGTCAATGAAGGTCGGATAAGTCCGAATGACGTATTAGTCGTAGATGGAAGAATAGCTAAAATAGGCGTAGATCTTTCAAATGAGAAGGCTGACATTCATATAAATGGGAGCGGAAAGTATCTTTTTCCTGGTTTGATTGACGATCAAGTCCATTTCAGAGAGCCTGGGTTGACTCATAAAGGTGAAATTTATACCGAAGCAAAAGCAGGAGTGGCAGGCGGAACTACCACCTATATGGAAATGCCAAATACTGTCCCTCAAGCAGTGACTTTACCACTTCTTGATGATAAATATGCTCGTGCAGCCGAAGTTTCTTTAGCAAATTATTCGTTCTACTTTGGCGCCACAAATAACAACTTGGATGAAATCCTCAAAGTTGATTTTGAAAATGTATGCGGGTTAAAGATTTTTCAGGGCTCCTCTACCGGAAATATGGTAGTAGATAATATTGAATCTCTAGAAGGAATCTTCAGAGAATGCAAAGCACTCATCGCGATACATAGCGAAAACGATCACATCATTGCAGCCAACCTCGCCGAATTCAAAGCAATCTATGGAGATGATATTCCGGTAAAATTCCATCCTAAAATCCGTTCTGAAGAAGCGTGCTATGATGCTTCTAGCCGAGCAGTAGCTATGGCAAAGAAATACGGTACCCGTCTTCATATTTTACACATCAGCACAGCCAAAGAACTAGAGCTTTTTGATAATACCATTCCCTTAGAAGAGAAACACATCACAGCTGAGGCGTGCATTCACCACATGTGGTTTTCAGAAGAAGATTATGCAGAAAAGGGTAATTTGATCAAATGGAATCCCGCTATCAAAACTTCTAAAGACAGGGATGCTATTTTTCAGGCAGTCTTGGATGATAAAATCGATGTGATCGCTACCGATCATGCTCCGCACACTTTAGAAGAAAAAGCGCAGATTTACACCAAAGCTCCATCTGGAGGACCGCTAAATCAGCACAGTTTGGTCGCCATGTTGGAATTCTATCACGCTGGCAAAATCAGTCTAGAAAAGATTGCCGAAAAGATGTCTCATAACGTAGCAAAGTTATTCAGGATTAAAGAAAGAGGCTACATCAGGGAAGGCTACTTTGCCGATTTGGTATTAGTAGACCTTAATTCCCCATGGACTGTGTCAAAAGAAAATATCTTATCTAAGTGCGGATGGTCACCTTTTGAAGGACATACATTTAAGTCAAATGTGACTCATACGATTGTTTCAGGGCATTTAGCATATGAGAATGGTAAGTTTGACGAAACTAAAAAAGGAGAGCGGCTGAAATTTTTTATAAATAATTAGAATCAGTGTTGTACTAATTTGTCTTAATTATTACCTTTGCCAACCGTTAAGGAAAACATTCCTCAACAGACACAAATGGTGATTGTAGCTCAGCTGGTTAGAGCGCCGGTTTGTGGATCCGGAGGTCGCCGGTTCGAACCCGGTCTTTCACCCAAAGCCCCTCTATATGAGGGGCTTTACTTTTAAATAGAAGGCCCCTTTTGGCACAACATTTGACTAAATAAAAAAAACTAAACCAATTTTCAGATGTTTCCGTTATTCAAAACTTCCCCAAAATTTCCGGTGGTAAAGCCAATCAACATTCGGCAAGCGAAAAATTACCTTCGGAAATTTGAAGAATCGTTGAAAAATTTCGAAGAAGTACAAAAAGAAGCGATTCACTCTTGAAAAATCACGATTAAAACAAAGGTTATGGAGACATAACCTTTATTTTTTTGTTTTTCATTTTTCTTATGGATGCAAAACTCTATTTTTAACTCTTTAGAATTTTCTACTATGAGTTATATCCATTTCGATAAGACACAACTGGTAAACTTGAATTATTCCTTAGATCGTGAGATTATTAGGACTAATCAATCAGGAACCTACACAAGTACAACAATCATCGGGTGTAACACCCGAAAATACCACGGTTTACTGGTGGTTCCTCAGCCTCAGATTGATTCACAAAATCATGTAATGCTCTCCACCGTACACGAAACGGTAATACAACATGGAGCAAGCTTCAACTTAGGTATTAGTAAATTTCCGGGAAATTATTCTCCAAGAGGACACAAATATCTTGAAGATTTCGACTCTGAACCTATTCCAAAACTAACCTATCGTGTGGGTGGGGTTTTGTTGCAAAAAGAATTAATACTTGATACTAACCGCGATCGTTTGATGATCCGGTACACATTATTGGACGCCCACTCTCCGACCAAAATAAGAATATCCCCATTCTTGGCTTTTAGAAGTTTTCACAACCTTTCTAAAGCGAATACAATCGTTAATAAAAAATTCAAAAAGGTACCAAATGGCGCTAGTTTCCATCTATATCAAGAATACGATCCACTTTTCCTTCAGCTATCAAAGAAATGTGAATATGTTCCTGCTCCGGATTGGTATTACAATATTGAGTATATAATGGAGCGAGAGCGGGGCTACGACTATCAAGAGGACTTATATGTTCCCGGATATTTCGAGTTTGATATTGAAAAGGGAGAATCTGTTATTTTTTCAGCAGGATTGACTGAGGCAGACCCAAAAACCAGACAAAACGCTTTTCAAAAGGAAATTGCACGAAGAATCCCAAGGAACAATTTTGAAAATTGTCTTAAAAATTCTGCAGGTCAATTTCTTCGAAATAGAGATGGGGAAACCAGAGTAATTGCAGGGTACCCTTGGTTTGGATGGTGGGGAAGAGATACTTTCGTGGCAGCTCCTGGGCTTACGCTTACCAAAGGAGATTCTAAAACGTTTCTCAACATCATGGACACAATGTCCAAAGATTTAACTGGACCACTTTTCCCTAATGTAGGAAGCGGCGTGATGACCAATATGAATTCAATAGATGCACCTCTGTGGTATTTTTGGTCCTTGCAGCAATACATTATTTATACAGGTGATAGTAAAACCATAAAAGAGCGTTATCTCGGGAAAATGAAAGGAATCATCGATGGCTATCGGGCTGGAACTGATTTCAACATTCATGTTAGGGAAGATGGATTGGTTTATGGAGGTGTTGAAGGCATTGCCTTGACTTGGATGGATGCTGTAACTCCTGATGGACCTGTAACTCCAAGGATTGGTTGCCCAGTTGAAATTCAAGCTCTTTGGTACAATGCCTTATGTTTTTATCACGAACTAACAGGAGATCAGGAAATTGCTTCCTTGGCTGAAAAAGTTCGCGACTCCTTTGAAAGAGAATTTTGGTCTATAGATCATGGTTACTTAGCAGACTTGGTAAATGGTGATGAGAAAGATTGGGCAATAAGACCAAATATGGTTTTTGCCACATCACTTCCATATGTTATGCTTAATGAAAATCAAAATGATCAGATCTTAGAAACTGTCAAATCAAAGCTTTTGACAAACAGGGGACTAAGATCTCTTTCACCAGATGATCTTGCTTATAAAGGATATTATTTTGGAGATCAAATTAGTAGGGATAATGCCTACCACAACGGTACAGTTTGGGTTTGGCCTATGGGGCATTTTGTTGAGGGTTATATTAAGCTACATGGCAAATCCGCGAGCAATTTCATTAAAAAAATAATAAAGGGGTTTGACGGAGTAATGACCCAATACGGCATAGGCACAGTAGCTGAAATATATGATGGAGATCCTCCTCACCGTCCAAAAGGAGCTGTATCCCAAGCTTGGAGTGTGGCAGAACTATTGCGAATGATGGATTTGACCAATAAGATTTAAAGGACTTTTTATGAAGGTATTAATGTTTGGGTGGGAATTCCCACCACATATTTCAGGAGGCCTAGGTACAGCTTGCTACGGCTTAGTAAAAGGAATGGTTCACCATAAGCAAGATGTCATTTTTGTTGTCCCAAAACTTTGGGGTGATGAAGAACAAATGGCAGATTTTGTGAATGCCAGTGATATTTCTATTGACTACCGGGAGAAAAAATTTAAATCTATTTGGAAAAATCTCACCTACTTGGAAGTCAGCAGTTTCTTAGTACCCTATCTTGGCCCGGAAGAGTACCAAAAATTCACTGATTATGCCATCCATGATCGAGCTGATGTAGATGAAAGTATTTTTTCAACGAAATATGAATTCAGTGGGAAATACGGAAAAAATCTACTAGAGGAGGTTTCAAGATATGCTCTCACAGGAGCTCAAATCGCAAGAGATCGAAGTGACTTCGATATTATTCATGCGCATGACTGGCTATCATTCCCGGCAGGAATTGCTGCTAAAGAAATAAGCGGTAAACCATTGGTTGCGCACGTACATGCAACTGAATTTGATCGATCAGGTCAATCTGTAAATAAGCCGGTATACGAAATCGAACGAGCTGGCATGCATGCTGCAGATCACGTATGTGCGGTAAGCCAATTGACCAAAAATATCATCATTGATAAATATGGAGTTCCAGCACACAAAATCAGTGTATTACACAATGCAGTGCTGGATGCTTCAATTATCAAATCTACTTACAACAAGAAAGTCCCTGAGAAAATAGTGACATTCTTAGGTAGAATCACTTTCCAGAAAGGCCCTGAATACTTTGTGGAAGCTGCAAAAAAAGTGCTCGAAAGAGATCCGAACGTGCGTTTTGTGATGGCTGGTTCCGGAGACCTACTGAATAGAATGATCGACCGAGTAGCAGAACTTCGGATTGCTGACAAGTTTCATTTTACGGGCTTCTTGAAAGGAGATGATGTGGACCATATGTATGCAATCAGTGATGTGTATGTTATGCCGTCAGTTTCAGAACCATTTGGCATTTCTCCTTTAGAGGCAGTAAGACATAATACACCTGTCATTATCTCTAAGCAATCAGGAGTGGCAGAGGTACTTGATAATGCAATCAAAGTTGATTTTTGGGATATCGACTCAATGGCAGATGCCACTTTTGCGCTACTTCACTATGAAGGTATTTCTAAAATGTTCAAAGAGTTGGGTACTGAAGAATTGAAAAAATTGAAATGGGAGCATGTGGCTGCCAAACTTGTCACCATCTATCAAAAAATATTAGCTGAGAAATCATGAGAACTATCTGTTTTTACTTCCAGGTTCACCAACCTTATCGTTTAAAACCTTATCGTTTTTTTGACATTGGTGAGGATCATCATTATTGGGATGACTTTCTAAATAGAAGTGTCATGAGGAGAGTTGCTCAAAAGTGCTACTTGCCAATGAACGCACTACTATTGGAATTGATCAACAAGTATGATGGTGGCTTTAAAATTTGCTTTTCTATGTCTGGGACTTTCCTAGATCAAATGGAATCTTATGCACCAGATGTACTTGAAAGCTTTCGGAAATTAGTTGACACAGGACATGTGGAACTGTTGAATGAAACCTACGGCCACTCGCTTGCTTCACTGAAAAGCAAGGCTGAGTTTCAGACTATGGTGAGAAATCACCAGGAAAAAATAAAGAAATTATTCAACGGCTATACTCCAACGATCTTTAGGAATACTGAATTAATCTATTCGGATCAAATCGGAGCCATGATTGCAGAGATGGGTTTTGAGGCAACTCTAACTGAAGGAGCTAAGCATATCTTAGGCTGGAAAAGCCCCAATTATGTGTATTGCAATAGTATTGAGCCAAAATTGAAAGTCCTTTTAAAGAATTTCCAACTCAGTGATGATATCGCATTCCGATTTGGAAATAAGACATGGGCTGATTATCCATTGACTACAGATAAGTTTGTAAAATGGATCAATAATGTACCTCAATCAGAGGAGGTTATTAATCTTTTCATGGATTATGAGACCTTCGGAGAGCATCAGTGGGCAGAAACAGGGATTTTTGAATTCATGAAGCATCTACCGGAGGCAGTTTTTAAGCACACCAATTATGGCTTTTCAACTCCTTCCGAAGTGGTAGCAAAAGTTCCACCTATAGGTAAAATTCATGTCCCTACGCCTATATCTTGGGCTGATGAAGAGCGGGACTTGACCGCTTGGTTGGGTAACGACCTTCAGGATGAAGCATTTGGCAAACTATATGAGTTAGAAAAAATGGTCAATCAAATCGACGATGCAGAAATTAAGCGCGATTGGACATATCTGCAGACTTCTGATCATTTCTATTATATGTGTACCAAATTCTTTTCGGATGGAGACATACACTCTTACTTTAGTCCTTATGATTCTCCTTACGATGCATTCATAAATTACATGAATGTACTAAGTGATTTCGTCCTGAGGCTTAAAGAAAAAATAAAAGAACAAGAGGCTGAGGCCTAGAATAAAGACCGGTTAAACCGGTCTTTTTTTTGAGAAAAATTGACCGAAAAGTTTCAAGTTTTTTAAAAAGATAATTTAGTAGCCCTTTTTTCTTGTAGGGCATTTGCCGTATTTAATTATCAAAACTTATTTTTTAATTAATAATAAAATCATTTTAACCGTCTAATATTCAGTATTTTAATTCTTTTTCAGGCCTGCCTAATTGAATCACTCAAGAATTCAATAATTGTATTTTTGACTACGTAAAGGCTAATTTAGATCCAAGAAGAAATACAACCATTTACTCTAAAAGCTATGAAATCACTACTTACAATTATCCTATTAGTCCTTGCCGGAATATTACAGCCAGCAGATCCATACATTTCTTCCAAAGATTATGACGTAGGATCTTTTCACAGAAACAAGCAATCATCCAAATCTCCAAAGAGAGTTTACATCCAGAAATTTCGAGCGCTATTCGAAGTCTTTGAAGAAGCTTCTTCAAGTACCGCTGCATACAAGAATGAAAGTGCCAACAGTGTAACCACAGTATCCGGCACGAAAACTCGCATGGGAGTCCAGTTGAGCGGAGTTGACATCCCTGATTTTCAAAAACTAGTTGATGAAGCTTATGCAGATTTTGTAGCACAGCTAGAAGCAGATGGATACGAAATTATCTCAGCTGAAGAAGCTGGAAAAACTGATTACTATGCTGGTTATACCAAATTAAAGGGTGGTGCCACTTCCACAGATCAAGTAAAAGGTTTTGTGATGGTCACTCCTTCGGACTATGAATATTGGGTAAAAGGAGTTTCAAACAGTGGTCGGGAAAAAGGAACTTTTACTGATACCAGTTCAAAACTTTCTCAAGATTTAGGTGAAGCCTATATCGCTGAAGCTACATTTGTTTTCCCTTTTGTAGCATTGGACGCGAGCTCTGTCAGCTGGGGAAACTATGCATCCTCAAAAGTGAAGGCTGATATTAATCTAAGATTAGATGTTTCGACATCAACTAAAGATAACGAACAGATGAGTTTAACTAGTTTTGCGAAGGGATTTACTAATTCAGGAGCCTCAGCTACTCTAGCTTCCCGAGTTCGCTTTGTGGCAGGTCATATGGCGAGCTCTCCAATGTTCGACTCGAGTACTGGTCTCAAAAGGGCCGTGTATTTTGACGGAGTTTTCAAAGAAGACAAGCTGGTAGAAGTGACCTCAGCTGAAGTAGCCACATTTAGTAAAACTGGATATCCCCAATTGGTGATGGTTTCGGGCGGAGAATTAAATTTAGCGTCACATTATGTGGCTTGCGATACTAAGACCTACATCGAAGCTGCTAAAGGCTCAATGAAAGAACTAATCGGAAGCGGAATTTATAATTTCAAAACTCTTGTGAAGGACTAATTGCTCCCCTTCACTTAAAAGCAAAAGGCTGGAAAAATTTTCCAGCCTTTTGCTTTTGTCCGATCTGAAGCTTAATAACTCTCTCCCTCATTCGGGAAATCTTGGCTTTTCACATCTTTGATATAATTGGAAAAAGCCTCCATCATGATTCCTTGTAGGTCGGCATATTGCCGTAAAAACCTTGGCTTGAATTCTTGAGTGATTCCCAGCATATCATGCATCACAAGCACTTGTCCATCCACTCCTCCTCCTGCACCAATTCCAATAACAGGTATAGAAACAGTCTGAGCCACTTTTGTCGCCAACTCGGCAGGAATCTTCTCCAACACAATCGCAAAACATCCGCAAGCTTCAAGAATTTTGGCATCCTCTAGGAGTTTGTTTGCCTCTGCCTCTTCCTTTGCCCGAACGGTATAAGTACCAAATTTATAAATTGACTGAGGAGTCAAGCCCAAATGCCCCATTACAGGAACTCCAGCGCTGAGGATACGAATCACGGATTCTTTGATTTCTGCTCCGCCCTCCACCTTGACTGCGTGCGCACCAGATTCTTTCATTATCCGGATTGCAGATCGTAATGCCTCAGAACTATTGCCCTGATAATTTCCAAAAGGAATATCTACCACGATAAATGATCGCTTCACTGCCCTTACCACAGCTGATGCGTGATAAATCATCTGATCCAAGGTGATCGGCAGGGTAGTTTCATGACCTGCCATTACATTGGAAGCCGAGTCCCCTACTAGGATGATATCAATACCCGCTGCGTCAACAATCTTCGCCATCGAAAAATCATAAGCAGTAAGCATAGAAATCTTCTCTCCACGATCCTTCATTTCCTGGAGTATATGAGTAGTGATTCGCTTTATAGTAGCGGAAGAATAAACTGACATAAGGTTAGTGAAGATGTACAGAATAATTGTTTTCGGTAGAAAAGTCTACTCGAATATGCTCATTGAAGGTTGTGGAAAGCTCATATCCCGTATAATCAGGCCGAATTGGAAATAAGCCGTGACTTCGGTTGACCAACACTGCTACTTCCATTTTATACAACTCAATGTCTAAAAATGGTTTCATAGCATAGGCAAGTGTTTTTCCGGTATTAAGGACATCATCTACGATCAGTAAGGTTTTCCCTTGTAGATCAATGTTTTTAGAAAGCTTTACTTCAGCCTCTGCAAGATTAGATTTATCCAAGATCACTTCAACTTCCTCCACTTTCAAAGGGGAAATAGCTTGAAGTTCTTTTGCTAAAAGATCTGCCAATGTCATCCCCATACCAGAAATACCAGCTAAAACTACCGCTTTTGAATTGAGATTTCTTTCATAAATCTCATAAGCCATTCGTGTGATTTTCTTCTTGATTTGCTCGTGATTGAGTACTTCGCTCATAATTCTTTTAAAAATGAAAATTAAGTATTTATGTGCGGATTCAAAATTTAATCCGTCCACTATCTCCTGTTGTCCTCTTCATTTAGAATATTCAAATAGCTTTGATAGCGGTAGGGATGAATAAAGCCTTCCTCCAATTTTTGTAATACTACGCATCCGGGCTCATTCACATGCTGGCAATTGTTGTATTTGCATTGACCAAGATACTTCCGCATTTCGGGGAAATAATGAGAAAGTTCATTATCCTCTATATCCAGTATTCCAAACTCTTTGATTCCTGGAGTATCAATTAGACTTCCATCATATTCCAATGGAAAAAGCTCTGCAAATGTAGTCGTATGAACGCCTTTGTCACTAAAAGAGGATATTTCTTTGGTACTCTGTGCTGCTTTAGGAATCAATGCATTTAGCAAGGTTGATTTTCCTACCCCGGAATGTCCGGAAATAAGCGTTGTCTTTCCCTCGAGAAATGGCTGGAAAAGTTCTTTAGGATTTTCAGTATACAATGCGGACACTTCAATCACTTTATACCCTAATGGCTCATATATTTCATGAATATCCAACAACCAATCTTCGGCGGATTCTCCAGACAACAAGTCCATTTTATTGACTACAAGGATTGCTGGGATTCTAAAACTTTCTGTACTCACCAAAAACCGATCAATGAACCCCAAAGAAGTCCGTGGATTTTTCATGGTAATGACCAGTATTGCCTGATCTATATTACTTGCAATAATATGGGAGAAATGCTGCTTTCTTGTGGACTTTCGAATGACGTAATTTTCCCTCGGAAGAATCTCATTAATGACCGCAGTATCTTGATTTTCCTCCTTTTCCATTTCTACCCAATCCCCCACGGCTATTGGATTAGTCAACTTCAGTTCATCTTGCTTAAACTTCCCTTTTAACCTTGCGGAAACTAGACTCGAATCTGTCTGAACAATATACCAGCTCCCGGTAGATTTGATTACTCTTCCTTTCATAGCTCGCCTTTTAAACTAATTTTGGATATGATTTTTGCTGCAGCTCCTCTATTTGCTTCTACCCAAGCCATCGCAGAATCTTTACTTTTTTTGTAATAATCAGAATCTTGAAGATTCTCAAATACACTGTTTAATCCCTCAAAATCTTCTACTTCGAAACCACAACCTTGTAATTGACTCTGAGCTGCTTCCGGGAATTTGGATTCTTTTTTCAACTTTCCATAAATAACCGGCGCCCCAAAAGCAATCGGCTCCAGTATATTATGAAGACCTTTCCCAAATGCACCTCCTACATAGGCTAGCTTTGCAAACTGGTAAAGTGAACTTAACATTCCAATATTGTCTATAAATATAACTTGATAATCTCCACTCTTATCCCACTCTGAATATCGAACACTAGAGACTTTAAGTCTCGACGCCCAATCTATCATTGGAGAAGGATCAAGGGAATGAGGTGCGATTATCCATCGATAATCTGGGTTTGAATTAATCAAGGGAATTAATAAACTCATATCCTCACCCCAGACTGAACCAGCTACCAATACAGGCCTTTCGTCCTTCCATTTATTGATATCCTCGAAAATTTTGGGACTCTTTGCTATCTCCACAACTCGATCGAAACGAGTGTCTCCAGCTAACATCCCATCACTATAACCTATCGATTGAAGTAAGTCTATACTATTTTGATTTTGAGTGAAAATCTGATCAAAGAAGAAAAGTAAATTCCTGAAAAATGGAATCCTTTTAAAATAGATTTGATCGGAACGGAAAGAGGCCGAAATCAGATAAAGCGGGATTTTTCGAGTTTTAATAGCGCTCAAGTGATGATACCATAGATCGTATTTGACAAAAAACACCAAATCAGGATTAAGTAATTGTACAAATTTTTCAGCATTTCGCTTAGTATCGATAGGGAGATAGCTAATGAAATCCACTTGTTGCTGAGGTTTCTTGATCACATGATCATAACCAGAAGGACTAAAAAAACTAATAACAACATGGTAGTCCGGAAAGACTGTTTTCAATGATTCAATTACGGGTATTGCCTGCTCATATTCTCCGAGAGAAGCAACATGAAACCATGCTGTTTTGGCAGAATTACCTTCTTTGAATTTGCTTAACTTCTCAAACAGCGTTTTGCGACCATCTAAAAAATGAGCTATCCGAGGAATCATAAGCGCCGCCAAAGGCAGAAACAAGCGTGCTAATAAAATTCCAAACCGATAAATCAATTTCATTTTCCAAAAGTAGACAATCAGAGGCAAAACCTATTTCATCAACTTTTCCTTTCCAGCCAAATACCAAAGATTTTGTATTAATTCAGGAAAAAAGATCTCAACCACATGCAATTCCTGATAAAAATCAGTAATTTCAAAGCCCAAATTTTTCGTACCCGAATTTAGTCTTCCATTCGATGTAATATGATTAAAGTGCTATTTGTATGTCTTGGAAATATCTGTAGATCGCCTTTGGCAGAGGCAATTTTCAATAAGAAAATCGAGGAAGCTGGAATACATCACCAATTCAAATCAGATAGTGCAGGGACATCGGATTTTCATATCGGTGAACTCCCAGACGAGCGAACCATTAAATGTGCGGGTAAACATAACCTTACTATTAATCATAGAGGAAGGCAAGTCAATCGAACTGATTTAAGGGATTTTCATTACATCATTGCGATGGATGATAGCAATCTCCGAATACTAAATAACCTCAAAGAGCGTTTTGGATTCCAAACAAAGCAGATTTATCTCATGAGGGATTTTGCCGAAGGAAGTGAGGGACAATCTGTACCAGACCCTTATTACGGTGGTGAAGAGGGATTTGAAGAAATCTACACAATACTCGATGAATCAATAGAGGGGTTTTTAGGAAAAGTGATCCAAACTCATCAAATCTATGTTTGATCTCAATGAGATCTACGAACAAGTACTTTTCGAATGCCTTGGAGCAGAGGCTACTTTAAAATCTGCTTCTCTAATTGCAGCAGGTAATCACAATCAAGGAATCCAATTAAAATCTTCAATTGGAGCATTTTTTTTGAAATTAAATTTTGATCATGAGCGTGATATTCTAACGAAAGAAGCAAATGGATTAAGAATACTCAAGAAATCAACATTTCTAAAAGTGCCTGAAACCTATGGATCAGGTAGAATAGGTGATTATAACTACCTCCTTTCTGAATTTATTCCCACGGGGAGATATCAACTTGATTATTGGGAAAATCTAGGGATTGGTTTGGCTCATTTGCATTTGACTGAGTCTAATCGATTTGGTTTTGAAGAAGACAATTACATTGCTTCGATTCATCAAAAAAATAATCAATGCTCGAATTGGGCGGACTTTTTTATAGAACAAAGATTGGAACCATTGGCAGGTAAGGCCTATTTTGACAAATTGATTCCGCTGGAGTTTCTTAAAAAATTTCAAGAGATCTACCCAAAAATAGAATCTATCTTTCCAGACGAAAAACCTGCTTTAATTCATGGGGATCTTTGGTCAGGAAACGTACTTAGTAATTCTTCCGGTGAACCCTGCTTGATCGATCCTGCAGTTTATTTCGGGCACAGGGAAATGGACTTGGCTTTCAGCCGGCTTTTCGGAGGATTTGACTCGCTCTTTTATGAGTCTTATGAGTCGGTATTCCCTTTAGAATCTGGCTTTGATTCCAGAATGGGCATCTATAATCTCTACCCTTTGCTTGTTCATTTGAATCTTTTTGGATCTGCATATTTACCCGGAATAGAGCGGATCGTAAATCGTTTTGTAAAATAATCATGATCATTTTACGAAAAGCAGAAGTGGAAGATTTGGAAGAAATTCTAAAAATCAACAATCACGAAATCCTCAATTCGACGATCAATTATGACTTTGATGCAAAAACTTTAAAGGAGCAAACCGACTGGTTTAACCAAAAAAATCTTGCTGGTTTCCCGATACTAGTTGCTGTTTCGGATGGGAAAATTGCTGGATTCGCGACTTACGGCACTTTTCGACCGAAACCCGGCTATCGATTCACGGTTGAGCACTCTGTGTATTTAGGGGAAAACTTCCGTGGAAAAGGAATTGGGACGCTTCTGCTGAGCGAACTGATAATAATCGCCAAAGAAGCTGGATTCCATACTATGATCGGAGGAATCGATAGCTCGAACAAGGGAAGCTACTTATTTCATCAAAAACTTGGATTCAAGGAAGTGGCCCGCTTCAGTGAAGTGGGCCATAAATTTGGTCGATGGCTCGATATTATTTTTATGCAGCTTATTTTAAAGTGATTCCCAGATCAGGAAAGCATAACTTTTTTTCCAGTTTTCACAGCTTTAAATATTGCGTCGATAATCTTCATGTCCCTTACTCCCTCTTCTCCATTTACAGGAACCTCAGGCACTTTTCCATCAAAGATAATCGCAGCCATTTGATCCATTTGTACAGTCTGATGAGTCACGTGTGGCAGTTCTAATGGTCCTTTATTTGTCTTTCCTTTGATCGGGCCATACCCAGTGGAAGGCTGCATTTCTACCCAACCTTTTGATCCATTCAGAAAAAATTTATCCAGTCCGTTCATGGCATAAGTCGATAAGCAGGAGGCAACAGCGCCGCTAGGGAATCCCATTTGAAACTGAATCGTCTCGTCAATCCCCTCCTTAAATTTAACAGGATCAGTTTTTGTTTCCTGTGCAGTCACCCAAATAGGCTCCTCCCCCAACATGTATCTAGCCCCGTTGATCGAATAGATTCCAATATCCATCATGGCACCACCTCCTGAAAGCGCTGGGTCTAATCGCCACTGAGTAGGATCGCCTATCACAAAGCCACTTAATCCTTGGAAAAATTTCAATTCCCCAAGTTCTCCGGATTTTCTCATCCGAATAGCCTCAAGCGTATTTGCTTCAAAATGCATCCGATATCCAATCAATAATTTTACTCCAGCAGCTTTGCAGGCATCAACCATTTCCTGACCATCTTTAGCGTTTATTGCCATTGGCTTTTCACAGATTACATGTTTACCAGCTTTTGCCACACGGATTGATTGTTCCTTATGGAGGGCATTTGGTGTGATCACATAGACGGCATCGATGCTTGGATTATTTTTTATCTCATCAAAATTCTCATAGTTATAACAGTTTTCTGCTGGTATTCCATATTTAGCTTTCCAAGTTTCAACTTTTGAAGGTGTCCCACTGATTACTCCAACCAACTTTGCTCTTTTACTATCCAGCATCGCTTCAGCTACTCGAGTACCATAACTTCCCAGCCCCATGATCGCAACTCGAAGTACTTTATCTTCCTTGAGTATAGATTCAGCAAGATTATTTTTCGCAGATAATGTCGCAATGCTGGGAATTGAAATCGCTAATGCAGACAAACTTGCTTTTTGTAAAAAAACTCTTCTTGATTTCATATGATTATATTTTGTTTTTTAAAGGCCGTATGGAATGCCCTCCATGAAAAATCATTCCACTATGTGAGAACTTTTCTTTTGGGCATTCCATAGGGGTTAATTTTAGGTTTGGAATAACGTAAAGTATTAATTTTCTGGCGCTAATGAAAAAAAAATAGACTAACTTAATTTGGATCTTCTTACCACTTGATAGGTATTTCGGGTACTTTGCTCCAATAGTGACTCAAATCCTTCAAGCTGTGCTGAGATCACTTTCTCATTAGGATGCAAAATCGTCAAAAGCTGTAAATTCTCATTGTATCGAATTTCAAAGGAATCCTGAAGTGATTTAATAAGATTTTCTAATTTAAATAACTGACTATCTATTACAATTGAAATACTAATCGCAGCTATTTGGAGCATATTTACCCTTAATTTCAATTTCTGCAACTGATCATAAACTTGATGAATGTGGCTTTCTTCAATGAAAGTAAAATCTTTTACTTTAAAGCTTACCAGCACTTGATTTTCTTTAAGAATAATCGTTGGTATTTGGTGAGCTCTAGAGTTTTCATGGATTTTGGTACCCGAAGCTTCTGGAGCTAGGAAAGATTTTACAAAAAGTGGGATTTTCAGATTGGCTAAAGGCTTAATGGTTTTCGGATGGATCACAGAAGCACCATAATAAGTCATTTCTGCCGCTTGTTTGTATTCCAATTCCTCAAAAAGCTGTGTATCTGAAAATTTCTTAGGATCGGCATTTAAAATCCCGGGAACATCTTTCCAAATAGTCACTGAAGCCGCATCCAAAGAAGCTGCCAAAATAGCGGCGGTGAAATCCGACCCCTCCCTTCCCAATGTGGTTGTCCTTCCTTTTTGATCCGCTCCTATGAATCCTTGGGTAACCACTGGAAATTGATCCAAAATAGGTAGAAGTTGAGCTTGACATCTTTTTTTGGTTTTCCCCCAATCAACTTTCGCGAAGCGAAAACTGCTATCGGTCTGAATCAATTCTCTTGCATCCTTCCAAACAACCAAGATTTCTTGAAGACAGAGGTATTCCATGACGATCTGGGTCGCAAGTAATTCCCCAAAACAAATTACCCGATCGTAATATTCATCGTAGTTTGAAGGGGAAATAGGCTTTTGAAGTTCCTGATTCAAAAGGACAAAATAATTTTCAACCTTAGGGAAAATGAGATGATTTTCCGGAAACAGCTCCTTACAAATCTCAAGATGATAAGTCTTTAAAATTGAACTATTCAAAGAAAAATCTTTATTAGCTAATTTATCACCGAGAAGATTTTCTAATGCATTTGTTGTTTTTCCCATCGCCGAGATTACGATTATCAATTTTTTTCGCAATCGATTACGTAAAATATCAGCTAGGTTTTTTACTCCAGCCGCATCTTTAACTGACGCCCCTCCAAATTTAAAAATTACTGTTTTTGCCATAAGAAATATTTCTTACTTTTCGAAAGTATAAACCCATTAATTGTATTTTTCTAAGCATGAAAATTCTTCCTTACCAGCCCGACCAAAGCGGTTTAGCTTACACGGTCGGCACCACTTTAGATCGATTCATCAAACTTAAACAAAGCGATTTTCCCTATGCCTCAGGAGAGCTTTCGCAACTTCTGCGTGACATCGCACTTGCATCCAAGATAGTCAATCGCGAAACAAACCGAGCAGGACTTTCTTCTATTGGAGGTGCTTTCGGGCAAACAAATGTACAAGGCGAAGAGCAGCAAAAGCTAGACGTGATAGCAAATATTCGTTTTATGAGAGCGCTCAGCAAAGGAGGTGAAGTTTGTGCAATTGTTTCGGAAGAGGAGGATGCGGTCATTGATCTTCAAAATAAATCAGGCAAGTATGTGGTTGCAATTGATCCATTAGACGGAAGTTCTAATATTGATGTGAATATCAGCATTGGAACGATCTTCTCAATTTATAGAAGAAAAACCCCTGTTGGTAGTCCAATTTTAAAAGAGGACATCATGCAGAAAGGCACTGAACAAGTGGCGGCTGGCTATGTGTTGTATGGATCATCCACCATGCTGGTATACACTACTGGTTTTGGAGTCAATGGCTTCACTTACGAAAACTCCCTGGGTGAATTTTTTCTTTCCCATCCCGACATCCAAGCGCCAAAAACCGGGCAAATTTACTCTGTAAACGAAGGCTTATACAATGATTTTGATCCTTCCATTCGAAGCTATATCGAGGAATGCAAGACTAGAAAATATTCTGCAAGATATATTGGGTCATTGGTAGCCGACTTTCATAGAAATCTTCTCAAGGGTGGAATCTACCTCTATCCTGCAACAAAAAAGAATCCTTCCGGAAAGCTCCGCTTGCTATATGAGGCAAATGCTTTGGCTTTTATAGCTGAGCAGTCTGGAGCTTTGGCAGTAGATGGAAAGCAACGAATTCTCGAAATCGAACCGACTTCCCTTCATCAGCGGACTCCACTTTATATCGGTTCAGAACAGATGGTAAGTGAGATCCAATCTGTGATCCTGAATACGAATGATCAAATCAAGGAATATCACCATTGAGAAAAGATTGCGATTAGTCTTACAAAGAGTTATTATCTTGGGGGTCTAAAATCAAAATCTATGAAATCTATTAAATTAAGTTGGTCATTGGCCCTTGTTGCCGGTACAATCTTTCTTTACACAAATTGTGAGACCAAAGATCAAGTTGTAGAAGAGCCTATTGATGAGACTTTTGCTGTACAAACAGAAAAGCTTTTATTAAATGTAGACACCCTATACACCGAATTCGAAAATCCATGGGGAATGACCTGGCTTTCCGATGGAAAAATGCTTGTAACTGAGAAAAAAGGAGAGATCCTGATTTTTCAAGATGACAAATTTACTGGTGAAAAAGTACTAGGCTTACCTGCTGTTTGGAATGTCGGTCAGTCAGGACTATTGGATATCACGACACATCCTCAGTTCGAAGAAAATGGATGGATCTATATTGCTTATGGTAAAAATATGCCGGATAGCACGGGAGCTACCACAATCATGAGATTCAAGCTAGAAGGCAATAATGCTATACAACAGGAAGAATTAATTACTGCTGGCCCGGCTTGGAAAGGTGGACGTCACTTCGGAAGCAGAATCGTGTTTGACAATGATGGCTATCTTTATTTCTCCAATGGAGACAAAGGAAATATGCCTGAAAACGCACAAGACCTGACTAATTCTCATGGTAAAATTCACAGAATCCATGATGATGGAAGAATCCCTACAGACAACCCTTTTGTAGGAGTTGAAGGTGCTATCGGTTCGATCTGGACCTATGGCAATAGAAATCCTCAAGGAATGGTTTACGACAAAGTAAATAATCGATTGTATGAAACTGAGCATGGCCCAATGGGTGGAGATGAGCTAAACTTGATCGAAAAAGGAAAAAATTATGGCTGGCCCGTGATTACTTACGGTCAGAATTATGATGGAACTCCTATCACAGAAATCACCGAGAAAGAAGGAATGGAGCAACCTCTAACCTATTATGTTCCTTCTATAGCGACTGCAGGTGTAGCATTGGTTACTTCTGATCGATACCCTGCTTGGAAGGGTGACATACTAATCGGAGCTTTGGCTAAAATGCATATCAATCGAGTAGATATGGACGGGGCAAAAGCCGGAGCTCAAGAAATCATGCTTCAAAATATTGGACGTGTTCGTCAAGTAAAAGAAAGCCCTGATGGATATATTTATGCAATTACTGAAGGAACAGGCTTATTAATCAAGTTGATTCCAATCAGATAACCTCATTTTAAATGCAGTGATGAAGTCCCTTTGAGAAATCAAAGGGACTTTTTTATGCAGAAAATTTCGAAAGTTTTTAAAACCGAATTAAACTAATTCAACTCATCATCGTTTTTTAAATGTCAATAAAATATTATCATGAAACTGAAAGTCAAACTTTTACCACTTTTTATCCTGATTTCTTTTGTCAATGTCGCCTGTTCCCAAAAAACGGGAGACGAATTGCCAGTTATGGAAAGAGAAGTACTAGAGTTTTCGACCCCAACCGAAAAACTTGCTATCAAGCTTGACACCTTATATACGGGTCTTCAAAACCCTTGGGGGATAACATGGCTCGAGAATGAGAAAATGCTTATCACAGAGCGGAAAGGAGAAATTCTCATTTTTGAAGATGATAAATTCACCGGTCAAAAAGTACAGGGCCTGCCGGCGATGTATGTCAATGGCCAGGCAGGCTTGTTGGATATTATTCCGCATCCTGAATATTCACAAAACGGCTGGATTTACATTTCCTATGCAAAAGCAGTTCCGGGAGGAGGCGCCACGAGTGTTGCTAGATTTAAGCTCAATGGCAATCAAGCAAGCGAATTTGAAGACTTAATTGTCACCGTTCCCGCCTGGAATGGAGGCACACATTATGGCAGCAGGATTGTTTTTGATAAAGACAATTTCCTTTTTTTCACTAATGGTGAAAGGGGATCACAAAATAATGCTCAAAACCTCACCAATTCTCATGGGAAGATTCATCGGATCAAAGATGACGGCACAATCCCAAGTGACAATCCATTTGTCAACAGTCCAAATGCTATTAAATCGATCTGGACCTATGGAAACCGGAATCCTCAAGGAATGATTTACGATCAAGCTAATAATCGCATCTGGTCTGTAGAGCATGGACCACAAGGTGGAGATGAACTCAATCTAATCGAAAAAGGAAAAAATTACGGTTGGCCCGTAATTACTTATGGCATCAACTATAACGGAACTCCCATCACCAACATCACAGAAAAGGAAAGAATGGAACAGCCGGTACATTACTGGACACCTTCAATAGCAACTTGTGGCATGACACTGGTTACTTCTGATCGATACCCTGAGTGGAAAGGGAATATTTTGGTAGCAGCATTGGCCAAGCAACACATCACCAGAATAGAATTAGATGAGACTGATTTTTCATCAGAAGAAAAGCTCTTTCAGAATATCGGACGAGTAAGACAAGTCTCCCAAAGTCCAAATGGCTATATCTATGCAATCACAGAAGGTACAGGATTGCTTGTGAAAATGATTCCAGCGAGATAGAGCTGGTTAGTTTTAATTCAAATCTCAATAAAAAATAAGGTTGTCAGTGGTAATTCTGACAACCTTATTTTTTGCTTTCAAAGACCAACTATGGCAGACCAGATTCAAATTACACAAAATCAACATCCACACTAAATGGATACTTCATCAGAAACTGAAGTGCCTCTTCAATTTCAAGATCTTCAAATAATACTTTATACAAATTCTCTGTGATGGGTGCTCGGAGTCCAGTAGTTTCTAAGAAAGCCTTGATGATCCGTACCGTATTGATCCCTTCAGCTACCTCATCCATACTTGCCAAAATCTCTTCCAAACTTTCTCCTTTTGCTAGTCTATAGCCTACTGTATAATTTCTCGAGTCAACCGAATTGCAGGTAGTTACCAAGTCTCCAATTCCGGCTAGTCCAAACACGGATTTTACGCTTCCTCCAAGTGCATTACTTAAATGGACCATCTCGACCATTCCTCTGGAGATCAAGAGTCCTTTCGCATTTTCTCCCAATCCCAAACCTGCTAATGCTCCTGCAGCAATCGCAATTATATTTTTCAAAACACCCGATAGCTCAACACCTATGATGTCAGAATTCCCATAAACCTGAAACTTTTCAGAACGAAGGAGTCGCTGTCCTTCCAAAATCACTTCATTGTATTTACTGGCAATGACAGTGGCCGCCGGTTGGCCTTGAATCAATTCTTTAGAGAGATTTGGACCTGCAAGACACCCCACTCGTACAGCTACTGTCTCTTGCAGAATCACCTCGCTCATAGTCAGAATTTGATTTCGATTTAGCCTTTTCACAGTATCCAGTGTTTCACCTGGTTTAAGATTTAAGCTGAGTCCTTTGGTCCCATGAATGATCAGATGATATGGAAAAAGAAAGGGAGCAAAAGTTTTTACGACCTCCAAAAATCCCGAAGATGGGATCATGAAAAACAAAATATCACAACGGTCGCAGATATCTTTTGGCTCGTTCGTTGCTAAAATCGTGGGATTCAAATTCTTTCCTTGAGCAGTATTAGTACTATTGATCTCATTGACTACTTCTGGTTTGCGGGCATACACAATCACTTTATTTTTCTCAGCCAGCATATTTGCTATGGCAGTACCAAAGCTTCCAACCCCGACTACACCGATTACTTTTTCATTTGAAGAGTTTTTCGAGTCCATATCCTGTCAGTCTGTTGTGATAAAAATAGAGTAAACTCATGTCTTGAGTTGTGATATTTCCTAAAGAATCCTTCACCAGAGGGCGTTTGGCATGATACATTCCTACATTATCCATCCCATGACTAATAATCTCTTCAATATCTCGGTTCATATGAGGAGCTGTTTTGATCAAGTTTTGAGATTTTAATTCAAAAATTGCATTCAAAACATTTTGACATTCTTGTTTGAATTCTTCATACGAAATAATCAAATCCTCCTCAGGAAGACGTAATAATTCAAACAAATCAAGTTTCTGATTTTTCCTCTTGATCATTTCAAAGGCAGTGAATGAAACCAAATGTGAACTAAAAACACGATTGATTTTGTGAAATTCCTCAACTATTCGCTTTCCAAGCATATTCGTGTATTCTTCTTCGCGCTGCTGATCTACCGTCACCACTCCGTCAGACATAAAATAGTCTCGGGTATGAATTTGCCTTCCATTCTTGTCAATTGTTCTGCCATCTTGGTCTACATAATTACCAAGGACGTCCATCGCTTTGCCGATAGAGACAGAAATATCAGATCCCTTGGTAAAAAACTTGACCAAAAACTTCGAAATCTTATATGAGGTCGAGAACTCATCGTTCTCTTTGTAATAACGCTCTTGACCTGTAGAACTTAGGTGATCGCGGATCAAACTTGGAGCCTCCAGCACAAAATGATAGTTGATCGTAACTGGAACAATGAATATTTTTCCAGATATCTCATTATTCCCCGCTTGGTAATTGGCACGCTGAGCTTCAATTGCAGTACTTAGCAAACCTAACTTCAATCTGGATTCGATCGTGCCACTTCTGGATCTTGTACCTCCGGGAAAAAACAAACTATGGCAACCAAACTGAATAGCTTCTTTGGAATAAGTCTTCAAAGTCTCCAAATACATCAGATTCTTTTTTCTGCGATCCACTTTATAAGCACCCAAGGCATTCATGAAGTAAGCAAAAATGGAAATATTAAATAGGTTTAAACCAGCTCCATAGATAAACGGAGGCAATCCCAAAACGGAAATAATCCAACCAATCAAAATACTGTCCAAATTACTAAAATGTGTAGGAACCATGACGATCGTCCCCTTGGTGGCCAGATCTCGAATCTGATCAGTTTCTCCAGTAATCTGAATTTTATCCTGAAGCGTATATTGATTGCTAAAAATAGACTTAATACCCTTTACCCGAGCTGCATTCAACAATCTGGAAAATCCATAGGTCACCACGCTACGTGTAAATTTATAGTGAGTCGCTTTGAAATTACTGGCGATTTCCTCTGCGTATCTATTCGTGATTTTATTGAGAACGGCCTTATAGCCTTCGAATCGACTAGTCTTTTTCTCTTCACTACTGATATGTAGCAAGGAAGACTTCACTTCTCCCCAAAACTCCCCCTCATCATCCGGATCCACCACCCATGGGTTTTGCTTGATGCGGAGCTTTTCTCTATAAAGCGTCGTCTCAAGTTCCTCTTTAAGGATTTCAGGATTATTCCCAGTTTGTTTAAGAATTCTATTTTCTGCTAGGTCAGCGACTTTTTTTACAAATTCTTTACGCTCTCTAGCCAGTTTTACAACCGGCCATTCTTCCTTACTTGGAAGTATTGGTTCGTATCGATGTTTGATGTATTTCTCCTCCAAAGCGAGTTTCTATTTTTAAAAATTTCATCAAAGATAATCAAAAGACCTTCTGCCCCCGAATTATCAAAAGAGAGAAGATCTGAAATTAACCTTTTGATTTTAGAAAAAATGCTAAAATAGCAGTTGTAACCAACCCCATAAGCAAAGCTCCAACAGAGGCTTGAACCATATAGCTTTGAATATTAAAATAGGCTTCTGCTGCTTCTCGTTTCATTTCTCCGGCACTTACCGAATAATCGATTATGTTGTTGAAATAATCCGGAGTTATAAATTTATTGATAATGTACTGTGTCAAGGGACTAAGAATTGCTATAAATACCGATAGAATCGCACCAGAAGCAAAGCCTTGTTTGTAATTCATGACTCCCTTGAAATAATTTCGCTTTTTATCTAGCAAAGCAAAAACATAAAGTGTAATCGCCACTACTGCAAAAATATTTGTCAGAGAGGCATGGTCTCCGATTTTTTCATCATGCCAGCCGAGGGATTTCTCCACAACCATCCATAACAATGTGGCCAGAGAAAATAGAAACGCCCACTTAATTTCAATTTTAAGATTTTTCATAATGCGTAGGTTTTGTGATAGATACTGGGATATCATAAACAAAATACGAAATTTTGAAAACGATAACGATTTTAGACTGTTTCAATGTCTATATACTGATTACTATTGCCCAAGAAAGAAAGGGTAGTATTTTTACGCTATCAAAGACCTGATGAAAGCAGACCTCAAGCAAATACAAGATCCGATTGCTTCCGAAATGACTGAGTTTGAACTCAAGTTTAAAGACTTGATGAAAAGCAAAGTCAAACTTCTCGATCATATCATGAATTACATCGTGAAGCGAAAGGGTAAGCAAATGCGGCCTATGTTCGTTTTCTTAAGCGCTGGATTGACAGGTGGTATTAACGAGTCCACACATCGGGGAGCAGCACTTATTGAACTGCTACATACTGCCACGCTCGTTCACGACGATGTAGTCGATGACGCAAACTATCGAAGAGGTTTCTTCTCCGTAAATGCCTTGTGGAAAAATAAGATAGCCGTGTTGGTTGGGGATTTCCTATTATCCCGAGGACTTTTGCTTAGCGTAGACAACGATGATTTTCATCTGTTGAAAATTGTATCAAATGCAGTAAAGGAAATGTCTGAAGGCGAACTCCTTCAAATCGCCAAAGCCCGAAAACTCGATATCACAGAAGAAGTTTACTATCAGATCATTCGCCAAAAGACAGCAAGCTTAATGGCTTCCTGCTGTGCCGTGGGAGCATCAAGTACAGCTAGCAGTATAGAGACTATCCAACAGATGCGGACTTTTGGGGAAAAAGTAGGGATGGCTTTCCAGATCAAAGACGATCTTTTTGACTATGGTGATGATGAAATTGGTAAGCCAGTTGGTATCGATATCAAAGAGAAAAAGATGACTTTGCCGCTGATTTACGCACTTTCTCAGGCAGATTGGTTTGAGAAAAGACGGATTATTAGTTTGATCCGAAATAAAAGCGATAATAAAAAAGCGGTCAACGAAGTCATTGACTTTGTTAAAAAAAGCGGCGGATTAAATTACGCCAAAGAAGCCATGTATCGATTTTACGAAGAGGCGATGGTTATTTTGAATCAATTCCCAGAATCGGAATATAAAACGTCAATGGCAGCATTAGTGGATTATACTATTGAGCGGAAGAAGTAAGTCAGCTCCTAAAAACTAGTTTTATTTTTTATTACTTCTTGCCAATTATTTTAACTTTGATAGTATCAAATGATACTATCAATGAGGCCTCCTTACGATATAACTTCTAATATTTTAAAATATATAAGCTCGATCTCTGAGAAAATCGGAGCGGCAAATACACTTTTTTTAGACAAACAATCGCCTCAGCTTCGGAAGCAAAATAAAATTAAGACTATTCATTCCTCTCTACAAATCGAGGGAAATACCCTTTCTGAAGAACAAATAACTGCATTGGTTGACAATAAACGCATTATTGGTCCACAAAAAGACATTACCGAAGTCATCAATGCTATTGCTGTTTATGAAAGTTTAGATTCATTAAAATCTGTTTCAGAGAAATCCTTCCTTTCTGCTCATGGCTCACTGATGAAAGGATTAATAACTCAACCTGGAAAATACCGAACTTCAGGTGTTGGAGTCGTAAAAGGTTCTCAGGTAGCCCACTTAGCTCCACCCGCTCAAAATGTCCCAGGATTGATGAAAGATCTGTTCAATTACCTTAAAAATGACCAAGAACTGGCATTGATCAAAAGCTGTGTTTTTCATTATGAAATGGAATTCATTCACCCGTTTCTAGATGGAAATGGAAGAATGGGACGACTTTGGCAAACCATCATTTTAAAAGAGCGGTATTCAGTTTTTGAATTTCTACCTTTTGAAACATTAATCAGTCAAAGCCAAGAAGAGTACTATCAAGCTTTAGCTGCAAGTGACAAAGCTGGAAAATCCACTGTTTTCATTGAATACATGCTTCGAATCATCGATAGTTCACTTGAAAACATGCTCAAAATTACCGGTAGAACGTTAACTTCTGATGAGCGCATTTCCTACTTTTTGACCTTAGGCAAAAATGAATTCAGCAGAAAAGATTATATGGAAGTGTTTAAAAGCTTATCATCTGCAACAGCAAGTCGCGACTTGAAAAAGGCAGTGGAAAAAAAAATGTTTTTAGCTGAAGGTGAGGGAAATCAAATGAGGTATTCCTTAAATAAAACCAAATAATTATTATGCCAGGTTTTCCAAAAACCCCTTAAACTCCTCAAAATCATTCTCCATCGGAATCACCTTTTTCTCTCCTTTCAGAAAAGCTGCTAATCGCTCGGGCAAGACAAGTTTTTCTCCCAGTGCTTTTTCCACCACGTCTCTGAATTTTCCAGGGTGCGCAGTTTCTAAAAATACTCCTTGAAAGCCCGGGTTATCCTTCATAAAATCAACCAAGCCTAAATAACCCACCGCTCCATGTGGATCAAGAGTGTATCCTATTTCATTGACTTTTTGAATTGCTTTCACAGTTTCTGAATCGGAATAAAAAGCGCCGGAGACCTGCTGCTTTAAGCGATTTTCATCGAAATCATATAAAGCCAAAAGTCTCGGGAAATTACTTGGATTTCCTACATCCATACTGTTGGAAACTGTCTGAACAGATGGCTTTGCCAAAAATGCATCACCAGACAAAAACTGAGGAACCACTTTATTTTCATTGGTTGCAGCCACGAAATGGTCGATTGGCAAACCCATTTTTTGCGCTAAAATACCCGCAGCCAAATTCCCAAAATTCCCACTTGGTACAGAAAAAACAACCTTTTTGCCATTTTTTGGAAGTCTTGAAAAGGCATAGAAATAATACAAACACTGTGGAATCCAACGGGCAATATTGATCGAATTCGCCGAAGTCAGAAGCAATTTCTGGTTCAATTCAGGATCGAGAAAAGCTTCTTTCACCATTCGCTGGCAATCATCAAAAACACCTTCCACTTCCAGAGAAATGATATTCTGACCCAAGGTCGTAAACTGCTTTTCTTGTAACTCACTTACTTTTCCTTTCGGAAAAAGAATAATCACTTCCACTCCCTCCACACCAAGGAAACCATTTGCAACGGCACTTCCTGTATCTCCGGATGTTGCCACCAAGACTCGAACTTTTTGATCCGATTTAGTTAGTAGCATGCTCATCAATTTTGAACAAAACCGAGCTCCAAAATCCTTAAATGCCAGCGTTGGTCCATGAAAAAGCTCCAAACTGTAGACATCATGTTTCACCTCCACTAGTGGCGCATCAAAAACCAATGTATGATCTACTAACTCCCTGATTTGAGAATCACTAAGTGCAGAAGAAAAAAGCGCATCAATGACTTTATAGCCAATCTCCTGAAAAGTCATTGTTGAAAAGTCCGCATAGAAAGATTCCTCCAAAATTGGAATCTCCTCAGGCATATATAATCCTTGATCCGGAGCCAAACCTTTAATTACAGCTTCAGAAAGTGAAACCTTGTGGGAGGAATTGGATGTGCTATAAAATTTCATACGGAGAAGTGCTACTAATTAAAACTTGGGTACATTTTTCCGGGTTAACCCTGAATCACATAAGCCCCTTGAGTGTTGATTTTTGAGAAATAGGTGTCTACTTCCAAACCGATGGTTTGATAGATTTCTTGTGCCGCAGCTGCGATTTTAGCTGAATTCCCTACCCCTTTGGAAAGTGCAAAAAGTGTAGGTCCAGACCCTGAAATCCCCACCCCCAATGCTCCAGCATCTTTTAAAGCCTCTCGGATCTCATAAAATCCAGGAATTAAAACTGCACGATAGGGCTCCGCAATCACATCCTTGAGAGACCGAGAAATCAAATCATAATCTTCCTGATACAATCCAGCAATCAAACCGGCAACATTACCAGACTGAATAGTAGATACTTTCATCGGGATTTGATCTCGCAATACCGATCTGGAATCCGCAGTATTCAACTCAAAGTGAGGATGCAACAGCGTACAGTACAATTGATCTGGAACATGTAATTTGATCACATCCAATGGGTGATAATCACGAATCAAAACAAACCCACCCAATAAGCTAGGAGCTACATTATCAGCATGTCCAGCTCCACAAGCCACTTTTTCGGAAACGATCGCAAAGGGGAGTAAATCTTTTTTATCAAAAGGATTCGCCAAAAGCTCATTGGCAGCCACTATTGCTGCCACTGCACTAGCTGCACTTGACCCCATTCCTGATCCTAGCGGCAAACCCTTTTTAAGATATATGTCAATCCCAGGATTAATCCCTAGTTCATCAAGCATGGCTTGAATTGCCACTGCGCAGGCGTTTTTGGAAGCTTCCAAAGGCAACCTTCCTTGATCTCCTTCAATAGAAACTACCCGAAGTCCAGGCTCGTCTTTGAGCACAAGTTCGACTGTATCCCCCATCGCATCGATGGCAAATCCAAGAATATCGAAACCGCAAGAAACGTTGGCTACAGTAGCTGGGGCAAAGGCTTTGACAGATTTCATTATTCTCGAGTATAGTTACCGATTCGAATCACATCTGCAAAAACTCCTGCAGCGGTCACATCTGCTCCTGCTCCTGGTCCACGAATAATCATCGGTCGATCTAGGTACCGATCTGTGGTTAAAAGAATCATATTATCACTTCCACTCAAGGAACTAAAAGGATGTGAATTTGGCAGCGAATTCAATCCCACTTTAGCTTTTCCATTTTCTAAAGTAGCCATGAATCTGAGCTTTTCTCCTTTTGCTTCTGCGGCCTTCAAGAGATCTAAAAAGGACTGATCGTGCCCTTGGAGTTTTTCGAAAAACTCTGTAACAGAGCTTGCCTTTTGGCAATCCTCCGGAACCATGCTCTGAATCGTAATATTATCAAATTCCAAAGTCTGCTCTGCTTCTCTACCCAAAATCAATATTTTACGGGCCACATCCATTCCGCTGAGATCATCTCTAGGATCAGGCTCGGTATAACCTTTTTCCTTGGCGAGCTTCACTACTTCAGAGAATGGATCACCTTTCTCGAGTTCTGAGAAAATGAAATTCATCGAACCACTCAATACTGCTTCAATCCGAATGACTTTATCTCCTGAAAGCATTAAATCTTGTAATGTATTAATTACAGGAAGACCAGCCGCAACATTCGTTTCATAGAGGAATTTGACTCCTCGTTTTTTCGCGATTTTTTTCAAGGCCAAGTAATTTTCCATCGATCCGGAATTTGCCTTTTTATTTGGAGTTACGATGGCAACTTTCGCTTCCAAAATTTTAGAATACAGCTCAGCTACATCCTGACTGGCGGTACAATCCACAAAAACAGAATTCGAGAAGTTCATCTCTTCCATCTTTTCGATAAATCGATTGAGATCAGTTTTATCATCTGTATCACTAAGTTGATATGGATTTTTCAAATCAAATCCATCTTCATGGAAGGCCATATATCTACTATTTGCCAAGCCGTGAATTTGAATATCCAGTTCGTTGTCGCCACGGAGTTTTTCTTGCTGATTGGCAATCATCTTGATAAGCGCCTGCCCAATCAATCCTGTCCCTACCAAAAACACGTGTAAAACTTTATTTTCTGAGAGAAAAAATGCCTCATGCAACGCATTCAGTGCTTTTTGAAGATCTGCTTGGGGAATTACCGCAGAAATATTTAACTCCGAACTACCCTGCGCAATCGCAGCGACGTTGATATTATTTCTACCTAAGGCACGAAACATTCTTCCAGAAGCTCCTGGATTATGTTTCATATTTTCTCCTACCACCGCGATGGTTGCTAGATTATGAAGCAGAGTTACCTCATCCATCTCACCGGATTTGATCTCATAATAAAACTCTTTTTCTACCGATTCTTTGGCTAAAAATGCCTCGTGAGACTTTATCGCAAGACAAATGCTATGCTCGGAAGATGCTTGTGAAATTAGGAGTATTGTAACTTTTGCTTCTGCCAAAGCTTTAAAAACCCTACTACTTGCTCCAGCAGAATCCATCAAACCAGCTCCCTGCACAGTGACCATGGAAATATTTGAAATTGAGCTGATTCCCTTTATCAATGGCCCTACACTCACATCCCCATTAATCAGAGTTCCAGGGTTTTCAGGCTCAAAAGTATTCTTGATGTAAATCGGAATATTCCGCTTCATCGCCGGCTGCATAGTTGCAGGGAAAATCACTTTGGCACCGAAATGCGAAAGCTCCATCGCCTCACTATAACTCAACTGGGGAATGGTAAATGCAGTATAAACCAACCTTGGATCTGAAGTCAAAACTCCGGAAACATCTGTCCAGATCTCCAAGTCTGTCGCTTCCAAAGCTCCCGCAAAAATCGCTGCAGTATAATCTGAGCCAGATCTACCTAATGTAGTGGTTTCGCCCTTTGCTGTGGAAGCAATAAATCCTGTGATCACTTTGACTCCTTCATGCTTACCAAAGTAGGATTTGATTTGAGAGTTGGTAGTTTCAAAGTCCACTTTCGCCTGACCAAATCGATCATTTGTCCTGATCACATCCCTTGCATCCAAAAACTGAGTTCGCACTCCTTGAGCCGAAAGGGCCTCGGCCAAAATAAATGCGGACAAACGCTCTCCAAAACTTGCGACATAATCTAGTGTGCGTGGTGAGTTTTCCTTGATTAAATAGATACCGTGAAAGAGATCCTCCAATTCTTTAAATCGGACTTTGACATAAGTCATGACAGTAGACTGATTATGCACTCCAATGAGCTGTCTGACAAGCATCAAATGTTTTTCTTCCAGTGTTTGAAGGAGGTCTCGATACGTTTCATCTCCCTCCCTAGCCAATCTGGCAATCTCTAAAAGACTCTCGGTAACACCCCCAAAAGCTGAAAAAATAACGGCGATTTCGCTTCGTTTCAGTTTTTCCTGAAGAATTGAAAAAACTCGTTTAATGTTGTCATGGTTCGCTACGGATGAGCCACCAAACTTGATGATTTTCATAAATAAACTGGAGATTAATTTCTGTAATTGATTATGCCTTTTCAGGCCTCGGAGGCGGGTACTTTATAGATCGAACGGGATCAACCCGTAATCATCGTGAACATTCCGGTAGTCATAGAAAAAAATGTGCATGCGCCAGTCGCCGAGATCGGAAATTGGGTTTCATTGGAAGAAAATTTCGCTGCAAATACCATGATTGGAAAATTGACTTGACAATCTTACTGCCTAAATCCCAATTAGCCAAACAATTCATTAGAGTTTTTTGAAAAAAATAGCACAAACATTAGAAAAAAATCAAAAAAGGAAGCAATTATTACTATAAGATCTTATTTAGGGAATTCGATTAATCTGAATTTTGGCTAAATTAGATCATTACATTTTCAACTTTCCCATCAAAATAAAACACCATGAAAGCAATCAAGTCATTCAGTATAGGGTTAATTTTCTTTGTTGTAAGTAGCTGTGGAAGTTTGAACCCAATAAACCCTCTAAGTCTGTTGATGGGAAATTCATGGGCACTGTCTTCTCTAATGGGAAAGAGCCTGGATCTAAGTCAATTTGCAGATGGTGTTCCTTCCCTTAATTTTCTTGAAGGCGGAAAACTAGCAGGTTTCACGGGCTGTAACAATCTATCCGGCAGTTTTGCTCTTGAAGGATCATCTATCAGACTCGATCCTGGTGCAGTAACCAGAAAAGCTTGTCCTGGAACTGGTGAACAAGATTTTCTGGGAGCTTTAAGCAAAGTGGGAAATCTGAAAATCGGAAAAGACAAACTTACTTTCCTTAATGGAGAAGAAGAATTGATGAGTTTTATCCCAAAGGAGGATTAAAATAAGCCTTCAATTTTCATCATTTTGCCTCTAAAATTGACCTCGCTTCCTTTTTTCTGACCGATCAAAGTTTGTCCAAGTGGAGAGCTTTCGCTTAGTAAAAAGATCTTTTGTCCATCCACATCAAGCTGACCAAGACTAAGAGAAATCAAGAAAATATCATTTCCCAAATGGACTAAACTACCTTCTTGCACAGTTGGAGATATACCCTTTATGGATTGGAGTCTGCAGAGTTCGTCAAACTCAAATTTAGCCTGCTTCAGTTGTTTTTCAACTGTAAGCAAATCTTGAGTCATAGTCTCTCGACCAGTCTCAAACTTATCTCCTGCACTACTTTTGGTATCTTCGAGAATCCCAAGATTAATCGCTCGACGTTCTTCATCAAGCATTTTTATTTTTTCCTTCACCTTGGATATGGCGGTCTCATAAACCTTTGCCTTTAATTCATTCATATTCTTAGGGGTTACAAGGCTCCTTGCGACGGGTATCAATGATGTATACTATTTTCCAGCCTTCGGCAAATTTGACCAACTGAAAGGAATTCACCCCACAATGACTAAAATCACCATTGACATAAAACTCATAAGGAGTCCAGGCAGTTGCCATTGGACCATCTATTTTGATTTGATAATCTAAAATCCGTTCATCAAGTTGGGTATCTGCTGGTGTTGTACCTATCCGGTTTAAGAAATCCGGAACAGAGCCCGAGTTAACTTGAGGTCCATCAGCTGACATGGCAATGGTCTGCATAATCGCATCTCCCGAGAAAACAGCAGCAATTTGATCCGTATTTTTGGTTCTCATTCCATCAAAAAGAGATTCGATCACATGTTTAACTTCCTGCTCAGCAGTTTGGGCTAGGCAGATATTTGAAAAAAAAGAAGCAAATACAAATGCTAAAATTAGTTTAATTCTCATCTTAAAATAAGTTAGACCTCACCGTAAAGTTTGAAGGTAGTATTCTGAAGTGCTGGAGTATTCACTGCGAAATGCATGGATTCTGCGATATCGGTTGGAGTTACCCACTTACTATAGTCCGCATCAGGCATCGACTCTCTATTTTGCGGAGTATCTATAATACTTGGCACAAAGATATGGGATCGAATTGAAGTCTCTTTGGTTTCCTCTCCGACTATTTCCGCCAAATCGAAAATTAACTTCTTACTCATTGCATAGGCGAGTTTGCCGACTGCATCTTCTAATTGTAATGCCGGACGAGCCCCGACAAATAGCATTGTTCCTTTTTTCTGATTTTTCATGATTGGCAAAAATCCTTTTACCAAATGAAAAGCACTGAAAAAATTAAGCTTGAACATGCTTTCAAAATCATCCTGACTAGTCTCTGAGATAGATCCCATTGCAAATCCTCCAACGATCATTGCCAGCGCATCCAATTCACCATATTGGAGTTGATATTCCTTAATGAATTCAGCCACAGCATTTTCATCAGTCACATCCACCTCGTAGATATCGTCTGCCTCCTCTACTTGTTCATCTTTATTAGGCTGTACCAAAGCAATGATATGATAACCTTCACGCTTAAACTTTTCTACTACGGCTGTTCCAAGATTTCCTGCTGCTCCAGTTATGATTATATTTCTGCTCATACTAATTAAAATTTGTCTCGTATTATTCCTAAAATTAGGCTTAATTTTTAAAAAAAGGCATGAACCAACTTAAATCGATCATAAAGAGTAAGGAAAATGTAAGGAGAAGAAACTTCTTCATTAAACTAGCTATTCTATTCGGATTGGAATTTTTGTATGAAGGAAATTCCTTTTTGACTAGATACATTTCAGAAAGCGTTTTCATCCAAGCAGGACTCCGAGCTTTAATCTTCTTACTAAGTGCAAACCTCATTATTTCTTTAGGAAGGATTGCAGTTTTGAAATTTTATCTTCAAAAAACTGATGATCACAAAGTTCAGCCAAACTTTATGATTGGAATTGACCGGATCAGCTGGATTCTGAACGTGAATATATTGCTGATAGCAATTATGCTAGCCTTCAACATTAAACCCTTGGAGTTTCTGACTAGCATCACTATTGTCGCTGCAGCCATTGCACTTTTGACCAAAGACTACATTACTAATATTGTCAACGGATTAATCATTATGTTTTCTGAACAATTGGAGATTGGCGATAAAATTACAGTTGGAAAGAATACAGGTTTTATTCGAGATATCACTTTGGTCAATTTGGTATTGAAAGGAGAAACGGGGGAAATTATATTGGTGCCAAACAACATGATTTTCAGTTCAGATGTGGTGAATTACTCCAAAAATGACTCACATCAAGTTATTATTGATTCAGAAATTCCTTTTCATTCAAATGTCCAATTAAATGAATTAGAGTCATCCCTTTCCAAAGAATTGGCTCCATTTTCTGATCGGGTTTTTGTGGACGGTGCTCAATTAAATGTCCTGGAGCGGAAGCCAGAAAGTCTAGTCATCCGTTTCCAATTCCCAATTAAATCAGGTGAAAAAGCAATTGAAAAAAGTGCGAAAAACGCCATAAACCAAGCAATAATCAACTGGTCCGATGAAAGGAGAAAAGCCTAATTACTTTGATTTAGTGTACCAAGTGGTACGATTAATCCCCGAAGGCAGAGTCACCAGCTACGGCACAATCGCTCACTATCTGGGGCTGAAAAGTGGAGCTCGAATGGTGGGATACGCCATGAACGCAGCCCATACGATGGCCGATGTACCTGCCCATCGCGTAGTAAATCGAGTCGGTTTATTAACAGGAAAAAACCATTTTTCCAGCCCGACCGCAATGCAGGAATTACTTGAAAAAGAAGGTGTGAAAATCGAGAATGATCAGATCCTAAATTTTGAAAAGCATTTTTGGAATCCTGAGATTGAACTCTCGATCTAATTATTTTTTGCGAAGCAAAAACAATCCAGTAAACATCAGGAGACCGTTCAAAATCAAAACTTCAAAGCCAAATTTATAGCCCCAAAACCAAGCCTCTGAATTTGAGCTAATGATATAAGCCAAAACGGGAGCCGCTACTGCAATGTATGGCACCCAGCGATCTTGAACCTGCCATTTTGTAAAAAGCCCAAATGAATACAAGCCCAAAAGGGGGCCATAGGTGTAACCCGCAATTATAAATACCGAATTGATCACGCTTTGATCATTAATCCAATGGAATAAAAGGATCACTAAAAACATCACAAAAGTAAATACCAAGTGGACTTTTTTGCGGATACTCACTCGCTTTTCCGCAGGATATTTTCGCTCAAGCTCCAAGAAATCAATACAAAAGGAAGTGGTCAATGCGGTCAAAGTAGAATCTGCACTTGAATAGGCTGCAGCAGTAATTCCGAGTACAAAAACAATCCCTGCAAATGCAGAAAAATGCTGCGTTGCCAGCATCGGAAACAGCTCATCTGTTTTAGCAGGAAGCGAAATTCCATTTGTCTCCGAATACAAATAAAGCATCACCCCAAGAGAGAGAAAAAGTAAATTAACGAATACCAAAATGATGGTAAACCAGAACATATTCTTCTGTGCATCTCCGATGTTCTTACAAGTCAGATTTTTCTGCATCATATCCTGATCCAATCCAGTCATCACAATAGTAATGAAAGCCCCGGAGATAAACTGTTTGAAAAAATTGGTACCTGCTTTCCAATCCCAGTTGAAAATCTTCGATCTAGGATCATTGGATACTGCGGTGAAATAGTCCTTGACACCCTCGAAATTCAATTCGTTGCCAATCAAAACAATACAAACCACCACTGCAGCGAGCATAAAGAAAGTCTGAAGTGTATCTGTCCAAACCACCGTTTTAATTCCTCCACGATGGGTATAAAGCCAAATCAACCCTACTGTAATCAATACAGAAACCCAAAATGGAATACCAAGGGAATCAAAAAGAATCAACTGCAATACTGAAGCGACTAGAAAGACCCGAAGTGATGAACCTAAAGTCCGGGAGAGAATAAAGAAAAAAGCACCGGTCTTATAAGACCAAAATCCAAATCGATCCTCGAGATAAGAGTAAATCGAAACCAGGTTTAAACGGTAATAGAGTGGAAGTAAAACCTTGGCAATAGTGAAATATCCCAAGGTATAGCCTAAAACAACTTGAAAGTAAAAGAAGTTAGAATTACCTACTTCACCTGGTACAGAAATGAAAGTCACTCCGGAAAGCGATGCTCCGATCATTCCAAAAGCGACCAAAAACCAGGGTGACTGGCGATCCCCTGTGAAAAAAGTGTCAGCAGAAACTTTTCTGGATGTAAACCAGGAAATCAGAAAAAGCAGTAAGAAATAACATGAGATTACTACGAGAACTATTTGGGGATTCATAAATGAGGAGCTGACGGTTCGCTAAGTTGTCTAATATTCTTAATTTTGCAAAATGAATCAAATGAACACAACCCATCCGATGTTTGAGGAAGAAGAAGTATTAGTGGAGGAATTAGTCGATTTGGACGCCTATGATTTGGTTGTTTATAATGATGATTTCAACACCTTTGATCATGTTGCCAATATTTTGGTAAAAGTTTGCAAGCATACTGTCGAACAAGCAGAGCAATGCACCCTAATTATTCATTATAAAGGGAAATGTGCTGTGAAAAAAGGAGGTTATGAAGAGTTAAAACCTCTATGTGAAGCTATTTTAGACGCTGGAATCCAAGCTGCAATAGTTTAATTAATCCCTATCTAGTGAACTTACCCTCCAAACTCATCGAAGACGCGGTAACCGAAATCTCCAGACTTCCTGGAATAGGAAAAAAAACTGCATTGCGACTTGCGCTACATCTACTCAAGCAAAATGAAGTGAACACTGAAGCGCTTGCTTTAGCCCTTACGCGGATGCGAACTGAAATCCAGTACTGTAAAACTTGTCACAATATTTCAGATGCAGAAGAGTGTAGTATTTGTATTAGTCATAGAAGAGATGGAGGTCTAATCTGTGTGGTCGAAGATATTCGAGACGTCTTAGCCATTGAAAATACCAACCAATTCTCAGGGAAATACCATGTTCTTGGTGGTGTCATTTCTCCAATTCAGGGGATAGGTCCGGAAGAATTGAAAATAGAATCCTTAATGGAACGAATCGAAAAAGCTCAACAAGATCAACCGGTTCAAGAAGTTATTTTGGCTCTTTCTGCTACGATGGAAGGAGATACTACTTCCTTTTATCTAGCCAAAAGGTTAAAGGAAAAATCAATAAAAGTAAGTACGATAGCAAGAGGAATTCCTGTTGGTGGCGAACTTGAGTTTACCGATGAGGTCACTCTGGGCCGAAGCATTCTAACTAGAATAAATTATTCGACAGAGTAAATATTCTCTTGTAAACAAGAAACTGAGGTCTATATTTGCAAACCATAAAATGGGGGATTAGCTCATCCCAATAGCTATCGGGAGGCTAGAGCCTTAAACGTCACAATAAAGGGGGATTAGCTCAGCTGGCTAGAGCGCTACACTGGCAGTGTAGAGGTCATCGGTTCGACTCCGTTATCCTCCACCAAGGCAAGTCTATCGGCTTGCCTTTTTTATTTGTAGCGCTGCTCTGAGACTAAAATGTCCCGCTAGCCAGCGGGAAGGTCATCGGTTCGACTCCCCCCGAAAGCAAGTCTTACATGCTTGCCTTTTTTATTTGTACAGCTCTAGAACAAAACGACACAAATCGGAAACTATGAATTGAGAAAAATAAGCTCATGTTTTCACTTATACACTTTTATAAAAAACTTAATCCACTCAGCTTTCGTCTTATTTGGTAATTTTCCACCACTATGAAACCCCTAATGCTTTTCCTACTTTCAGTTTCACTATTCTTTTCATGTGTACAAGACCCTGATTGTGTCGATGCAGCGATGGGAGAAGAAATCTCAATACAAGTTTTCGATACAGTAAACTATTGTAGCGAAAACCTTTCCATCACATTCAATGCCTATCCCAATGAATCCAGGTGTCCATCCGATGTCACTTGCATTTGGGCTGGATTTGTAGAAGTAGAATTACTGATCAATCAAAAAGGGAAGGAAAGCGTGTTGAAATTATCTACAGAGCCAAATGTGTCAGGCTTACCTGTTCAGGCAAAAGTGGGAGATTATGCTATAAAACTAATTGATGTGACTCCTTATCCTGCCACCAATATTCGAATTGACCCAGACCAATTCAGGGTCGTGCTATTGGTGGAAAAAGCTTCTTCCTGATTTTTTATTAATTTGAAGTTTCAATTTCATCTAAACCAAATTAATGAAAACTTCAAATTTGATTTTTCTTCTGCCCTTACTATTGCTTTTAGGTTCTTGCTCTTGCAATCCTGAAGGTCTAATCAAGTTTGCTGCTAAAGGAATGGAATCCATGATCGGGGAAGGCTTCCTTCCCTCGGATGAAATTAGACAATTGGGTGACTTCCAAAGTATGAGTGTCAACTTGAGCACCAACAAAACAGATGACAATGTAGAATCTACCATTTTTCTCAAACTCGAAAATGGGGATCCACTTATCCTTGGGAATCAACCTGAAGTTTTAGCCAGAAAATGTGCTGAGATCTACCTAAGAGATTTTGAAAACTCCGATAATTATAAACAGATTACTGTTCAATTTCTTCAAGGTGACCCTACCAACCCAGAGAATTTTGCAATGCAGGAATACACTTTTGAAACCTCCGATTTTTAAAAACTTAACCACTAAGCGCTATGAATATTCCAGAAGAATTTAAAAAGCCACCCGTAACCCTCGGCGATTGGATCATATCCGTAATTGTTACTAAAATACCCTTAATAGGATTTATCATGCTGATTGTATGGGCTGTAGACAAAAACACTGAGCCAAACAAAGCAAATTGGGCAAAAGCTGAATTGATAGTAAAGCTGATCGGCTTTTTGATCGTAATCATTTTCATAGCCATTATTGGAATTGGGTTCTTTACCAACTTTGCAGATCAAGTGGATTGGTCAGACTTCGATTAATATGGTTAAAGCTTTATGTTCTGATATTGACGGAACTCTTTTGAATTCAATTCGGGATCTCTCTCCTCGATTGAAAGATGTAGTGAACCGATTTCCAGCAAACTTCCCTGTCATCCTCGCGAGTTCGCGAATGCCAGATGCTATGCGGCATTTGGTCAATGATCTTGGAAAGAATCCCCAGCCTTTGATAGCCTACAATGGAGGCTTTGTATTGAGTTCGGAAGGTGAGATTTTAGAAGACGTGTCGATTCCAGTGGCTTTGGTTGAAAAAATCCTTCGCCTCACGGCCAAATCTGAGATTCATATTAGTCTCTATCAGGGAGAAAATTGGTATGAGGAGAAAGATGACTATTGGTCTCAACGAGAAGTGAAAAACACCAAAGTTCAATATACTTGGATGAAAGGCTTGGAAGTAGTCGATATGTGGAGCAAAGGGAATTCAGGGGCTCATAAAGTGATGTGCATGGGTTCATCCCAAGACATCTCTTGGCTTTTTGGAGAATTACATTTCGAACATTCATTGGATCTACATCTCTACCGATCAAGCGATACTTATTTAGAAATCGCTCCAAAAGCTATCTCCAAAGCAACAGGGCTGAAAAAAATCTTAGCTCATGAATTTGATTTTGGAATGGAATCTGTCATTGCCTTCGGGGACAATTACAATGACATTGACCTGCTTCAATCTGTGGGATGGGGAGTGGCAGTAGACAATGCCAGACCGGAAGTGAAAGCCGTAGCTAAAGAAATAACACTACATCACAAAGAAGACGGCGTTGCTGCAATCCTCGAGAAACTACTAGAAAAATGAGAAGTCTGAAATCACAAATTTAAAATTTTCAGACTTCTCACCTTAGCTTTCTAACTTTAAAGAATACCTGATCCATCTTCCACATCCTCAATCGCCCGGCTCAAAAATTCTTGGAAAGGCTTCATTCGCTGAAAACCATCGAGTGCCACGTTAATAAAATTACCTGAATCGATATCCCGATCTGAAATAGGTTTACTCAAAATAAAGCTCTTCAATTTTAGAAATTCTATGAATTCGTGATCTGCATCATAATCTCTAGGACTGGTTTTCAACTTTTCCCCCTCAATTCCTGAATAGACTTCCGAGACTTCTTTACTCGCTAAAATCTTTTTCAATTCTTCTCCAGAATAGTCTATCTCTCTTCGGATTTTTTTCAAGACGTCAGAACTAGGCATCCACAATCCACCCCCGATAAAAGATGCTCCGGGCTGTACATGAACATAATATCCTGGCCACTCAACCTTTTTTCCTTTTGCAGAAAAATAGGCCGAAAAGTTATTTTTATAGGGATTTTTATTCGCTGAGAACCGAACATCTCGATTGATTCGGAAGATGCAATCCTTTGGTTTGAAAGCTGCCATAGCAGGCTCAAATGCCTCCACTCCTTTGAGCATCACGGCCACATCTTCGATAAACTCCTCTCTTGAATCGAGATACCACTTCTTATTATCATCCATCCACTCTTTGGAATTGTGGTCTGCTAAGGCTGACAAAAATTTGAGGTAAGGTCGCATAGATTTAATTTAAAATATAGAATGTGAAATTCAGAAGTTATAACAAGGCAAAGACTTACAGGTTTAAATAAAATCTACCAAAGTCTCGAGTTTCATGCCACGGCTGCCTTTGATCAAAATCAGGTAATCCTCCAATTTACTATCCTCAAGCCAGTTTCGAAAAGAAAAAGGATCTGGAAAATACAGCGCTTTCGGTGCAGTCTCCAAGGCAGAAACAATCAGATTCCCAGTAAAGCAAACCTTATCAATTTCATACTCACTGACAATCTCACCCAATCTGCGATGCTCGGCTTCGGCATGTTCCCCCAGCTCAAACATATCTCCAAGGATGATCATCTTGTGCTTTCGTCCAGTCATGTCCCCAAAAGTCCGAATGGCAACTTCCATACTGGAAGGATTTGCATTGTATGCGTCGAGAATGATCAGATTGCTTCGCTTCTCTACTAGCTGGGAGCGCATATTGGCCGGGCGGTAATTCACTACCCCTTCAATGGCTTTTTCCATCGGCACTCCGAAAAATTTCCCTAAAGTCAAGGCCGTGGCAATATTTCCAAAATTATAGGCTCCAATCATCGAAGTTAGATAAATCTCCTCCGAACCCTCAGTAGAAAACTTCACAAATGGATCTGCTCCTTTAAACTCCACTTCACAAAAATCGCCTTTGGCAGGATATAGAATTGGATTTTCAAATCGCTTGATCATGTTGGACAAAATCGGATCCTGCGAATTAATAAAAACAGTCCCTCCGTTCGCCAATAAATGCTGATAAAGTTCGGTCTTGGTTTTCAAAACACCTGCGGGACCACCCATTCCTTCCAAATGCGCTTTTCCAATATTGGTAATAAAACCATGAGTAGGCTCAGTAATCTCGCAAAGCTCCTGAATATCGCCTTGTTTATTGGCGCCCATCTCGATGATGGCGATTTCATGTTCTGGTTTAATCTGAAGCAAAGTCAAGGGTACTCCGATGTGATTGTTGAGATTTCCTATCGTAGCGAGGGTATTGAATTTTTGTTTTAAAACAGCGTTTAAAAGTTCTTTTGAGGTAGTTTTACCATTAGAACCTGTCAATCCGATAATTGGAATATCCAACTGATGCCGATGATGATTTGCTAGTTTTTGCAAGGCAATCAAGGCGTCTTCTACCAAAAAGTACCGCTCATCCCCTTCGATCAAATAGGCCTCTTCATCAATCACTACTGTGCTTGCCCCAATCTCCAAAGCTTTTGCAGCAAAGTCATTTGCATTGAAGTTTGGTCCCTTTAGGGCAAAGAAGATATTTCCTGGATTGATTTTTCGAGTGTCCGTACTGACGCCGGTACTGGCCAAATAGCGTTGATAGAGGTCGGAGATATTCATAGCTTTATAATTAATTATTCTCAAAATAAACGAATCATTCACATCTTTGAAGCCTGACTGACGTATTAATTTTAGTCTGAACACCTCCAATTTATGCGCAAAATTTATCTTATATTCCTTTTCATTATTTCGGCTGGGGCAAAAGCGCAAGAAAATTATAGCCTCAAAAATGACTTGAGTATAGATCTGTCAGGTGAAATCCTCTCTGCTCCTTTCGCGGGAGGCATCAATTCTGCTCAGATTCAGACCATAGACCTTACAGGTGATGGAAAGGAAGAGTGGGCAATCTGGGATATCAATTCCCGACAACTTCAAGTCTTTGAAAAGTCAGGTGATGGCTTCACTCATTTACCTGAACTCAGCTATTTATTTCCAACTGATATTTCAGGATTTTTAAAATTGGTAGATTTTGATGGGGATGGCAAAAAGGACTTGTTTACAGCTACGGCTTTAGGGATCAAAGCCTACAAAAACACAAGTCAAGGAAATCAACTTTCTTGGTCACTAGCTCAAAATTTCCTCAAATTGGATGGTTCAGGAAATATTCAGGTCAATAATTTAGATACGCCTCTTATTCAAGATTTAGATGGTGATGGGGATCTCGACTTGGTGATTTTCAATTTTGCCTCAGGTGATTTTTTGGAGTTTTACAAAAACACCTCCATCGAGCGAAAAGGGATAGCTGATCTCGATGGCTTCGAATTTCCCGTTCGATTTTGGGGGAATTTTGTATTCTGTGGTTGTAGTGAATTTACCTTCGGGCAGACCTGCCAAGGTTCGCCGATAGCCCCAAACTCCCGGATCGATGAAAATCAACGTATCCAGCATGCTGGAGGACATTCGATACTTTACAAAGATTTTGATGGCGATGGCGTTAATGATTTAGTGCTCGGAAGAGATGAGTGCAGCAGCCTTTATTTCCTTCCCAATGGTGGAACAAATGCAAATCCAATTTTTGAAAGCTTCAAAACTGAAATTCCTGGTTATGGCAAATTTCCTGAATTCCCACTTTTCCACATTGGTCAGTTGATTGAAGATGAACTTATCATTTCACTAAACACGAATGAATCTGCTTTCAATTATGCTATCGATTTCCAGAATTCAATTGTCAAACTTTCTTCAAACGGAAATTTAACAAGCCCATATCTTCAAGATCAAATCTTGGATCTAGGCGAAAATTCCAGACCATTTTTCAAGGGAAATAAAAATAGCGGGACACTGATTTTCACAAGCAACCAATTCAAAAATGGAGAAATAAAATCCAAAGTTTCCACATTTGCTTTTCGAAACAACAGCTTTATCAGCCAAGAAATCGGAGCGGATATGTTGGGGAATCTTCAAATCCTAGATGCCCAGTATTTAGAATTCAAAGATAAAACCAACCAATCCTACCAGTTTTACAATGGAGTTATTTTTGAAAACAATATCCCAAAACAACAGCTTTATGAAGTTTTCTCAGATGGAGTTAAGCCTCTATCCATTTCCGGATACGAACCGAAAATAGGGGACTATCTCCAGTTTTTTGGATATTCTCAAAATGATTACCTTCTCGTGGCGAAGCAAAATGGAGGTTTGGATCTATATGAAATGAATTTTAATTCCTTGACTGCAACAGTACAGGAAATTGACTTTTTAGATTTTTCGGATAATCCTGCCAATCGTAATTTGAATGTAGCCGTCCTCCAAAAGGATAAGCCCGATCTCTATGCGATCGACCAGCGAGGGATTTTGGTAAAAGTAAAAGACTTCATGAATTCCGACTTGCGAGAAGAAGTTTTGGTGACTGTGGGCATTCAAAATTTCCCCACGCGTCTTGGGAGAAACACCTGGATTGCTGTGGTAAATCCACTTTTCAGCGAAGCTCCTGATTTGATCTTGGGAACCAAAGCCGGAGGGATGATCTACTTCAAATCTACCGACAACCAGAACTCAGGTTCAGATGAATTCCAACTCAAAGTCTATCCCAACCCAAGTTCCGGTCCGATCAAAATCATCACCAACTTAGCTGCAAAAGGCCGATTGGTTAATGCCATGGGTCAAATACTTTTGGAGGATATTGACATTCCTGCCAATACCACAGTGGAAATCCAATCTCAATTTTTAACACCGGGTCTTTATATTTTAAATCTGGAAGTGGATGGGAGATTTACCGAATCAAGAAAGATCTGGATTAGGTAATTACAGGATTGGTTTTGGGGGATTGATCCAAAACTTTTAGCTTTCAGAAAAGAAAACCAAATATGAAATCTAGCATAACTCGGGAAGTCCAACTGAGCTGTGATTAAAATGCGAGATTCTCCCGATTCTTAGGACAGGCAATATGACCGTTAAAAATCAAATTAAAAACATATGAAATACTTTTACCTATTAGGGATCCTGGGGCTTTTTCTGTTTTCCTGTAATTCAAAAAAAGTTGAACCAGCCGATCTAGTCTTTGCCAATGGAATCGTCTATACCGTAGATGAGGCTAATCCTACTGCAGAAGCAGTTGCTGTAAAAGACGGACTGATCCTCGCAATCGGCAGCACTGCTGAAATCAGCGAACACATTGGTGATCAGACCGAAGTAATCGACCTTGAAGGCAAAACCATGACCCCAGGCCTCATCGAATCCCATGCACACTTGATGGGAATTGGCTACAATAAGCTGGAGCTTGACCTGATGTACGTGAAAACCTACGATGAATTAGTCGAGAAAGTAGCCGAGGCAGTAGCCAAAGCCAAACCTGGCGATTGGATCACCGGTCGTGGCTGGCATCAGGATAAATGGATCGAAAAGCCAGAGAAAATGGTCAAAGGCTTCCAAACCAATGACAAACTAAACGAAGTCTCTGCCGATAATCCAGTGTATCTCAGTCATGCTTCCGGACATGCTTCATTTACCAATGCAAAAGCACTGGAATTGGCGGGCATCTCCAATCTCAAAGGCGAACGACCGGGTGAAGTGGAAGGTGGAGAAATTATTTTAGATGATTTGGGAAATCCTACCGGTATCCTGACTGAGCGAGCTTCAGGATTAGTTGCCCGGTTGATCCCGGAAACTACTCCTGAGAAAGACGAACAAGCCCTGACTTTAGCTTTACAAGAACTGGTGGAGAAAGGGATTACTTCCTTCCACGACGCCGGAAGTGGGCAGGAAGTGATTGATTTGGTACAGAAATTCAAAAATGAAGGCAAGCTCACCGTCCGTCAGTACATCATGTTGACTGGAAGACAGCCGCAACTTTTGGAAGAATGGTATAAAAAAGGCCCAATGATCGATTCCGCAGATCACATGCTGACAGTACGTTCGATCAAGCTGAACTGTGATGGTGCCCTTGGCCCAAGGGGAGCTTGGCTACTTGAAGATTATACCGATCGCCCAGGACACAGAGGCCATGAGACTTTGCCGATGTCTGTTGTGACTGAAGTTTCTGAAAAAGCTTTGCCTTTGGGTTTCCAAGTTTGTGCACATGCCATCGGCGACCGTGCAAATCAAGAGATTTTGGATCGCTACGAAGCAGCTCTTGCAAAAAATCCAAACGCAACCGATCACCGATTCAGGATTGAGCATGCACAGCATATTCACCCGGATGATATTCCAAGATTTGGACAATTGGGCGTAATCGCGGCGATGCAGGCAATTCACTTGAGTTCAGATCGTCCTTGGGCAATTGATCGCTTGGGCGAGAAGCGAATCATTGATGGCGCCTACGTTTGGCAAAAGCTGATGAAAACCGGAGCGGTAGTCACCAACGGAACTGATGCGCCAGTAGAACCTGTGGATCCACTTCCTTCTTTCTATGCATCCGTAACAAGAAAAACATTGCAAGGAATGCCGGAAGGTGGCTACGAAGCCGATCAGAAAATGACCCGAGCTGAAGCCTTAAAATCCTATACTTTAGATGGGGCTTTTGCGGAGTTTGAAGAAGATTTCAAAGGTTCGATCGAAGTCGGTAAAGCAGCTGATTTCACTATCTATGACAAGGATATCATGCAAGTTCCCGAGGAAGAAATTTTGACAACCAAAGTGATGATGACTGTGGTTGCTGGGAAGGTAGTTTTCAAAAACAACTAATTGATTTTCAATTTTATACCATTGAAAACACTATGGAAACTGAGATTGGATTAATAGGTTGTGGGATTTGGGGAAGGAATATTCTACGTGATTTAATAGGCCTAAAGCAGTCCGTCTTCGTAGTGGATCCTTCCGAGGAAAACAGAATCAAAGCTCTCGATATGGGAGCAACGCAGGTTTTCGCAAGCAGACCAGAAAACTTCAGCCCTAAAGGATGGGTCATCTCTACTCCAGCGATCACCCATTTTGAGGTGCTGAAAGACCTCGTAAATGATAAGGTCCCTATTTTTGTTGAAAAACCTCTGACCTGTAATCTTCAAGAAGCTGAAGAGCTACTAAATATTGAAGGAAATCAAATCTATGTCATGCACAATTGGCTTTATCATGCAGGTATTCGAATGCTTGCTGATTTAGTGAAAAGTGGAGAACTGGGAGATCTTGTTTTTTATAAATCCAATCGCTGTAATTGGACTAGCCCACGATCAGATGTGGATTCGGTTTGGACCTTGATTCCACATGATATTACAATTGCCTTTTGTCTGCTGGGCTATTTCCCTAAACCAAAAGCTGCAGTGGTGGAAGTTTATAATGGTATTCAACGCGGAATGACTGCATTTCTTGGAGAGGAAATACCATGTGTATTGGAAGTTTCGAATAGATATGCTGACAAAAGACGGGAAGTGCGATTGCATTTCACCAAGGGTGTGGCAGTCCTAAAAGACGAGAAAGTAAATTACATCGAAATTTTTCATGGAGATGATCGGTCGAAGCCTGAAGAAATCCGAAGTGAAAAACGGGCATTTAACACTAAATCCCCTCTTGAAAGTGAACTTGCTTCTTTCATCAATTACTTGAATGGAGGAAGTCCTCCATTAACAGATTTGGCAGAAGGAGTAGAAGTAATTAGAACTATAGATCAATTGAAGAAACTGGCAAATACATGACCACCTCGACTGTAAAATTTTCTGTGGTAATTCCTACCACAATTGACAGAGGTCTGATTTTACCTCATTCTGTAGCTAGCGTACTTAAGCAGACTGTACAGGATTTTGAAATATTAATCATTGGAGATGGTACTTATGAATTTACTAAAGAAGTCATAAGAGATCTTATGAAAAAAGACTCTAGGATAAGATTCTTTGATTTCGAAAAGCACCCCCGAAGAGGCGAAGAAAACCGACACAAAGTCCTAATGGAGGAAGCAAAGGGAAAGTATATTTCTTATTTATGTGATCGGGATCTTATGTTACCTAATCATCTAGAGACATTAGAAATCTACCTAAGCAATTATGACTTTGCATCAACTCTGAACTATTCAACTTTAGAAGAGAGTGAGGTAATGTTCAATGGATGGAAAAATCTCGATAATTTGGAAAAACCCCTATTGAAACTCTCCTGTGTAGGACATAGACTTGATTTTTATAAAAAACTACCTTTTGGGTGGCGCACTACTCCTAAGGAATTGCGCACAGACATGTATATGTGGGAACAGTTTCTAAATCAACCTGAATGCAGATCTTACTTCGGTCTGGAATTTACCATCATGTGGTTTCATAGAGGTAGCCACCCGGGAATGTCTTCCAAACAGCGAAAGGTAGAATTGATGCGATGGGAAAAAATCATAGCGGACAAATTCCTTTTTCAAATGAAAAAAGAAGAAGCTTTTAAAAGGGTTATTTCAGATTCTGATTTTAGGTCCCAAAGTCTCATCATTCGCTTAAAGGGAAGAAAACTTTCTGATGTTCCTAATCACCTCCTAAAAAAGATTAAAAAGGTGCTATTCCGGAAATAAAAGAATCTAAATCAGGAAAATCCCCTGCTCGATTAGATACAATGGGATTATCAAATGACCAGGGAATACCTAAATCAGGATCGTTCCAGACCACTCCCCAATTGTCATCCTTACCATAATCCACATATGACTCAGAAACGGATTGAGCGTGAATAGATGGAATTGGAAAATACCAGCCATGCAGGAGGCCGCGAGGAAAAATCAATGCTGCAAGATCGTCTCCATGAAGTTCATACAACGACCACTGCAGATATGTCGGAGAATTGGACCTCATATCCTTAAGCCCTAATTCGCATTTCCCCTGAACAAGACAAAAATATTCATCGTGACGCTTGTGAAAATGCATCCCGCGATAAACATTAGCCACTGATTTGACTAAACTCCATTGAACGGCATCTAAGTCTATATCCCATCGGTGATTAAAAATTTCAGTAAAACTTCCTCTATAATCTTTGTGTTCTGTTAATTTTTTAAGAGATACTCCTTGGATTTCTGTTCCCGCTATTAGGCGAGACTCTTTCAAACTAATTTCCATAAAAAAGGTGGCTTAATTGACTTTTATATTTACTTATTATGTATATCCGCAAAGATGCCAGTAGCCAAATAAGTTAGAAGTGACAGCCAGTGACAATCGCTTTCTTGCGATCTTAACGGGTACTAAATTAGGTCAAAATAAACGGTTTTGAC